>JAGGXR010000105.1 GCA_021162935.1 Deltaproteobacteria bacterium
GACCTCTCGGCGCCACCTGATTCATCGAAACCGCGACTAGACGGGCCGCAAACTTGACACGAGGGAGGTGAAAACCTCGCTTTGCACGTTGCCATCGCAAGCCAAAACGGCGGAGGGCGCAGCCCAGCAGTCTCAATATCGTGAGTGTTTCAAGGGGAGAAGGCGGCGCATCGCCGCCCAGAAACAACAGCCAAGAAAAACTACAGTCCAGACTGAGAGAGCACCTCGGCGAGATTCGAACCATCCGCCTCAACGGAAATGGGGTGGCCTGCGCCGCGGCTCGCGCCCGCTGCGTCCTTGAGACCGTTACCCGAAACCACCACGGCGACCCGATCCTGTGCCTTGACGATGCCACGTCGCTTCAATTCGATGAGTCCGGCAAGTGGCGCCGAGCCAGCCGGTTCGGCGAACACACCGGCCATGCGCCCGAGCAGCCGCCCTGCCTCCAAGATGGCATCGTCACTGACGGCAGCCATGACCCCGTCGCTGCGACGCACGGCCCGCAGCGCCTTGATGCCGGCCCTGGGCTTGTTCACGGAAATGGAGTCGGCCACCGTGTGGGCCGAAACCGGTTCGATCTGCTCGGTCCCAGCCTTCCAGGCGTTGAACAGGGCAGCAGACCCGTCAGACTGGATGGAAGCAATGCGCGGCATCTTCGGAATCAGGCCCAATTGAAACAGGTCGTAGATTCCTTTGCCCACGCCGTCGGTGATACAGCCGTCACCGGCGGACACCACGATCCAATCCGGCGGATCGAAATTGAACTGCTCACAGATCTCCAAGGCCACGGTCTTCTTGCCTTCGGCCATGTAGGGATTGTACCCAGTATTTCGACAGTACCACCCGTGTTCGTTGCAGGCATCCACGCAGAGGTCGAATGCATCGTCGTACGTGCCCTGAACTGCCAGTACCTTGGCCCCGTACACGAGGAGCTGGGCAATCTTCGCCAGCGGCGCGGCGGCTGGCACAAAGATGAGGCAAGGCTGCCCCATGCTGGCACAGAGGCCCGCCAGGGAAGACGCCGCGTTGCCCGTGCTGGCCGTCGCCACGAGCGATGAACCGGCAGACGCCGCCCGGCAGGCCGCCACTGCCGAGGCCCGATCCTTGAGGGACGCGGTGGGATTGCGGCCGTCGTCCTTGATGTACAGGTTGGGCATCCCAAGGTGCTCGCCCAGCAGGACGGCGTGATACAGGGGCGTCCAACCAATGGACAAGGACGGCCGCAAAGCAGCCGGATCGACCGGCAACAGGGGGAGGTACCTCCAGATGGAACGATCCTCGTTGCTGGCCAGGGCCTCTCGCGTCAGATCACGTGCGACCTGCTCATAGTCGTACTCCACGTCGAGAATCCCGTCGTTCCCGCAAGATGGACAGACGTATTCGACCTGCCCCGGATCATACTGCGTGCCGCAGAGGGCACAACGCAGCGCGACAACGTGACTCATGATGTTCCCCTTTTCCGTGCGTGGATCAGTCGGCGCTGATGCGCGTGCCGGCCTGACCCGCCAAGGCGGCTTCGATCTTCTCCGGGACTGTGATGATGGCGAGCCTGCCTCCTTTTTCGAGGAACTCGATGACCGCCTCGATTTTGGGCGCCATGCTCCCAGGTGCAAAATGCCCCTCGGCCAGGTACTGCTTCGCCTCGGACAAAGTCATGTGGTCCAGGTCCTTTTGCTCGGGCGTCCCGAAGTTCAAAGAGACCTTGTCCACCGCGGTGGAGATCATGAGCAGGTCGGCGCCAATCCGGCGGGCGAGCAGCGACGACGCGCGATCCTTGTCGATCACCGCATCGACTCCCTTGAGTTCGCCCATGTCGGCACGAACCACGGGGATCCCGCCTCCACCCACGGCAATCACCGTGTAGCCGCCGGACAAAAGCCGACGAATGGAGGCTCGCTCGATGATCTCGCGAGGAATCGGCGAGGGAACCACGCGACGCCAACCGCGCCCGGCATCCTCGACCACGATCCAGCCCTCCTCTTTGGCACGCTTCATGGCTTCATCCTTCTCCATGAAGGAGCCAATCGGCTTGCTCGGCTTTTCAAATGCCGGATCATTGTCTTCCACGAGTACCTGGGTCACCACGGTCACCGCATGCTGGCCGAGCCCCCTCTTGCGAAACTCGTTGTCGAGGGACTGCTGGATCATGTACCCAATGCTGCCCTGGGTATCCGCACCCGCCGAATCCATGGGAACGGGGTGGAGTTCGGACAGGGACAGTTCGGCACGACGAAGGATGAATCCCACCTGAGGGCCATTTCCGTGCGTCACGACCACGCGCCATCCGCCTTCGATCATGGACGCGATATGCTGGCACGTCTCACGCGTCACCTGGAACTGATCCGAGATCCTGGTGTGCTGCTTATCTTTGATGAGGGAGTTGCCGCCGATGGCGAGCACCGCTACTCCCGCCTTGCCTTGCGGCTTGAGATCTTCCATGCTGCCTCCTTGGGATGGGGCGAAAATTCGATGGGCTGGAAATCCGACGGCGCGGCCCGACAAGGCCGCACCAGCCGGACTGTCCAAGCAACTAGAGCTGCCCCATGGTCAGGGCCATGACGGCCTTCTGCACGTGGAGTCTGTTCTCGGCCACGTCATAAATAATCGATCTGGGTCCGGATGCCACCTCGTCGGTGACTTCCCGACCACGGTCGATGGGCATCGGATGCGTGAACAGCGCATTTTCGGTCTTTGCCATCCGCTCGCCGTCACAGATCCAATCGGTCAGCTTGAGGGCCTTGTCGATCTCTTCCTGTTTCTGCAGGACACCGTCACGATAGGCCTTCGGGCTCATCCAGTTCCTCGAATAAACCACGTGCGCCCCATCGTACCCGGCGTGTGCGTCATGGGTCAGCTCGAATTTGGCGCCGTTCTCCTCGCAGTTCTTTTTGGTCCAATCCATCACCTCGGGATCCAAGTCGTACCCTTCGGGATGTGCAACCGTCACGTCCATGCCATAGCGGGAACTGATGAGCATGGCCTCCTGCACGGAACACAGCGACCGAGCCAAAGCGCCGTGTCCCCAGGTGATCAGGATCTTCTTCCGCTTGACGTTCTCACCCAGGTGTTCCTTGATGCCCATCATGTCCGCCAGACCCTGGCAGGGATGGAACCGATCGTGCGCCATGGAGACGATTGGGACCGTCGCCCACTTGGCGTACTCGCGCAACAGTTCATCACCTTCGCCATACCGGGTAACCTTGTCCTCCAGCATCCGGATCCCGATGCCGGCCGCGTAGCGGCTCATCACGCGCGCAGCGTCCTCGACGGTTTCGCCCGCCGTGGTGGCCGTTTTGAGCCGCATGGACTTGGGCTCCAGGAACTGGGCATGTCCGCCCAACTCGGTGGCCGCCGCCTCGAACGACTGCCGGGTCCTCACCGAAGGATTGTAGAAGAACATGAAAAAGGTGCGGTAGCGAAGCACATCCGCATACCGCTCGCTGTAGCGGTGCTTCTTCATCCGCATGGCCAGTTCGAGTGCTGCATCCAGCTCTTCCAAGGACCAGTCCTGCGTGCAAATCAGGTGTTTTCCATACAAATTCATCTCAGGCCTCCTAACCCATGATCAGACTCATGACCGCCTTTTGTGCATGCAGCCGATTTTCCGCCTCGTCGAACACCACCGACTGAGGTCCGTCCATCACGTCGTCGGTCACTTCGTAACCACGGTCCGCCGGCAGACAATGCATATACACGGCATTCTTTTCGGCCAAAGCCATCCGATCTGCGTTACAGATCCAGTCCTTGTTGGCGTCGAATATTTCCTGGGCCTTGACTGCATTCGCCTCGCCCACCGGCGCCTTGAACAGAGGCGTCGAGACCCACGCCTTCGGATAGACCACGTGGGCGCCCTTGATACTGTCCTCGAAATCATTCGTGATTCTGAAGGACCCGCCGGACGCCTTGGCGCGCTGCTCGACACTCGCCAGGACTTCTGGGTCCAGTTCCATCCCCTTGGGGTGGGCCAGAGTCACGTTCATGCCCACGCTCGCGGCAGCGATGATGGCGCTTTGAGGCACTGCCCTCGGCTTGTGAACCGATGGCGAATAGGCCCAGCTCATGGTGAAGTTCACGCCCTTGAACGTGTTGAACTTCTCTTCGACCGTCATGATGTCGGCCATTGCCTGACAGGGATGATACTTGTCACACTCCATATTGATGACTGGCACGTCCGCCCACTTGGCGAACTCACGAATCATCTCATGGGAACCACCGTATTCCCAGTCAACGGGATCGCCGTAACAGCGAATGGCAATGCCTTCGCCCATCCGGGATAGGGTCCTGGCCACGTCGGAAATCCGCTCGGTGGCGTAGGCGACCTCTCGGCCTTCCATGGCCGGGCTGTAGATCTTGCTCGGATCCAGGAAATGAGCATGGCCGCCAAGTTGAAACATGCCGGCCTCGAACGAATTTCTCGTCCGCAAGGACTGATTATAGAAAATCATGAACAGCGTCTTGCCTGACAAAAATGGATGGGGCTCTCCGACGGCCCTGCGTCGCTTCAGGTCGCGAGCGACCGCGAGGATCGTCTCGATCTCCTCTCGGGAATAGTCCAACAACGTCAGGTAATCACGTCCCTTGAATGTGTTCGTCTTCATCTCGACTGGCTCCTTTTCTCCGTTCAAGACGGACGGGACCGCAGTTCCGCCCATCCCATGAAATACACGCTGGCCCCACCGGGGTCGCACAGAAACAACGTTCGTATTCGATATTCGACGGTCCCACGCCTCGGGCCGCCACGTCTGCAGGCACACTGAACAGCGGGGATCACAGTCGTACCTTCAAGTCGTCAGACAGGCAAGACAGATGCGTAGGAATCGAACGGGCGGCCTTGCCCATTTTTGAGCTTGTCTGCCGGCAAGGGTTGGTATAATAGACGCAAAGTGTGTTCTGTCAACTCTACTCACGAGGATATCATGCCTGACATTTTCATGGACGAGCAGTTGTTTCTTGCGGTCGCCAAGGCCCTCTACTCGACGCGGTTGCACCTGCTGACCCTGACCGAGGTCGTCCGGAACAACATTCAGCCCGACGAAGACGGGCACCTGCTGCTGCCCGCTCAACTCGAAACGGAGATGAAGGACCTAGCCTTCGACTTCCTTCTCGCCATGTTCCCCATCGAATTTCACGGTTTGCTCGAATCGGAACGCGGTAGCTGGATGAGCCCTCAATAGCACTCGCCCCCTCGAACCCTCACCAGATCACAAAAAACCAAGACTCCAGACGTTGCTCAATGGGGGCGGCTCCGCGCGGTGGAGCGCGCCGTGCGAGATCCGCTCGGACCACCTTGATTCGCTGAACTGGCAGGCATCCCGGTCTTGCCGACCTTGGCAGGCTTCCCGGTCTTGCCGACCTTGGCAGGCTTCCCGATCTTGCCGACCTTGGCAGGCTTCCCGATCTTGCCGACCTTGGCAGACTTCCCAGGTTCGGTGGGGTTCACCACTTTGGAAGGCTTCTGAACGGGAACGAACAGATAGGCCACGAGCGGTCCGATGTCCTTGACCCGCACCCGGACGGAACGACCCTCGACGTCTATCCGAGTCGTGGACAGGACGGCCGACGCCTGCTTGACCACCGCCTCCTGACCCGGCACGATCACCTTCTTCGCCTCCAGCAGGCCACGCGCCATCCGATCGACCTGCCCCCTGAGGCTTTGGCCCAACTTGTCCGCCGCATCGTCCTGCCCCAGTTCTGCCCGAATCACGACCTGCATGCGCCGGTCCAGCCCCACGTCGATGAGCACGTGACGCATTCCTTTCAATGCAAGGGCATCACCCCTCAAGCCGATCACGAGGAGATGCCCCTGCAGCCTCTTCATGGTGCGCGCGACCCACAACGCAAAGTTGTCCCGCTTGGCTGGACCTGCGTGCTTGCCCAGCACCAGGGTCAGAGCCGGCCTCGAACCCAGGTAGGCCCACCCCGACCGTCGCACCACGAACATTTCCTGCACCAACCGACAGGCCGACAGTCCAGCCATTTGCTCGGTCTCGTGCCGACAATGGCCATCCCATGCCGCCTGGGGCACCACCGCCACCAAATCCAGTCCACTGAATACGGCGTGCCGATTCTCGGGCTGGACGAACAGGACGTACGCGAGATGGGCACGACTCAGATCCAATCCGTATTGAGACTTGATCCAGCCCACAAGACTCTTCTTCGGGCCTGCCAACAGCCAGGAGGCAAGCTGCGGCCAGTGTTTGACGAGCCCTTCCAGATCCACGAACCCATAGCCGACCGCCCCCGTCGTAATCAGATCCACGTGCGGATTGAAGGCCGTCTTGGTGGCCCTGGAGGAACCGGACTTGGACCCCGGCGCCTTCTTGTGGCGGCACGCCAGCAAGCCGGACATCGAAGATGCGGCGAACAGGCCGACCGCAACCCATGCAGCCAGGCCACCAGCCCGACACCTCCCACGCAAAGAAGGCGAGCCATCTCCCCTGTCCCGACCTCCAGTCTGTGCCTCCCATCGCGCATGTCGCAACCGCCCAGATGTCCGAGTCGTGCAATGCTCATTTCGCAACGGACACGATGCCTGCGCCCCGTCCCTTGGTCTCGTCTGGTCCATGAACTGTCCTCCGTGCATCGACATGGAGCAAAACCGCCCACGAAAAACCATCGGCCGGGCCATGCTCCTGGTCTGATATTCCATCAAACAGTCACCCGACATAGGCGCCGTGCCCCTGGCCCCACCAGGGCCTGACGAAACACCTCACGGTCACTGTGAGAGCCTCACGGTCCTGAGAGCCTCACGGTCCTGAGAGCCTCACGGCGCTGGCGGACCGCGCCTACGACGACCTGCGGATCCATAGGTACGTGCCGGCCCCTGCCCTGCCCCGGATGGACGCCTACCGATTCCTGACGCCGACGAAGAAACCGAACCGGCAGAAGCCGACCCTGTCGGCGCTTCGCCGCCGGTTCCGACACCAATGCCGCCAGGCTGCACGAGCCCCTCGTCGCCCTTCGATCGCCTGCCAATCCCAAAAAACAGAAGCCAAAACAGGCTGCCGACGAACAACAAAGCCCCCAATCGAATGGCGAGCCATCCATCGTAGTCCAAAAAGGCTGAAGCATCGCGCGGATGCTTCGGGTTGACCCACACCTTGATGGGCCAGTCGGGAACCCGCTGGTGGAGGTAGGCAACGGCATCCTTTCGGGTCTTGAAGTCTTGGGGCGCCTCATCTCCGAACCGCGTGTAGACCTTGCCCTTGAACCGATATCGATAGGAAAGCAACACGAAGTAGCGACGCTCCATGTACGTAAAAATCACGCCCTTCTTCACGACCCGCATCTCGATGAGCGGCGCCGGAACGCTCTGCTGGCCCTCGGTCGTTCGCACATCGGTCCGATCGCCAACCGCCTGAGACTCCTTGAATCGCCGGTCCGAACTGTCCGCCTGCGCTTCGATGGCAAGGCCCGACTTGTGCCCCTGCACCAGATCCGGATCCTGGGCAACGACCCCTGGTCGCAACTGCACCCTCCTGGTCGTGACCGTGATCTTCGCTCTACTCGCCGTCACCTTCTTCCAGTTGGTCCGCTTCCACAGAATCTCGTACGGCGTCAAGCCATCCTGGAACAGGAGCACGAGCCCCACCAACAAGAGCAACATCGGAGGCATCGGACTGGAGTACCATGCGCCCGACGATTCGACATCCATCGTGGGTTCGGGATCGGTCATGATGAAGTTTTGCTCGTCGCGTCGTTCAGATACGTCATGAAACCATCTCTCTGGATCATCGTTCCCAGAAAAGCGTTTGGGAACCCTTCTCCCGAATGCGTGCCATCCAGGCCGTTGCGGACCGCCGATGTCCGCACCACCGACTTCGAGCCTACATGGAACCGGGGCTCGCTGCAAGAGTGAGGACGTCTGTGACGGCCTGATCGATGAATCGTATGGGGGCACGGGAGTTGGACGGCCAAGAGGCGGCGTCCTTTGGCGGCCACTTTTCATTTGCGTACGACCGGGGCTATGCCTTCCCTGCGGCGTCGTGCTTCAACGTGACGAGATTCTTGCCGTCCACCGTGGCCACGCCGCGGCGAACGCCCGCCTGTGTCTCCCCGTCTTTGCGGCCGGAGTGTGACTAGTCTGCTGCTTCAACGGACACGTCGTCGAACCAGGCGCCGTCGCTGGCCCTGGCATAGAGACCGACACCGCCCCGATCGAGGCTGTCGTCTGTGATGTCGGCCCAGACCTGGCCGTCGATGGTGATGGTGATGGACGAGCCCTCGGCAACCACGTCCATATTATAAGGGTGTCCCACCTCGTAGGCCTCGCTGTCTTCTTGGAGCACGGTAAACACCCCGTCTTTTTTCACGACGAGACGGCGATACGTGAATTGGCTGGCCATGGAGAAGCGATAGTAGTTGTCGTCGTCCTGGTAGCGGAACAAAATTCCGATGTCGTCGTTGTCGTCGTTCCCCATGGTCACGGTGAAATGCACGTCGGTCCAGGAGCGTTCCCAGGTGGCCAGGTAGGTACCCTCCAGGGCGGGTGAGCCGCTGCACCAAAAGTTTCCGTCCTGGTGCAGGCGTCCATCGCGGACCTCCCAGTCCACTGGGGCATCGTCCTGGTAGCAGTCCGGGCCATAGGCAATCCTGGTCTCCCAGGCTTCCAGGTCCGGGCTGGAAAAGTCTTCGTGGAACGGCAGGGGTGATGCCACCGGCCGGGCACCGGTTTCAGCATCGAAGTCGAATCCTGCCAGGTGCTCGGCCCCATCCCCACGGGCCACCACGAATCCTTCGTAGTCATGCCCCTGATCACTGAGGATGTCGACCACCACGAAATGATAGAAGATGCCGTCGTGCCAGGGCTGCTCGGCCGGACTACCGGTTTCAGCTCCCCCGCCCCCGGTGATGATGTAGCGGGTTCTGCCTGCCACGTAGTTGCCGTAGATGTGGATGTGGCCGAAAAGCCCCATGGTGGTGTCGTGGCGCTCGATCATGCGCATGAATTCGGGCCCCTGCCCGAAGCCTTCGCGGCCGTCGAAGAAATGTCCGTCGTAGCCGATCGAGGAGCCGGGGCGTCCGTACTTGGGTGGGACGTGCATCATCACGAAGCGGTCCGTGACCGAATCAGTGGCCAGGAGCCGTTCGATCCAGGTCATCTGCCTGTCGGTGAGCAGGTAATGGTTCTGTACCGAGCCGTCCGAGTTTCTCAGGATGGTGGCGTCGTTGCACCAGACGAAACGACCTTTCCCGTAGTCGAAGTGGTCGTCGAGCGGGCCGAATCGATCGATGTATTCCCATACCCCGTTGGTGTCGTAAAATTCGTGGTTGCCCACGACATGGATCATGGGAATGGGGAAATCGTCGATGGCAGCTTCGTAGGCGTCGTATTGCGCCGGTTCTCCCCTGTGTACGAAATCACCCAGGACCACCACGAAGACCGGCTTGGGATCCAGTTGGAGCATCTGGTTTCTCAGGTCTGCAAAGATCGCCTCACCAGGGGTGCGTACGTCTCCGACGAACACCACGCGATAGGGATAGTGGATCGGTGTGTTGAGGATGCGCTGGATGGCCCGATCGTTTCGAGCAAGACCGTCACATGCGTCCCCGATGCCGTCCGTGTCGCTGTCTTGCTGGTCCGGATTCGGGGCTGACAGGCAGTTGTCTTCGATGTCGAGGACACCGTCGTGGTCATCGTCGTCACAGGCATCGCCCCGGCCGTCGTTGTCCGTGTCCGTCTGGTCGGCATTGGCGACTTCGGGGCAGTTGTCCTGCTCGTCTGCGATGCCGTCGTCGTCCTGGTCATCGTCTGCAGGCGACCCGTCCACATCGGTCCCGCCGTCGCGTGACTGGTCCGCATCAGCGGTGACGTCACTGTCCCGTATCGCTCCGTCCCAGGTCGCGTCGCTACCCGAACTCGCGCAGGACGTGGCGGCCAGCAGGAATGTCAGTGTCAGGAACACCTGGCCTCTGACATTCCTGTGATGACTGTGTCTCGTCATGTATTTTGCTCCTTTCCACCGAGTCGTTCGGCCGGTGGATGCACCTATGGTTACGGCCTGGCACCCAGTGACTGGCCAATTCCGAGTGGAGCCCCCATCAAGTGCGTGAGACGAACGCCTTATCATTTCTGATTCGATCGTCTTGTCGTCTCTTTCACACGCAACTGCGAAACGAATCGCGAAATGCTCACTTTGTCTTAGGTCTGGCTTGGCATCTTGTCAATGAGTTGGCCTGTGCCGACTTGCTTTGCGTCCCAGCCTGACGTCTGTGACCATCTGTGCGTGCTCAACGGACCTGTAAAACGATGCCCATAACCTGGTGGCAAAAGTGCATTTCAGACCTTGCCCTCTCAAGCGAGGCAGTCTAGTATTCCCTGCCATGAGTTGGACCACCATAAAGAAATTGCCGTTCTGCGTGGCGACGCTTTCAGCCTGCGTCGTGCTCGTGCAGGGCTGCAAGAACAAGATCGGCGACTCCTGTGCGGCCAACGTGGACTGCGCCACGGACGGAACCCGTGTCTGCGATCTCGCCTCCCCGGGCGGCTACTGCACCATTCCAGACTGCAGTGGAGGCAAATGCCCGAAAGAAGCAATCTGCGTGGCCTTCTATCCAGAAGAGTTCTTGTCGGCCTCTTGCAACCCAGACACGGAGGACATCGTCTGTAGTCCATGCGACCCCACGTCGGACGCGAACTGCAACGGGCAATGCGACGCGAACGATCGAACCACGGCCTGCCAGCCCTGCGACCCTTCGACGGACGAAGGCTGCAATGCATTTTGCGATCCAGGGCCAGCAACCGATGACTGTCTCCCCGACGAACGATGTCTGGGCAGCGGAGTCTGCGCCCGCGTGGACACGGAACGAAAGTTCTGCATGCGCAAATGTTCGAGTGACGACGACTGTCGATCCAGCTACTACTGCGCCAGGACCGGGACGGGCGGCACCGAACGCGTCCCCAAAGAAAATGAGCCCTATTCCCACGTCGAGCGGGGCTTCTGTGCCCCGAAATACTGAGACGAACTGCAGGGCCGAGTCGATCCGACTTGCGCATGGCACAAGGCTCGGCTCATCTTGGCGGTTCCCAAAGCATGCAGGTCTCGACCTAAAATTCGACGACCACCCACACATCCACCTCCTGACTCATCATCGTACCGCTGGGAGCGAGGCGTGATGCCGTCCTGGATGCGATTCACTCTCCATCGAAGCGCCAGCGGCCTTCTCGTCCTGGTGGGAGTCGCGCTCCTCGTATTTTCCATGATCCACCTCGTGCCAGGCGATCCGGTGGATGCACTCCTTGGCGAAACCGCCCCTGCAGTAGAACGAGAGCGCATGCGCCACGCCCTGCACCTGGATGAATCCCTGGGCGCCCAATTCCGTCGCTTCGCCCGTTCGATCGCCGACGGAACCCTGGGCCACTCCTTCCGTCAGCCAAACAGAACCGTGTCGTCCCTGATCGGCGAGGTCTTTCCCCTGACCATCGAACTGGCGCTTGCATCCATGTTGGTGGCGATCCTCCTTGCCCTTCCCCTGGGTATGGCAGCGGCCTATTGGCCGCATGGCCCCATCGACTTCGCAGCAACCGGCGTGTCCCTGCTGGGCATCTCCATCCCGAACATGTACCTGGGGCCCATTCTGCTCATGATCTTTTACCTGAACTTGGGGTGGCTACCCGGTCCCGCCCCGGCCGACCCATCGAGTTTGGCGGCGGTCATCCTGCCCGCCATCACGCTGGGAACCGCCATGATGGCCATGCTCACCAGGATGACGCGCCTGTCCATGCTCGATGCCCTGTCCCAGGACTACATCCGGACCGCCCGGGCCAAAGGACTCGGCTCTTGGTCCGTGGTGGTGCGCCACGGACTGCCGAACGCCCTGATCCCCGTCATCACCGTGGCCGGCCTCCAGTTCGGCGCCCTGCTGAGCGGGGCCATCATCACTGAAAAGGTCTTTGCCAGGCCCGGCATCGGCACCCTCCTGCTCGAAGGAATCTCCACTCGGGACTTTCCCGTGATCCAGGGCTGCGTGCTCGTGATCTCCATGTCGTACGTCCTGGTCAATGCGCTGACCGACATCGCCTACGGCCTGGCCGACCCGCGCATCAAGGAACGGGGGCGTGCGTGATGACCGACGCTGCACCCCGTTACGCCCGGTGGAAGGAACTTGCAGAGCCCCTACGCAGTCCGGCTGGACTGACAGGAGCCGTCCTCGTCGCCATCTTCCTGATCATGGCCATTGCCGGGCCGATCCTGGCCCCCCAGAATCCAGACAAGCAGGACCTGAGCCACGCACTCCAGGCGCCTACGGCAGCGCACGTCCTGGGGACGGACGAAAATGGCTGCGACGTTCTATCCGAACTCCTCCACGGTGCCAGACTCGCCCTGTTCATCGCCGGCACCGTGGTGAGTATCAGCCTCATCATCGGCCTCGGCCTGGGCGCCGTGGCCGGCTATGCCGGTGGCTGGGTGGATGAAATCATCATGCGGATCGTGGACCTGCTGCTCGCGTTTCCCGGCATCTTGTTGAACCTGGCGGTGGTGGCCCTCGTGCCCCGTCCCACGACCGGATACCTCATCTTCGCCCTCTGTCTGAACGGATGGGTTGGTTTCGCCCGGATGGCACGAGGACAGGTCCTTGCCGTCAAGTCGGCGGAGTTCGTTCTGGCGGCCCGAGCCGCCGGGGCGCGCCCCACCAGGATCCTGGCCCACCACATCGTGCCCCAAATCCTTCCCCCCATGGTCGTCCAGGCCTCCTTTGCCTTTGCCGGCGTGGTGCTCACCGAGGCAAGCCTGAGCTTTCTCGGTCTGGGGCCGCCGCATCATTATTCATGGGGTGCGCTCCTGGGTCAGGGCACTTCGTACCTGTGGCTGACGCAACGCCTCGCCATCGTGGCCGGCAGCGCCATCGCCGTGGTGGTCCTCGGATTCAATCTATTGGGTGATGCCCTGCAGCAGAGCCACCGAGCCTGAGGGATCGCGATACCATGCGGGAGAGGGGAACACGAGAAACGAAAAACGAGAAATAGCAAACATCTGTGCGTCCAAAGACGCTACGGAATCCTTCTGAGGCGATCGTAGAGCCCGGCCCCATCGAAAAATTCACAGGAAAGCTCACCAAAACGCACCGTGTCCCCGACCCGGATGGCCATGTGTCGATCCCCGGTCACACGGATCCCCCGAACCATCGTTCCATTTGCCGACCCCGCGTCCTGGACGAAAAATTTCGGTCCGTCTTCCTGATAGATCCGTGCGTGGATCTTGGACACCGACGCATGTTTGAGCACCACGTCGTTATTGCCCGCCCTGCCCACGCTGATCCAACCCGAAAACGGATTATTCGGTTTCTTGGCCACCTCGACGAGCACCTGCCCCGGAAGGAGTTCATCTTCGGCAGCCCCGTGCAACAAGGAATCGAGCCGGCCCGAGTCGCTAACCTTCGTGGCGAAGCTCCACTCGTCATCGTCCTTCTTGCGTGGAATCAAAACCAAAAAGTACCAATCGGCGTACGCATGGACGAACATCTTCTGTGTCGTAGACTTCGCCTTGGACACGGCCTCCTGCATGGCCTTGGCCCTGCCAACCGCCCCCTCCATCCCTTTCGTCGTCACATCGGTCACAACCAACTCCTCTGGGTCTGCCGCGTTGCATCGCACCAATGGTCTCGACAGCCAGCCTGTCCAAACCAGGCGCGTGCAGACGACCTACAGGCCCAACTTCAAACGCCATACCCCCAAAACGGCCTCCCAGACGATGCCTCCCGACATCTTGGACTTGCCGACCCGACGATCCACAAACAAAATGGGAACCTCTTCGACCCGAAAGCCGGCCTTGAACGTCTTGTACGCCATCTCAATCTGGAAGGCGTATCCTTCGGCGCGAACCTCCGACAGGGAAATCCGTTCCAGCACTTCTCTTCGGTAACACCGGAATCCAGACGTCAGGTCCTTGATGGGGACCCCCAGGACCATCCGGGCATAGACACCCCCACCCTTGCTGAGCACCTTGCGACGCAGGCCCCAATTCTCGGTGCCGCCTCCTGGCACGTACCGAGACCCAATGGCCAGGTCCGCCCCATTGTCCATGGCGGCCAGCATATCGGGCAAATACCTGGGGTCGTGGCTGAAATCCGCATCCATCTCCCACAAAAGGTCGTAGCCCTCTGCCAGTCCCTTGCGAAACCCCTCGACGTAGGCCGTTCCCAGGCCCATCTTACCCGGACGATGCAGCACATGGATCCGTTCGTCCTTGGCAGCCAGGTCGTCGGCGACCTCACCCGTGCCGTCGGGGGAATTGTCATCCACCACCAGCAGGTGCACCTCGGGCACAACTTCATGAATCCGCGAGGCAATCGCCCTGAGGTTTTCACGTTCGTCGTACGTTGGAATAATAATCAAAGAACCGGCCATCACATCCATCCTCTCCCCAAACAGACGGTCCAACACCTCATACGAGGGCCGTCGCTGACACGCCCAAAGGGCCCTCTGTCCTCGATGCCGCCAGGCATCTTCAGACTCGACCGGAGACTACCAAAGCACGACCGAGACGCAAGCACAGACTGCACCATCAGAGCGCAAAATCAGACGACAATGACAAAAAAACGAAATGAATGATGAACAGTCGCAGAAAGGAGCCGTGTCATGAACCATCCAACAGGAACGGGCAGGTGCCGCAGCAGGAACCGAATGTTCATTTCGAAACGCATCCTCGTCGAGGCGATGATGGCGGCCGCTTGCGTCTTCGCATACTTCGGATGCAGTAACGATGCGGACATGTTGAGCAAACAGGACCAGTGCGACGAACTGGATTGCTCCGGTCATGGCCAATGCGCCGTCCTGGCCGACCAGATCACCTGGAGACCGGCCCAGGAGCGCTGTACTGGGTCTCGGCGAACAAAAACCCGACGAAACGGACATGCACCAAACGCTGCAATGCCAGCAGTGCGTGTACGACCAGTTGCTGCTATGCGGTGTCCAACGGCAGTGACTGCAGGAGTGGATGCTGTGTGCCCATCGACGGCACCGTCGTGAATCTGTGTCTCCCAGCGGATGGCAACTGTCTCTCATCGACCGTCTTTTTCCCGCTTGCATCCAGGTACAACCCCACGAGCCTTCCCTCTCGCATCATCGCTTGACCCATGCCCCGGCCGATGTGTATTCTAAATGAAGGCCGTAACACGAACCGTCAGAACAACGAGGAGCCCTCCATGCCCTTTTCGTCCCTCCATCACTTCTCCCCACTGCACGCCACGGGACGTTCCCTTCGGTTGACAGCCCTCATCGGCTCAGTAGCCTTCTGGATGTCCATCGGAGTCGCCTGCGGTCCTTCGCCGTCCGGAAGCCATGACGCTTCGACTGAACGCGACTCGGGCGCCCTTCCTGACGCAGACGCATCGGTCGATAGTCGTTCGATTGAAGATGGTGGCCTGATTTCAGATGGTGCCGCTGCTCGGGACGGCAACACAATCCAGGACGGGGGATCGACCGCAGACGGCCAGACCTTCTGCGACGAACTCGACGACCCGAACGAACTCATTGCCGACCGTCGTTTTCGACGGGGCTTCATTCCCCTCGACCAGGACACGCATGCCCCGTCAGGCGTCATGCCCACCGGTTTCTGCCAGGAATCTCCCATCTGGGACATCGCCCAATGGGACAGCCTGGGCGACCTGAGCCAATCCACGCGCGAGACCCTCCCCTCGGGATCGGTGCGCTGGAGCAACCAGTACGGAAGCGTGACCGTCGGGCTCCTGGACAATCTCGACGAAACGGACATAAGCTTCGCGGTCTGGGCCTACCAGGAATATGGCGGCCAGTACCACACCCCGACCCCGGACCGGGTCTGGGTCCATCTATTGGCAGAACAACGCATCAGCCCACCTGGAGTCCAGCGCCAAGGATGCCCACCCCTGTCCGCCCTGGCATCCCTTCACTTTTCCATGTACGCGCAGTTGCTCAAGGACGAACCGCATCACCAATCCGGCTATGACCCAAACAAACATGCGGCCCAGTTTCTTTTGTACTTCACGGTCCAGAACCTCAACCCCAACAGCAACGGGTTCCCGGACTACCTCTGGTTCGGAATCACGCCCTACGACGACCGCTACGACATCGTCCCGCCGTACATCCAGGGCGATCTGAGCGGAGCCATGGGCACGGGGAAGCTCATCTATAACCTTGGCGGCGAGCCATTTATCACCGTTGGCCTGACTCCGCAAGGACCGGAACAGTTGTTCGCCAAGGACATCTTGCCCGACATCCGCCAGGCCCTCCTCGAAGCCTGGAGCCGCGGATACCTGCCGGACTCCAAGGTCCTATCCGACTACCGCATCGGCGGCATGAACATCGGCTGGGAGGTGCCCGGGCTCAACGACGTGGAAATGCGCGTGCGCGACCTGTCGCTCAGATACGAGCGTCGGCCCGTGACCCCAGTTGCGTTCGAATTCAACCATGACGGCGACCGTGAGGGCTGGACCGCCGTCAACATGACCGACAGCAATTCGGGGCCAACCAACGGACGATGGATCCTGCTCGTTCCAGGGACGGATCCACACCTGATCAGTCCCACGCTCAACCTCCAAGCAGCCACCCATCCCACCCTGCACGTCATCGTGGCCAACGACCACAACCCAAGCGCATCTTCTGTCTTCCAGGTCTACTGGGAACGATTCGGCGAACCTGGCTTTCGAGAAGCCTGGAGCGTTTCGACTCCCATCAGCAACGGCGGCAACTGGCAGACCCTCGACATCGATCTGAGCGCCAATCCAGAATGGCGAGGCGAGATCACACGCATCCGCATCGACCCGGTGCAAAGCGGCGACAACCACTCCATCGGCATCGACCGAATCGCCTTGTAACTCTATCGTTCTATCTCAATCCTGCATCCTCTTCGAGCAGACGGCGGTGTGAGCCGGCCGCTTCGATGTGCTGCACCGCCTTGGCCAACAACTCGTCACCCTCGGCACCTCCCAACCGCAAACCGAGTTGGTGCTCACAGATGGCCAGATCGATGGGTTGATCGCGATCATGGGACACCTTCCGGGCACGACGCAGCCAGTCCACAGCCTCACTGTGCCGTCCCACGGCGTCCAGGGCATAGGCCATGGCGCGCAGGTTGAATGCCGGTCTGAGGGGAGGAGCATCCACCACGGATCGCACCAGGGAACGCACCCTGAAAAACCGGGCGCCCGGATGCCCTGTCCGCAGAGCATTCGCTTCCACCATGGCCGCGACACCCGTGTTGATTTCCGTATACATGGGTCCCATCTTGCTGAGCATCCTTGGATGCGTTGCAAAAAAGTCACGCGCCTCGTGACAGTCGTTCATGGAGATATCCGGGGTCACACTGGTAAACCGAAGCGACCTGACCTGGAGGTTGTCCAGGTCCTTGGGATAGGCACGAACGGCATCCACCATGAGTTGCTTGGCTTCCTCCAGCCGTCCCTGAAAGATCAACAGGTACATCTTGATGGTCGAAAAATTCCCGTGCGTCGCCATCGTGCGCGAATCACCGGACACGGCCGCCCATCGATTGAGCCACTTCTCGATGTCAGCCACGTTCTGTTTGGTAATGGCCATGAGGGTACGATGGTACAGGATGCGGGCATGCTCATACGTCCCCACCAACCCTCGGCCACTGTAGTCCTCGTGAACCTTTTCGAACTTGGCGATCGCCTCGTCCCAGTCACCTCGGTGCTGCGCCAGGACGCCTGCCAGAAAATCAGGCATCACGGCGGCCACCGGATCGGCTGGAACCATGTCACCGAGGGTTCGACGCGCTGCATCCATGTATCGATGAGCCAAGCTGTTCCGTCCTGCACGTCGCTGTGCAAACATGGCGTAGAATGCAAACACGTAGTCGCAAGCGGCTGCATGCTCGAAGAGTCCATCCTGGAGCATCTTCTTCTGGGCTCGCTGCATGAGCCGCAAGCCACTGACTGGGTCGAAGTGGAGGACCACCGTCGCCATGCGCACGGATCGCTCGGCTTTCGCCGCATCCGTCACGGCGCCCGCCCCGACGGTCGAAACGGAACGCCCGCGAACCTCCTGCCTGCGCCTCGCCATCTGCGGCCCGAGCAAGAAACCGGCAAACGTGGACAGCCGGTCCATCCAACTCGATTTGAGCGGCTGGCCGGTAAGAGCCAAAACCTCGTCGAGCTTTCTTCTCCCTTCGATGAGGTCGTTGGCCGACAGCAGGGCCTGTACCTCGCCCAAACGTGCATCCAAGACAGCATCCTTACGACCGTCGTGCGCCTGCTCGAACGACGCCACTGCCGCCCATGTCTGCGCCGCCTCCACGTAACGACCCGACCGTTGCAGACAGGAGGCCATGGACCGCTGCAACGACACGTCACTCGGAGTGTCCTTCGCAGCGGAGATGGCCTTTGCATACATATCTGCGGCCAAACCGTAGGCTCGCATCTCCTCTGCCTGTCGCGCCGCCTTCTCGGCCCAGTCCGCAACCTCACCGAGTCTCCCGGCAGCCAAGAGATGGCGAACCACCCGCTCGGGCCGAGGACGAGATCGACGCAGAAGCAGGTCCGCCATACGACTGTGCGCCTCGACGATCATGGAGTTCGGCAGAATCCGCTCCAGCTCCGATCGCAGCGAATCATGATAGATGTCCACCCGGGCGTTGGGGCCCAAACCGCCTTTGGTTCGCACCAACGCATCCGCCCGGGCCACATGCAGCGCCTCGTCCACGTCCGGGTATGACTCGCCCATCAGGGCCACCAGGTCCCCAACCACCGTCCATTCGTCTGAGGCGATCAAAGCGGCCAACAATCGCTTCGTCCGGTCTCCCTCCCGCGACACGAGCGCCTCGACCACCCTGGAGAGTGAAAAATCCGTGAGGTCGTCCAAGGCATCCAACGCAAGATTGCGACCAGCCACTTCCGCGAGCATGGGACGCCCCTGGCACAACGCTTCGATGCGATCGAGTCGTGCCTCGGTCAGGTTCCTACCCTGCTGAGCCGCGGCTCGCTCCACGATGGCTCGTATGGCATGGGGATCCAGGCGGCCAACTTCGATGAATCGAGCACGATCCACGGACCGCACCCACCGGACCGAGACGGTCTCCTCGACATCGTTGCGCAGCGTGGCCAATACGGCCACCCGATTGCTACCTGCCGCAACCAAGTGGTCGAGCAACGCCACGGAATCCTGGTCCGCCCAATGGAGGTCATCGACGAAAAGAAGGACCCCATCAAAGCGTCGAGCCACGATCTGCAGCAGTTCGTTGAGGGCCGCAAAGGCCGCCTGTCTCGTCACTCGGTCCCCGTCGGGAATCGGCATTGTCGCACCCACATCGTCAGGCGTGACGAGGACACCATCCAAGGACGCAACCATACGGCCATTTAAGGAATCGTCTGCAGACTGCAGGAGGCGCGTTGCTTTCTGGACCCGACCGCCAGGGACCAGCACGGGAAAGGCTGCGCCAGCGCGCCTCATGATCGCATCCAAATCCGTGACGCCTCGGCGCTGCTCGAGCTGCCCCAGACTAACCGCCAGGTCATCGACGACTCCGTCGAGTGCATTGTAGGCCACCCGTTCGTTGCCCCGCCCGCGTCCCCGGAGCACCAGGCGGCCAAGCCGGTCGACGCGAGACGCCAACCATTTCGCCAGGGCGGATTTCCCGGCGCCTGCCGGTCCTTCCAGAACCACGAAGGAAAACCGTTGGTCCCACTTCTTCCCAAGCAAAGAACACAGGGTCTTTTTCAGGTCGGACACGCCGATCAACGAGGACGCAGCCCGCCTTCCAGGCCTAGATGCACGTTTCGACTCAGGCCTGGTAAGCAGAGCGCCCAGGTCGGAAAGGGCTGGTCTCGACTCCGGATCCTTGGACAAAAGCTGGTTGACCGCCTGGCAAAGATCGGGTGGCGCCCAGGGAGCCAGCGAGGCCAATCTGGGAGCAGGATCTTGAAAATGGGCCATCATCATGGCCACGTTCGACCCTTCGAACACGGGCCGGCCGGCCACCATCTCGAACAGGATGGCGCCCAACGCATAGAGATCCATGGTCGGATGCGGCGAATCGCCGCGAAGCTGCTCGGGCGACATGTATCCCACCGTCCCGAGGGACACATTATCTGACCAACGCCTTGCCTGCCAATCCAGAGAAGCGAGTAAACCAAAATCCAACACCTTGACCCGCCCTGCCCGACTCACCATGATGTTGGCTGGCTTCAGATCACGATGCACGATGCCATGATCGTGCAGGAACGCCAACGCATCGAGCATCTGTGGCAGAACAACGGAAATTCGCTCCAGAACCTGAAATCTCCGATCCGCCTCGACCGGCGTCAGGGGCTGTCCGACATCCGTTGCAGGCAGGCCGTCCCCTCCATCGCTCTGCTGGGGAGCCGTCCCATCCTCGAGCCCACCCGAGGCTGGGGACCAGGGACCACCCAGCTTCGTGACCGACGACCTCGTGGCCGACAACATCGTGGCCGACGGCCCCTCATCATCGGATGACCCTGGTGTCCCGTCATCCGGATCCTGGTCGGCTGCCCCATTGGGCGCCACCAGCAAAGCTCCCGGCTCCGGGCCTGTCCAGCTCGCACCCCTGCCATCGTCGCGTTGCGCTCGTTCGACGCGTCCCGCGTCACGGCGCGAAGCAGTCCACAACTTCGATCGGTCCACCGCCCTCGTCTCACTGTCTGATTCCGGCGGCGACAGCCCGGCAACGACGAAGACATCGAGGGGCTCCCCATCGACCGCCTCCATGGTGAAGAACAGTCCCTCGTCGTCCTGGCCCAGTTCGATGAGGCGCACGAGATTCGGATGGCGCAAGGACTCGACGGACCGAAATTCTCGCTTGAACCGCAGCATGGCCGCAGCAGTGGACTCGTTGATCCGCTTGAGCGCCACGGTCTCACCACGCACCCGGTCTTCTGCCAGGAACACGCTCCCCATGCCTCCCTGGCCGAGCTTCCTGATGACTCGATATCGGTCATTCATACTCCCAGTGTGCCGCAGACACGAAGAAGAGTAAATATCGTGGACCCAACGAAATCCTTGATATATAGGCCACAGAAATCATAAATGGGCGCACGGGAGGAAATATGATGATTCTGCCTGTGGATGGCTTTTTGTCCTCATGAGTCGCTCGGTTGAACAGGATGGAATCCACGCCGCGGTCGAGGCTCTCGTCGAAGGGTCGAGCGACGCCCTGAAGGCTCTCTTCGAAGCCCACCGCGACATGACCCTCGACGATGCGTATGCAGCGATCCTGCGGATCGTCTTGCGCTCCATGACCAGGCTCGTCGCCGAAGCACGAGGGATGACTCCAGCCCACGATGGTCGCAACAAACAACGCAGGCCACTCCATGATCTCCTCGAACACCTCGATGCGAAGGCCCGATCCGAGGCGGGCATCCACGAACTCCAGGCTGGACGCGAGGCCTGGAGGATCTGGATGGCGATCTTCAAGACGGACCGTTCCAATCGAACGGTCGCGAACGCTTCGGTAAGGGCACGAGAGCAGGTCCTGTTCCAACCAGGCGACGAACGGTCGCAAGAACCGAAACTGCGTGCTCTTGCCGCCCTGGAACGCCAGCGAAACGGACCGAACGACGCCCAGGTACTCGGCCTGCTCAAGCTCCTGGCCGAGATGGCCGCAGGCAACCAGGGCCGGCCGAACAGGACCACCGCCACCAGCGACGCAGCCCAGGGCGACCAACTGAGCAGGAACCGTTCCCCGACGACCCCGGAAATCATCGGCGGCCTCTACGAGACGCTTCTCGACGTCCAACTCCGCCGCATATCTCCCGATGCTCATGGGCCCGACCAACAACGGCCAAGCGCGTTCTTTCTGGCCAGATGGTCTGGCACCAGGAAAGGCGGCGGCGCTTTCTATACCCATCCGGGACTCGCTGGGCCCACCGTTGCACGAACCCTGAGGCCGCTGGCCTACGCCCCGGTCGACGAGGTCACCAACGAACGAACCGGGCGGACCAGGGTGACGGCCTGGCGGCCCAAAATACCCGAGGACATCCTGGCCCTTCGGATCTGCGACCCTGCCATGGGGGCCGGCAGCTTCCTCGTGTCCGCCCTTCGATTCCTCGTGGACGCGTTGGCCGAAAGCCTCGAAACGTACGACCGATTCAAAGAAACGCCCCAAGGGACCATCTGCACCTTGAGGCTACCGGACGCAGCGGGCCCATGGGGACAAGAGGTCTGCGACATGGCCAAGGACCATCCGCAGTTCCAACGCACACTCCGACGACGTCTTGGCCGTCGTGTGATCGAAACCTGCCTGTTCGGCGTGGACCTCGACCCCATGGCCGTTGCCCTCGGCAGTGCCGTCCTGTGGCTGGAACTGGGCGACCCGGATCTTGCCCACGATGAACTGGCCCATAACCTGAAGATCGGCAACAGCCTCGTGGGAAGCTGGCTGGACCTGTACGGGGTCGAACGAGCGAGCATTGCAACGCTCGAACCCGACGAACGTGACCATCTCAAGAAGACGCTCGACGCGGACTGCGCAGTCTGGTTTCAGCCACAGAAGAAGGGCCGCCATGCTCGGACCCATGCAATTTTCGACCTGTCGTCGGACGAGACAGGGACCACGGCCCAACATCTCGCGGACAGGCATCGCTTCTTCCACTGGGAACTCGAATTCCCTGATGTGTTCGCACGAGACAATCCTGGATTCGATGCCGTGCTGGGCAATCCGCCATGGGAAACCGTCCAGCCAGATTCCAAAGAGTTCTTTTCGAAAATCGATCCACTCTATCGCACCTACGGAAAACAGCGAGCGCTGCAACGCCAAATCGAACTCTTTGCCGAGGATCCGAGCGTGCAGCAGGCCTGGATGCGTCACAGCGCAGATATCGAGGCGATGGCGCGGTGGGCCAAACGATCAGGAGCATCACAGACTCGCGCTCGACGACATTTAGCACCACGAGTCCCATCGAATGAAAATCATCCATTCTGCCATCAGGGATCGGGCAAGCCGTACACGTACAAGATGTTCCTGGAACAGGCGCACGCAATCGTCCGAAACACAGGACGCATCGGGGTGATCGTGCCCTCGGGTCTCTACACGGACCGGGGCAGTGCGCCGCTGCGTCGTCTGTTCCTCGAAACCTGTCGTTGGGAATGGCTCTTCGGCTTCGAAAACCGCAGCAGGATCTTCGACATCCATCGTTCCTTCAAATTCTGCCCAATCGTCGTGGAGAAGGGCGACCACACGGCTGCCATCCAGGCGACCTTCATGCGTCGAGACCCGGACGACTGGCGCAATGCCGAAACGCTTGCCGTGCCCTACCCGACCCAACGCATCGAGCAATTCAGCCCGCGCACGAAGTCCATCGTGGAGGTTAGCGACCCACGCGACCTCGAAGTCCTCGACAGGATCTACCGGGGTGGCGTCCTGCTGGGAGACGCTTCTTCGAATGGGTGGGGGCTCACGTACCGACAGGGCGACTTCAACATGACGAGCGACTCCAGGCTCTTTCCCCCGAGGCCGGCCTGGGAGCAACGCGGCTTCCTCCCGGACGAGTACGGCCATTGGCTCAAGGGGCCCTGGCGTCCGATCCATGAATCGGGTTTCGTGCTTGGTGCCAAAGATTTTCTGATCAGTTCCAACGGTGTCGATGGACGGAATGCTCACGGACAACTTGGCCATTGGACCATCCAGAATCGGCCGGACGGCCTGGTCCTGAGTCGCGACGGATCCATGGGCCTTCTGGCAGAAGACATCGAAGACCTGGCCCTACCCCTCTATGAAGGCAGGATGCTCGGCCAGTTCGATTCGAGCGCCAAGGCATGGATGAGGGGCAAGGGCAGGCGCGCCGTCTGGACAGACAAACCGTTCGAGGACCGATCCCTGGATCCCCAATATCTCATGGCCCGATCGACCTATGAGGCCCATCGTAACGGCGGAGCTGCGCGCGGCCTGAAAGTTGGTTTTCTCGCTGTTGGGTCGGCGACGAACCAGCGGAGCATGATCGCGGCGACGACCTATGATGCGCCCCACGGAAATTCGGTCCCAGTCATTCAGACAACAGGGGAAGTTGCCGACAGCCTCGCACTCACGGCCATCTTGAACAGCTTTGCCTATGATTTCACGTTGCGATCTCGACTGGGCGGCACGAACCTCAACTACCACATCATCGAAGAGACGCCCATCCTGTCCGCCCTGTCAGCGACGGTCCGGGAGGTCATCCCGACCATTGCTGCATTGGCGGCGCGTCTGTCCTGGCCCTCCCCATCCTTTGCACCGGCCTGGCTCGCGCTGCCGGGCCGCCGCGGCCAGCCCTGGCGTTCCCTGTGGGCCATCACGAACCACGAACGGATCCGAATCCGCGCCATGCTGGACGCCCTCGTCGCCCACCTCTATGGTCTGGATTTCGAAGACTTGGCCTGGATCCTGCGCGACTGCGACCTGCCCATGGCTACGAGCATGGACCACACGATGACGCGGACACTCGCGCCCAAAGGCTTCTGGCGCCTGGACAAGACTCGGCCGCCTCACCTCCGCCATACGATTCTGTCGCTCGTCGCCTTGTGCGACCTGAACCAGATGGGGCTCTGGGCGTTCCTATCTGCAAACCACGGCGAGGGGTGGATGTTGCCCGAAACGATCCGCATGGCCGACTACGGCCTCGGACGAGACGCTGCGGCCAGATCCCACCTGCCGGTCGCCGCGGCCCTTGGGCCGCGCCTGACCCCCTGGCAAACCGCGCAAGACACCGACGAATCCTGGCAGGAATGCGCCCGGCACGCCCAGACGATCGCGCAGATCCTGCCCCTGCCAGACATCGGGATGGACGGAAAACGGACATCCACATGACGAAGGCGCCACCCCGACAGCGCCTCACCCGTCCTTTCCGCACGGACGTACCGACATTTGATGCAGAAACGACAATGGACCATGCTATGCATCATCTATCCGTGATACGAGAATGAATGGATGTTCGGGACACGAATCTGAAAAGCAAGGACCGCAATGAGTACACGAGCAGTTCCATGTTGAACCTGTTCCTCACCCCCACCGTGGATCGCGACTTTATCGAATACATCAAAAAAAATAAGATTGCGAAAAAACATACGGGATAATCCATATCGCCCGATCCAGTCGAGCCTGGACAAGGCGTTTCCCTCGCAGGCTCTCAATCAGCGTCGTGGTCACCGGACTGGCCGAGGCTGTCGGACTGACCGAGGTCACCTGACTGACCGAGGCTGACGCGCAGGCCTTCGCCTTCGGGTCGGACGCTCGTGGAGATTCCTTTGCGCCGGGCCCACAACTCGATGTTGCGTGCCTCGAAATCTCGCTCCACGTACACGTGCAACGGCAGGCCTCGAAGCATGACGCCACGCTTGGTCAGATGATAGGCATCAGGAATCTTGAGCCCACGGAACGGGTCGGTGGGAATGCCCGTGGTGTCGAGCATGTCGCCTCGGAAACGAAGCTCGACTCGATACTCGCGGCTGAGTCGGGCCTCGGCTTCTGTGAATCCTTCGTCGGTCAGGTCACCGCGGCCGAACAGAACGCAATGGCAGGTTCCCTTCGAGGCGATATCCTTGTCCATATAGCGGCACGGACAGACGAGCGTTCGATTCAGTTCGTCGTCGTCGGACGGCTCGAAGCAGGGACAGTAACGCTTGCCAAAGGTCTCCTCGGACTCCACGAGCCACAACCGAAGATTCGTGTTCATCATCCAATGAGGGTTGACCCGGTAGCCGTTTCGGTCCGCAAAGCGATGGATCCACTCGGCATGCTTGCGGATCTCACGTCGGTACCGCACCAGATCCGTGCCAAAGGCCTTCATCATCTTCCAGGTTTCGCGAGGATTCGCCACCGATGGCCTCGGAGGGGCACATTCGGCGTTGAAGGTTGGGACATGCACGTGGCCAGTGGTCTGAATCCGACCCGGGGCCTGACTCCAACCAGTCGTCTGAATTCGGCCCGACGCCTCGACGAATCCGCTGTCATCGCCCCGTCGGCTCACGCCACCGATCTCATGGTCCGCGACTGACTCCGTTGCGTCTCCGGTGTCCGAATCCGCCTCGCCGTCTCTCCTTGTGTTTGTCCCGGCCGAGCCCCTGCCGCCGCCCTCTGCGGCGATCCGATTCCGTTCGTTGTGTGCCGCCGCGTCGAGCCCGAACAGGCTCCTCGATTCCGGCACGTCCTCGTGGCCGTGGACCCGAATGACCAGTCGCCCCTCGGTCCCGACCTCCAGGCGTGCAATGGGCTCGGTGTGCTCATCCAACCCACGGTCACGAAGAAGCGACGCAACCTGGTCCCTGCCCTCGTCCGAGACCGCCACGAGCAGGCCGCCTCCGGTCTGAGGATCGCAGAGAATCGAACGGACCGGCTCGACGAGAGGAGTCACCTTACCCGAGTAGCTCCTCCAGTTGTTCTTCAGGCCCTTGGCGAGTGCGCCCGATGCCACGTAATGGGTCAGGTCCGTGGGAAGACGCACGGCGCCGTAGTCCAACTCCGCCGCCAGGCCAGATGCCTCGCACAACTCGATGAGGTGACCGAGTAAACCGAAGCCGGTCACGTCCGTCATGGCGTGGACCGCGTCGATCGCGGCCAGGTCGTAGCCGATGCTGTTGAGCTGCCCCATGATACGAGCGGCAATCCCCGCATCGCCCGGCCGCAGGATGCCGTACTTTTCCGCGGTGGAAAGGAGCCCGGTTCCGATCGGCTTGGTCAAAAACACCCAATCGCCGTCCTGAGCGCCGGCATTCGTCCGCAGACGATCACGATGCACGAGGCCGTTGACCGCCAGCCCGAAGAACGGCTCGATGCTGTCGATGCTGTGCCCCCCTGCCAGGGGAATCCCTACCTCGTCGCAGACTGCCTTGCCACCGGCCAGGATGGGCCGCGCCATGGCTGGGTCGAGCTGCTCCACCGGCCAGCCGAGCACGGCGAGCGCCAACAGAGGCCGGCCTCCCATGGCATAGATATCCGACAGGGCATTGGCCGCGGCGACCCGACCGTACTGATAGGCATCGTCGAGCACCGGAGTGAAGAAGTCCGTGGTCGCCACCAACAGATCGTCGCAACCGATGTCGTATACGGCAGCGTCGTCCTTGGTGTCGTTCCCGATCACGAGTCCGGCAAACGATCCTGCTTTGGCGTCCTTTGGAAACGCCTCGGCCAGAACGGATTCGAGCTCAGTGGGAGACAACTTACATCCGCAGCCGGATCCATGGCTCAAGGTCGTGAGACGAACCGGAGACTTTTCCTGCCCGGCGCCCATGGTTCCACGACCCAAAGCCTTGCTGCCAACCAGGTACTGCTTCAGCGACATCTTGGCAAACTCCATTCTCTTCGCTCCCAACCTCTTCGCTCCCAACCGTGCCACGCCCACTTCCGTACGGATATCTCCCCCTCGATCCGGCATCAAGAAAATACGTGGCCCAGGGTCGAATGGAATCAGACAAAAAGCCCGAAACACCGTAAACAGAACTCAGTCGGAATCCTTCCCAACAGGGCCAGTGGGAAGAGACTCTTCGAGCACCTGCCGCACCTTGACCAACAGGTCGTTCGTGGAAAATGGTTTCTGCAAAACAGGGATGCCCGAATCCACAATGCCGTGATGGATCATCGCCTCGCCGGTGTATCCGGACATGAACAGCACCCTGATATCAGGCCACCTTTCCATGATCGCCTCGGCCACGTGTTTACCGCTCCCCCCGGGCATCACCACGTCGGAGAGCACCAACGAGATGGAGGGCACGCGTGAGAGTTGCTCCACGGCCTCTTTGCGACCGTTCGCCTGGAGCACATGATAGCCTGCACGTTCGAGCACCCGGGCCACCACGTTGCGCACCCCATCGTCGTCTTCGACGACCAGCAGCGTCTCGTGCCCACGGGGCCCAGTGGCAGCGCTCGGTCGCATCGTATCTTCGACCTCACCCGACTTGCAGAGCGGAAGATACACTTTGAAGGTGGTCCCTTTGCCTGGTTCCGAGTAGACCCAGACGAAACCGTTGTGCTGCTTGACGATCCCATGAACCGTGGACAGCCCCAATCCGGTTCCCTTGCTCTGAGCCTTGGTCGTAAAGAACGGATCGAAGATTCTGGCCACCGTTTCCTCGTCCATGCCACTGCCCGTATCGCTCACTGCCAGCAGCGCATAGTCTCCCACAGAACCATCCACGTGCCCCCGCAGATACGCGTCATCGAGACGAACCACGTCCGTTTCAATGGTCAGACAACCGCCCTCATCCATGGCATCGCGCGCGTTGCTCGCCAGGTTCACGATAATCTGTTCGATCTGTCCTGGATCGGCGTGAATCGTGACATCCTGCTCCGCCAACTGCAATGAAAGCACGATATCTTCCCCCAGCAGACGACCGAGCATCCTGTCCAGGTCCGTCACCAACCCGTTGAGGTCGATCATCCGAAATTCGACAATCTGATTCCGACTGAAGGCGAGCAGTTGCCTCGTCAGCTTAGCCGCACGGTCCACGCCCTCCATGATCATCCGCACATCGTCCAGCAACGGATCATGTTCACGTAAGCCATCCTGGATGAACGTCGCTCCCGCGCCGACCACGGTGAGCATGTTGTTGAAATCGTGGGCCAAACCTCCAGCCAACCGGCCCACCGCTTCGAGTCGTTGCGCCTGGGCCAATTGGCGCCGAAAGTGCTCCCGCTCCGTCTCGGCCTGCCTGGCCACGAACGCAGATCCCACATCCTCGGACAACAGACCGAACGCGGCGAGGTACCGTTCATCGGCCAGAACATCCTCCGCTGCCATCGCTCCGAGAACCCCAACCAACTCGCCCTGACGTTCGACCCGTGCAATCATGCAGGTCTCCCCAGATTCCGGATGCATGGGACAATCGGCACATGCTCGACCGCCCTTTGGAACGAACGCACCCACCTTCTGTCGCGCCAGGGCGAAACAGCCCCGCCATTTTTCATTCTGGATAAAATGCTGCGTTGCATCGGCCGCGCCAGCTTCGCCCCGAATCAGGAACGAAGGCGCCTCAGTCCGACCGTCGATCAGCCAAACCCGGTCCAATCCGAACGACTCGGACACCTCGTCCAGGGTGACCTCCAGCCAGTCATCGCCTGACCTTCGAAGCAGCCTCGAACAACGGTGCAACCCCGTCAGCGCCCGGGTAAGCCGGGCGTCTCGCTGCCGGGCCATCACTTCATCCGTCACGTCCTGCATGATGTGGACGGCTCCGGTCAACTCACCTGCATCGTTCACAATCGGATCCACGGTGACCCGAAGCGTTCGATCGCCGAAGGGCAGGTCCATGGATTCGCGCTGTCCTGTGCCCACCGACCGCACGAATGGACACCCTTCGATGGGCTCGGTGGTCTTGTGCACCATCTCCCAGCACTGGCGGCCAACCAAAGCCTCGGCCGGCTCCCCCAAGAGTTCTCCCGATGCTCGATTCGCACGGACCACGTGCTGACTTCGGTCCAGGATCCAAAAAGCATCCTTGGATGCATCAAAAGTCGCCTGCCACTGCGCTGCGGCAGCATTCGCTTCTTCCTCGAACCGCCTTCGATCCGTGATGTCCCTCACATTCAACACCATGGACACAATCCGGCCATCCTCGATCAGGGGAGTCGACGATGCCTCTATGGGAATCTCCCGCCCATGTGCGTCCCGAAACACGGTTTCGTAAATGAGCGTGGACCAATCGCCTTCCTGCCGTGATGACCGATTCTGGTCGATCACGGGCTGGCCGCCCGGGCCCACGAGGTCGGCGACATTCGCGCTCAGGATATCTTCGGGACTGTACCCGAAACGCTCGAGCCCGGCCCTGTTCGCATAGGTAATGCGGCCCTCGGTGTCATGCATGAAGATAAAATCCCCCGCAGTTTCAGCCAAAATCCGATACTTCTCCTCGCTGCGCTGCAAAGCGCTATTGTGTCGTTCGGTCAATGCTTGCGACTGGTGTCGAAGCATCAAGAATGCCCCGGTCCTCACCCTGAGCATCGCCTTCGTGGTCGGCATGAAGAGGCAGTCGTCGAAGCCGGACTCCAGCCATACGCTGGCGTCGTCATGCAGGTCGATCGCCACCAAGGCCGGCAGAAACACCTCGCTGGCAGTCTTGCGGGCCATGATTTCTGGACCCAAGAGGCGCGCCCATATAGCATCGAGCAAGAACAGATCCACCGAGGCCTCGCCGCCGTTCCAGTCCAACAGCACCTCATGACCGAACGCCCGCAGGTGCTCCACCATGAACCGTTCCTCTTCAGGCCGCTTGAACCGGACGACCATGACGCTTGCATTGCCCATCACACCACCCATTGGCCGATAGTCTTCCCTTGCACGAATTTTTGCATTCCCTTCACAGCCTTCTTTGTGATTGGTATCACGTCACGCAGATGGTCTGCAACTCATTTGGATTTCGCCTGAGGGAGCGGTTTCTCACCCAAGGCATTTCGTGATAGCATGAAATCATTACAGGCCATGGAGAGTAGGCGGTTCATGCTCGAAACGTTGAAGGCAAAGCGGCCGTGATGCGATCCATGATCACCACGTACAGAAGGGCCATGACCATGCAGATACGCCAGACATTAGCCTTGCTCGCCATGGGACTGCTCATCGGCGCATGTGGCTCGAAAAGTTCTCATACGAACAGCACAAATGACGGCGGGCTGGACGCTGCAATGGACGCGGCCACAGATGACGCCAACGCCGGCTCCGACGCGGACGCGGGTCCAAGCGACGGCGACGTCACTGACGACGGAAACATCAACCCGGACGGCGGAGTCCCGACCTGCACGCCGCTCACGGATCAGCAACTCGAAAACTTCGGTTACGAACCAGTGCGCGCCCACGGAGCGGTGGGTGACGGTGTCCACGATGACACGGCCGCGCTCCAGGAAGCCATCGATGCAGCCAATGAGAATCGTCGCGTCGTATACCTCCATCCCGGCACCTACTTGGTGAGCGACACCCTCGAGTTCAAGCAGGACGTGTTCAACACCCACAGCAACACTGGGGATGCACGATTCGGACAGGTGCTCCTCGGTTCCTACTGTGGCCAGGAAAAGCCGACGATCCGCCTGGCGGACGGAACGGCGACCGAAACGAATGAACAGACCATCGCCGCCGAACCCTTTCCGGTGGTGTTGCTCTGGCGCCTCACTACGGACTCATCACCAGGCCCCGATGACACGAACGGCGGCCGGGACTGGAACCAGGTCGTGCGCCATGTACGCATCGTCCTGGGCAACAATCCAGGAGCAGTGGCCATCCGCCATGCAGGTGCCGAAGGCTGCTCCGCCCAAGAGGTCACCATCGACGCCAGGGGAGGATTCGCCGGCCTCTATAATCTGAACAGCTCAGGCGGCTACACGTATAATGTTGAAGTCATCGGCGGAAAGTACGGCATCTATCAGGAAGAAGGCCGGGGCGGCTCGACCCTGGTCGTGGGACTCAAGCTCTCCGGTCAACAAGAGACGCCCATCGCCCTGGGCAGCTATACCCCGTTCGGTCTGGTTGGTTTCGATATCGTCGCGGACCACGGCAGGATTGTCTCGACGATTTCAGGATCGGAAACGAATCACACGGTTCAGGGCAAGTTAAGGAGCACAGGGCACGACTGCAGCGGACACCTGTTCCTCGTGGACGGCCGCATCGAAATCACCGGCAGCGGAGACCACGAAATCCTGGCGAATACGAACCGGTCGGTGTACCTGAAAAATATCTACGTCAAGGGACGAACGAACGTGCTCGTCAACGACGCCACGAGCGGCGCGCTCAAGGTTTCCAATTCTGGCGCATGGACCCACGTTTCGGAATTTTCCTATTCCGGTCCCTACCAGAATCTCTACGGAGAGCCGGGAAACCTGATTGCCAGCCACAGATCGGACGACACCTATTACAACGGCACGACACAGTCGCCCAACGAGGACATCGCCGTCACCGACCAACAAAATCCTCCGGCAGACCTCATGAGTCGACACCTTTATCAGGTTGGGCTCTGCAACGTCGAGGCATCGGACAACGTGTTTGTCACCGACTACGGCGCGGATCCCAATGACGACAGCGACGATACCGTCGCCATCCAGGCAGCCATCGACGCGGCTGCAGCCAGCAGTAACTCGGTATTCTTGCCGGCCAGTCATGCCAACCCAAACACAGGATCCCTGCCGCACCGATACATCATCAGCGGCACCCTGCATCTTGGCAGTCACACCAAATTGTGCGGAGTCACCCGCTACTCGTCCATCCTCGACGCGTCCGCATGGCAACCGAGCACAGATAGCCCAGTCGTGGACACGCCTGACGATGCCAATGCATCGGTCCGCATCGCAGACTTCCGCATCCTCATCCCAACGGCTCGCGGGTACCAAGCCAACGGCGACGACCCCATCTACGCCCCGCACGTTTTTGCCCTGCTGTGGCGATCCGGTCGCCATTCGATCTATCGAGATGTGTACGTACAGCGTAAATGGGGCGATCCGGGCCGCATCCGCTGCACGCTGATCACGGGCAACGGCGGTGGCAAGTGGTACGGGGTCACGCAACATGGCGGCTACCTGCCGCGGGACATGGACCCGGGTCCGAACGAAAACCGCCCCTACGAGGACAACAACGGCAACCTCAAGATGAGCCCCAGAGCCAGACAAATGCTGATTCTGGGCACCCATGAGCCGCTGAGCTTCTACCCCTTCCACTGCCAACACATGACCCAGCCCAAGGGGGCCCTGTGCGAAATCCGCAACGCCTCGAACGTCAGCATCTACGGAATCAAGTCCGAGATGGGCTCCATCCCGGAACACATGAGCGTCATCGTGCAGAGCAACCCGGCGGACCTGGATCCGGTCTGGATGTTCATCAAGAACTCGCATGATATCACACTCATCGGCCACGAAGGGATGGGGCAAACCGGCGCGGGCCGCGGGCTCATCGAAATCACGAACAGCACCGCTGTCACCATTGCCGCCATGGGCAGGCGCGGCAACGGTGTGACGGTCGGCTCCGCCGCACTGCCCCAAGATCAGTGGTTCTTCGTCAAGGACGATGGCCAGACTGGCGACCAGTCGCTCACGGCTCAGGGATTCCTCGCCCTGTACAAAAACCGATGACGTGAGGAAAATCTCGGAGGCATACCATGCATCACGCAACGTTTCACCGATTCATACGTCTCGCCTTGATCTCGGGACTGCTGCTCGCCCAGGGTTCCTGCAAGGACAGCAGGTCACGGAGCGTAACGGATTCGGGAGCTGCCGACGATGCGGCTCATTCGGATGCCGGAGGGGACGGCACGGTCTACCACGACAGTGGACAGAACACGTCCGACAGTGGACCGGACAGCAGCCTCGACACCGATGGAGGCACCCAGAACCCTTGCGCAGGATGGACCAGATCGAACCTCAAATTCGTCGGTGACTTCGAAACCGGTGACATCTCCGACTTCACCGTGAGCGGGAATCCTTCCACGATCACCGACTCGCCGGTGCGCGTGGGCGCCTATGCGCTGGAATCATCACTCGATCGATTCAACGATCCTGTTTCCTATCGCACGGAAGTGGTTCCCCATGAGCACCCCGATGCCATGGTCGGAGACGACATGTGGTATGGGTTCAGCATCTTCTTACCCGACTCCTACGTCCCTGACTCGGTCTGGGAAGTCGTGGCGCAATGGCACGGACGCCCGGACTTCGATATCGGCGAAGATTGGCGCAATCCTCCCCTCGCCCTCTGGTCGAACGATGGAATCTGGGCGGTCTCAAACATCTGGGACTCCAAGGCAAACACCTTCGAAAGCGGCGAACGGGTGTACGACGGCTCACGACATTTCGATCTCGGAGCCTATGTCACTGGCCGCTGGACGGACTGGGTCTTCCACGTAAAGTGGTCCTACGAAAGCAACGGAATCCTGCAGATCTGGCAAGATGGCGTGTTGGTCGTGGATGAACCGGGTCCCAACACGTTCAACGATGCACGGGGCCCCGCCTTCAAGATGGGCATCTACAAAGGTTGGAAGCACCCCGAAGCCCAGGGCAACGTGGACAAACGCGTCCTGTTTCACGACGAACTGCGCATCGGAAACGCCAGCGCCACGTACTGCGACGTGGCACCGGGCGCCTGGTAGCCTCGGCACATCGCGATTCATCCTCTTCGCGCTTCTCCCATCTTTTTTTGTCCCGGCTTCCCCATGTTTCATCCTCGTCCTGCGGAGGTTCAACCGAATCCGAGTCCATTTTGGCTCGGGGTCCACGCAATCGATTCACCCAAAACGCAGCCTTGTTGCACAAATAGAGTAAGCAGGGAAAATATGGGCGCTGTGGTGCCGCATCGAGCATCAAGGAGGTGTCGACATGGAAAGAACCGCTACGACCTGTGAGGCTCAGGCTACAAAGTCTGCGTCCTCGAGGGAATTCTTCGCACGGCTCACCTGGGTCTTGCTGTTGGTGCCTGCCCTTGCGCTTGCCCTTGCGCCTGAAATCGGGTGCCACGACACCCAGGTCGTTGCCGAAGGCGATGGCGGCGGACTCGCCTGCGGCCCCGGCACGCACGAGCAAGGTGGCCAATGCATGCCCGACTCGGTGACCGGTGATGGAGGCACAAGCCTATCGTGCGGCCCAGGCACCCATGAGGAAAACGGCGCCTGTGTGCCCGACAGGGCTCGACCGAATGACTGCGACAACGTGGACTGCGGTGCGCATGGCACATGCAAGCTGTCTGACTTCGGCAAAGCCTATTGTGACTGCGACGACGGCTATCATTCCGAAAACATGACCTGCGTGGCCACCTGCGCTGTCCAACTGGACGAACTGTCTCTGACCGACATCGGTCCCCACGGCCCCCTGCAGCAGGGCGCCCTCATCGTGGATCAGGACGTCGCGTACCTCTTGGGAGCCCATGTCTGGTTCATGGACATCTCGGATCCGAGCCATCCCTCGGCACTCTACCAGGCTGACTCGGACTGGCACGGAGGACCGGGCGACGCGATCCTGAAAGACAATTACCTGTTCATGATGGGCTCCCATTGGCTCGATGGCGACCCCGATGGACTCGTGGTCTACGACGTGTCCGACCCGTCTTCGCCCAGAAAAGTGGGTGACTTCGGCACCTACATGGGCTGGGACATGGCCATCAAAGGAAACCTGCTCCTCCTGGCGCTGACAGGATCCGTCGTCATCATGGACATCGCCGACCCAGAAAATCCAACGGAAATCTCCCGCGTAAAATCCACCCCCCTGGGGGCGACCATCGAGGTCGTCGGCAACTATCTGTGGATCACGTCCGCCGCCAATCCACCGCAGGGCTGGGCCATCGTGGACATCTCGGATCCCCACAACCCGGCAGTCGTCAATCACCTGGGGCCACCACCAAACTACCAAGCTCTGGGTGTATCCAGCGGCACGGGATACGCGGCATATATGAACAGCGTGATGACGCTGGACCTCGCCGATCCGGTCCATCCCGTGATCCTCGGATCGGTCGCGTTCAACGACCCCGACCAGAACGGAGGCGTGAGCCCCGACGCCATCGCCTTCCTGGACGACCTCGCCGTGATCTCGATCACGGGCATCCACGTCGCAGACGTCTCGGACCCGGTCCATCCGATGGAAGTCGCGTCCTACAACAGCCCCGGCCAATCCCGCATCGAAGGGGCCCTCGCCGTCCGACAGGACGGACTCATCGTCTCGTACTACCAGAGCGGCGGCCTCTCCATCGTCCAGATGACCTGCAAGTAGCACCTGGGCGTCCGCCCATCGCCCGCATGGTTGACTTCATCTTGACCACCCCAAATCGTACGTGAGCGGAATCACGCTCCTTCGTATCGTGCTGTCGATACAATTCACCCTCGCTGCCTCGCTGAGGCAGGAGTCCAGAGACGCTACGCGCTGATCGGCGAACATCTGCAGGTTGAAGGTGATCAAGATGGGGTTGACTCTGGTTCCCCACCCCCGATACTTGATGTGATTCACGACCAGAACATCGTTGCCCCCCAGGCACGCTGACGGATCGAGTCGACGGCTATCTGGTCGCCACTCGACACGAAACAAGGAGGAGCCTTACAATGGCCAGAACACCGACCATTCCCAGCTACCGCGAATTCGATCCCACGCTGTGCCGACCCCGGCCCAGCAAAGGAAAGGAACGATATGGCCGACGGAAGTTGGTCCCTCCTTCGACGCTCATCGCGACCTTGAGCTTGTGGGTCATCGTGCTTTCCGTTTGGTCCGCCACCGGCTGCAACCACCAAAGCACGAAGAACCCAGACGCAGGCGTATCAGACGCAGGCGTATCGGATAGCTCGATTTTGGATGGCGCCAACCTCGACGCCGCCCTGCCAGGTACCCCGGTCGTGCAGGAACGCATCGACAACCTGACCGATCAGGAGCAGACGAACCTGCCCGTCACCCTGTCCGAAGTTTTTGCGAAAGGCGAGGTCACACAATCCGTGGTCGTGACCCTGGACAACGGAGCCCATCCTCTCGTCACTCAGGTGGACGTAAAACGCCGATGGGACGACGGTTCTATCAAGCAGGCGCTCCTGTCCACGGTGCTACCCGAACTCCCGGCGTCCGGCTCGATGGCGTTCACCATCGCCAGGGCCGAATCGGCCCCGGACAACGTTGGCCAGGACGCATCCATGCTCGCAGACATCGACGGATTTTCTCCCGAAGTGACCTTCACGACGAGCGACGGTGTCTATACCGCGTCACTAAAGGATTTTCTGAATCGCAACCTGCTGGCCAGGACCTGGCTGGCCGGCCCGGTGGTAGACGAATGGCACATCGAAGGCGCGCCAAAAAATGAAACCGACCAGGAACACCAGCAGCTTCGGGTTTCGTTCCGAATCCGTCGCTACGCCGCCATGCCGAACTCGTTACGCGTGGAGGTCGTGGTGGACAACGTCTGGACGGACGCCAGGGGCGACGTGGACTACGACCTGTCGGTGACCATCGACGGCGCCGACCCAATCGATGAAAAGACCGGGGTGAAGCATTATCACAATGCGAGATGGCGCAAAGTCTGGTGGTGGGGCCCAGCTCCGGCCGACATCAACCACGTCTACGACCGGGACCACCTCGTCTCGACGGACCTCATTCCACGATACGACACGTCCATCGTCGTGGACCAGACCGTCATCGACAAGCAATACGACGACCTCCAGTCCTCACCGCACGACATCCTTGAGAATGGCATCATCACGGCCTACTTCCCCACCACTGGAGGCCGCGACGACATTGGCCCCTACCCTGCCTGGGCGGCCAGGTACCTTATCAGCATGGATCCCAAGGCCAGGGACATCACCCTGACTCTCGGCGACCTCGCTGGCAGCTTCTCCATCCATCTGCTCGAGCGCCACACGGGGCGCATCGTGTCCATCGACGACCGGCCCCAATGCAACCCGTGGGGCGATCAACGCTATGCAGACAAGGACTCGGTCCTGCCCGACCCGGTGGGTGAAACCACGAGCCCCTACCATCCGGACAACGCGCACCAACCGTCTCTAGCCTATGTCCCGTATCTGGTCACAGGCGAATACTACTACCTCGAAGAGATCTACTACTGGGCCTCGTACGTTCTGTTGGCCTCATGGTATGTACCCAGGCAGGACGATCTTGGATTGCTCGTGGGCAATCAGGTACGCGGTCAGGCATGGGCGCTGCGCGAACTGGCCGACGCTGCGGCCATTGGACCAGAGGATCGGCCCGAAACCGCGTACTTCAAATCCAAGGTCATCAACAACACTCAATACTATGCCGACACCATGCAGGGACCACCAGCCGCAAACCCGATGGGGTGGTGGGGCAGGCAAAGCAACTGGGGCCAGGACGGCGGACGACCCGACTCCAACATGGCCGATGACGTTCGCTATTATACATCGCCCTGGATGAGCGACTTTCTCATCTGGAGCTTCGACCATGCCGCGCTGCTCGGATTCGACCAGGCCGCGACCTGCCGGGACTGGCTCCTGGCGTACACCATTGGTCGGTTCACGAACGGACCGGACTTCAACCCGTACGACGGCGCGGCGTACCATCTTGCCGTGGAAACAACCGAAGAGGTTCAGTTTGCCGACTGGGCCACGGTCTGGCAGGAAAGCTTCGCAGGCCGACAGGACCCGCCTCCCACCGAACTCCCATACAAGAGCTGCGCCCTGTGCTACCCCTTCATCGCCAGAGCGGTGCTCACTGCAGGTGTGCGAAACAACGACGCGAAGGCTCAACAAGCCTTCGATTTCCTCAATTCGAATCTGGATCTCACCGCCCTTGCGGGCGACCCGAAGTGGGCGCTCGTGCCGTGATCGTGACGGCCACGACGCTCTGTCTTCATCAGTAATCCCGACCTACCGTCTGGGTGACCGAGGCCAACGCCCCTCTCGCAGGGCTCCGATGGCCGCATCGACCAGGATCCGATCGTAGCGTTTCCGGTTGGCGAATGTCCGATTGATCCGCTTCGTAAGGTGCAGCGGCACTGCCTCCACCGGCCGGCCCGTGCGTCCCGAATATCCGAAGGAAGCGCAAAGTCGCAGGGCTCCCAGCGGCCGTTTCGGTCCCAGGGACAGGTTGACCTGATGACGCATCATCGTAAAACCAGCGGCCGTCGGTTCTCCCACCAAGGGACCAAACCCATAGTCGGCAAACACCTGGGCAACGTGATCACAGGAACTCACGCATCCAGGCCCCACGAGCAGGGCAACCGGCGCCCGAGTGAGCCGATGCTTGGGCACGTAGCGATTCGACCAGTTGCACCCATCCGACTTGCAGGCGAACGGCATCTTGGCGCTCATGGCTGGTCCTGATCCTTTCGGCAGCTTGGCAAACGAATCGAGATACGCCCTGGCCACGGCCAACTGAGTACGATTCTTGCTGTACTTGAGCACAAGGCTCATCTTGGCCGCAATCTTGGGATGGAGGCGCAGGGACACGAACTGATCCCGGTATGCGCGGGGGGCCCACCAGTCCAGGAACCAATTCGGGTTGTTCCCCCCATGGTTGCCCCGCAGGTCGAGCAGCACCCCACGAACCGGCCCAATCGTCCGAAAGATCCGAGCCAGATGATCGTAATCCGCCGCCACGAACCGACGCACTGCGCGCCAGGCACCAGGCGCCCAGGACGCCCGATAGTCGTAGTAGAAGACGTGCTGGCGAACGATGGGATAGAAGCGTTCGGGGCGCCTGTTCGAAGTGTAGAGACAGAAGTTGACCCCGACGGCGGTCAGGCGATACGGGCCATAGTGACGAGGACCGCCGGGACACTTCAAATGATCGTAGTCGATGGCCACCTCGGACCAATAGTCGTCGGAACGAACCGCAGGCTCCTTCCAGGGCTGCACGAGCCGAATCAACTTTCCGCCCTGCCGACGCCGGAACACCCATGTGCTCGGTGCTGGAGCAGCGCCCACAACCGGCCGATTCGAAAACGTTCGGGCCAGGTCACGCGAAATGCCGAACCAGTTGTTCCGATTCGACCATAGAGCATAATGCCTGAGCAGGTCCGCAGCCTTCGCGCCATCCAGGCTTACCAAAATGTCTCCGCCATGCAGTTGCGTCTTGAGTCGGTCATCTGTCACCCGGTCCACGTAGAACTGTGCACGCCCACCTGTCCACTCCACATCGAGGGAAAATCCTGGACTCAAGCGTTTGACCCGGCCCGTAGGCTCGTACGTGCAGTGCGGGTTGTGCAAACTGTTGGCAAACATCCAGAGCGCCTCGATGAAACGCTGCCTGCTATCGGCTGACGCGAAAAGACGCCGCAGCCTGGGAAGGTCCGCATCCCAGTCATGCCCAAGATTCTTTGCGGTCTGGCGACTGAACACGTGGATGGCTCGCACCTGCCCCACCAGCGCATTGAAGATGTCAAGGCGTTCCGCCTTCGTCGAAAAGGATGGACCATGGCCAGTGCGGCCCGGTCTGGCGATGGATCGGGCGGTGGACCCAACGACTGTTCGGGCCTCACTTCGGCCCTGCTTGGGCAGAACGTCGTTCTTGTCTCTCGTCGCAGACACAGGACGGCCGATCGCCTGCACCGGCGCACGCTCAGACTCCACCTGAGTCGCGTGTGGTGCAGCAGGCTCCCGACTCTGTGGCGCGCAGGCCTGCAACAAAACGACGAGAAGACCCACGAGGAAACCGCTCTTTCTCGTTTCCGTCGTATCGACACCTCTCGTGCGGATCACTCGATTCATGGATTCCCGACTCCTTTCGAAACTTTTCCAGGCGTTTTCTACCCGAACAGATCATGACCATCGATCGTTCCAGGTGTTGCGATCATCGCCATCAAGTCGATGGAAGCAAGACAGACGGCATACTTCTTCATGGTCGTCATTGTCTTCATCGTCCTCTTCACTCCTCTTCTCCTTTGTCCGATGTCAGGAAATCCACCTGTGAAATGCAGTTCAAACCAACGAAACTCCGAACATCCGGTCGTGCGGGAATGCGGATGGTAGCGAAGCGGAACCCGCAACGCAAGCAACGAAAAACACCCTAGACCGTTTGGTGAGCCCAATCGAATCGACGGCTTACGGCAAGCGGTATATGTCATATCATCCAAGTGTCATCCACGGTTGACATCAGTCTTGACACGATTTTCGACAGTCCGAAAATTGGTCATGGAGGACGGATCGTGATCATCTCGGCGAGCAGGCGCACGGATATTGCCGCATTCTATTCGGACTGGTTCATGAACCGAGTCCGACAAGGCTTCTGTCTCGTGCCCAATCCATTCAACGCCAAACAGATCTCTAAGGTCTCCCTCCGCCCCGAAGACGTGGACGCCATCGTCTTCTGGTCCAAAAACCCAAAGCCCATGCTTGGCCACCTTCGCAAACTGAATACCGATGGGTTCATGTACTTCTTTCAGTTCACCCTGAACGACTACCCTTCCGAGTTCGAGCCGCACGTCCCTTCCCTACAGCAACGTATCGACACGTTTGCGCGCCTGGCGGACGCCATTGGTCCCGATCGCGTCATCTGGCGCTACGACCCAATCATCGTCTCGTCCCTGACCCCATACGCCTTCCACGTCGAACGGTTCGGCCGTCTGGCAGACGAACTGGCCGCCTCCACGCGACGCGTCGTGATCAGTATCGTAGACTACTACCACAAAACGAATCGGCGCTTCGCCCCTCTCGAAAAACAGGGCGTTCTCTTCGACCGAAAGGCTGCCACGAGTGACCAGATACGCCGCCTCCTTGCCACCATGAGCGACTGTGCTCGATCCCATGGTCTGGAGATTCAGTCCTGCGCCGAAGAAGAAGACTTCACGTCCGTAGGCGTACCTCCTGGCAGTTGCGTCGACGGCGCGCTCCTGGGACGACTCGGTAGGCCGGTTCCCATGACCAAGGATCCAGGCCAACGATCAAGCTGCCGCTGCGTGGCCAGCCGTGACATCGGCGTAACGGACACCTGCCTACACGGATGCCGCTACTGCTACGCCACGAGGAGCACCGAGTTCGCACGGAAGCGCCACGGCGACCATGATCCCCTGTCACCCATGCTGATCTGAAAGAAAAGGAAAAATCTGGTACGAAACAACATTCATCCCGGCAATCAGTCCAATCACCCTGATTGCCCTGCTCTTCACCATCGTGGTGATCGCCAGTTCACCGAACAACGAGTCGACACATGACGCAACCAAACATCGCCATTGAACTCCTTGCCTTTGATGGCTGCCCCCATGCCGACGAGGCACTGCGCCTTGTACAGGTCATCGCAGCGACGTTGGTCCCAGGCGTCCAGGTGGTCCGCAAGGATGTTGCCAGCGACGAAGAGGCCAAGACCATCGGATTCTTGGGCTCCCCGTCAATCCGCATCAACGGCCGCGACGCGGAAGGACGCAGCACAACCGAAGGTGCGCTCGCCTGCCGCATCTACGAAGGCGGCGTCGGCCGACCACCCTCCTGGATGATCGAGGCGACGATCCTACGTGCGCTCGAACCGCGCGGATTTCTGTTTCTTTGCGTGGCAAACTCGGCCCGCAGCCAAATGGCCGAAGGCATCGCCCGATCCATGGCGTCCGACGATGTCAGAGTCCAATCGGCAGGGTCGAAACCAACCAGCGTGCGACCGGATGCCATCGAAGTCCTCGCTGAAATCGGCATCGACATCTCGCGCCACCAATCGAAAGACGTGTCGCAGATCCCTCCTTCGGACGTGGACACGGTGATCACCCTCTGTGGCGAAAAGGAATGCCCGCTGTTCCTCGGCAAGGCCACTCGCGTCCATTGGGCACTTCCCGATCCCACGTCCGTCCATACTGATCGGAAGGCCAGGCTCGAAGCATTCCGAAGGACGCGCGATGAACTTCGTCGCCGACTGGTCCTCGTCCTGGGCTGAGCCTTCCACAACGAGACGACCAGTTCTCCGGATGATATCCATCTTGGCGCCCACCGAAGCCTTACGCGGACCGACATAGACCGCGGTCAACTCATGACTCGTGGACCAAATCCGTATCTTCTTCAGGGTGAACCCCTGTAAAAAGGGGGGCATGTGGACTCATGTCCCGGAGGTGCCCTCGCGCCCAACGGACGGCAGCCATTGTGTCAACAAAGCCCCTGCTCCGACGAAGCAGGACACCATCCCGAATAGGGCCGCATAGGACCAGTGTTGCAGCAGGATCCCCCCCACGAGCGACAGGAAGGCCACAGGAAGAATCAACATGGCATCGAGCGCCGAATAGGTAGGCCGCTGCGCGGCCGGCGCCAATTCGAGCAGCGCGCTATTGAATCCGACGCTTCGACCGGCAATGATAGCCCCCACCAAAAAGAGCACGGGCAGCATCCCCTGCCATCCAAACCGGCTCAAACCGATTGCCAGAAGTGGCGTCAGCGTTGAAATCGCGGCACAAACCATCACCATGCGTTTGCTGCCGTATCGATCCACGAGCCGCGCCCAAACCAAATTCGCGAGCACGCCGCCCAACACCTGCATCAGAATGAACCAACCAAGCGCTTCGGCGGGCGCCCCCAGGTCGTGCCTCGCATAGACGATATAGAACGGAAACGCCATGAGGCTGAACCCGGTCAGAACCTGCACAGCCACCAACTGTTTCAAATCCCCGACCGCGCCCTTGAGCATTCCCGCATAGCGACGCCATGCAATGGCCTGCCGTTTCGCCTCCACATGAGGCGGCTCGCGAATGATCCACAGTCCGAACGATGCCACGAACAACCCAACCGCCGCGACGCCGAACAGCAAAGCGTAGTTTGTGGGATACACGACCGTGGCCAACACCCTTCGAGCCAAGAGCGCCGCCCCAACGGCCAAGGGGCCTGCAAGCGCCTGACGGCCTCCAAAAAAGGCGCCGCGCCGACCCGGAGGAATGATCTTGCCGATGATGTCCGTGTAGGGCACCCCGCCCAGGCCCCCACATGCATAGAACACAGCGAGCACGCCCACCAACGCCCAAGCCAGGAGCTGCGGCCGATCAGGCCCCAGGACGAAAATCAACCAGGCCAAAAGGGCCCAGCTCGCCACACGCAGGTAGATCGCCAGCAGCAGGATCGGCATCTTGTACCTGCGTGGCTCGATCCATCGGGCGACAAAGATCTGCGGTAGGGCGCCGGCGACCGTCAGGACCGTCACCAGGCCGCCCACCCAAATCGTGGACCCGGTCAGCTCCGCCACGAACGCAGCGATGACCGTGGTGGGCTGGGTCAGGGCCGTGCCCACTGCCAAAAAAGCGCCATGCCACAGCGCCCCGACAAAATTCCGCCTCAGGTTCGCCTGAGCCATTGCCGCGTTCCGGTTTTCCAAATGCCCGTCTCTCATCCTTCCGCTCGCGCGTCATCCTTCATCCCTGTGTCACCCCTCTGACACGGAACTGCCGTTACCACTTCCACATCGTCCACGCAACGACAGCGAACGTGACTGTGATAGCTCAGGAAACGTGACGCCACGCGATGTCATGATGTCGCCTCATCATTGTTCTCACCGTGGTGCACGGAATTGAAATGGCTGAAAAAATCGACCACCTGCATCTGTTGAGCGCCAACCAGAATTTCCCAAATCAGCTCAAAACTTCAGGCCATGCCACGTCCGGTCTGGGTTGGAGCCGGCAGTTCATGGATAAAGATGCCGGCGTCGTTGTGGACATCTCCCGCCAATTCCACAACCCGCAAGTGGTGCGTGAAAAGCAGGACCTGGGTCCTGGATGCCAGGTCGGCAAGCACCTCCAGGCAAACCTTGGTGCGATGATCGTCGAAACCGATCAAGATATCATCCACGACAAAGGGCATGGGCTCCGTCCTGCCGAGATGCTGATCCAGGGTTGCGAGGCGCAGCGCCAGATAAAGCTGATCCCTTGACCCATCGCTCATGCCGTCCACGGCCACCTCCATTTCGTTGGGACGAACACCGAGCAAGATGGGGCGACCTCCTTCATCCACCTCATCACGCAGTTTCACATAGGACCCCAAGGTCAACCGAGCGAACAGCTCCCCTGCCCTCGCCAAAACAGGAGCCTGATGCTGCTTTCGATACGCCTCTATCCGCTGCCCCAGGACCAACGCGGCAATCCGCAGACGCAGGTACTGCTCGGCTCCGGACACGATGGTCGCAAGAAGCTCCTCGCCCTCCTGGGACGCCTCAGCCGCCAAGGAACTGCCGTCTTTGGCGTCTATCTGATCGAGAATCGCCTGACGCCGATCTCGAAGTACGTCTCGACGATTCTGGAGTTCCTGCAACTCGGACGAAACCCGAACGAGTTCACCTTCGACCGCATCCATGTCGGACTCGGCCGCCTCCTGCTCCAGTTCTTCGATGCTCAAGGCGTCTCCACTACGGACGAGCTCCCGCTCGAGCACGAGGAGACGCTTTTCTTCCTCACGCTTTTTCTTTGAGCGGTCACATGCCAGCTCCAAATCCTTCTCCGTGGAAACGCGGGCCTGGATCATCAGGTCGGCGAGTTCTTTCTGTGCGGTCCTGATGGTGATGTCGGCGTTTTCGATCTCCGCGATGACGTCCTCTCTGTGTTTCTCTATCTTTTGAAGACTCGCTCGATCTTCTCGCGTCCTACTCACATCTCGATAGAGCCGGCCAACGATCGCACTCGCTTTGAGGCCATCCGTATGGAACCCGATGCGTTCAGCGAACTCCAGCACCCTCCTGTCGAAAACGTCCTCGACCTGCTGCATGTCCTCGATGCGCTTTTTGAGTTCCTCAGACCTGTCGAATTTTTCAAAAAACTGAGCAAGCCTGTCGAACGTCTCGACGGCATGTTCGGGATGAACCGTGGGACCAAGCCCCAAACCATCGATTGCCTGTGCCCATTCCTGCTGCCACCCAGCTTGCTCCGCCTCGATAGCTCGAAGTTCCTCACGCGTCCGGTTCAGCCGCTTCTCCGCATCGGCTAGAGTGTGTTCCGATTCTCGTCTGTGTATGCGCGCTGCTTCCTCCTCCTCCACTCGTTCTTCGCACAGGCTTATCATGGCATCCAAGGTCATCGAACTTGTATCGATGGCCTCGTCGAATCCCATGATTCGGCGCAACATCGAGGCCCGATTCGTCTCATATTCCTCGGCGACCCGCTGCGCTTCAGCCACAGTCTCCTGCACAACGCCGAAGTGCTCAATGATGCCTTCGGCCTTCACCATCCATTGCTTCATCTCTCGCGGAGTGCCCGGCTCGATGCCCAAAGGCGTCCAAACTGCATTCCATTCCTTCTCGATGGCGTGGCGATCTTCGTCTGCCTTCCGAATCGCCTCTTCCTGGTCGCGGCCGCGGGACGTCGCCCTTTGGATGCTCACCTCGAAATCCGCGCGTTTGACCACCTTATCAGCCTCCGTGCGGATCAGGTCCGACACACGGTCTGCGGCTGCCACTTGCCGCTCATAGAACAATGGCAAATCGGCATTGGCCGCAAACTCCGCCATCGTCCCATCCATCTCGCGATGTTCGATGAATTTGCCTCTGATCGCCATCCATGCTCGATCTCGCAGCGCCCTCACTTCTTTCAACTGCGACACGGTGGGCACATCACTCTTGCGAAGCAGCGCCTCCAAATCCTGCGACGACGCTTCCCGCTCTTCGTCGAGTTCCCCGAGCTTCCGTCTGCAATCTCGAATCCGCTCTTCGATCTCGCCGAACTGCTTCTCGAACAGATCCAATGTTTCGCTCACGGGCAGGGCGACCTTCGAAAGCGCCTCGACCGATTCCGAAAATCTCCCGAGTCGAGTAAACCGACTTTCACAGCCAGCCTGTTCCTCGCGCGCGCGCCTCTTCGCCTCAGCCAATCTTCCATCGAGATCGCCAGACTTGCGCGCCGCTGCAACTGCTGCCTTCAGGTCCTTGAGGTCCAGATTCCGCGGCGTCCCTTGTCCGAGGTCCTTCTTTGCGGCTGCCCTGGCATCTTCGAGTTCTGTCAGGGTAACTTCCGCCTTCTCCTTCTTCTGATTCAGCCCGGCGTGCGCCCGCGCCAGCCCGGCGATCCATTTCTTGTTGTTCAGAATCCGTCGAAGACCGTTCACGTCCTCCATGGCTACATCGGGACGTATCCCCTTCAGGATGGTTTCAGCCTCACTGCGCAGCATGCGCCGCTTTCCCTCCTGTTGTGGTCGATCCCTGCGCGACTTCTCAACAGCGCCCAACTCCTTGTGTAGGGACAAAATGTCTGCTTCGTTGTCGAGTAGTTCCTTGCGAACGTCGAGGGTCCGAGCTTCCTCCTCGATGCGCATACGTTTCGCCTCGGCCCGCTCCTTCTCGACCCTGGCCCGTTTCAGGTCTCCGGAAACGATCCGACGTCTCTCGTCGAAGTCCTCGGGAAGGACCAACACGTCTCCCATCTCCTTGAGTCGTTCCACCACGGATCGACGCTCCGCAAGCGCGCTCTTGACACGACTGAGACGAGCCAGCCGGACATGCTCTCTGGTCATCTTACGACTTTCGCCATCAACCTGATCAATTTGGGCCACCGCCTCATCCAGTTCCTGCCGAAGGGCCTTCCACTCCTTCACCGAAAGGCTCGCGGCCTTGACCCGCTTACGCGCATCCTTGAACGCTGTGTTCGCCTTGTTCACCACCCTCGTGGAGGCTCTAGGTGCAAACAATGCATCCGCCTCCTCCTGCAGATCCGACAATATCTTGCGAAGCCCCGCCGTCCCGACGGCTGCACTGAACAGAGCCTGCCCCATGTCCCCTGATTCGCTCAGCAGTTCCTGCCCGCCAGCGACCAATCGATCGTGGTCGATTCCATAAAGCTTCGTGAACAGGTCCGCATCGATGCCCACGGGCAGAAACGGTTCCAGAACCGAATCGTCCAACGCATCAGACCCATCGACCCCGAGCAGCGTGCCTTTGTTTCCCTTTCTCCGCACGAATTCGATCCACCGACCATCCGACAGGCTGAGCCTGCCCCCGATACGCAGTTGCTTGTTGTCGTGTAGAAAGTTGTCACTGGTCCGAGTAGGAATTCCGAACAGCCATGCAATGAGCGCGCGAAGGGACGTACTCTTGCCCGCCTCATTGTCTCCGTAGATGAGGTGGAGGCCGGACGATCCTCGTGAAAGGTCCACAGATGTGTCGGTGAACGGCCCATAGGCAATCAAGTCGAGACGGTCAATTCTCATCGGGCACCTCCCGCCCCAAGCAGCCTCCCCACCAGCAGGTGCTTGGCCTCCTCCACCAGACCATGGATAAATTCTGCATCGTCGAGGCTCAACGGAGACGCACCACGAAGCGCCTCTGGTGGAACCTTCCTTCGCAGATCATCGATGACCTGCTCGAGACCACCGATGGCTTCTGGGCCTCCCGGAGTCGCCAAAATCTCGTTGAGCAGCTCTCCAAACACCGTATCGTCGGACAAAATTGAATCCAGATCCATCCTGTTCGTTGCAGCATTCTCCACGCGTTCGACCCACAGGTCCTCCCCCGCAATCTCCGCCCCCAACGCACGAACCTCCTGTTCGAGGCGTTCGGGATAGGCTGCAAGCTCATCGCAGAGCCCAGTCGTCCCTTCGAGACGGATGCGCATGGCGATGGGACGACCGTCTGCCACGTCCCGCTCTGCTTCCATGTGCCTACGCACACGATTCAAGACATCACGCACATCTGCAACGTCTGTGACATCCACCCTGCAAAAGGCCCAACGTAAGACGTCCAAAGGAATGTTCTCGACCTCCTTCACAGCGCCTCCGTCGACCGTAACGAGCACGCAACCCTTGGGCCCGGTTTCTTTGATGTGTCGGCCCTGGATGCAGCCAGGAAACACGATCCACGGGTCACGCGACACCACTTCGTACTTGTGGACATGGCCGAGCGCCCAATATTGGTAGCCCTTGGATCGTAGGTCGTCCACCGTGCAGGGGGCATATGGCGCATGCCCTTCCCGACCATCGAGGCTCGTGTGCAGCAGCCCGATGTTGAACAGGCCATCTTTGGCCGCCGGAAAATGAGCCGCCAGGTTGTCGCTCACCTGCCCCTGACCGAAACTGCGGCCATGGATCGCCACCGACAGGTCGTCTGCCAAAATCGTCTCCACCCTGCGTGACGAAAGAATCGTCATGTTGGCAGGAGGTTCCAAGGTCTTGGTCATCTTATTTGCTGCATCGTGGTTTCCCAAAACAGCAAACACCCGGATGCCGTGTTGGCCCAGCCGCCCCACCTGGAGCTTCAAGAAAATACCGGTGCTGTAGTCCTTCCAGTCGCCGTCATAGAGGTCGCCTGCCAACAGGACGAAGGCCACCTGCTCCTCGATGGCCCGATCCACCAGGTTTTCGAACGCTCTTCGACAGGCATTGCGAATGGACTCGGCCGGTGCGGATTCGTAGCGCGACAGGCCGCGCAGCGGACTATCCAGGTGAATGTCTGCCGCATGGATGAACGTAAACATGGCAATCTCCTTGGTTATCGAGTCCCATATAAACTCCTGTGACGACAATTGTCACGCGAGTCTGACAGCCCGAGAGCCAATCGGCTCTGCCCAGCGCTCTGCCCGACTCCCGAATGTTCGACTCGGATTCTCCCTGATCACGCGTATCACCATCGACAAGGAGAGTTCCATGTTCGTTACGTGATCACCGGCCCAGCCAACCAGACCGGGGGCAAACTGCAGGTCTGTATCTGGACCATGGGCAACGAAAACGGCGACTACAGATTTCTTTCTTCAAGATGGAATATGGGGCTCGACCGCAGCTTCTTTGCTTGCGGGCACGCGCGAAATGGGGCCCAGCGCATCCGCCTGTCTGTGATAAGGTTTCGATGTCCGTGGCATGTTTCGCATGTCCGTGGCATAATTCGCATGTCCGTGGCCTGATTCGCATGTCCGTGGCCTGATTCGCATGTCCGTGGCCTGATTCGCATGTCCGTGGCCTGATTCGCATGTCCGTGGCC
>JAGGXR010000070.1 GCA_021162935.1 Deltaproteobacteria bacterium
ACCAGGGGCTGCCTTCGATTCTCATCCTGTCCTTTGCGAATCTCAGGATCCGATCGGGGACCCGCGTGGCCGTGACGGGGTCTCGGGTGTTGGCGCTCGCGGTCCGCGATACCCTATCCGTCGAAGGGATTCTGGACCTCAGTGCTGGACCCGATGGCACGCCTGGTCCTGGTGGATTTGCCGGCGGATCGGGAGGTGCTTCCGGACAGGGTCCTGGCGGGGGATCCGCCGGTCTCGTTGGCTCGTTGAACGTGCAGGAGGGTGGTGGCGCTGGCGCTGGTTTCGCTGCTTCTGGCGGAGCAGGCGGAGACGCCGGCTCGGCCCTGGGGGGCCAGTCGAAATCGTCGTATGGCAATCCGGGCCTCGACCCCATTCTTGGAGGAAGCGGGGGTGGAAGCGGCGCCAAGGCTGGTGCTTCCTCCCAGCCAGGTGCCGGTGGGGCCGGCGGAGGTGCCGTGATCCTGGTTTCCTTGGGCCAGGTGCAGGTCCTGTCGGGCGGCGTGATCCGTGCGGCCGGATCCGGCGGATTGGGTGGTGGCTTCGGTGATGCTGGAGGCGGCGGCGGCAGTGGAGGGGCCCTGCTCATCGCTGCCCCGACGGTCACGATTCTGGGCACCATTGCGGCAAACGGTGGTGGTGGTGGCGGTGCCGACGTGAACCCTCGAAGCGATGGTCAGGCGGGCACCGACACGGACCAACCGGCGCTCGGCGGCACTGGAGGCGGTCAGGGCGGCGCCGGGGCGACCCCCGCGGGCGAAGATGCCCCTGATGCGGACCACCATGCAGGGGGCGGAGGCGGGGCTACGGGGCGGATTCGGATCGAGTCGAAGGATGTGCCCCAATTGGCCGGAACCATCAGTCCTGCCGTTGGCAGTCACGGCGTGAGCCTTGCCGTCCTGCGCGTGCAGTAGCCTTTCTCCATCGACCCGGTCGGGCAATCCTGATGATCGGATGAACATACGACTGAACGACGAGATGACCAGACGGCCGAACAAGCCAAGGCCGTGCCCAAGAGGCAGTCAACAAGGCAGCCAACGAGGACGGATCGATCCATGACTACGAATCACGATGAGCGCCGTGATGAGCGCCGTGATGAGCGCAGCGCTGAGCGTCGCGGGGGAGGCCTTGATCGGGATGTCTCCCCGCGGGACCTTACCCCACGGGATGAGGCGTCGTTTCGAAAAGATGGTCCGTTGGACCAGGTGGCATTTCAAGAAAAATTGTCCCGGCTGCGTGCCGAGATCGACGGGCTGGATGGCCAGATTCTGGCTTTGCTCAACGAGCGGATGGACCGGGCTTTGGCCATCGGCCGGGTCAAGGAGCGGTTCGGCGGGCAGGTCCTGGACCCAGACCGAGAGTCCCGGTTGCTGCGTCGTCTCCATGAGCGCAACCATGGACCCCTTTCGGACGAAGGGGTCGATCGTATCTACGAGGCGATCATGGCGGTCTCGCGAGACCTGCAGCGATCCGATCGTGGGGACGGAACCGAGATGTGACCATGTCGTCGGGTTGGGGAACAAAGCGTGACAGGTCGTGGCGGTGAGAGCGAATCGTGAGCGGAGTCTGGGGGATCCGGTCAGAAAGCAGAGCCTTTTGCCGAGACGGCTTTGCCTGCCCTCAGGTCGCCCGGGCCGGCAACGAGGGCCTGAACTGCATCTTCGAGTCCTTCGAGGGTCAAGGGGAACATGGTGAACAGGGAGCGCACGGCCTTGACCGTGATGTGGCCCCAAAGGGACGGCATGGTGGGATTGAGCCACACGCTGCGGCGGAAGTGGTGCGCCAGCTCGGACAGCGAGTCGATGCCCGGGCGTGGGTTCCATTCCCAGTAATGGATGGCGCCGCCTGGTCGAAAGAGCTCCACTGGATGCATTCTGGCGTCGCCCACGAGCACGAGCTTGTAGTCCTTGGTGGTGGCGCCGAGCAGGTCTCCAAGCGAGATGGGGTCGGAGAATCTGGCCGTCTCGTAGAGGGTGTCGTAGACGCAGTTGTGGAAGTAGTAGTACTGAAAGTCCTTGAAGTGGTTCGACTTGCTCGCCGCCGTGAACAGGCGTGACACGAGCCTGGCGTGGGGATTCATCGAGCCTCCCACGTCCATGAGCAGGAGCACCTTGACGGCGTTTTTCCGTCGGGCGCGCCAGACCAGCTCCAATTCGCCAGCGTTGCGGCAGGTCTGGTCGATGGTGGCGTCCACGTCTAGCTCCTCGCGGGCTCCTTCTCGGGTGAGTTCCCTGAGCTTACGCAGGGCGACTTGGATTTGGCGCACGTCCAGCACCACGTCCTTGCGGTACTCGCGGTAGAGCCGGGCGCCGGCCACCTGCATGGCGCTACCCCACATGCCCCGGCCCGCCACGCGGACACCGCCTCGTCGCCGTCCGCCCCAGCCGAATGGCGACGTTCCGCCCGTTCCCACCCATCTGTTTCCGCCGTCGTGTCGGGCGTCCTGCTCTTTGAGTCGTTCCTCGAACAGGCGGCGCAACTCGTCGAGGTCCATTTCTTCGATGCGGCGCAGCATTTCGGGATCCAGGTCCTCGACCCAGGATGCTGGGTTTTCGAGCCAGTCGAGCAGCTCTTTGGTCAGGTCCGCCGATTCGATCTCGATGCCTTTGAAAAACGAGGAAAACGCCTGGTCGAAGGCGTCGAAGTCCGCCTCGGACCGGGCCAGGATGGATCGAGCAACATTGTAGAATCCAGTGAGACTGGACCGATGCAGCCCCAGGCCGAGCGCCTCCATCAGGGCGAGCCACTCGTTCAGCCCGACTTTGAGGCCTCGGTTGCGCAGCTCATAGAAAAAATCGACGAACACGATGCCACCTTTCGGCCCAACCTGGCACCTTCCGGTCCAACCTGGGGCGATGGCCTCGGGGACCGATGGCCCCGTTTTCGTCATGGTCGCACGACGAAAACGAGGCAGCAGGGACTAGAACAGACCTCCGGCGATGAGGTCGAGGTCCTGCTCCTGCTTGAGGAGCGTGCCGGCGAAGGGAATGCCCTTCTTGAGACGTTTGAGGTCCATGCCCGACCGTTTGAGCGCTGCGATCCAGTCGATCAGCTCGGACGTGGAAGGCTTCTTGCGGATGCCGTTTAGGCTCCGCAGCTTGTAGAAGACGTCCATGCACTGATCGATGACCTTGCTCGCGAGGTCCGGGTGGTGGACTGCCACGATTCGTCTCATGAGGCCTGCGTCTGGAAATTCGATGTAGTGGAACACGCAGCGCCTCAGAAAGGCGTCGGGCAGTTCCTTTTCGTTGTTCGAGGTGATCACCACGAAGGGGCGATGTTTGGCCCGAATCTCATCACCCGTTTCGGTGACCGTGAACTCCATGGTGTCCAGTTCGTTCAGCAGGTCGTTCGGGAATTCGATGTCCGCCTTGTCTACCTCGTCGATGAGGAGCACCACCTGCTCATCCGAAGCAAACGATCGCCCAAGCGGGCCCAGCTTGATGTAGCGGCGGATGTCGGACACGTCTGCGTCGCCGAATCGGCTGTCGTGCAGCCGTTGGACGGTGTCGTAGACGTAGAGGCCATCGGCCGCGATCGTGGTGGACTTGATGTGCCAGCGGATGAGCGGCATGGCGAGCGCATCGGCCACGCTGGATGCGAGCAGGGTCTTACCGGTGCCTGGTTCCCCCTTGAGCAACAGCGGTCGCCCCAGGGCCAGTGATACGTTCACCGCATCTTCGAGAGCAGGCGACGTGATGTAGTTGGCAGTCCCTTGAAATCGAACGAAACTGGTTTCGCCTCTGTGGCGCATCGTAACCTCCATCGCGGTTCTTGGGTGGCTGATCAAAATAAATCTGCCATGTGGAACGCCGATCCATTCCGTCTGGCTTTGTCGCTCCTCGGTTGCGTACCACCCGGTACGCGCCCTCGTCGCTTCGTGCCAAACGGGCGCCTCGACGCTCCAAATTGGCAGCCCTATTTTGAACAGCCTCCTTGGTCGAGCCGCCGTGCATTTCGTTGTTATGACGAAATCGAATCAAAAGGCAACAGACAGGTCGAAACGGGCTGCGGGTTCCATCAGTTGGCCCACATGCACAGGCCCTCGTCCTTTGCCTTTGTCTGGAGTGCTTCATACTGACTCTTGCGGGCAAAGGTGGCTGGCTCGTAGACCTCGGCCAGTCCGCTCGAAATCAGTGTCGCGCCCAAGTCGGCTCCTTTGGCCGTCTTGATATAAGCAAGTAAACGATCGTACGTTCCGGTGCATTCGGTGGGTGGATTGGGTTGTGCGCATTGTTCGTCATCGAATTCCAGACCGATGTAGGTGAGCGGTGGCGTATAGTACCGGGTCGCCTCCTCGGCGTCCTGGGCGCAGGGCTCGGGCGGGTCTGGATGCAGCTCCGGGCAGTTTACCCCTTTGAGTCGAATCTTCTGCGAAATATCGTGATAGAGGACCACAATGGTGTCGCCGTCGATGATTCGGAGCACCTCGGCCGGGTGCTTGAACATGCTCAGATCGGCGTCCACCCGTGGCGCCGCGTCCTGGTACACGGTGGCATCGACCTGTGCGTCCTGGCTGCCTTGCGAGTCGTCGCTGCAGGCACCGACGAGCAGGCCGAAGGCGATGAGGAGTGCTGCAGGAAGGATTGCCGTACGAAGTGGAACCGGATTTTTCGAAGCTGTCGGGTCTGCGTGGAGCATGACTATCCTCATGATGGCGGGGAAGCACGATAAACAAAACACATCATGTCATGATACTATCACGAAGATCTTCATGCGGCATGGAAAAATTGCTGCGATTGCCGCTGAATCGGATGGCGGCATCTTCATTGCAAGAGACCCGATTTGACTCCCGTTGCGAAGTCGTGTAGCAAGTCGCCTGTTGGCGGCACGGGTGTGAAGGCGACGGGATTGGTGCTGGATGGCCTGTGTGAATCGGACCAACGTGAGAACCTCTTGATCCATGACTTTGGTCGGCTATATTGCAGGTTCGACGCCTCCGGGCGACAACGGCGTCGGCTCGGTTCTCGGCGAATCGGTCGTGGCTGTCGGCCCTGACTGGAACAAACGGATCTCAGGCAAGCAGGTAGGAGACAAACATCATGGCGGAACGCAACCCCCTCGACATCGAGGAAGTCAAGCAGCGGGCTCGCAAACGTGAACCGGTGATTCCCATGGAGCAGGTCCCGGACGCGGTGCGGGCCATTCGGTGCGACATCATCGAGATGATCGCAAAGGCCCAGTCGGGTCATCCGGGCGGCAGCCTCTCGTTGGCCGAAATCCTCGTGACCATCTTTTCCCAGAAGATGCGTTTCGACCCAAGTAATCCCGAGTGGGAGGACCGAGATAGACTCATCCTGTCCAAGGGGCACGGGGTGCCGGCGCTCTACGCGACGCTGTCCTGGCTCGGAGCCATTCCGCGTGAGGAATTGTGGACCCTGCGTCAGGCGGGCAGCCGGCTGCAGGGTCATCCTGCGCGGGCCCTTTTGCCTGTGGTGGAGGCATCGACTGGTTCGTTGGGTCAGGGCCTGTCCATCGCGGTAGGCATGGCGTTGGCAGGTCGATTGGACCACAAGGACTACCATGTGTTCTGCGTACTCGGCGACGGCGAGATCCAGGAGGGCCAGGTCTGGGAAGCGGCCATGGCGGCGCCCAAGTGGAAGCTGTCCAACCTGACGGCCATCTTGGACTACAATAAAGGGCAGCTCGACGGCTTCGTTCGGGACATCATGGACATCGAATCGGCGGCGGCCAAGTGGCGGGCTTTCAACTGGCACGTGATCGAGGTCGATGGTCACGATCCGACGGCCATTGCGGCGGCGGTGGACGATGCCAAGACCGTGACGGACAGGCCCACCATGATCGTGGCCCACACGGTCAAGGGCAAGGGCGTGTCCTTCATGGAAAACGACATGTCCTGGCACGGCAAGGCGCCCAACGAGGAGCAGACCAAGGCGGCGCTCGCCGAGTTGGGGTGCTGAGGGACGGGACGATGATGTGGTGCGGATGCAGGTCCGGATGGAACATGGGGAGCGGGCGGCTTCGATTCGGCCCGTCTCGCCCGGTTCTCGGCCGGACAGACGTATTCGTTGATTTCGGCCCTGGATCGACGCATCGGGGCGTTGAAAGGTGGACAGCATGAGCAGCGCGGCACAGACGACGAACGGAATGGCGATCGTTCCGGAGCAGAAATTTTCCATGCGGGGCGCCTATGGCAAGGCGCTCGTTGAGTTGGGAAAGACGCATCCCGAGTTGGTGGTTCTGGATGCAGACCTGTCATCTTCTACCAAGTCGGGGCTCTTCGGTAAGGAATTCCCGGATCGGTTCTTCCAGATGGGCATTGCGGAATCGAACATGATCGGGACCGCGGTGGGCCTGGCTTCCAGCGGCAAGAAGCCGTTTTTGCACAGCTTCGCCTGTTTCGTGGTGGGCCGCTTCGAGGTGATCAAGTTGGCGGTGGCGTACAATGAAAGCAACGTGGCCATTACCGGGACGCACGTAGGCGTCGGGATCGGCGAGGATGGCTACAGCCAGATGGGAACCGAGGACTTGGGCATGATGCGGGCGCTGCCCAACGTCATTTGCCTCCAACCCGCCGACGACGTCGAGGCGCGCTCAGCGGCCGAGTTTCTGATGGACTACGAGGGGCCGAGCTACATGCGCATCACGAGACAGAACGTCTACCGGGTGCACGATGAGAACTATCGTTTCGAACTGGGCCGGGGCGAGGTGCTAAGATCGGGTACGGATCTGACCCTGGTGGCGTCGGGCGCTCCTGTGGGGTACTCCCTTCTCGCTGCCGAACGGTTGTCGGGGCTCGGTATTTCCGTGGAAGTGATCAACATGGCGAGTATCCGTCCCCTGGACGGGGAACTCATCGCCGAGTCCGCCCGTAAGACGGGGGCCGTGATGACCGTCGAGGATCATTCGGTGCGTGGCGGTCTCGGGTCGGCAGTATGCGAGGAACTCGCCGAGCGGTACCCGGTTCCGGTCATGCGGACCGGCCTGCGGGAATTCGGCGGATCGGGAACCGAGGCGGATAACTACCGCATCCATAAGTTGGACGTGGACGGCATTACGGACAACGCTCGTTCTTTCCTGGAAGTCATTCGAAACAAGGCCTGACCAACAAGGCCTTGTTCTGGCCGTGCCGCCTTGGGCGGCGGGTTGAGCCAAGGCGCATTGCGTGACCACGTTGACGACCGTTATCTACCTCCACGGCTTCGCATCGAGCCCTGCATCCATCAAAGGCGTGTTCTTTACGGATCTGTTCACCAGGCTTGGCATGCAGGTGCTCGCTCCAGACATGAACGAGCCGTCCTTTGCAACGTTGACTCTGACGCGGAGCATCGATCGTGTGCTCGACATGATGGCCGAAGTGCCGCAGGACGAGCGGTTGGTGCTCATGGGCTCGAGCATGGGCGCTCTGACCGTGGCGATGGCGGCTGACCGAAGTGCGAGGCTCGTGGACGGCCTCATCCTGATGGCGCCCGCGTTCGAGTTGCATGGGGTTTGGGAGCGGAACGTGGAGCCCGAGATCATGGCACAGTGGTGCCGCGACGGATTTTCCGATGTGGAGCATTCGGCCTACCAGGAACCTGTGCCTTTGAAGTACGGGTTCTGGGAGGATCTGCTGACTCACGACACCTCGCCGAGGCGACTGCCGGGGCCGTTGCTCGTGTTCCACGGTCGCAACGATGAGGTCGTCCCACACGAACTGACCGAACGGCTCGCGGCGTTGAATCCGGACGCCGAGGTCCATTTCGTCGACGATGGCCACGACCTGCTCGCGAGTCGTTCGTTCATGGCGGAGTGCGTCGAGGCATTCCTGGGACGCCATGGGCTGCTGCCATCGGTCGGGGGCCCCATCACTTCTGATTCGTGATCGGACGGGCGATGGCCTGTCCGGCCGACTATCGAGAACTCAGCAATGTTGGCGGAACTGACGTCAGCCGACCTGGTTGCCTGTGCGCCGTTTTCGCCAAAACATGGCGAGGCCAAGGAAGAGCGCGATGAGCGGCCAGGTGGCCCCATGGCCCGCAGGTGGGATGGTGGCGCAGCCGCACCCGTTCGATGACGGATTCTGGACGTTCGTCGCATCCACCGAGACGCTGGAGTCGGCGTTGTTGGACGCATCGTCGAGTCCGCCGTCCAAGGAGCCGCCATCGTGGGGGCCCGCGTCTCCGTCAGGTTCCGGATTGTCCGAGAAAAGCTTCGACCATTCCATTTCGATCCGTGGGGTCACACCGTCGGGCAGGCGGCCTTCGGCCCAGATCGTCATGTCCTCCTGTCCTCGGTATCCTACGGTCATTAGGTGGAGACCCGAGTGCCCCATGAGGTCGTACGCACTCTCCATGGTCTTGACCCCGCCTTGCTGATAGTAGTCACCCATGAACTCACCACCGGCGGGCACGCTGTGTCCGTCGGTTTGCGAGTTCGTCGTGATGATCACGTCTCCTGCGAAAAAGTCGGCTTGAGGTGTCCTGGGCGCATCGCAGGAACCGCCGGTCGAGCAGGTGAAGACACCGCCGTGTCCTTCGGGTGCATAGTAGTTGATGAACGAACCCGTCGTGAATTGCTGGTTGGATAGCCAGTCAGCCGCCCAGGCCAGGTGCTGTTTCATGGGGATGTCGGCCATGGCCGTCAGAACGTGGCGACTTGCCATGCAGCGCAGGACGCCTCCCGATGCCGGTTGGAAATCCGTTTGGAAGTCGTGTAGCGACACCACTTCGCCATATTCGTTGACTCCTGTCACCACGGTGATGTAGCCGGGAAACGCGAGGTTGACCCACTTGGTTGAACCGTCGGACGGGGACCAGGCCATCATGACGTGGTGGTTGGTGGCTGCGAAAACGACGGGAAAATCGAGACGTCTCGTGGTGATTGTTTTGATCGGCGGCTGCAGGAAGTGGCCCCAGCAGGAGTGGGATCGGCAGCCGCCGTAGTAGCCCCAGTCTCCCACCGTGTTGATGACTTTGATGTCCGTGGCGTCCACGGGAGCATCGGCGATTCGGTCCTTGATGCCATCGACCATCCCGTCGATTTCCTGGTCCATGACGTCCGACCACCAAGTGTCATAGATGGCGCTTCGAGTCGCTCCATAGTAGACGCCAACCTGGTTTTTGACCTCGTGGACCGCTGCCACGATGTCCGCTGCCAGGGCGAATCCCTGGGCGTAGCCCATTTCATAATGTGTGCCCCAAACGCGGATGACCTGGTAGCCTTGGCGTTGGTTATTGAGATTTTGCTCGATGATCTTAAAATTCTGTGCCCAGGCCGGTGCAGCAATGCCCAAGATGACGACTGCCACGACCGTCCAGCCAACCACATGACCCGCGTCATGGGGAGTATGCGACCCAATCCGGCGACCCTGCTTTTCATTTGTCGAACTTATTTCGTCTGTCGAATTCATCTCGTCCCTCGTTTTGTGGATATTCTTCAAGCCACTATATCACCAAATTCAAAGTTGGAGGCAGAGGATTGCACATGGACCGGATGGAACGATATCGCGGCGGCCGACAGGCGTCTGTTGGTCGCCATGCGACCGAT
>JAGGXR010000124.1 GCA_021162935.1 Deltaproteobacteria bacterium
CATCAATCCTCGTGTGGTTCATCTGGTTCGAGGTGCACCACGGCATCAGAGACGCGCAGGCCTCCCCCCAAACCAACCAACGCCCTCTTCACCTGCTCGGCAATCTCATGCCCGGCCCGCACCGTCATTTCCGGATCCACGGTGACGTGGAGATCCACACCGAGGCTGCTCCCCACGAAGCGACTCCGGACGAGGTGAACGCCCCGAACGCCCGGCACCCGCTTCGCTGCTTGCACGATGCGGTCGATGGTCGCCTGGTCGGCGCCTTGGTCCGCAAGTTTGCCAAGCTCGGGCCTCAGCAGCTTCCAGGCCGTTGCCAAAATGAACACGGACACCACCACCGCGCCCACCGAATCCACGAAGGCCCAGTCGGGACGCCACATGGCCACCCCCACCGCCAAAGCGACCGGAATGGAACTGAGCGCGTCTGAACGGTGATGCCAGGCATTTGCCTTCAAAGCGCTCGAGCCCACGCGGTCCGCCACGGCCACGGTCCAGTGATAGAGAACCTCCTTGCTCACGATGGACAACAGAGCCGCCGCCAAAGGAAGCCATCCAGGAACGCGTCTGACACCCGATGAAAGATCCACGAACGCTCTGTAGCCCAAACCCAGTCCAGCCAATGCCAAGGCCGAGGCGATTCCGGCCGTCACCACCGTTTCGATGCGCCCATAACCGTAAGGATGGCCCTCGTCCGGGGGTTTGGACCAATATCGCATACCGATCAAAATCGCCAGGTCGGTCGTCAGATCGGATAGGCTGTGGACTCCGTCCGCCGTCACAGCCTCACTGTGGCCCAGCAATCCGGCCATCAATTTGAACCCGGCAAGCAACAGATTCCCAATCAGCCCCGCCCAGGTCACCCTGACGGCACTGGCTCGATCACCGTGCCTCAGCCCCGGCGGACGATCGATGGAACGGTTCTTCATGGAAGCCATCGTGCCAAAACTCGGTCCAAATGTCACACAGGATGTCCGACCGATGTCCAGGACCGGATCGTCCGACCCGATCCCACTCGGTCGCCCCCTTTTTTCCGTCTCTTGTCTCCCCATGCAGATGGGTGTATAGGCCCTTTCCGTGGAACGGATCCTCGAAAGAGATCGTCCTCGCCGTCGCATGGCCATCGACACGGTGCTACGGCTATCGAAACCAACGATGCAACGTCCACGCAGCACCGTTCGGCCCCCTGCGTCGATCGGGCTGCCCATCCATGGAGGTCTGTGATGCGCATCAGATTCCCTCTGCCCATCGTCTTGATCGCGGCATTGTGGCTGCCCGACGCAGCCCATGCAGAAGAAGGCATGTTCATGCCGAGCCAGTTCGACAGACTGCCCGCCGCTGGCATGGCCCGTCAGGGGCTCAAGCTCACTGCGGCCCAGCTACGCGGACTCGAACCGGCCATCGCCCAGGTGGCCCGGGGGGGAACCGGCTCGTTCGTCTCAGCGGACGGGCTCCTGGTGACGAACCACCACGTGGCCTACGGTTGCATCGCCAGGCTGGACGGGACCGCCGCCCACAAGGGCGTCATGACAAACGGCTATCTGGCCAAAACCAAAGCCGGGGAGCTGTCCTGCCCCGGCTACGACATGCTCGTGGTCCAAAACATTTCCGACGTGACTGCCAAGGTGCTGTCCGTGGTGCGTCCGCGGATGACGCCCAAAAAGCGTTTCACCGCTGTGCTGGAACAGAGCCGACGCATCGAACGCACCTGCGAAAAGGCGGGAGGCGTGGTCTGTGAGGTCAAACCGGCCGACGGCGGCGTGAGCTACACCCTCTCGGTGTATCAGCTGATCAAGGATGTGCGGCTCGTTTACGCCCCGCCGAAGGCGCTGGGCAAATTCGGCGGAGATGTGGACAACTGGCGTTATCCCAGACACACGCCCGATTTCAGTTTCCTGAGGGCCTACGTGTCCAAGAACGGCAAAGGCGTGCCCTTTGCCAAGACGAACGTTCCCTACCGACCTAAGAAATTTCTCAAAGTCGCCACATCCGGTGTCCGCCGCAACGACCTCGTGCTGGTGATGGGTTTCCCAGGCAGGACCATGCGCCACACCACGTATTACCGAGCACGCTACTATCGCCAGCACGTCATCCCGTACAAGAAGAAACTCTTCGGTCTGTTGCTCAAGGCCATGCCCCACAAAGGGCTGTCGGGGAGACGATACCAGGGCTTGGACTGGGGACTGAACAACGCATTCAAGTACTACACCGATCTTGCCACTCAGTTCGACCGGTTCAAAGTGCTCGACCACAAGAAACGCCAACTGGCAGCCTGGAAGGCCACGATCGCGTCGGACCCAAAGCTAAAGGCCACGCTCTCCAGCCTACTTCCCCGGATGGAAAAGATTTACGCCGACCTCACCAAAGTCGACCGCAAGTCCCACATCCTTTATTATTTGAGCAGCCGGATCCTGCGTAGCATCGCCACCCCAGTGGACATCGTCACCTGGGCGCGCGTCAAGAGAATCCCCGACCTGCGACGGGAACAGGAGCAGTACCGGGACAAGAATATGTACCGCGTTTATCGAGCGTCCAAGGACCTCGAGCTGTTCACGACCATCGAAGGTGAACGTCGACTGGCCACCGCCATGTTCACCGAAGCGGACAAGCTGCCCGCCTCCCAGCGAATTGCCACGGTCGATTGGCTCAAGACCTGGACCAAAAAACAGATGAAGCGCATGACGAAAAAAGCACGGCGGGCCAACAAGACTGCGGCCGACCTGTTCAAGAAGGAGACGGGCATCGCGATGACCGGAAATCCGATCACTGACGGCATTGCGCTCATGTATGCGCGGACGAAACTCTACGGCCGTCCCCAGGGAAACAAGGCCGCCATCGCCAAGGCCGTGGCCTTGCGGAAAAAAATGTTTCGCTGGTCCCGACACCGCATCGCGCGGTCCAAGGACCCGCTCATGCAGCTCGCCGTGCATCTGGCCCGCGAACAGTACAAGATGGAACAGGGCCCATTGGCGGCGCTCATCAAGGTCTATCGCCCCTTGCTCTGGCCCGAACTCGTCTCCAAAGTCATCAGGCCGAACTATCTCGACGCAAACTTCACCCTGAGGCTCAACTACGGACATGTGCGGGACTACACGAACTCGGTCACGCACAAGCGATGGCGCTACCTGTCGCGGCTGACCTGGCTCGTGCGCAAGGACCGGGGCAAGGAACCATTCCTCGTCCCCCCCAGACTCAAGCAGATCTACCGCGCCAAAAATTTCGGCCGCTGGGTGGACCCCTACATTAAGGACGTGCCCGTGGACTTCACCGCCACCCTGGACACCACGGGCGGCAACTCGGGCAGCCCGGTCCTGAACGGACGTGGCGAGCTCATCGGCCTGCTTTTCGACGGCACCCCCGAATCCATCGTCAGTGACTGGAGATACCTCAACGCGCAACAGCGCAGCATCTGCGTGGACATCCGAATGGTGCTGTTCCTGGCCGACAAGTTCAGCCAGGCCCGGAACCTGCTCAAGGAAATGGGGCTCTAGGTGTGACATGACGGACAAACCCGTGGTGGCCGTCCTGCTGGGCGGAAAGTCGCAAGAACACGAGGTCTCGCTCGAATCGGGCAGCACCGTGGCCGCCCATCTGGACGGGGATCGATACCGTGTCCTGGCCGTCGGCATCGGCAAGAACGGCAGCCTCGTCGACGCCGAACAGACGCGTCGGATGCTGCGCACCGACGCGATCCACGTCACTCCCTGCAGTGGTCGGATTGAACCAGTGGCACAGGGTGCCCTGTTGGCCCTGACGGCAACGGATCCTTCGGGCAAACGCTTCGTGCCTGATGTCTATTTCCCCGTGCTCCACGGCCCCTACGGAGAAGACGGCACCATCCAAGGGCTGTTGGAACTGACGGGCAGACCATACGTGGGTTGCGGTGTCATGGCCTCGTCGGTGGGTATGGATAAGGTGGCCACCAAAGAATTGGCCACACGATCCGGCCTGCCCGTTCTGCCTTTCGTGGCCCTACACCGAGCCCAATGGGACCAGGACCGCCGTGCCTGTTTGAATCGGGTCCAGCAAATCGCTCCCGTCCCCTGCTTCGTCAAGCCGTCTCGCATGGGCTCCAGCGTCGGGATCTCCAAGGTCACGAGTGATCGCGGCCTGGCCCCGGCCATCGACGATGCGTTTCGACACGACTACCACGTCTTGGTGGAGCCGGCCCTGGATGCCCGCGAGATCGAATGTTCGGTCATGGGCAACCATGAAATCGTTGCATCCAGCCCCGGAGAGATCGAACCGTCTCGCGAGTTCTACGACTACGAGGCCAAGTATGTCGATGGGACTTCGGGCCTCCTCGTGCCCGCCCCCCTCGAAGCAAGCCAAACCGCCGAGGTTCAGGACATGGCCAAACGCGCTTTCTCCGCCATCGGCGCAGAAGGCTTCGGCCGGGTGGACTTCCTGCTGGACAAGAAGACGGGCGCC
>JAGGXR010000106.1 GCA_021162935.1 Deltaproteobacteria bacterium
CGGCCCAATGTACCACCTTCGGCCCAATGTACCACCTTCGGCCCCTCGTTCGACCCCCGGCGTATCCACCTCCTCGCTTTGCTCGAACGGCGGACCTGCTGACCTAGAGTAGGCGGCTGTGCCGCCAGTTTGTGTTTCGCGATGACTCTGAACGGATGCATTCCACCTCGCCGGCCGAAACCCATTTGCACGGAACAGGCAGATATGATACAGCGCTGAGCTGTAAATCGCGGCAGGCAAATCAAACGACTTGCAGCACAAAAAGCATCAGGAGCATTGCCCTGTCTGCTGCACGACCGGGCGATGGCCGGTCCGGGCAATCACGACAACAACCAATGGTCCGCCGACCAAGGAGTTGCACCCCAGGGGTGTCCCCCGAAGCCATGGGTAGAATCATCGCCATCGCCAACCAAAAGGGCGGCGTGGGAAAAACCACGACAGCCGTCAACCTGAGCGCATCTCTGGCCGCAGCGGAACGAAGTGTCCTTCTCGTCGACATGGATCCACAGGCCAATGCAACGTCCGGGCTGGGATATCCACGCGGAACGGTGGAGCACGGCATTTACGATGCCCTGGCAGACCCAGACTCGATCACGGACGTCATAGTGGACACGGAACTGCCCATGCTCAAGCTCATTCCGTCCACCGAAGACCTCGCGGGGGCCGAGGTGGAACTCGTGGACACGGAATCCAGGGAGTACCGCCTCAAGTCGACTTTGGAACAAGTTTCCAACCAGTTCCAGCACGTTTTCATCGACTGTCCGCCTTCCCTGGGGCTGCTGACCATCAACGCGCTGACGGCTGCTGATGCTATCCTCGTGCCGCTCCAGTCCGAATACTATGCCATGGAAGGTCTCGGTCGCCTCCTGACGACCCTGGACAAAGTTCGGGCCGCCTTCAATCCCAGACTCTCCGTGGAAGGAATTCTCTTCTGCATGTACGACGGCAGGACAAACCTGACGAAACAGGTCGAAGAAGAGGTTCGAAGTCATTTCGATCGTCTCGTCTTCCACACGGTGATCCCCAGAAACGTTCGCCTGGGAGAATCGCCGTCTTTCGGCAAACCAGTGTTGCTCTACGACATCCAGTCCACCGGAGCGCAGCAGTACCTGGCATTGGCCAAGGAGTATCTGTCCCGAGAGCAGATGACGGCAGGCCACTGAGGCCGGGCTCTCCTCGTTTCGCCCAGTCCTGGTCATGAGGCCATAAACGGCGAGGAACAGGGCTGGAGCCGAATTGGCGCTGAGGTGGAACTGAGTTGGGGCTGAGACGAACGCACGAATCTTGACCGGAGAAACGATCCGATGAGTAAACGCAAAGCCTTGGGGCGCGGCCTGTCGGCCCTTCTTCCCGAATCCCCTGATGATGCAAAAACCGCCAAGGACGGCAACGGCCTTCGGATGGTTCCCATCGACGATCTGCACCCAGGTCTACAGCCAAGACACGAATTTCATCAGCAGGCGCTCGTAAGCCTGGCCGAATCCATTCGTCAAAATGGCATCCTCCAGCCCATCGTGGTACGAGAGGCGGAAGGCAAACTGCTCATTCTGGCCGGAGAGAGACGCTGGAGGGCCGCCCGATTGGCCGGGCTCAAGCAGGTTTCGGTCCTTGTGCGTGAGGCCACGGACCGACAGGCATTCGAGTTGGCCCTGGTGGAAAACATCCAACGGGAAGATCTGAATCCCATTGAAGAGGCCGAAGCCTATCATCGCCTGGTCAAGGAGCATGGCCACACCCAGGAACAGGTGGCCACCTTGGTGGGCAGGGACCGCAGCACGGTCACGAACGCCCTACGACTCCTGCGACTCCCAGGGGACGTCCGGGTGCTCGTTGCGGAAGGCAGCCTGTCCGCTGGCCACGCCAGGACTCTGTTGACCCTCGACGGCCCCAAGGCCATGTCCGTCATGGCTCACCGGGTCGTCACCGACGCCTTGAGCGTACGCCAGACCGAGGCGCTCGTTCGGCTGGCGACCCAACCGAGGCCGCCCAAGAAACCGGTGGTCCAAAAGAGTTCGGCATTGCGGGATCTCGAAGAACGGCTCAAAAGGAGCCTCCAGACGAAGGTCCGCATCCAAAGCAAAAGCAAGAAACGGGGCAAAGTCGAGATCGAGTACCACAGTCTCGAAGAACTCGATCGACTCCTCGAAATCTTGTTGCGATAGTAGGTCCACTTGGGCAGAGCACTTGAGCCGCGTCACGGACTTTTTTTTGCAGGGATCCGGGCCCCTTGCGGCCGTGAGCGCCAACACCAAAAAATTGGACCTTCTTGGGCCTCTCTTGTTAAGATGGCGCCAGAGTCGAACGGATGTCCGATGCGCTGGACTCAAACCCGGCAAGATGTGTGAGCAAAGACTGTGGACAACGATCCAGGACGCAGACAACACCCAAGGGCGGCGGTGGCACTCGAAGTCGAGTACCGAACCACCGGCGGCTTCCTGGTCAGTTACAGCCTCAACCTATCCAAGGGAGGCCTCTTCCTCGAGACCACCGATCCGCTGCCTCCGGGCACTCCGCTCACCGTTCGGTTTCAGATCCCAGGCGCGGGAAAAACGCTCGAACTCTCGGCCAAGGTCGCCTGGGTTCGCTCGGAAGCAGACGAGGAAGGCCCCATCGGCATGGGCGTCATGTTCGAAGACATCGAGGATCACGTTGGGCATCTCATCGACCGCATCATCAGCGTCTTCCCGGGCCTCAGAATCCTGTATTTCGGTTTGGACGACCCAGCCAGGCTCTCGGCTGCCAGACGCATTCGTTCCATGCTCCATTGTGAAATGGTCTCGGTGGCCCTGCTCCACGAAGCGACCGACGCCCTCAAGCGACGCTTGGACCTCATCGTCATCGACATGGACTCGGTTGGAATCGATGGCGTCGCCCTGCTGTATCAACTCCAAGAATTCGGCGGACCCCGCCCCCCCATCCTTGTACTTGCCTCGAACGCAGAGTTGCGATATCGAGCAGAAGAACTCGGTGCCGACAAGGTTCTCGCAGCTCTCGTCTCTCCGGCTGATCTCAGAAACGGAGTACTGAGCGTTCTTGCCAATCCTTTGGTCGGCTGATCGTCGAACCGATTTTCGATTCGAAACAGCGCTTCGCGCCCGCGTCCCTGCACGCAGGGGCCGTTCGGCGCAGACAGGAGACCGTAGATGAACGTGATCCACATAGCCCCTGAACTCACCGGGTACAGCCCCGACCTCGACGACGCGTCGTCCCGGGCGGATCTCCCGACCACCGTGGCAAAACTCGCTGGATCCCAATCCGACCAGCGCCACGACGTCACGGTGATTTCGGTCCTTCCCACTCCAATGCAACCGCCCTTCCAGCTCGCGCGACGGCTCACCCCCGCCCGCTGCACCATCCACGACCAAGAATTGGAGTTTGCCGTCTACGAAGGCAGCCTGGGCCACTCCCACGCCCGCGTACTCCTGCTGTCCATGGATCCACGGCCCGAGGTGCATCTCGACGACCATCTGGTCGCCCTCCCAAAAGACGTAGAGCGACAGCGAGACTGGACCACCAGATTCGCCTGCGCCGTCTTGGACCTGGTGGACTGGATGGGCCTCGACGCCGACCTCGTCCATCTCCACGGAGAAGCTGCAGCCATGGCCCTCTGTCCCTTCGACGCCCAGAAGGTCGTGTCCATCTACGACCCACAACGGGAAGCCGTGTTCGACGCCGCCTCGTTCCTCGAAGCACTCAACCTACCCGTGCTGGAACAACCAACGGCATCCCAAGCGCCGACCGCTGCCCAACGAGCCTTGAAGCGAGCGACACTCGTCTTGTTGCCGAGCCACGGGAGTCGATTCCAACTCAAGCTCACCAGGCGCCGCATGGCGCTCAAAGCCGCCCTCGCCGAGCACCCTTCGGTCCATGCCGTCCTGGGAGGCATCGACCATGGCGTCTGGTCCCCTGAAACCGCTCCAGGGCTGGCTCAAAAATTCTCAGCCGATGACCTTTCGGGAAAAAAGGACTGCCGCCACCGCCTCCAGTCCCTGGCAGGTCTCGCTCCGCGAGACGACGTTATGCTCGCCGCCGCTGACCTGGGTCAGCGCCCCGACGACGGCGCCGACCACATCGAGGCCGCTGCCCAGGCCATCATCGATCGGGACGTGCAGCTCATCATCCGACGTCCAAAAGGCGCCCCATCGACTGCCGAGTTGGACGCCCTGGCTGCCGAGTATCCTGAGCGCATTTCCATCATGGACGCCGATCGCCTGGACCTCCAGACGATGCTGGCCGGATCCGACGCCGTCCTCTCCCCGGCCCATTGGGCACCCTGGGGCCGCATTGCCATGTTGGCCATGGCCTTTGGAGCCGTCCCCATCGTCCGATCCACCGGAGGCCTCGACGACCTCGTGGTGGACTGGGACAGCCATACCCGAACCGGTGGCGGATTCAAGTATCGAGCCGAAGACCCTATGGAACTGGTCGGCACCGTCCTGCGCGCCGTTCAGGTCTTCGGGGACAAGGCCGACTGGGCCTTGATGGCCAAACGCAACATGCGCGCCCTGGACGACTGGGCCCTGACCGCATCACGCATCGAAGAATTCTACCACGAAGTCCTGCCGCAGAAGTCCCAGCACGAGCACATCGACGAGCCCGGGCAGCCGGACGAGCCCGAATTCAGCACATCGAACGCATAGAGTACTCTGAGCCCATTGCACCAATCCAATACATCGAACTCATAGCTCATATATGCTCACATTGCGCCAATCTGTCACGCAGAAGACCTCGCGTCCGTGATACACATAGCGCACATGCCGATCGTCACATAAATTGTACGATCCATCCCCCGCGTCCCTATTCACAATTGTTGGATCTCAAAATCCCGAACCACTCGATGCGTCTCGCCAGCGAGTCAGACGAGTTCCTCCACCCGAAAACCGAGCACCCCCTCCACGTCCACCAGACCGCCGCGCGCCACCACCTTGCCCCCGACCCGAAGCACGACCTTGCTTCCCACAGGCCGATCCAATTCGACAATCGCGCCAGGCAGGAGAGTCGCCAAGTCGGTCACAGAAAGCTGGAGCCTGCCCATCTCCACCACCCCGTCGAGCATCATCCCGTCGAGGGCCACCCCAGAAGGCCCGCCGGAACCGGCCTGCACAGGCACGCCAGCCCGGCCACCATCTGGGCCACCACTGACGTCTCCTGCGCCACCAACGGCGCCACCGCCTCCATATCCCTCCCTCGGGTCCCGCGGTTCTCCTGGTTCCGCCCCGAACTGAGACGATCCAGTCCCGCCGTTCGCGCCCAGCGCGCCACTGAAGTCACTGGAACCAGTCGAACCCGTCGAGCCAACCGGCCCCGATTCCATCTCACCAGCGCCGAATTCCCCAGACCGTTCGAATCCGCCACTCTCGTCACGATGGTCCATAAATCCTCCCACGATCTCCAAATTCGTCAGTCCATTCCAAATGGGGTCCAAACCGCCGCCGGCCCCGACACAAGCAAAACCGCCTCGCCCCACGTCCAACACCATGCCGGCCTCTCCCACGAGCACCACGGCCCCTGGGGACAGACCAGTGACATCCGACTCAGCCAGAACGAATCGGCCGGTTCGCAACAGGGCAGACAGCACCATACCTTCGAGGCGCTCGACCAGCCTGTTGGGCAGTTCCATGTTCAACGTACGTGGCTGACCAAAGGCCGCCGCCACGAACGCACGGCCCCAGCCATCTCCCACGCCGACGTTGGCGGTCAGCGTCGAAAAAGCGTGTCTGCCAGGACTGGCATCCAGAATCACTCCGGGATTCCGTTCCGTGCCCACCAGATGCCAGGCACCGGAAAGCGCCTCGCTCACCAGACTGGCCACCACCACGCCCACCACCGCCGACTCGGATTCGGTCGCCCGCCGAGCCACGGCCGGAGGTGCCGGCTGCCCCGCCGCAGCCGCGCACACGGCCACCACGAGATGCGCATCGAGCGCCACCAGCAATTCCGCACCGTCGACGGACTCAAGACGAAACACCACCGCCATCGCGTCGAGCCGCTCGCGCACCTCATTGGCAACGAGCACCTCGACCGAGCGCGGCACCACAGTCCAGGTCCCCAAATTCTGAAGCGAAACCCATAGCGTCCCGACCGGCAGAGGACCAGCCAGGCGCCCCAACTCACGCAGCACGGACGCCTGCCTGCGCGTCACCTTCGCAAGACGACTGAAGTCCAACTCCCGCACCGCCGTCCCGGGTTCATGTACATATGCTGCCATGGATCGGCACATTACCACAACGGAACGCAGCGAGAAACCCCGACATGCCAGCACGCTCGTACTCTCGATCCGAAGTTCGTTCCGGGTTTTCGGCGCTGGAAGTGAGCAGACAAGGTCCCTCGGTCGACAGTTGACCAACCACCTGAGGGAGATGCTGTCAAGAGTTGTGGATTGGTCCGTCATGATCAGGCGGCTGGGGCCTGCGTGTCATTCTTTTCTTCACACGTTCAAGCAGGCCTCTGTCGACCAGAATTCTGTCGACGAACTGCACGCCGGCTTTGGCTCAATTGCAATGAACGAGGTTCGTGGGGCCGGCCACTCTCGACCATGTTCACGCCGATCTGCATCGACCAGCTTCCGAGTGATCACGCGAGAAAACTACCACGGTTCGTCAGGTCACCGAGCGGCATGGCGCGCCGTGCAGCGGATAGGCGCGCCGAGCGTGACAGACGCCGCACCGGCGAGTCAAATGCGAGTGGATTGTCACCTTCGCCTGGCTGGCCGCTGTCGGACTGGGCATCGTAACCGCTCGATCCGTTCGTTCCGGCCGAGTGATTCGAGCCATTCGAGTCCTTCTGGCTGTTCGAATTCCAGGATTTATCGCTCAGGTCCACATCACTGACGTCGATGCCCCGCTCGTGGAGGCCCCTGTGAAGGTCCTCGGCCAGGCCTGCAAGGCCGGCGGTCTGCCCGGCGAGCGACTGGAGGTGCAGGTTGAGGGCGCCTGTAGGGTCGAGTTGAATGGTGAGGCGAACCTGGCCCAGATGGGCCAGGTTGAGTTCCATCTGCACGGACGGCTTGCCGCCCGTGCTCAGGCCGGCACGAAGGCCGGTGAGCGTCGGAGTCGCTCCGGGCGGCAGGCAGGCCCAGACCTGGCCGACGGCATGGTCGAAGACGGGAGCGAGGTGTGTGAGCGGGGGGCCGCCATCCAGGCCGGCAAGGCCGGCCAGGCCGATTCCGGCTGCGTTTGGATCCTGGACCTGATTGTCGCGAGGCTGCATGAGGTCGCCAAGCGGACCACGGCCACGCCGCGCTCGCTTGGACCTGGACTTGGACTCGTGGCTGCGTTCGGCATCGGAAGGTCGATTGTGATCGTGGCAATCGGAATGGGATTCTTGGCGGCGATGCAGGTTGCGACGAACCGATGCTTCGGACAGGCCGTCTTGTGCCCCTCCTCCCTCGTCCGCCGCGTCTCCATCTGCTGACTGGCGCGCCAGGAGCCGACGAAACGTATCGGGGTCACGGCGCTCGGTACTGCTGGGCCCGGCGGATTGGTTACAACCTGCCTGGGTTGCTGCGGCGGATCGTCCGGTTCTGTCTGCTCCGTCGCTTCGGTCACTGGATGTGCGCGATGGGGCGTTGCTTCCGGAACGAGGGACGGATGTGGTGCCTGCGACCTGTGTCATGATGTCTCTCCACGATTTTGTATGACCGACCTGTCGTCCTGCGCTGGCCGGTTGGCATGTCGATCTGCCGGTCTTCCGGCTTTCCATTGGTTCCTGTCTCGCTCCATTGTCGGCACCCCACAGACACATGTTGCGTGGAAACGTGACGAAGCGGGCATGCGCGCCCGCCAGGCACCTGCGCCCAAAGGGGCAGTGACAGGGTCTTCCAGGAGCGAAAAGCGTGGAAGAGATATTGGGCGCGGACTGAAAGGGTCCAGAGCCTAGGAAAATCGGGACACAGAACGCAAACCAGTCAAAATGTGGCGATATGTAGTAAAATGTAGTATATTACCTACATCAAATTCGACGGCCCACGCAGGGCCCACGCAGCCGGAAAGGTATTCCATGCGCGTCTACCCACATGTTCCGCAAAGTGAGCGAGCAGCCACCATCCACAAGGAGCTGGCCGAGGAATTGATGGAACTCCTCTGCATGGATCGCCCGTGGCACGACGATCCTCC
>JAGGXR010000075.1 GCA_021162935.1 Deltaproteobacteria bacterium
ATGACTGACCCAAACCGTTTTGCCGCCGAAATGCGCCTGCACCTTGGATGCATAAGACGTGTTGTTCCGCTCTCGAATCGGCACCCCGTCCATGGCGGCCAGCAAAGCGACCGCCGGCCCGGGCCGGGCCCCCTTGAGTATGCCGACCACGCCGGTCAGGGCAACCGAAGTGCGGACATCGAGCCCAAAGCCCTTGAGAACGGATGCCACGTAGGCCGCCGTCTTGGTCTCACGATTCGCCAACTCCGGTCTCCTGTGGAGATGCCGACGCCACCTGACGAGTTGGTCTTCAAGCGCCTCGACCCGCCGCCAAATCCCCGCCGAATACGGCGACGGGCGCACAGTCTCCTTGGACTGCGTCGCACGAGAAGGACGCCACTGTGGCAAAACCGGTGTCTCGGCAGAAGCCGTACCAGAACCGCCACGCCGATTCGTCACATCCACCTTTTTCTTCGTGGAAGACGGTCTGGTGCAGATGAAGACCCCCGCCGCCGTCCCCCCCAAGACCAACAGCGCCAGAACCACTCGCCCGAAGACTCCATGACGCTTTTCCTTCATACCTTCGATGGGAAGAGGGCTCATGCATCACCATCCAGTCGACAGGCCCCACGAAGCTGCCCGACCGAGGTCACTTTCTGCTCGATGCAGTAAGCTCTCAGTTCGTCGCGTATCCTGATGCAGGCGTTGGGCTCCACCAGCGTCTGGGTGCCCACCTGGACCGCCGAGGCGCCCGCCAGAAGGAATTCGGCGGCATCGAGCCCGGTCCTGATGCCACCGATGCCCACCAAGGGCACACCGAGTTCGGCTCGATGGACCACGAACACGGCTCGCACGGCGACCGGATGGATCGCTGGGCCGGACAGACCACCGGTCAGGGCACCGAGCCTGGGACGACGCGTCCTCGGGTCGATGGCCATGGCGGGGATCGTATTCCCCAGGCAGAGCACGTCGGCACCGGCGTCCACGCAGGCACGGGCAACTTCGACCACCGGCCCCACAAGACTCAACTTGGCCCACAATGGCTTGCTGGTAGCCCTACGACAGGCCGCTACGAGACGACCCGCCATGGAAGGATCCTGGCCGAACTGCAGGCCGCCCGCCTGGACGTTCGGGCAGGACAGATTCATTTCGAGCGCATCCACGCCGTCTGCAGCGTCGAGTGTGGCAGCACAGACGACGTAGTCCTGCTCCGTCTGACCGAAGAAATTGACCACGACCCGGGTGTCGTAGCTGCGAAGTACGGGGAGATACTCCTCACAAAAATAATCCACGCCCGGATTCTCCAGACCGATGCTGTTGATCACTCCGGCTTGGGCCTCCCAGATGCGTGGAGCACGGTTTCCCTCCTTGGGTACGGGAGACAGCCCCTTGGTCACCACGGCGCCCAGTTCCGCCAGGTCCACGAGGTCCTTGGACTCCACCCCGTACCCAAACGTCCCAGAGGCTGTCATCACCGGATTCGCAAGGGCAAGGCCAGTCAGATCCACCCCCATGTCCACGGTACTGTCCGCACGGATCTCCATGGCGCTCCCTCGATGCTCGAAACTCACACCAACACCTGCTCCCAATCCACGTGGCCGGCAGGCAGGACCGGCCCATCCCGACAGACGAGCAACGGTCCGGCAACCCCCGGCACGGCGCAACCCAAGCAGATGCCGCGGCCACAGGCCATGCGGGCCTCTAGACTCACATGGCAGGAGACTCTGGCCTCGCCCGCCAGACGGGCCACATGTGCCATCATACGCGTTGGCCCACAAGTCAGGACTTCGGCACATCCATCCAGCAGAGAAACCATCTCATCGGTGACCAATCCCTTGCGACCGAACGAGCCGTCCTCGGTGGTCACCACGACCGCAACACGTTGTGAAAGTTCATCGAGAAACACGAGGTCGTCGGCCGTCCTGGCCCCATAGATCAACGTGGCGTCGGCCCGCATCCCATCGTCCGCACGATCGATCCACAGACCGATGGGCGCAAGACCAACCCCACCGGCAACCAAAACCGTCGGGCCATGGGATGGACTCGGAAATGCCGTGCCCACCGGGCCCAGAACATCGATCCGTTCCCCCGCGTTACAGCGCACCAAAGAATCTGTGCCTCGCCCCACGGTCCGAATGAGAAAATCAACTCGGTCACCACTAGTCCGAAAAATCGAAAAGGGGCGAGCAAGCACCGGATCGACCTGCCACGAACGAGGACGCAGCATAGCGAACTGCCCTGGCTGACTGGAAGCCAAAGCCTCGCAGTCTCTCAGACGAAGCAGATACAAATCGCCTGTCACATGCTCCACGGTCTCGACCGTTGCGTCGAAAAACTCCACCATCAACCTCAGTGACCTTCGCCTCGACGGATGGCCGCCATCTTGACCCTGAACCGATCCAACATGGCATCGAGACGCTTGTACTTGGATGCCCCACGGTAGACCGCAGCATGCAGGATCGACTGCCACTGATTTTCGAGACGCCTTCCATACATCTGCCGAAACCGCCGATACTGGGACGAAACACGACGAAACTTCCGCTGGACGGCCGCCGCCAATTGTGCCTCATGGTCCACGGCCGGCCGGGCCGGAACCACGCGGGTCGGGTGTTTGCGCGTACGCGGTTGGGGCCGATGCCTCGCGGTCGCTCGGCCTCGCCTGGGCCGTGTCGGTCTGGGTCTTGTCGAGACTCGACGCGCCACCCCCCGACGAGGTTTCATGACGCGGGGCATCTGTGCGTCCCTGCCATCTGCAACAGCCCCGGATCGACGCAACCCTGCATCCGCCTCCGCATGGACCACCGGCTTGGCCGTCTCGCCGGAACCACGCGACGAGCGCCCCCCGTGAAGCACCACTGCCAACACGATTCCCACCCCGGCAAGGACACCGAAAACCGCCAGGATCACGAACAGCCACGGGGAACGTCTCTTGGGCATGGCCAACATCGAAGGTGCCATGGCCGGCGTGGTCTGTCCCAATTCTCCAACCACGGAAGGTTGGGCAAGCGCTGGAAGGAGGCCGTCGTTCCCAAGAGATGGGGCCGGCGGCGCGGGGGGCCGGTCGTCCGCCGAGCCGGTCGGTGCCTCGGCCCCCTCCCATAACGTGGTCACGGCGTAGGAAACCGTCGCCTCCATGGCCCCGTCGAGTTCGTCCCGATACCGTTCGATGTCCGTGGTCCGAGCATCCAGAAGCAACTTGCGGTCCTCTTGGAGTTCCTCGGCGAACAGCTCCCGCAGGAACGCGGCCACGTCGTCGGCGCTGATGGTGGGATTGAGGTCGGCCAGAACCCGCTGGATCTCATCCCTCAATTCAGAAGTCCTCTGGAATCGATCATCGGGATTCTTTGCAATCGCCTTGGCAATGACTGCATCCAGCCGCGGGTCCAACCCAGTCACCCGCTGACTGGGCGGCTGAACTGGATCCAACACGATCTTGCGGACGTTGGTTCGATGGTCTGCCTCTGGATCGAGATCCAACATCCGGTCGCCCACCAACATCTCGTAAAGCACCACTCCCGCAGAATAGATATCCGTCCGCTGGTCCACGGTCCGCCCTTTGAGGAGCTGCTCAGGAGCCATGTATCCCAATTTTCCAAAGCCAGTCACAGGCTCGGACTCATGGGCCCCGATGGCTGACCGGGCCACCCCGAAGTCGATGACCTTGACCTCGCCCTCGAAAGATACGAGCACGTTCGGTGGGCTGATGTCGCAATGCACGAGATGGAGCGGCGTGCCTTCTTCGTCCACCCGACGATGGGCATATGCAATGCCGTTGCACATCTCGCGAGCCATGAACAGGGCCAAATCTTGGGGAATCGTGATGCCGAATCGATGGCAGGTGCTCAAAATCCGGCGGACATCACGACCTTCCAGGTATTCCAGAGCCAAGAACAGGTCCTGGCCCACCATGCCCACTTCGAACACGTGGGCGATGTTGATGTGATTGAGCTTGATGGCGATCTTGGCTTCTTCGACGAACCGACTTCTGAATTGTTCGTCACGAGCCAACGAAGGAAGGATCTTCTTGATCACGAAGAGGCGCTCGAAACCCTGCACGTCTCCGGTCTTGGCCAGGAATACCTCGCCCATCCCCCCCCTGGCCAACAATTTCAGCAGCAGATACCGGCCAAGCACTGCCGGCAACTGGAGCTGTTCCTGATCCATCGTTTCCGAATTCCCGCCCTGCTAGGCACCAACCGGCCTTGACCGATGCCAAGCCCCACTACGACTCGGGCACCCGTCCAGACCGCCGTCCATGAAACGTCCTGGCCACAGCGGCCAACGCGTGATTCCTATACAATGAAGCATCCTTGGATGCAACGGAATTGCAGAACACAAAACAAAATCTGTCCAATCATGGCCAGTCCGCCAAAAAAACGACTTCCCCCCTGGACACATCGAACAAGGATCCGAAAAAAAACCGACCGCTAGAACCGAGCCTGGAGGTTCACCCAAAGCTGATGAATCAGCGTTTCCTGGACACGGTATCGATGTCCAGGCGTATCCACGACCGGGCGATGCCAGGGATTCTGTTCCCTACTGGGGATATTCACCCGACCATCGGCACAGGCCTGGCCCGACTGACAGCCATCGTTGCCCGCCTGTACCGTACCGCTGTCCTGCCCAGCGTCGGTCATGGTCACGAAATGCTCCTGCTGATGGGCGAACCCATAGCTGACCTGGAGCTTGATGTACTTATAGATGAGAAAATCGATGCCGAGCTGCCCGCCGAAAATGGCGTAATCCTGAACCATGGTGACGCCCGGGTAGTACGTCATGGCTTTGCGAATGCCCGTATCGCCGCACATGGCGCTATACAGGGCAGAAGGACTGTCACAGTTCATATTCATCACAGGAGACCCGGCAAGCAACTCATAGGCCTCCGAATAGTCCCGGCCCTGGAACCGATATTTGATCAGACCCAAGACCGAAATTGCCAACCGGAAATGATCGGCTGGCCGCTTCCATGCCACGATCTCCGTGCCGAATCGAATGCCCGCAACCTTGGGCGCCTTGTTCACCACGGATGTGTTGTCCTCGCCCCAGCCCCCTGAAAAATCATACTTCGAGCTGTAGAACGACCCACTGCGATATGCAAAGGGCATCTTAAAGGAAATTTCGATGAACGAATCCGTGGGTCCCACCCGCTTCGACATGGTCGTGTAGAACCGCAGCTCGTGCACCCCACGACTGACGGCCTTGTTCAACTGGGGACGGCAGTTCCAATCGTTCGTCGAATAGGCGTCGCAGCCCTCGGGATCTCCAGCCGCGTTGCGCTTGAAATCCATGACCTTTCCGACGCTGAGGCGAAATTCAGCTCCAATCAACCAGTTCGGCATAACCGGATTCACGTCTTGGTTGAATCCATAGACGAGCCAACGCAAACCAAAATGAAGCTGATCGAGGCCGGCTCGCTTCGGGCCCTTGAACAGGGTCCGCGGCCCGGCGCTCCCGTCCATGGGCACGGCCCAGGCCCCGTCGAGCCCGACGCTCGGTCCAGTAGGGTCGTAGGAAATACCCGTGCCGGGCAGACCGGCCGCAATGCCATCTCGAACGGTTCGTGAGTTGTTCACGTTGACCCCGTCAGGATTGCACACGGACGGATCGTCTGCATGATCTTTGCGACAGTTTTCTTCGCCGCTGTATCCAGGATACCGGTTGCCTGAAGCGAACGAGTAGGTCGACTGCTGGCTCAAGATAATGGGCAACGAAACGTAGAGGGCGAGATCCTTGAAAATGGCGAACTCGCCACGCACGTCGAGTTCCATCTTGACCTGCTTGAACCGTAGGTCCTTGACCACCTCGATCCCCTTGTTGTTGCCCATGTACTCACGGTTCAGGGAAGCCGTTTTCCACGTGGAGCGAAACCCGACAGACAAACGTGCATCGTAGGGATTTTTGGGACGCAACATCGTGGCCACGTCCGTCAGGTCATGGGCAAACGCCCCGCTGGGGAAAACGACCATGAGCCCCAGCAACCACAGTCCAGCGACCAAGCGCTTCATGACGACTCCTTCAACATAGACGGCTCACGCCGGGAACTTCACATTCGCAACAACGACGAACGCAGTGCCTTACAATCAGTCAAGACGTTCTACGACACTAGCGTCATAGGAGCTTTCCTGTCAAGGGAAGTGCCGTCAACGAATGTGGATCAAAATTCTTGGAGGAACGAAAAGGCAAAGAATCAAGTCGCCCAAAGTTCGGTATGAAAGAATGGCAGCTTCACGACCGATCGAAGAGCGATTGCGCGCGCTCCACAATCGACCAATCCAGACCCGAAGCCGCCGCCTCGGCACGGATGGACATCAGACCTGCGACCAATGCCTGGACTTTTCTGGCCAACGCCAATTGCAATGGTTCCATGGCGGCGCGCTGTTCAGCCAGCCTCTTTTCGATCTGTTCGAATTCCCGATCGCGATCCCGCTCCACGGTCGCCATAGCCACGTCGAGGCGATCGAGCACGTCTTCGGTGCGCGCCAGGCCGGACAACGCCTCGTCGTGCTCCATTTTTTGAGCCGACACACGAACCCGCTCGACTCGCAGGTCGGCCGCCGCCCGACGAATCATGGCAACCCGTTCGCGAGCCAGATTTTCCGTCCATCGACGATGCCGCAGCAGCGCGCAATCCATGGCCCGCCTGCTGAATAGATCCTCTTCGATGAGCACCATTTCGGTCACCAACTGCGTCAACCCCATCTCCCCATATCCCTGATCCCGAAGGTCGGCCACAAAGCCATACAGGGGCCTGAGCCCGTCCTGTTCCTCCGACCACTTCCGACGACACAGCTCGTGCACTGCCTGATCGCTCCGGTCGGCACCCTCGTCCTGGCCGTTGAGCACGATCTGATCCGTGGTCTCCTCAGTCATGTCCGACAGCACATTTTCGAAAAGATCCGCAACGTCACTGGCCCGCTGATAGCGATCGTTTGGATCCTTAGCCAAACACCTGACCACGAGGTCGTCGAGGGCTTGCGGCAGATCCGATCCCGGCAACGAATCCGAAGGCCTCGGCGGCGGATGTCGTCGATGCGCGGTCAATTGCTCGACGAATCCGCCCTGAAACGGCGTCTTACCCGTGAGCAATTCATGCGTCACGGCACCAAGCGCATAGATGTCAACCCGATGGTCCACCTCTTCGCCGGCCACCTGCTCGGGCGCCATGTACTCGGGCGTCCCGAACACCTGCCCCTTGAAGGTGATCGGGCTGATGCGATCTCGAAGAAACTTGGCCAAACCGAAATCCAGAATCTTCGGTGTCACGTGCTTCCGATCGTCCTCCACGAGGATGATATTCTCCGGCTTGAGATCTCGGTGCACGACGCCCTGCTCATGGGCATAGTCCAAGGCTCGGGCAATCGGGGCCAGAATCCGACAGGCCTTGACCACAACCATGGCCGTCTGATGGATCTCCATGTCGAGGCCGCGCCCCGGCACGTACTCCATCACGAAATAGAAACGTCCATCGTCCAAGGTGCCGAAATCGGAGATCGAAACGATGTTGGGGTGCTCGAGCCGCGCCGCTGCACGCGCCTCCCGCCGAAACCGCTCCACCGCGACTCGGTCGCCCTGGAGATTGGGTTTGATCACTTTGACAGCGAAAAGCCGTTCCAGAACCGCGTGTTCCGCGAGGTAGACGAGACCGACCGCGCCCTCGCCCAGGACGGAGAGCACCTGCAACTTGCCGCCAATCAACGATCCGACCAAGTCACCACCCACCATGAACCCCCAAAGCCCAGACAAATGCAAAAGCCTCGGCACGAATCAGCTCAAAAAACAGGGTACACCATCATACCGAAAGCCCAAAATAGAGTACCATGTCACCGTTTGAGACACAACTCACAAAAGCAACAACTCTCACAACAATCGCTCCATCATCGGGTAGGCCGGCCGTCACGCCCCAACCATGTCGTCTGTCCGCGAACCACAGAGACGGCTGCCCGAACAGACCATCAGGGCCGGACCACCACATCGACCGCACTAGGCTCCAGAATCAACCTTCAAAAAACGAATCGGATATGGAAAAGACGGCTCCGACGCGATCTCGTCACCCTGGGTGCTGCAGACATCAGCCTTGACGGGAACCACTGGTCGACTATCCTGACCATGGTAGTATTCTCTTTCAACGAACGGGATGGACGGCGTTTCGAACGTCGGGCCCTGCATGGAGAAACGACATGGCATTGCTCATCGAACCCCTGCTCAGAAACGTCGATCTGACCGAACGACAACGGGACGTATGTCTGCGTGGTATTGCACAAATGGCCATGGCAGACGGCGTTCGAGACCAACGCGAACTCGCGTTCCTCGCAAAGTTCGTGGATGAATTTTTCGAGGGGGCTGACCCCACCAACAAAGCATTCGACAAACCGGTCACCGACGAGGATCTCGCAATGCTCGACTCCGACCGGGTTCGTGACGTGTTCGTGGCGTATCTTTATCTAACGGCGTACATGGATGAAGACTTCTCGGAACCGGAGGTGGCGCTCGCCACGCGTCTGGGAGACCAACTCGTGGGAAACGAACGTCGGGAAGAAATCCTGGAGGCCGTCCGACAGTTCCTCTACCGACGAACGGTCTTCGCCTTTGCATTCAAGAACAACCGATTAGACGAGGACTTCGCCAGAGCAGCCTCCGCCCGATTCGGCGTTCCCATCGAAACGGCCCTCAAAATCAACGCATCGGTGTTCAATGCCGTGATGGCCCTCAAAGCACCGACGGACGATGCCACCAACCAGCCAACGGAAGGGACCAACTGATCCGGCACCTTTCAAGCCGAATCCGCCCCATGACAGACCACAGTCTCAGCCACGTCCAGCGAGGAGGCCGCGGTGAGCGACGAAAAACGAAAACGAAGCTGGCGCGAAATCGACAGAAAACGGGATCGTGGATCGGCAGGATCATCGAATGACGCTCCTGCCGGGCCCAGGCGCGACGGCCGAAGCTCGCAAAGATACAAGGCCATGCTCGAAAAGGCCTTCGATCGTGGGGACATGGGCGCCATCGTCGAACGGTTGGACCAATCCAGTCCAACCTCGACACCCGGCCAGGCATCCAAGAAAAATGCCAAGGGGCCAGGGCCCCAAAAATTGCTCCACCAAGTGAAAAATGCATCAGAGCGGACAACGGCCCTCGACGCCTTCGACCAATACGTTGAGCGATACGGCATGCCCAACGATTACGACGTCCTGACCCGCGCCCTGGAGCATCCCAAGCAACAGGTACTGCTGGCCGTCATGGAGCACATCATCCACCTTCTCGAAGAAAGCCGACCACGCCGCACAAAAACCCTGGCCGCACGCGTCAGACTCATCATGGAAGACGACTTCGAGATGGACGAGGACGTGCGGCAGAAAGCCGCCGAACTGGCACAGCACCTCTGACCGCCGGCGAGCCACACGATTCGCTGGTGCCCTGTGGCTATCGCTCGATACCCACGATTCGCATGCCCCGACCAGATGACACGACGTGAACCCGGACATGCCCTCCAGGACCGCCCCGCCGGGCGACCGAGAGGATGGAATACCGATACCCCTTCAGATCGAGCGTCCCGCAGACCCGACTGCCCTTTCCCGCCCATTGCGCACGTCCGACGCGACGGCCCCTGCCGTCCATGATCCTCACATCATAGTGATGCCGAGTTGATGAGAAGCCCATCCGACTCCACAGGTCCACGAAACAGAAACGAACGATGCGCCCCTGGCCGGGACGCCGTACGTGAGCCCGTTCCTCGATCGAAAACCGCACCAGTGGAGCCGAATGCGACAACCCCCACCTGGCAGCAAACCTGGCCCGACGCACAAGGCGATGGACCAGCCGGGACGCCACATGTTGCTTCAGAAAACAAGCCTCCACGGCTCGGCTGATCGTCGCGACATCGAAACCGGCCAGGATGCGCCCCGCCCAGAACAGATCCTGCGGCGTCGCCGATTCGAAGGCAGGATGTCGCATCCTCGGCCTCCAGGCAGAAGGAGAGAACCCGCCCCTACCGCCGCGCCCAACACGGACTCCTGAATGCCCCGCATGCCAGCCTGCCATGCCAACGAACCACAAGAAATGCGTGACCAGCCCACCACGGATCAGATCCACTCCAGAAAACTCATCCAGACCCGTCAGATCCAGCCAGGCCGCGATCATGCGCAACCCTCGCAACGAACGTCGCTGGTCATGTGCCAATCGATCTGATGGATCGCCCGGCCTCGTCCCGGTCAAAGCAAAGGGGCCTAGAGCCCGACCGGCCTGGAGTCGAATCGCCACGGCAGGCCCCGCGAACCGAAGCCACGTCCCCATGCGTCCCGCATCCGGCTCTGTTCGACAGCCACGAGGCTGCCAGTTGAGGCTCACAGGCGGTCGATGGTTCGGGCAACGACTCACGATCGACGACCCACGAATACGCCCTGGGTCGACGAACACCATGTACGTCCTGGGCACCCAGTATCCGGCGGCCCAAAGCAAACGTGATGCGACCACCGGATAGGCAACTCTGATCGGATCCGATCCAAACGGTCCATGACGCGGCCGAGTCAGCACGAACTGATGGCCCAACAGGTCCCCGACGAGCGCCCATTCCATGACACGCCAACTGCCTTGGGCCACGAGGCGCCAGGGACCGAATATGGACGGGCCACCATCCAGATTACCCACATCCAGACGACGATCCCGCCGATACGGACCGCCGTAAGACTCCACGTCCCGACCAAGGCCCACCGAACTGACGAACCAGGTGGAATCGGGCACGAAATCCAAGGCGTTCACATCCCCCGAAGGCGCCGAATCCTCCAGGCTCAACCATCGATCCCAAAAACCGGTGAACCTCCTTTGAAACGTCAGCCCCCATCGACTGGGATGCCGAGCCGCCAGCACGCGCCGAACGGGTCGGCGGCATTCGGTCCAGGCAATCGGTTGGTCCCGGAAGTGATGCGGACCGCAGGAAGCAAGAACGAACAACGCTCCGTTGAAAACGCACGATGCGACCCCACGCCGACAAAACAGCATCCAGAACGTGACGTGCGACCCACGCCCGATCGATCGGACCACTGGTCGTGGCTGGACCTGTCGCGGACGCAGCAGGATCCTCATCGCAACATCCCCATGCCCACGGCGCATAGCCAACTCCGCCGCCCCAGTCCAAACTGGACGTACGGTGCCCACGGTCCCAATCGCCCCCACTCTAACCTTGCCCCCAGCGACCACAGCCCCTGACTCCAGCTCCACCCCTCCAGATCTTGGCCCGCCGTCTGGGCCCAATCGAAGAACGCCAAGGCATCGAACCCGAAGGGAAGCGCCTGACGATATTCCAGGGAAGCGAAACCAAGGAACGGACCGGACAACGCCCCCTCCCGCCATCCGCGAAGCAGCCGTTGCCCACCAGCAGAAGGCCATTCGGCGGGCGCCAGCGACCGACCGGCTCGTCGATCCCGTTTGCTCGTAAGGCTCGGCTGATAGGCTAGTTCGACCCAGGCGGTCACGAGCGCCCGAGCCCCGATGGGCAAGCCGTACCACAGATCCGCCGTGGCCCGGATCGTACTGGCCGGACGGCCGGGGGCAAACCACCACAGATCCGCGCGCAGGCCCAAACCGGCCTGGCGTCGATCCGCCGCACGCACCTCGCTCCAAGGACGAATCACGGCTCCGGATCGGTGCCTCGACGAATCGATCCGACTCTGATATCCGACCCCGGCACGCAGAAGCATTCCGGATGCATGGGGCCAGGGCCACGGGTTGCCAGCGGCCTGCCGGCCGTCCGACAACCCGTCCGAGCCCACTACGACCGGAATCGGATGGGACGGAAGGCCGTCCGCACCACCCCACGACAGATCCTGCCAACCAACGCCCCCCGCGACCATCCAGGGTCCACGGCGCCACGATGCGGCGCCAGCCACCTCATAGCGGCGGCGCCACAGCATCACGCCGTCGCGAAATCCGATCTGAAGCCCATACGGGCCTGTCACGGCCCAAGGCGCCGCGTGAAACCGCAGGTCATCACGTTCGTCCGCCCCTGACGCGACGGTCACCAACACCTTCTTGCCCAGGTCCACTCCAAACAACGCCCTTCCACCAAACACCCGACGGCCTCCACCCCATCCGGTCACGAGCAAACGACACCGATCGCAGGGCTGCATCCGCGGCAGCAACACCATCCCGCCAGCACGGGGACGACGATGGTTTTCCCAATGCAGGAAAGGAATGAACCGGCCGCCTCGCCCGTCCAGATTGCGGCGAACCCATGCACCGAACCCACTTTGATCCGCCCAGGACACGACTAGGGCGGCAGGCGTCCACAGTAGGCGCATTGCGGTCGCCACGGGCCAGAGCACCACCTGTCCAATCCGTGCCGCCCATCCAGGACGGCTCGTCCTGGGCGCCAGGCACCGTTGCCCAGAGTGAGGCTCAGGCGACGCACTGCGGCGTTTTGCATTCGCTCCAGAGGGAGGCCCCTGCGATCCATCGCGCTTTTCTTCCTGACCAAAATCGCTCCTCGAACCCGTTCGGGCGCCCTGTCGGATCGCTGCACGGTTGCTTCCACTCGTCGTACGCACAGAGCCCGATCGCCCCACCGACGCCGACGAATCGGTCGGATTGGCGACGAGAGACTCCCAGGACCACCCAAATGAGCCAAGCCCGAGCAGCCAGAACAGCAACACGTATGCTCTGTGACGAACCATTTCGTTCATCCTTGCGTGATACCAACTCCGCTCCGACTGGGCAACAAGCGATCCCGAAAGTCCCCAAAGACGCCAGGCAGGATCGGCACGACATCGTTGTCCATGTGAAGCAATCCTGACGCGTATGGGCCGACCGGCCTTGGAATTTGTAGTTGACAGGAACAACTGAGCGAACACCATACGCCCAAGCTGGAGGTGTTCCATGGCACACAGGATCGAGGTACGACTCAGGCCAGGCGTTCGAGATCCCCTCGGGGCAAAGGTGGCTCGCGCAGCGGCCACACACCTTGGTTTTCAGGATCTCGCCGTCTCCACCGTCGAGGTCTATGTCGTCGATGGAGACCTGACATCCAATCAACTCGAACAATTCGCGAAGGGCCCTCTGTCCGACCCAATCGTGCAACGACCGGTGATCGACGAATCGGCGGCCCTACTCGATCCAGACGCTCCGCATGCCCGTCCCTTCGACTGGCTCGTGGAGGTGGGCTACCGCCCCGGCGTAACCGACAACACCGGAAGAACCGCGACCGAAGCACTTGACCTCCTGCTGGGCCACGAGGGACCAAAGGTCTACAGCGCCCGACAGTACCTGCTGTCGGGTACGTTGACCGAAACCGACGCACAGCGCCTGGCATCAGAACTTCTGGCCAACGACCTCATTCAAACCACCGTCATCCTGTCACGTGATGCATTGGCGCGCCGTGGACGCATCACCGCCCTGGTGCCGAAGGTCATCGAGACCGCCCGGATCCAGGTAGAACGCATCGACCTGGAACGGTCCGACTCCGATCTGATCGACCTGAGTCGCACCCGCGTGTTGGCGCTCAACGTGGACGAGATGAAAACCATCGCCGCGCATTTCCGAAATCCGTCCGTCCAAGCCGATCGTGAGCCATTCGGCTTGGATGCCCGCATCACGGACGTGGAGCTGGAATGCCTCGCCCAAACCTGGTCCGAGCACTGCAAACACAAGATTTTCAACGCCATCATCGAATACGAAGACCGCAGCGGTGAAAAGAAAACCATCGAATCCATCTTCGATACCTACATCAAAGCAGCCACCAAGGAGGTACGTCGGTCCCTCGCGGACCGGGACTACTGCCTATCCGTGTTCAACGACAACGCCGGAGTCATCGAGTTCACCAAAGACTGGAGCCTGGTCTTCAAGGTCGAGACGCACAACAGCCCTTCGGCACTGGACCCGTACGGCGGCGCACTGACCGGTATCGTCGGAGTCAACCGCGACCCGTTCGGCACTGGCATGGGTGCCAGGCTCCTGTTCAACACGGACATCTTCTGCCTGGCCCCACCGAAGCAACACAGCGACTTACCTCCTCGACTCCTCCAACCCATCAGAGTCCTCGAAGGCGTTCGAGAAGGGGTGGAACACGGAGGAAACAAGTCCGGTATTCCGACGGTCAACGGGGCGGTGGTGTTCGACGAGCGGTACCTCGGCAAGCCTCTGGTCTACTGTGGAACCGGAGGGATCATGCCGTCTCGAATCGCTGGCAAGCCGTCCCACGAAAAGGCCGCACGGCCCGGCGACCACGTGATCATGGTGGGAGGACGCATCGGCAAGGACGGCATCCATGGGGCCACGTTCTCTTCTGAACAGCTCCACGAAGGCTCGCCTGCTACGGCCGTGCAGATCGGAGATCCCATCACGCAAAAACGCATGTTCGACATGCTCCTGCTGGCACGAGACGAGGGCCTCTACCACTCCATCACGGACAACGGAGCAGGAGGCCTGAGTTCCTCGGTGGGTGAGATGGCGCAACAAAGCGGGGGCGTGGACCTGGATCTTGCCAAAGCCCCCCTCAAGTACAGCTCCCTGCAGCCCTGGGAAATCCTGGTTTCGGAATCCCAAGAACGGATGACGCTCGCCGTACCGTCCGAAAAGATGGAGCGCCTCCGATCGTTGGCCCAACGATACCAGGTGGAGCTGTCCGACCTGGGAACCTTTGATGCATCTGGATGGTTCACGGTTCGATACGAGGGCGACGTGGTGGCACGACTCGACATGGACTTCCTGCACGACGGTCTGCCCGCGATGCGTCTTCGCGGCAAGGCCGCCGCCGTTTCCGGCCAGGATCCCGCCCTCGAAGATCGCGACCCGAACCGGACCCTCATCACCATGATGGGACGCCTCAACGTGGCCTCGAAAGAATACTGGATCCGCCAGTACGACCACGAGGTGGGGGGCGGCTCGGTGGTCAAACCGTTGATGGGCCGCGACCAGCAGGCGCCGAGCGATGCCGCAGTCATCCGCCCTGTCCTCGGACGACCGGAGGCCGTGGTCGTGTCCAACGGCCTCTGTCCGAGGTACTCCGATATCGACGCCGGAGCCATGGCGGCGGCCGCTCTGGATGAAGCTGTTCGCAACGCCGTCTGCGTGGGAGCCGACCCGGATCGTCTGGCCGCTCTGGACAATTTCTGCTGGCCCGATCCGGTCGAGGGCCCCGACAATCCAGACGGTGCGCACAAGTTGGCACAACTCATCGAGGCAAACGAGGCACTCTACAACCTCTGCGTAGCCTATGGTATCCCGCTCATCTCGGGCAAAGATTCCATGAAAAATGACTACCGTGCAGGCGACGTAAAAATATCGGTTCCGCCAACCCTGCTCGTCTCCGTGGTGGGTCGGATGCTCGACGCCGCCAAAGCGGTCACATCCGATGCCAAGAAGCCCGGTGACTCCGTGTTCGTGGTGGGCACCACCCTCCGGGAACTGGGAGGAAGTGAATATCTGGCGGCCATGGACGAAATCGGGGCCTCGGTACCAAGGGTCCGACCGAAAGAACACCAGGCCTGCTACCGAGCTATCCACCAGGCAATAGACCGAGGCCTGATCCGTTCCTGCCACGACTGCAGTGACGGAGGCCTTGCCGTGGCACTCGCCGAAACAGCGTTGGGAGGACAGCTCGGCATGGACATCGATCTCCGCTCCGTACCACAACAAGGTGAACAGAACGAAGTGTCCCTGCTCTACGCGGAATCCACGGGGCGATTCGTGCTGACCGCAGCACCGGACGCCGAACGGGAACTGGCGGACCTGTTCGAAGGCCTCCCGTTCTCCCGAATTGGCACCACACGATCGAAACCACGCTTCTTGATCACGGGTCTGGCCGGGGCTTCGGTCGTGGACCTGGATCTGGACGCAGTCGGTGCTGCGTGGAGGACCACCCTGAACCTCTAGGAGGAAGTCATGTCACGGGTCCAATGCCTCGTGCTGTCGGGAAATGGTACAAACTGTGAGCGAGAAACCGCACATGCATGCACTCAGGCTGGGGCCGATCGGGTGGATGTCGTTCCGATTTGGGATCTCTTGGCGGGACAGCATCAACTCGACGCCTACAATTTCCTCTGTCTTCCAGGAGGTTTCCTGGATGGTGACGACCTGGGAGCCGCCAAGGCCATGGCCTGGCGTCTGACCATGGCCCGGACGCCTTCGGGCCAAAGCATTGCGGAACAACTCGCCCGATTCGTCACCGAACCAAGGCTCGTCCTGGGCATCTGCAACGGATTCCAACTCATGGCAAAACTGGGTCTCATCCCCAATCCCAGTCCTATTGACGGAGGGGATGCGCAGGGGAAAGCAGCCATGACCCACGAGGGCCACGAACCTGCGCCCCAGCAACAAGTCACGATCTGGGCAAACGACTCGGGACGATTCGAGGATCGATGGGTCCGTCTGACCTTCGACCAGGACTCCCCCTGTATCTTCACCAAGGGCATCGAGGACATGTGGCTGCCTATCCGGCATGGCGAGGGCAAGGTCATCTATCGAGGCAGCCAGGAGGAGGCCTTCGTGACGGACAATCATCTGATTCCCTTACGCTATGCCGACCCGCAGACCGGCAGCCCCACTGAAATCTACCCGGCCAACCCAAACGGCTCACCTGGAGGCACGGCCGGTCTCTGCGATCCAACCGGCCGCTTGTTCGGGCTCATGCCCCACCCAGAAGCCTTTCACGACGCCACGAACCACCCCGCATGGACGAGCCTCGGTCTGAAAGGACGCGGAGATGGACTGGCATTGTTCGACAATGCCGTCTCCTGGCTCAAGCGAAACGGCTGACCCAATCCTTGCCGAATCACGGCAGGAACAACGCCAACCACACGCATCGAGCGACATCGCCACAACAGAGATCGACGCGACGCACATGGAACCATGCGACGGAGGCTGCCCCTTGAACGATCGAGCAACGGTGGATTGGAGAAAAGAGATGGCCCTGCCGAATCAGCAAGGCACGAGGCCAAAACGCAGGAGCATCAGTTGGAGGCCCGGACCTCGATGCTGTCAATGAACCAATACCAGGCCCATGTACCGCCATCCACGTACCGGAACCGAATCTGTGCGTTGGCTTGGTTGCGCAACGACGCAGAAACATCAATGAGCGTGTGACCAGACGTGTCCTTGCCGTAGGTCGCCACGTTCGTCCAGGTGGACCCATCGGTGGTCACGTCGACATAAGCGAAGTCCGAAGCGTCCTCGGTACTGAGGTTGTTGAACTCCTGGTCGAACGCCACCCAGACATGGGTGTAGCTGCTCAGGTCGATGACGGGGCTCACGAGGCCTTCATCCATGGTCACGTTCTGTCCCGCCGCATCCGAGTCCACGATAGCAAAGGGGCCGTCCGCGGCAGCCAGGCTCGACCCACAGCCATTGGACGGGTCGCACTGTTCCCACGTGTTGCTGTCATCCGAGCCATCTGCGATGGTCCAGCCGGTGGGAGGCCATGTACTGAACCCCTCTGTGAGCACGCTCGTAGCGGTGCAGAAAGGATCGGCAGTGCAATCCGAATCGGCGCAGTCCACGTCGCCGTCAGCGTCATTGTCCTGCCCATCGGTGCAATTGGCCTCGGAGGTGCAGGGAGTCTGACCGAAACAGCTTGGATCGTCGCAATCCACCAGTCCATCACCATCGTCGTCCTGGCTGTTGTTGCAGACCTCACCGGGTTCACAGGCCACAGCCAGGTCGAACAGGGACGTCGCATCGTCGTACCCATCAAGCACAACATAATAGGTATATCCTGGATTCGCCTCGAAATGAACCTCTTCGCCGTCACCTTCGTCAGGCTGAATGTTCATGGACGCCGTGTAGCAGAAAATCGGGTTACAGCCCATGGTTCCATCGTCGCGCAGCACCAACATGTCGAGATCGCCTGTCAGGCCGCTGGCGGTCACTGTCACGAGCGTGTTCGTGTCCACCGAAAAGTGATACGTGTACTCGGGTCCGGTCCAGCCGCCGTCTGCACCGGGAGTACACCAATTATCCACCTTGTCTGTGGAATTAGCCTGGTCATTCGACTCGTCGGTCAGACTATCGGAACAGGCAAGGGCCGCATCCGGGGTGCAGGAAATGTTCGTGCAGGCGATGGCGGTCAGGCACTCGCCATCCTCACAGTCCGTGAGGCCGTCGCTGTCATCATCCACATTATTGTCGCAGATCTCGCCGGTCGGGCAGGAATCCGATTTGTTGCAGTCCATGTCGCCACAGTCCGTCCTGCCGTCGAAATCGTTGTCCAGATTGTCGCTGCAATCCTCTGGTGGAGTCAGGCAGAAGCCGGTCGCATCGGCCGTCGATCCCGTCACGTCACACAGGCCCGTCGTCTCGCACTGATCGTTCGAGGTGCAGCCGGCCCAACACGCCCCTGCACCGTCTCCCAAATCCACGCACCTGTAACCGTCGCGGCAGCCAGAAGGATTGGCCGTCGGATCGCACGCCATGACACACAGTTGTGAGAACCCAGCAGTGACGCAAATGCCGTTCGGGTCGGTACAACTCCCATCCTGCTGACAGGCGTCGATGCAGGACCCACCGGGCAGCCCGGTGCCATACCCATCTCCTAGTGGCTGTGACACCTCCGGCGCGCACTGCCCCGACTGACAGCCGTCATTGGTCACACAGGGCCCACCAAGTGCAGACTGTGTTATTGTACATTGACTGACGTCGAAGGTGCAATCGTCACTGCAGCTCAGCGTACCAGAATCATAGACAAGGTCCGCACAGGTCTGGTCGCCAAGGTCGGTGCCGTCACAATCCTCGCCGGTTTCCTTGACCCCGTTGCCGCAACCACCGGTGCAACCGCTCACGTCCAACGTGCAGTCCGTGGCGCAGCCAAGCGTCCCGCCGGAAAAACCCTGGTCCGCACAGGTCGCGTTGCCGACGTCGGAGCCGTCACAATCCTCACCAGTCTCCAACGTGCCGTTGCCGCACCCGCCTGTGCAACCACTTGTATCCAACGTGCAGTCCGTGGCGCATCCAAGCGTCCCACCGGAAAAACCGGCGGACGAGCAATCCTTCCCGTCCAGGTCCGTGCCGTCACAGGCTTCGCCCGTGTCCACGGATCCGTTTCCACAGTTGTTGCCGCCGGTACAGCCGCTGGTATCCAACGTGCAATCCGCGGCACAGGAGAGCGTCCCACCGGAAAAGCCCTCGCTTTGGCAGGTCTTCTGCCCGAGGCTCTGACCGTCGCAGGCCTCTTGGCCCTCGAGGACACCGTTGCCACAATACGCCTTTTCGTTGTCATCGTCGCTGCAGCCCAAAAGGCCACCGCCAACAGCAAGTAGGGCAATCGCCCAAAAAATCATCGTTCGTCTCATCATCTTCGTCCTCCTTGTTCTGACATTATCCTGTTCGTTCACACCATCCCGAAGGAAAGGCCAACGCATCGCTGGACGACGGTCGGTCTCCAAATTCCCAACGTCGGCAGCAGGGTGCGCGAGATGCCCACAGTGCCCCTCTTCTCAACGGTCAAATGGCAAATTCCACGGCCCCCTTTTGACCCTACAATCCTACGATGCCCGAGACGGACCCCGACGGTTTGCAATCTTTTCTTCAATTTCTATTTCGAACGCAACCTCCAATCTGTTTTTATCGCTTAGATGCACAAACCCGGTCAAGAAAAAAATCAGCATGGGAGCGTTGCCAGGAAAACCGTTTCATCGTACAACGCGCTTCTGGCCATGCACCTCGTTGGAGGGGCCCCGTTCAGGCATACATGGCGTGAGCCGCTTCAGCGTCACGCCCAGGCAGGAGTCGACATGCGATCGATTGGTCTCATCGAAACAAAAGGGTTCGTGGGCCTCGTCGAGGCCGCCAATGCCATGGCCCATGTGGCTGAGGTGGAACTCGTCCATTACGAAAAAATCGGGGACGGCATGGTCACCATCGTGGTCCGCGGGCCCCTTGAGGAGGTCCGTCGCGCGGTACGCACCGGCGTGGCCGCGGCGCAGCGGGTCGGAGAACTAGTTTCCGCCCATGTCCTGCCGCGCATCCATCCCAAGGCGGACAGGCTCCTTCCCCTCGGGGGAACCAGATTCGCCATCGATCCTCCGGACGGAACTCCATCGAAACGCAGTGAAGAGGAACCAACCTCGAATCGTCCACTCCATCAGGGGCCCGACGGCCAATCGAACGAGACGGCATCCGGTTCAAACATCTAGCAACCAGGAGCATGCACCATGACCTCCCTGATTCTCATTTTGACGCTAACGATTCCGACCCGACCCGCCGGTTCGTTGCCCCTCCATCGCGGGAACACCCTCTGCAAACAGGGACGATTCGAACAGGGCCTCGAACAGATCTTTCGTGCCGTGATTACGGTGGAGCAGGTCCCGGCCAAGGTGCCGGCATCCAAATGGCGCCCTGCCGCCCGCCGCTGCCTGCTGGGATGGATCCGAAGCCTGAGCCACTGCCGGGCCGATCGCTCCGTCGTAAAGCAACTCGATGACCTCAAACGCGTGGAGGAAAGAGCGAACAAAATCTCCATGCCGGACGTGGCCCGGAAGGCCCGGACCCGCCGCTCGGCCTGCCTGAAACGTCTCCCTGGTCTCGTACAGAAACGCTGCCGAAGGCAGGCGGGACCGGATAGCACGGCGGTTGCACGGACCCTGCACAAAACTCTGGCCAGCCAGACTGTTCTCTCAAAGGCGGCCTGGTCCTCCTCCCTTGGCACATGTCTCGACTCCTGGCACAAATCCATCCAAATTCGCTGCCGGGCCCAACCAACACTGGACATCCTCAAGGAGGCGGGGCGACTCGTGACCAGTTCTCCGAAAACGTTCAAACCGAGGGCTGAACACCTCTATGAATCCTGTGCCCAGGCCCTTGGAAAACGAGGTTGGCACATGTGCCTGAATCGGCGTTTCAAACAAGGGCGATCTCTTCTGGTGGAGGCCTTGGGGAGATACAACTTCTACAACGCCAAAGACCTCCACACCTTCCGAAGAATGCGCCTCGAAATGCTTCCGGACTGCGGCCATTTTCGCCTTACCTTCACAGGAAAAACCGCCGTCCAGACTGGCGCTCTCAACGCGACGCTGCGCCTCGACGGTTCCATGATTTTGGGTGGCCAGTCCAAACTCCAAGGCGTCTTCGAACTTCGGGCAAGAACCATCTCGGCCCACGCCAAGGGAGCCACGTCCGTACTGATCACCCAGGATCGGCCCTGTCGAATCTTCGTCAAAGGCCGATATAATCCGAAAACAGGAAACGTGGCATGGTGGCCTGATCGCATCCCGGCCAAAATGTGTCACGAAACCATTCAAGTAACCAAACGCGGCAAAACTGCGAGCCTGTTCAAAGAAACCCTCATCTGGTCCTTGATCCAAAAAACCAAGCTCATGAAGAGTTGGATGGCCGCGCAGAACCATTCGAGCCTCAAGGTCCGATTCTCGAGTCCCCTGCCCGGCAATCGCTCTGCCGACATGCACGCCAGATGGACGATCGAGACGTATCGAAAATAAGGAGAACATGGATGGACAGGAATCCAGACATGCCCGACATCTCCAGCATGCCCGAGCCGGAGGCTCCAGGACAACGAGCCGTCGTGCTCCTGTCGGGAGGGCTCGACTCGAGCACCGTCACCGCCTACGCTTCCAGCAAAGGCTGGAAAATCGTCGCTGTCAGCTTCGACTACGGCCAAAACCACCCCACCGAACTGGAGGCAGCCAGGATCCAAGGCGCCAGACAGGAAGTGGTCGAACACATCATTGCCCACGTGGACCTCCGGCCGGTGGGAGGTTCGGCTCTGGTGGGTTCTGCACCGGTCCCAAAGGATCGCGACGGCGAAACCATGGCCGAAGACATCCCGATCACCTATGTACCCGCACGGAATGCCATATTCTTGGCCTATGGCGTCGCCGTTGCCGAAGCGCGTGGCCTGACCCACCTTTTCATCGGAGCCAACTCGGTGGACTACTCTGGATATCCAGACTGTCGTCCCGGATTCCTCCAATCTTTCCAACGGACAGCGGCGCTCGCGACCAAGACCGGTGTGGAGGGACACCCCGTCCATATTCACGCCCCACTCCTATCGCTGTCCAAGGCAGACATCGTGCGACTCGCAAGTCGACTTGGCGTGGATCTCGCCCACACGTGGACCTGCTACGACCCGATAGATGGACACCCCTGCGGCCACTGCGACGCCTGTCAACTTCGAGCCAAGGGATTCGCCGAGGCTGGAGTGATCGATCCGCTCCAATAAGATGGGACACCGTCTGGAACGAACACAAGAGAAGCCACCCCATCCACAAGCAGCCATTTCCGACACGGACCTTTTCTTCCCACCACAAGAAGCCCCAAATCAAAAAAAAGAAAGCCCCAACCCACAAGGGATGAGGCTTTCTTCAGGTCATGGGACCTTGCTTGCAAGGCGGAAGACTTGCTTGGACGACACTACATCATGCCGCCCATGCCGCCCATACCACCCATGCCGCCCATGCCCGCTCCGGCGCCGGCGGGAAGCGGCTCTTCCTTCTTGGGCTTCTCGGCGATCAGGGCCTCGGTGGTGATCATCAGGCCCGCCACGCTCGAGGCATTCTGCAGAGCTGCCCGCACGACCTTGGTGGGATCGATGACCCCAGCCTTGATGAGGTCTTCGTATTTACCGGTGGCAGCGTTGAAACCATAGCTATCCTTGGCGTCGAGCACCTTGCGGACCACGATGGAGCCTTCCTCTCCGGCATTCGCAACGATCTGGCGAATCGGAGCCTCACAGGCCCGCCGGACGATGTTGACACCCACCATCTCGACGTCGTTGAGATCCAGCTTGTCCAGGGCTTTGGTCGAGGCGCGCAGCAGGGCCACGCCGCCTCCGGCAACGATGCCTTCTTCGACTGCCGCCCGAGTGGCGTTCAGGGCGTCTTCGACACGGTCCTTCTTTTCCTTCATTTCCGTTTCCGTCGCAGCACCCACTTTGATCACGGCAACCCCACCGATGATCTTCGCCAGACGCTCCTGGAGCTTCTCACGATCATAGTCTGATGTGGTATCCTCGATCTGCTGCCGAATCTGTTTCACACGGGCCGAAATCTCCGACTTTTTCCCCATGCCGTCCACGATGGTCGTGTTGTCCTTGTCCACCACGATTCTCTTGGCCTGGCCGAGGTCTGCCAGGGTGATGTTTTCGAGTTTCAGCCCGAGGTCCTCGGTGATGGACTGGCCGCCCGTCAGCATTGCGATGTCCTTGAGCATCTCCTTGCGACGGTCACCGAAGCCGGGAGCCTTGACCGCGCAGCACTTGAGGGTACCACGCAGCTTATTCACCACCAGGGTGGCCAGGGCTTCACCATCCACGTCTTCGGCGATAATGAGCAAAGGCCGACCGGACTTGGCCACTTGCTCCAGCACGGGAAGCAGGTCCTTCATGGTGCTGATCTTCTTTTCATTGGCCAGGATGTAGCAATCCTCCAATTCGGCCTTCATGCTGTCTGGGTCCGTGACGAAATACGGAGAAAGATAGCCACGATCGAACTGCATCCCTTCGACCGCCTCGAGGGTGGTCTCCATGGACTTGGCCTCTTCGACCGTGATGACGCCATCCTTACCCACCGTCTCCATCGCCTGGGCGATGATGTTGCCGATGGTCTCGTCTCCGTTGGCAGAAATGGTCCCGACCTGGGCGATTTCCTTGTTGCCCTTGGTCTTGACGGACAGCTTCGCCAACTTCTCGACGATGGCAACCACGGCCTTGTCGACACCGCGCTTGAGATCCATGGGATTGTGGCCGGCCGCCACCATCTTGGCTCCCTCGGTGAAAATGGCCTGGGCCAGCACCGTTGCAGTGGTGGTCCCGTCACCAGCCACGTCCGAAGTCTTGGATGCGACCTCCTTGACCATCTGGGCCCCCATGTTCTCGAACTTGTTTTCGATTTCGATCTCCTTGGCCACGCTCACGCCATCCTTGGTCACCGTGGGGGATCCCCAGGACTTTTCCAGGACGACGTTCCGGCCTCGTGGGCCAAGCGTCACTTTGACGGCGTCCGCCAGGATGTTGACCCCGCGCAGGATTGCGTTACGAGCCTGTGTCTTGAACAAAATTTCCTTTGCTGCCATGGCTGCCTATCCCTCCGTTTTCGCTTCGAGAGCAAGGTGTTTCGCGAAGAGCCTCGCTCTCCCAGAGTTGTTCGAGTGTTTCCACGACTCCCGGCACTGCTCCATTTCGAGCCAGGCTGTGCCGGCAGCCACGCTCATTTTCCTGGTCAAGGTAAGACGGATCCCTTCGAAGACAAGGGGCATGCGGAAAAAAAGTGAAGGGATTCAGACGACAGAACGAATGTGGCAGCAACCCCTAGAAGTCGAGGCGCATGTTCAGGCCCGCTTCGCGGCGACCAAATGCCGGTGCGATGGTAAACCGAGGAAGAGAAGGAGCCGATAGGGCTTCGCCTGTCTGCTCCTCTTTGGGATAATGCTTGATGAAAGCGAAATAGGAGAACACCCCGGCAGCGGCAGCCAACAGGCCACCGGTCACGAACATAGCCGTGGAAATGTTCGCCATTTTCTTACCGTCTTTGCACCAACCGGACATGTTTGGATCCACAGATCCGTCACAGGGCTTCGTCACCCAATTATCCTTATCCACGTATGCCTGCTGATGTGCGTTCGTGTCGTCTTCCTTCTGTTTGACCTTCATGCCGTACACGATCCCGGTCACGAGCAGAGCGACACCGAGGCCAGCCGACGTGTAGAATCCGATCTGCCAGCCCAGACGCGGATTGGATGATTTCTTTTTGGGCTGGGTCTCCACCAAGCTCGACTTGGGCTTCGTCGCACGAGGCGTCACCACAGTGGCCACCCCGGCTGTGCGGTCCAGTTCCACGTGGATCGACTTCGTACCTCCGAGACGGATGACAATTCGGATGGTCCGCGATACGTATCCGTCCTTGCTCAGGGAAACCACGTGTCGCCCAGGCATCAGGTCCAGGGAGAGTTGCCCCGATTCGGGAAGCGGCCCGGCAACCTTACCGTCTACGGTCACCGTCGCCCCCACAGGGCTGCCCTCCAGCACCAACTTACCACTGGTCGCCCCACTGATGAGTTCGGACAACCATTTCAATGCCGCGCGGCGCACCATGGCCTGATTCACGCCCGAAACAGGCAACCGGTGGCTGACAGTATCGATATTGCCCGAACGACGCATGTCCAAAATCCGAACGGTCACCACGTATCGGGAACCACGCCTACGGACCTTGCCGAAAATGAGACGACGCACGCCCATGCTCTTCGCCACCTGGGCCATGCAGGAAGCCTGCTCACTGTCACAGCCGAACAACAGCTTCATTTCGGTCAGCGTCTTGTGCGACCCCAGGCTCATCCCTCGGGCAACCACCCAATGCCGCAGCGCCTCGGTCGTCCAACGGGCCACGTTCCTCCCGCCGGTGCTCGACTCGAACCCCAACACGCCCACCTTGGCCTGTGCAGGTACACTCGTCAGCAAGACCACTCCCAGGACAAGTACCCTCCTCATGCGGCTCTCCTTTCACAGCCCAACGGTGCCCAGCACCGTCAGCTTCCACTTTGGTCTCCAGGACATTTCCAAAAAGAGTACTCCAAGGCGGAACCCGTTGCAAGTCTTGCGAACCTCAACTGGTTGGGGTTGGCGTCGCCTGTGCGATCACCCGAGCGAACGAGAAAACGCCCCTTGTGCCGAAGTGTCTTCGCGGCTATGATAATGTAGTTGTAAAAAACAGCGGTTCAAAAAACAGATATCAGCAACCCACATGAATAATCGCATTTTTGGAATAGGTCTCGCATCGATTGATTTCCTTGGTGTCGTGGACCACATCCCCAGGCCCGACTCGGTCGTGGAAATGGGCCAATTCAGCATCCAAGGAGGCGGCAACGCCGCCACAGCCCTGGTGACCGCAGCCCATCTCGGCCTCGAAACCCGATTCTGCGGCAAGATCTCTGATGACATGTTCGGCACCTTCATTCTGGACGGGTTGACGAACATGGGTATCGACACGTCTGGGGTGGTCGTGGAACCAGGCCGTGTATCCCCGTTCACGTTCGTGGGCGTGGAGGCCACGGATGGGCACCGCGTCCTCTACCACACCAGAGGCAACTGTTCCCCGCTGGTTCCCGATGAGATAGACCTGACATCCATCGAGTGGGCGTCCTGCCTCCTGGTGGACGGCTACCAAATCAAGGCCCAGGTGACGGCGGCGCGACAAGCGGCCGCAGCGGGGATCCCGGTCGTCTTGGACGCCTCGCACATCCAGGAAAAGGGCATGGGAGAACTGCTCTCCGATGCAAACATCCTCATTGCGACGGAACGATTCGCCGCTGAAGTAGCCCCAATGGGAGAGGTTGAGGACTCTCTGCACGAACTGACCCGCATGGGCCCCCATACCGTGGTTGTCACCCTCGGCGAAGAAGGCAGCATCGGACTCGATGCAACCGGCATCGTTCGAGTTCGCGCCCTTCCAATAGACTCCACGGATACCACCGGGGCAGGAGACGTCTACCGAGGTGCATTCCTCTATGCACATCTCCAGGGCTGGCCCCTTGGCCGCTGCATGGAATTCGCGTCAGCGGCTGCCGGACTGTCCTGCCAAACCCTGGGCGGACGAGCGGGGATCCCCAATCTGGAGCAGATCACCGAAACCCTGGCGGCCCACAAAACGTCTTGATTGGTTCCCATGGAGAGCATCCGCTACGGCTTGTTGCATGACGTCCTGATCGTCCTCGCATCGGGCCCCGCGGCTTGGTTGCTCTTCAGACACCTCCAAATGGATCCAAACCAGGCAGCATGGGCGACCGTCATGGCGGTCACGGTGTTGCTCATCGGCGATCTCCTGGCCACGCCTCGCCGCGTGCAACACGACTTCGCGTCGGGCCGATTCCATGGAGCCATCCAGGGCACACACACCCTCTTGCTCATGACGATTCGACCCAAACGCCGTGCTGCTTTGCGGCTCAACCTGGCCAGCGCATCCCTCGCAGCCGGTGACCTCGACTTGGGCGGCGCCCAACTCAAACGGGTGGACCGCGGGCGCCTCTGCGAACGGCTCCAGTGGGTCTGGGACATGAACTACGCCTATTACCTCTTGGCCGGCGACGGCAGCTCCGCCGAAGCCCTGGCCATTTGCGATGAGGCCCCATCGGCCAGAACGGCTGGGTGGGGTCCAGCCTTCATAGGAACCAGAGGTCTGGCCCTGTTGGCCCTCAACCGACTCGACGCCGCCATTGCCGAACTGAATCGCATCATCGAATCGGGGCATCTCGGACCTGGCGGATTGGCCGAGGTCCACTACCACCTGGCTGAGGCCTGGCGCAGGAAGGGACAGGACGCCTTCGCCCGGGACCATCTGATCCGTGCGTATGATGCGACTCCCTGGTCCCCATATCACTCCCGGGCACGGGCAGAGTTGGAAGCCGTGGCAAATGGAATCACCTAACGCACAACCCGATTGCAAAGGCACGATGACGAACCAGATCATGCCGATCGGCACCACGGCAACGGGACGATCCCGTTCCTTGCGCTTCTTGGCCGCCTGCCTCTTGGTGGCGTTGGTCGCCGCGGGGACGAACCAAGCCTGTCACCCACGTTCCCACGAACCGCGGCTTCCTGCAATCTTTCGCCAGCGGTCTCAATCGGCAAGACCTCACAGCAGAAACCGAATCACCTATCTGATCGATCTCTACGACTACGCGCGTCTCATGCAGGACGAGACGGCCTGGCTCGCCCTCCTCAAGAACCTCCGCATGACCAGGAACAGCACGCAACGCGACGTGCTCGATGCCATGGCTGCCGAAACCCGTAGCCTCCCTCCTCGCGATGCAACCTTCGCAAGACAGGCCCTGTCCCTGCTCCTCCTGGACCAATCGCGTCTCGTCCGCCCCTGGAATTTTGATGCTATGCGCCACCGAGCAAACACTCTGTTCGCATTGATCCCCACCAGAGTCGGCGTCAACGCCGCCTTGAGACTCTACGTATGGTGTGGCCAGGCCCTCCGTGCCGCACTGGAATCCTCACCCTGGAATCGGCCACACATGCTCACATCCTGTCCTCTGGGCTGGCAGGATCTCAATCATCACGCCACCATCCCCTGGCACGGCATCAGACATCGTGGCACAGCGAACGGCAGGCTCCAAACCATCATGTCCCGCATGCACCAAACTCTGGCGTTCGTCTCCAGAACCAGTTCCTGCCTGGCTCCGGTTGCACGCCGCCTGGCGAAACAGGCTCAGACCCTGCGACCGGCCATACTGCGCCGGCTCGATGATCACCCTGACGATTGGCTCCCTCGAGTCCGACGGGCCCCGCCCCTACCAAGCCTCCCCCTGCTCAAACTCGACGGCAGTGCCATCACATGGAAAGGCAGACGGTTTCCAACGGACAAGGGAACCCTGCGTCGCCTGCTCACCAAAATCCTCGAATCGAACCCAAGCCGTCGACTCTTGATCGCGGCCCCGGCCAGGCTGCCATTCCGCACGGTCTGGCCCATCGTCAAGGAGGCAGTCTACACCGGATTCGGCGCCATAGACCTGGTCGTGGCCATCCAAGAGAACCGCCCAAAAAAACGACGCAGCACTAGGCAAAGTCGCCGAGCCGACCAGGCAACCGAAGGACCGACGCCTCGAACGGGCACCAAAATCGGCGCCATCCCGATCCTGTTGGGAATCATCGCTCCCTGGCCGAAACCACCGCCAGCCCGATTCTTTCGACACACCTGTTCCAGGCCACCGAAGCTGCCTGTGTGGAATTCCAAGGATCGATATCTCACCGTGGTCCTGTCACAGGAAGGCGTCCTCTTCAATGACGGTCAAACCTGCACCCAGGTACTCGCCTTTCCCGGAGCGCCCTCGTTGCACAAGACAGCGCCCAAGAGCCAACCATCGTCCGACCACGGAAACAACGCCGATGCTCCTACGGGCGATTCTGCCCCAACGCACAGGACGTCGACTCAGTCCCCCGACCACGACCTGGACACCTATCACGTCACCCACCCAAGGGCGCCCTTGAGGCCCAAAGACATCACAAAGGTCGAACGAGCCCTGTCCGACTGGCGCCACCGATTCCCTCGACAGCGCGGTATCCTCATCTTTCTTTCCGATGAGATCCCCATGGCGGTGGTGGCCCAGGTCCTGGCGGCAGCGACGAAAACCAAACGAGGCACGGGCTGGACCATCGCCCTCCGGACGGATCGCCCCACATGCCCGCCTCCAGCCCCACAGCTACCCACCCCGTCGGCCCCATCCAACACAACACCTGCCCAGCATCCTAACCAACCATCCGGAATCACGCGACCGACCGGACCGTGAGATGCTGTCTCGTCCAGCCCGATCAGATCACCTCAAGATGCGGGAACAAAAAGGGCCCTGCCAGAGTTGAAGGGATGTTGGTTGACAGAAGGAACCGACGCCCTGGTCACACAGCTTGAAAAAACGACAAAATCCTTCTAAGAACCATAGAGGTCGCGCCATGCAACGCACCAAACGTCCGACATCCGAGAACCCCGGGCACGCTACGTCCCCAGAGGACGAACCGCATTGGAAAGGAAAGACATGACGTCTCGACAGGTCACCACACCACTTCTGATAGTCCTCCTGGCCGCATCGACGGGGGTGACAGCCGGCTCTCTTTCGGGCTGTAGCCGCGTCAAACTCATTCCGGGCACAGGAATTCCCGACAACAAAAAAAACCGTGAGGTCATTGCCGTGGTGGAACGGTATCGCCGGGCCATGATCCGCAAACAGCCAGGTGCCCTCATGGCCATGGCGCATCCGAACTACTTCGAGCATTCGGGCACGCCCAAAGGCAAAGACGACTACGGATACAAAGGGCTCCTCTTGGTGTTGCGCAAGCGGCTCCACCAACTGCAGTCCATTCGGTACAGCATCAAGTATCGCAAGATCCACTGGTTGTCGCCCATCCAGGTCCAAATCGAAATTTATGTGGACGCCAGTTTCCAACTCGCCCTGCCAAGTGGTTCATCCAAGTGGTCCAGGTACACGGACTACAACGAAATCGTACTGGCAAAACACAAGGGACGTTGGCTCTTCTTGCGCGGTATGTAGGAAGCGGCCCACGAAAGAAGCCAACGGCTTCGACCCGAGGCACAGTCTCCCCGCCGTCCGCTGATATGAAAGTCTGTCTGGCTGAACAACAGACAGCAGGACGATTCGGTCAGTGAACGATGATCCGCCTCGCCACGTCCGCGCCCTCTGTCTGCATCCATCGACATCGTTCGAGCCAGTCGGCTGCCTTTCGTTGGATCCAAACGGGAACATTCGCGGTCCGCAGGTGATCGAAGGCACGAGCAGCACGATCGAATCGCCCAGCCAGGTATCTGGCCTTGGCCATACGCAGATACGCTTCCCACCGAATCTCCGGGATCGGCAAGACCCGCCTCAACGCCTGTTCGAGCACAAACGCTGCCTGCCCCGGACGATCGTTGTTCAGCAGCCACGACCCGAGCAGATAATATCCCACCCCCCACTGGGCATGCGAACGCAGCATCACCGTCAGGTCGTCGACCGCTGATTGATCCTGGTCCAACAGTAATCGACGGACCACGGAGGCCTGCTCGGGATGTCCCATGGCCGAAATCCGCACGGCGGCGGCCCGCCGCACCCAATCGGCGGCCCGATGTCTCTGGTCCGACACAACCCTGCGGTAGTAGCGAAGCGCCTCGAAGCCTCGGCCCGCGCGCCAATCCAGATCCCCTGCCTCCAGGAAAAGCCTAGCCCGATCCGGTTCGGTCAGCCCCGGATGCCCGGCAAGTAGACGAACCACATGCCAGGCTGCGGCCCATTGTTTCGCCCAGACCAGGGCGTACAACCAGCCCCACAGATGGGCCGGATCCCCCCGATCCATGTCGCAAATGGACGCGTAGATCCGTGCGGCACGCTCCCCCCAAACCTTGGAGGCCCGATACTCCAGAGCCGCCACCTTGTGGGCGCACCGAGATTGGAACACGCTGGGCCGACTCAAGCTCCGACGAGCCATCTCCACCGTGCCTTTGGGCAAAGGGAGACTCTCGACGAACTTCTTCCACTGAGCGTCCAACTTGGCGAATGAGACTCCGTAGACACGATGGAACGCCCCGCCGGTTCCATAGAGCCGCTCGAATCGCTCCACGCCATATCGATCGATCAGGAACCGACAGAACGAACCGGCCATTGCATAGCTACGAACCGCGGCACTGCCGAAAAATGCATAGCCCATGACCGATGAAAGGGGCGGCGCCCAGCCGAGCCGCAGCAGGACCGCCGCTTTCTGATGGGGCGTCAAACGACCTGGTCGCCAATCAGCCGCCACAGCCACCCCTTCGATCAACCCAGGATTGAAGCTCGGCATGGGCACGAATCCGCCAAGCCAGACCCAATGGAAGGCGACTCCGAACAAACGGTCACCGAACGAAGACGCGAAGACGTGTGCCAACTCGTGTTTGAGCACAGGATGTGGAAACCCACCCGCCGTGACGTACACCTCGTGACGCCAGGGTTTGGCCATCTCTACCTGGTACGCACCAAAAAGTCGCTTCTTCTGGATCGAATCCGAAAAAACGTAGATCCCAATCTTGCCTTTGGGTGCCCGACCGAAGAACCGAACGAGTTGGTGGTATCGAAACTCCGCATCCAACGCTAACAGCCGAATGTCCGACCGAACCTGGCGATTCGCGTCGTAATAGACTCGAAAATGGGGCGAATCCACCCGGCCGCCCAACCGACGAGCCAGATCCGCGCCATCGAGGTCGAACCCGAACCAGCCCGACCAGAGACGCATGGCCAGAGCTGCACACCACAGTCCGACCGCCAGAAACGTGACGGACCTTCGACGGTGCAACCCACGATCTGCCAGCGTCAATCTCAAAGACTCGACGGACAGAAACCAAAGCGCCGTGGCGAGCAGAGCCAGGGCAAGAAGCAAGTGAAACGCTCGGGCCCAGAGCAGGGGCGCATCCAACAAAAGGAGTTCGTCGTAAAGGTTCCCAGAAAAATACCCAACAAAAGGATCGTAGATGTTGACCGGAGGTTGGAAGTAGAATGAAAAAAAGCCGGACAACCAACTTGCGGCCACCACGAGCAGACCCACGATGATTGCCGAAACCGTCCGTCTCATGGCGAGACCCGCCGTGACGGCGACGGCGGTGGCGACCAGCGCGGTCACGCCGGGCAGGAGAAGATAGTAGAACAATCCCTGCCAGGAATTGCAATCTTTGGGCCCCACGGACAGCGCCCACAGCAAATTTCCGACCTCGAACACGAGGACCAACACCGGCCACAGGGCTCGCCAATAGAGCCTGAGCAGCACAGACATGGCCGAATCAGACAGTCGACGCTCCTCGTCGGCCCGGCAACGAGCCACCGTGATGGGGCCCAGGTGCATGGCGGCCAATGTCACGATGAGGGCCGTAACGAAGCCCGCCTCGTAGGACAAAACATGTAACAGCGGTTGTCGACTCAACACCAACGCATAGACCGCCAGGCCCAAGGCCCACAGGAGCCAAGGCAAAGCCCGTCGCAGGGTTCCGTCCTTGCACAGAGCCAATCGGATCGTCATCCACATGGAGTCATCATTCTGCTTCATAGGAAACATGCACAGGCCTTGGACCGTCAGACATCGTTCGTCGACGCCGCCCTCATCCTTGTATCTTGTGGTTCAGCCATCATCACCAGGACAGGACCAGTCGGATCCGATCGTCGTCCTCGATCCTTTCCATCGCCAACTCCTCGGCCAGGACACCGAACAGGACCAGTGCCTCTTCGAGTCTGGACAGCGGCACCTCCCACACCACCACGTTGCTGCCAGGTCGAGACGTCTGAGTGGCCAGGCCTTCGTACCCTTCCAAGACGTTCCTGACGTAATGAATCTCCGATTGCGGCAATCGAAACGCCAGCAATCTCGTTCTGCCTGCGTCCGTCAAGGTCTCCGACTCTGAATGGCATCGATGTATCCGACGGCACCGGCGGACATTTCGGCGGCATTGGCTTCGTCCGTGTCCACGTGCATCTCCAGCCGAAACGTCGGCTTGACGCGAATCAGGACGTCTCCAAAAATGAGTTCCCGCTCTCCAGGCACGCGCACCCGCACCATGTCCCGGTCGCGCACCGCCAATCTCAGTGCGTCCGCCGGACTCACATGCACGTGTCTGAGGGCACAAATAACACCTTCGGACAGCTCGACACGGCCGGCAGGCCCCTCCAAAATGAGCCCCGGCGAACCGGCCAAGTCTCCTGATGCCCGAATGGGCGCATCGATGCCGAGCTTGAACTCTTCGGTCCTGGCAATCTCGACCTGGGTCTGCTTGCGCTCAGGCCCCAGCACCCGCACCCGTTCGATACGAGCTTTGGGGCCGATCAACGTCACCGACTCCTTACAGGCGAACTGACCCGGCTGATACAGGTCCTTGACGGGCGTCAGACGATGTCCCTCCCCGAAAAGAATCTCGACATGGTCGGACTGGAGATGCACGTGGTGTGCCGAGATACCAATGGGGATAGGAATCTCCTCAGGATGGACCGCCTCGGTCAATCGGCTCCGACGCAACGCAGCCACGGTCTCACGCGCGATCATGCCCTCTTCGTCCGTGGGCACCACGAGCACATGGACCGGAGCGCCCTCCACCGCAATGTTCGCCGCAGAGCCGGCGGCTGGCGCCGCCCCGTGATTCCGCTCCTCGTCCACCTGGATACCGAAGACATCCAACCCCTGACAGACCCGGGACCGAATCCACGAACTGTGCTCCCCGATGCCGCCGGTGAACACGAGTGCGTCCAACCCACCCAGAGCAGCCACGTAGGACCCAATGTACTTCTTGATCCGGTAGCAAAAAACCTCGACCGCCAGGATCGACCTCGGGTCTCCGTCCTCGGCGGCGTCGACCACCTCTCTCATGTCGTTCGATCGGCCGGACAGGCCGAGCAGCCCGCTCTTGCGATTCAGCAGGTCGTCCACATCATCGGGCGCCATCCCCAGAGACGTGGTCAGATGCAGCACCAACCCGGGATCCACATCTCCAGACCGAGTGCCCATCAGAAGGCCTTCGAGCGGGGTCAGGCCCATACTCGTATCGATGACGCGCCCGTGATCCACGGCGGTCACCGATGCGCCATTGCCCAAATGACAGGTGATCATCCGCAGCGAACGAGACGACTTCTCCAAAAAAGATGCCGCCTTGAGGGACACGTACTTGTGAGACGTGCCATGAAATCCGTAGCGCCTCAGGCGATGCTTCTCATACAGTTCATAGGGAATCCCGTAAACGAACGCGCGCTTGGGCATGGTCTGATGGAAGGCCGTGTCGAACACGGCCACCTGGGGCACCGATGGCAAGAGCTTCTCGCAGATCTCGATTCCGGTCAGGTTCACCGGATTGTGCAGAGGCGCCAGGACGGAACAGGATCGGATCTCGTCCTTGACCGCATCATCGATCACCACGGGTTCACTATACCGATCGCCGCCATGGACGACGCGATGTCCGATTCCGGTCAATTCATCCAGAGAATGCAACACGCCCGTATCCGGGGCAACCAACGCATCGAGGACAATCTTCAAGGCGGCGGCATGGTCCGGTGCTGCGACCACATCCACGTCCTCACCTGTGCTGCGCCAGGATCGATGTTTCTGTTCGGACTCGCCAATCCGCTCCAAGACGCCCCGAAACACGGCATCTGGCCGAGAAGAATCGACAAAATCGTACTTGAGTGAGGAACTGCCCAAATTGAGCACAAGGATGCGGTATTCGGCCACCAGGGAACGAGGCCGCATAGACCTGGTCTTTCTCGTACTCCGCCTCGCCCTCTCCACCGCGTCCTGTTCCGCCTCGTCGTTTTCACGACGGCTCAGTCGTTCGGTGAGAGTACGAGCGAGTTCCTGGATTGCCTCGGGATTCCTGGCGAGTTCCAGCGAAAAGGTCTCTTGCGGAATCAAGAGCACCCTGCTCGCTCCGGCCGACTGAACGTTCGCACTCGTAGGTTCGCCCGTCAGCAGGCTCATCTCCCCAAAATACTCACCGGCCCCCAAGGTGGCCAACACCTCGCCGGCCGGCTCACCAGAAACGACCTCGGCCCGGCCCTCCAGGATCACGCCCAAAATCTCGCCCTGACGGCCATAGGGAACGACCACGTCTCCATCGGAAAAATCCTTGACCGTGCTATGCTCAATGATCCGATGGAGTGAATCGGGCCGCAACCGACGAAACAGGCTGATCCCCCTTACGAATTCCGAAACATCCATAGGCCACCTCCGCAGGAAAAATCAAAGGTCCATGACCAACCCGTCTCGGGCCACAACGATCTTCAATCCATGATCCCCGGCTTCCTGTTGTGCTTCGAGCCCCATCCGATCCAGTTCATGATCATCGTGGTCCGGCTTGTGGTGAAACAGCGCCACCTTACGGACTTTGGCGCGCAAAGCAAGGCGTACCGCATCGATGTGGCTGCTGTGGCCCCATCCGATGTGTCTCGCCAACTGCTCCGGTCGGTACTGGGCGTCCATGATCCACAGGTCCGCTCCACGTGCCAATTCGACCAACTTCTCGTCGATGGCTTCGTCCCCGATTTCGTGATCCGTGCTGTAGACGATGCTCCGATCACCATATTGGAGACGAATCGAGAGGGCTCCGCCAGGATGGCGGTTATCCGCCACGCTCACTTCGAATCCATCGACCGTTTCACCGGTCGGGTCCAACTTGCGATACTCGAGTTCCGCAGCAAGATGCTCCGTCCCTTTGATGGGTGAATAGACCGACGTGAAAAGTCGTTCGATACTGGATTGCACCCGTTGGTCACAGGCTCCGTAAAACGAGACCTTGTTTCCGGGGATGAACAAAGGAGTAAAGAACGGAAGGCCAATCAAGTGGTCCCAGTGAAAATGCGTCAACATGACATGAGCATGGCCCTTGCCGCGACCCAGGAGTCCACGCATCAGGACCGACTGGAGCAGAGCCAGGCCAGTCCCGCCATCCAGGACAACCTGGGGATTATCGGGGTGTGCCCCTGCCCCAGGCTCATGGCTGTCGTATCCCACCACGTGCACGCAGGCCGTGTTTCCTCCGTAACGGGCCGTTGCGCGGCCGGGCGAGGCCACCGACCCACGGCATCCCCAAAACCGCACCCGAATCATAACGCCCCCTTTTGGCCACCGTCCGCACCCCAATCGACCACGTCCGCCTGCCACTCGCCCGATTGGGGCCGACGAGACCGCCCCAATTCCATAGTCATACCTTCACAAGCAGCCTCGACACTCACACCATCCGCCAGGTCCCTCGCCATGGCCAACTTCTCATCCACCACGGCATCCGAATGTTCCGGGGCATGGTGAAACAAAACCAACGTGCCCACATCAGCCAGATGAGCCATCTCCAAAGCATCTTCGAACGTGGAGTGACCCCAATGGTACCGGCCCACGATCTCGTGCTCCAAAAAATGGCTGTCGTGCACCAACACGTTGCTGCCCCTCGCGCAATGGGCGAGCCGACTCTTGAACTCTTTACTGAATCCGTCGTCCGGATCCGGCCCACCCATCCCATCTCCCAAGCGAGCCTTCGTCACTCGGGCGGTATCGGTGAAAACCGTTGCCACGGCGCCGTCCGCCTCGATCCGGTATCCCACCGTAATGCCAGGATGGTTGAGTTGGACCGTCTCCACCTTGAAACCTCCAAGCGCCAGGTGTTGGCCCGGACGAAAGGTCAGATACTCCAAATCAGCGCTAAGGTCCTCGAAAGGAACCGGAAAGTGCATATCCTCGTGCTGGCCCGACAGGATCTCACGAATATGGGCATTGGTTTGGCCCGCAGAAACCACCACGAACCGATTTCCAGGACGATAGAAGGGGGCAAAAAACGGATACCCCAAAATATGGTCCCAATGCGTGTGTCCGACCAGAATATACGCCCGCCCCTGGCCGGACCCGAATTGCCGTGTCATCATCTCGTCGCCCAACAACCGAATCCCGGATCCGCCGTCCAGAATCAGGTCGTCTCCAGACGCCGTCTGAAAATGGATGCAGGTGGAGTTCCCCCCGTATCGAAGTTGGTCCCGTCGAGACAAAGGGTACGAACCCCTGGCCCCAAAGATGGTCATTTTCATCGCTTCACCACGCACGCGCCCAGGCCCTCACCCCGAAGTCAACCCCAGTCGACCGATTCACACCCAAACTATTCGCCTCGAACATCAGGGACCCAATCTTTGTGAAAACTCCTCAATCGACCCGGTGATGCTGCCACAAAGCCGGGTTGTCCGTCAACGCACGTTTCTACTCCAATCGATTGGTCGAGTGAACTGGACGGCCTATCCACCCGGCGCCCCAGCAGCGATAGGATCAGACATGGAGGAACACACACATCTATACCCTGACATGGCGACCAATCTCCCCCTTCATCCCGATGAAATTCACCCCTCGGTCACTTGGGGCCACAGAGCCGAAGAATCCGACGCCACACCTCATCCACACCGAATCCCGTCTTGGCACTGAACGCCACGGCCCGACTCGCCGGAATGCCAAGGGCCCGCGCCGCCTGCCACACGGCTGGTTTGACCTTGCTCTTGGCCAGTTTGTCCGACTTGGTGCAGACCGCGATCCAATCGATGGATCGCTCGTCGAGCCATTCGACGAGGCCCAATTCTTCATCTTCGGGGCCACGCCTCACATCGCACAACAGGACCACGGCCTTGAGATTGGCGCGATCCTCCAAGTACGAACGCACCAACGGCCCCCACTGAGCCCGCATCTTGAGGGGAACCGACGCATACCCATATCCGGGCAGGTCCACGAACGCCACGGAGGGGCGATCCACTAGGTCCAGTTCGAACACGTTGATCTCACGCGTCCGACCAGGCGTCTTGCTCACCCGGACGGAACACTTTCCACCAGTCAACGCTTTCAACGCGGACGACTTGCCAACGTTCGACCGACCAGCAAAGGCCACTTCGGACAGATCCCAAACCGGAAACGCCTTGGCGCCCGATGCCCCCACCACGAATTGAGCCTTGCGTACTTGAACGAGTGCCATGGAAACCACCGACTAAAGACGACGATACAGACCCTGAACCACCCCGACCATGTTCGCCTCGTACCCGGTGGTTGTGCGCCTGCTGTTTTTACCCGACTCGCCGCCTTGAAACCCTCTCATTTCCGTTGGATGGGACGCAGAAATTGCCGGTTCTACCGCACGAACCTGCTTTTCGGCTCGTCCCGCCACCACGCCGCCTTTCTGTCTCCTGCGCAGGACCATGCGGCCACCTTCGACGAGCACCATCGTTTCCCCGACCGAGGGCACCCCGCCTCGTCTGACCACCAAATAGTCACCAGGAGCCACGCCCTCGCAAAGGACAGCCCCGCCGCTCACCCTCACGACGAACAGATCCGCCGAAGGTCCCACGATGAGCCGATCGAGGCTCACCGTCTGAGACGCCCGATGGGGTGCTTCGAGGTCCTCGTGAGACTGGCTGTGCACCATGGGCACCGTCACGGCCCGGCCGATGGTGGACACGGGCCGAAGGCTTCTGGACTTGCCCCCGTCCCGCACCAGATATCCCTTCCTCTCCAGTGCCTTGAGATGCAAAAAAACCCCATTTGGAGAGCGTATCCCAAGTTCATCCCCAATCTCACGCAACGTGGGTGGATACCCCTGTTCCTGAATGCAGTTCGTCACGAAATCAAGCACCTGTCGCTGCCGGTCCGTCAGATCGCGCATGAGCCCTACCGTCCGTTGAATATCAGATACGCTTTGAATGATTCGATATGAGCACAGACTTCGACCATGCGTCAAGTTCCTTGGCTTCCTTCCTTGGCGAAAAAGCGGCACCGAAAGACCAAACGAAAAAAGGGCAGGACCGAACCGGGACGCAACCCCATGGACATCACAACGGATGCCCAAGAAACCGTCCATTGGCGGCATTGTATTTTTTCGATTGCACATACATAACTAGGGAGAGAGTCATCGAGGTTTTTTGGGGATGGCATAGAAAAAGGAAAAACTCACGCACAAAGGAAAGGCGAGGTCAGTGATGCAGGAATCAAAAGTGTTTGTGGTCGTGACCCTGTTGGTTTCGGGGTGGCTGGTCGGCTGCGAGGGAGAGGGCTCGTCGCAGGAGGAGAAC
>JAGGXR010000107.1 GCA_021162935.1 Deltaproteobacteria bacterium
CCCGCGGTGTTTTGGTCCCTCCCCCCCATAGCTGGAATACCTGTGAACCAAAACCCCCAAATCCAAAACCCCCCCGTTTTCCCCCCCCCCCCCCCCCGAATGTCAAGCCGACGATCAAATTCGCCAACCCGTGCCCTCGCGTCGTTTGCTGTGCCATGCCCCAACCTCCTTTTGCTATACTCCCAGTGCGACGTGCATGTTTTGCAGAACCTGCACGCCCACCCATTCGTCTTCTGATCAAAAGGAAAGGTATTACATTTGTTGGCAAAGTTCGAACACTTTTTGCATATCGACTGGCTGGTGGCCTGATGGACGCTGCTTTTGGGACATATCGGGCAGATTCCGTGGCAAGCGGACCGGGACGAGAGCCGCTCTGGAACAGGGACGGAGTCTACCTTGGACTGTAAAAATGGAGGATGCCTGTAGGCCCGAGATGCGCGCTACGCGCTACTTGGCTCAATGTGTCGCGTGGGCAGACCGCTCAGGCCAGCGGAGGGGTCTCACGCAGATCCTGCCAGGTCTGCATCCGAGGCTATTCTGTCACTGTATCGTGGCGTTGGTTGGCTGCAATGTCCAATGGGCGATAGTAGATGGATCTCCAACATCCTGCATGGCTGCTAGCCTGGTTGGATATTCGAGATGCGGCAGAAGGTTCGTTCGTCTCTCTCCGATCTGTTCTCCTCCGGATCCGGGTAGGCGCCTTCACTCATGAGCCACTTCATTGCCTCAACCAGCGCAAATCGTTGTTTCTTTGGGATTTTCATCAGTGCGGTATATGTTCGGTCAAAATTCTTGTCGAAAGCGGCTCTTGCTGCTGGCGTGTACTGAATGTTGTGACTGTCCTGTCTCTGTCCGTCCCGTGCTTTTGCTTGACTCACTGGCCCGTATTTCGAATTCTGCACCGCTTGAATGGCTCCCCAAAACCCTCGATATCCGTAAATACCCCGTTCGACGGCCTCGGCCTGTTTCATCACATAGCCCATCTTACTCAAGGTGAAAACGCCACCAACGATACTGCCGACAGTGGAGACGATCGCGACTAACGCAGGAGGGGTCGCGACGCCAACTGATTCAAGGATGGCGTCAACCGTACTTGTTGTCTCGCTGCCTATCGAGACTAAGTCGCCGACCTTCATTCCCCATTGCGTGATCCACGCTGCTTTCGGTGTGTGGATCTTGTCCGATGGTACGATGAACCTGTCGATGTGCGAGTTGTTCCATCGCATTGGCTGAAAGCCGGAGGTGGCTGCGAGCATTTGTTTCTTCAGTTTTTTTGCAAGGCCCTGCGCCTGTTCCTTGGATTGGACGTGCTTGTTCATCGGGCGCGCCGCCATGGCATTGATGACGGTGCGCGCCAGTGGGGAAGCCGGGCCTCCCAATGTGTAGATGTATCCGGCGGCTTTGGCTGCTTTTTTCTCAGACACGCCGCTTCGCATCAGGACTTGCTGGTACTTTCTTATTGTCGCCGGCTTGACGGCCGCCGCCCTGGATTTTGCCGTGCTTAGGACTTCAGACAACGCTTTCTTGGCGGCTGTGGCAGGATCCTTCGAGCTGGCAATTTCCTTCAGGTGTATCGCAAACAGGTGACTATCACGCGTTCGGCCGGCCCCGCTCTTGTCGTCGCCTATTTGGGCGAGTTGGTGATCCGCCAATTTCAGCACGCCATACGCGACCGACATTTGCTTTGCATAGTTTGCCATCTGTTCCACAGCCTTTTTCGCGTTTGCTGGAGAGAGACCGTGTCGGCCGACCTCTGCGATGATTGCTGCGGCATTGTGGTGGACAAACTTGCTCGTCCTGTACGCATTGCTGGTGACCAAGGCGAGGGCGCCGGCTCGGCTCGCTGGATTGGAGAGGTTCAAACCAGGGTGCTTCTTCAAGAGACCGATGATTTCGGACAGGACGCCCGCGTTGAGGTGCGTCCCCTGTTCTTTGATGAAATGATAGAGGCCTTCGAGGTTGCTCCTGAGTTTCGGATTTTTGCCCGCCAGTTTGATCAATTCCATGATGTCTCTGATCGGAGCGCTGGCCACCTGCTTCATGGCCTTGAGAATCACGGCAGCTTTGTGTCGAAACTGCGTAATTTGATCGTTTGTCAGGTCGCCGAATCCGAATTTTTGAACGAACGCCCTGTTGTGCTTGTCGACGGGATGACTCGGCTTGTGTGGATTGGTCGATCCTGCCTGTGCGCTGGCCTGCGTCTGGCTGGCCTGAGCTGCCTGCGCAGCCGCCATTTGTGCTGTTTGAGTCCTCGTGCTTTTCGGCACCATGTTTGAATAGAAACTCATGACCCCGGCTCCTTTTCTTGAAGTTTGCCTGTCGACGTCCCAATGATTGCTTTGGTTGTCGGTCCGGGGACGAGATTGTTGCGGATGCCTTGAGTTTTTGTCCTTTGGGTTGGGTTCCCACTGTTTGAATCGAATATTTTCCCAGCGAAGTTGAAGCAATTCACTTTTAAGAACGGCATTCTACCTTGACTTAGAGGCGGTTGGTGGCAAACATCCCGATTTGGCCGTCGTGGCAAGGAGATTCTGGGGAGTCAGGCGGCTCTGGAGGTATCGATCGTGGCGATGCTACAATTTTATCCTGTTGTGACGCAGGTGTTGGCCGATGCAACCCGTGCTGCGGCGGATGGTACGACGAAGGGGCTGTTCGATCGGCCCTGGACCCTCGTCATGGTGCTGCTCGTGCTCCTGGTCGGGCTCGGCCTGGTGGTGGCGCGTCGGTTTGTGCTCCGTGGCCTGGCGTTCGCCGTGACGAGACGGCCCTGGTTCATGCTGATCATCGGTGCGGTGGTCACGGTCGGGGCCTTGACCACGGTGCCGTTTCTGAAGGTTTCGACCTCCCGCACGAACCTGCTCGACAAAGACAACCCGTACCAGCGCCAGCTCGTGGCCTTTTTGAACGAGTTCGGCTCACAGAATCATCTCATTGCGGTGGTCGAAGGAGGCACATCCGACAGGCGTCATGCGGCGGCCGACGAGTTGGCCAAACGCCTCATGGCCGCGCCCAACCTGGCCCGGTCGGTGTACTACAAGATCGATTTGAATCGATTCAAGCGCGAAGGTCTGCTGTATCTGCCCCTGGCGCAGCTCAAGCGGCTTCGTTCGTTCCTTGCCAATCCGAACGATCCGCAGTCCAAGGAGCACATTCGAGGGTTCCTGGGTGTGCGCAGTCTCAAGGACATGCTCATCGCCATCAACAAGACGTTTTCGGATGCCATGGCGCATCCGGATGCAGCCATGAAGGAAAAAGGTAGTCTGCAGGCGGGGCTCAAAATCGTTCAGGCCCTGCTCGACGAGATGGTGCGTTGGGTCCAGGACCCGAAGCGCACGAAGATCCAGGTTTTCGAGTCCATGTATTTCAAGAAGTTCGACCTATCCAAGTCGAATCTGGACAAGGCGGGCTATCTGGCGGACCGCAAGCACAAGCGCGTATTCCTGTTCATCAGGCCGGAAAGCGACTCGGATGAAACCTCGGCCTTGACCCCCATGGTGCACGATGCGCGGCGGATCGCGGCCAAGGTCGCAAGGAAATACAAGGGCGTCACGATCGGATTCACAGGCTATCCGGCCCTCCAGGTGGACGAGATGGACACCCTCAAGAAGGACATGTTCTTCACAACCATCCTGGCCCTGATCGGCACCCTGCTCCTGTTTGCCCTGGTGTTTCGTTCGGCTCGCCAGACGGCCCTTGCCGTTGCGGCATTGCTCACTGGTATTTTGTGGTCACTTGGCGCCTGTGTTTTGATTTACGGCCACCTCAACCTGATCACGTCCCTATTTTTTGCGATCCTGATCGGGTTGGGGATCGACTTCAGTATCCACATACTCTCGCGGTTCAACGAGGAACGCGCAAAAGAAGGAACGCGCAAGGACGCGGTCCGCAGGACCCTGATGGGCGTCGGTCCCGGCCTGCTGACCGGAGCCATGACCACGGCGGCTGCGTTTTATGCGACGGCGATTTCCAAGTTTACCGCCTTTTCGGAATTGGGTGTCATTGCCGGCACCGGCCTTATGCTGGTCATGTTGGCATCGGTGACTATCCTGCCAGCGCTGTTGGTGGTGACCAGACCGCCCAAGCATCGCAAGAAGGACGCCAAGGGGGCGCGCAAGGCTGTGAACGACAAGGCGGAAATGAGCGCGGCGGTAGCCGCCAGGCTCGTGACCCGTTGGCCATTGGCCGTGATCGTTGCGGCGGCGCTCGTAACCCTGCCGACCATCCTGCGGCCCGCGCACATTCCCTTCGATTATAATCTGACCACGATGCTCCCGGCAGGCACGCAATCTCGGCAGTATTACATGGAGATGGTCTCGGAGAGTAACTTCTCGGCCGAGTTCATCAACCTCATTGCCGACAGCCTGAGCGATGCCCGCGAATTGACCAAGCGCCTCAAGGGCCTCGGAACGGTCAAGAGGGTGGAGAGCATTGCCACGGTCGTCCCGCCCAAGCAGAAGGAAAAGCTGGCCATCCTCCAGACCATGCGGCCCATTTTTCAGGGCATCGACACGAGGTACCGCCAGGAAGGCCCGGTGGACGTCACCGCAGTGCAGCAGCAACTCGAAGCCCTATACGACAATCTCGACGACGCCCTGGAGCAGGCGCAGCGGGTCAAGCGCCCCGAGGTCCCCTACCTCAAGAAGCTCATCGCCTCGGTCCAGCGCGTCAAGAAGGCGCTCAAGAAGGCCGACCCCCCCCTGGCCCAGCAGCGACTCACTGCCCTGCAATCAGCCGCGTTTACCCGGCTGTCCGATGGGTTGCGTCAACTCAAGACCATGCTCGCCGCGCATGAGGTCACCGCGGACAGCCTCCCCGAGGGCGTCAAGAACCAGTTCGTGGGCAAGGACAAGAAGCGTCGGCGCTACGCTCTGTACGTCTACCCCAAAAAGTCCATCTGGAATCGCGCCTTCCTGGGCGAGTTCGTCAAGGAAACCCGCAGCGTGGACCCCCATGCCACTGGTTTTCCGGTCAACTACTACGAACACGTCCGAATGATCAAGTCGGGCTTCGTCCAGGCCGCCTTCCTGGCCGGACTGGCCATCGTGGTCATGCTCCTGCTCGACTTCAGCAGGGAGCGTTACGTCATTTTCGGCATCGTGCCCATGGCCATCCTGGCGGTCTGGTCGTACTCCATGACTGGCTGGATTGGCGGCTTGTTTTTCTTGCTCGGAGGCGCCGTCGGCATGGCCTTGTTCGACTGGAAGGCGGTCATGTACACCGCCCTTGCCATCATTCCCTTGGCCATGGGAGCCGCCTGGATGGTTGCCATGATGGGTGTGCTCAAAATCCCATACAACCTGGCCAACATCGTCGCCCTGCCGCTCATCATCGGTATCGGCGTGGTCTACGGTATCCACATTATCCACCGATTCCGCGAAGAACACGGTGGAAACGTCTACAATGTCGTGCGCCACACCGGCGGCGCCGTCACCCTGGCCGCCCTGACCACCATGGTCGGATTCGGCAGCCTCATCACCGCCTCACACCAAGCCGCCAAAATCATGGGTGAGACCATGGTCATCGGCGTCACCACCTGCCTCATCACCTCGGTCATCGTCTTGCCGGCCTTGCTGCGCTACGTTCCGTGGGTCGGCAAGGCCGAAGTGGAGGACGCCGAAGAAGACGCCTTGGAGGAGGCAGAAGAGCGGGGCGAACTGGACCCGGACCACCCGGGGCGGGACGACGGTAGGAACGACGACGACAGGGTAGAAGCGGCCGAGGACGACGGTAGGAACGACGACGATGCGCCTGATGCGGACGAACGATCTGACGCCCACGGTCACGAGGACGCAGAATCCGAGCAAGGTTCGTCCGAGAGAAATGGATCCAAAGAAAAGTAATCCAAACAACACGGATTCAAACAACACGGATCCAAACAACACGGATCCAAACAACATGGATCCAAACAACACGGATCCAAACAACATGGATCCAAACAACATGGATCCAAACAACATGGATCCAAACAACATGGATCCAAACAACATGGATCCAAACAACATGGATCCAAACAGGAGATGACCAAACACAGGCGATTCAAAGAAGTCCAGATGGCCCGGCCGATGGAGCCCCGCCCGGACGACGCAGTCGGCCGATGTGTGAACCGCCCCCACCCTTCATTCCTGACCATTTCCCTCTCGAATTCGGACAAACCGGTCCTTGACCTTCCAAACAGAAAAAGAATAACCTTCAAACCGTCATCGTCCAACGGGCGGTGCGTGACAGAAGGGCAGGGCAGGGCCAGGTCAGGGCGCCTTTGCCTGCCAACGCTGCAACGAGCGAGCGACGCAACGACCGAGCGATGCAACGACCGAGCAATGCAACGAGCGCAGCAGGTTGTATTCAATCAGGGCATCCATTCACCTGGAGGTGACACCGTGTCGAAACACAACATGAATTACGTTGGCAAGCAGGGACCCCATGTGGCCTACCGCCGCCATGGCAGCCATGGCCCGGGTAGCATCGATGGCCCGGGTTGCATCGATGGCCTCGACGGCAGCCATAGCAGCCACGGCATTCAGGGCAAACTCTTGGCCGCCATGGTCGGCAGCCTCCTCATCGCCACCCTGGCCTGGGCCAGACCTGCCGCTGCCAGCCCGAGAGACTTCGTGGTCTGCATGCCGCTTGGAGAAGGTTCTGGCTCCGCCGCCACCAGGCACATGGCGCCTTTGCTGCGCCGTATGGAAAAACTCGCCGGCTGGCCCGCTGGATCTATCAAGGGCAAGTACATCACCGGCCTGTCCGCCTGCCTCTCCTACGTCAAGCGGACCAAGCCTGGTTTCGCCCTGCTGTCCCAGGGCGTCTACCTCCAGATGCGTCGTGCCTGGGGTCTCAAGGTCATCGGCAGGGTCGACATGCCCCGCGGCGCAGGCAAGAGACTTTACCTCGTCGTCAAAAAGGGATCCGCCAAGAACCTGGCCGATCTTAAGGGCAAGACCCTCAAATCCAACCACGTGGCTGAACGCGCTTTTTTGAGCAAGGTCATCTTTCGGGGCAAAGTCCGCGTCGGTCGGTTCTTCCACCTCAAACCCACCAACTCGCCATTGCGTGGTTTCAAGGCCGTCCATCGTGGCCGCGCCGACGCCACCTTGGTCAACGACGACGAACTCGCCATCATGAAAAAGCGACGCGAAGGCGCCGACCTGGAAGTCATCTACAAATCACCGCGACTCCCCGGCATGCCCGTCGTCGCCTTCCGCCGCAACGCCACCTCGGGCGATACCTCAGCCCTTCGTCGTGTCCTGCCTCGCCTCTGCCGAGGCCCGGGCAAGGCCACCTGCACCAGTTCCATGATCCGCGGCTTCCTGTCTGGCAGCAACGCCACCTACCATTCCATCCAGCGCCTTTTCGGGAGATAGCCCAGGTTTCGGTTCTTCGGTTCTTCGTTTCTTTGTTTCTTCGTTTCTTCGGTTCTTCATTTCTCCATTTCTCCATTTTCTCCATTTTCTTGTTTCCTTGTTTTCCTTGTTCCTTCGTTCCGCCCTCTCTCTGCGACGATTTTTCTTTCGCGGTCGCAGCATTCGCCCGCGTCATCGGCCAGGCCCGTCCCTGTTGTGCCCCGCATGCCAGCCCTACTACCTGCCCTGCTGGCACAGATCCTCGCCAGCTAGGACCCAGAGCCGAACGATTCCAGCCCTACTACCTGCCTCGCTGGCACAGATCCTCGCCAGCTAGGACCCAGAGCCGAACGATTCCAGCCCTACCTGCCTCGCTGGCTCATCGGCCCGCCAGGCTGTGTTGCCACCAGCGTCCCAAAAAACACAGCAGCGCCGGACCAACTCAAGAAACGGCCCGCGATTTTTCGTGATTTTCCTTCTTGACTCCGCACGATCCATCCATATAAATCCTCTTTGCGCGTACAGATGACAGGTTCATCAGAGTGCACGCACTATTCCGGCATAGCTCAGTTGGTAGAGCGGGTGGCTGTTAACCACTAGGTCGGCGGTTCGAGTCCGTCTGCCGGAGCCACACACAATCCCCCACGAACTTTGGTGGGGGTTCGATTTAACAGGAGCCCCGATCGGCAACGGTCGGGGCTCTGCCTTTTTCCGCGTGTATTTCCAGGCTTGTACGAGTAGTCGCCGCTCTTGGCGGATCTCTGGTCGCTGGAGCTGAGAGCACCGGCGGTCCGCGAGAGAGGCCTTCTTGGGCTCGATTCTGCTCTCAGGATCTCAGAATGGGGAGAGAGCAGCCCTCGCGGGTGAATGGCCGGGCGGGATCGTGCTCTCTTCTGGATGGTCTGTGGGTCAACTCCTCCGAGAAATCGGGTCGCACGCCGATCGGGGTGAACGCGGAAAGCGAGGCGGTGCTTGCTCTTGCACGCCGAGGGTGGCCGATGAGAACGGAAGTTCGAGCTTCGCTCGGGCGTGGGGCTGGTCTTGCGAAAGATGCTATCCAAGGAATGCCTCGCTTCGGTGCCAGTCCAATGCCATCGGGGACGGGCGAGCAGCCAGATCATCCGGCAAATGAAGCCTGCTGCCGTGCAACTCGTAATAGGAGCGGCCGTTCTCGAAATCGTCGCGTAGCCTCTTACCGACCACGAAGCGGTGGTCCTCGTCCACGGTCACGTAGCCACGGTCGAAGAGGCGGTGGAGATCAGAGCGCAGTGACAGGCCATTGGCCAGGCTGTGTTCGCCTCCAGCTGCGTAGGGCTTGATGTGCGCGGCCTCAAGCACCGGCAGGGAGTGCTCCTGGGTCACGGAGCAGGCCCGCCCGTAGGCATCGAGCACCATCACGCGGAAGATGCCTTGTCCCAGCCTAGGGCGGTGGAGGGCTGGGCTGCCGTAGCGGATTTCGGGCTCACGCACCATCAGAACGTCGCGCTTCTTGTCAGCCGCCCGTTCCTGACACTCCATCCACACGCGCAGTCCTTCTCCTTCTGACAAGTCGTATCGGGAGCCTGTCTGAATTCGGACCTTCCAGTCCTTGGGGGCAGTCACCCAGGCGTCGCGCGGAAAGAACAGGGCCTCGGCGATGAGACAGCAGCCGATGCGCCCGGCCGTGTCGGCCTTGATGCGGGCTCCTTTCTGGATGGCGCCGAGCCGAGCGCGGAACGCCTGCAGGCTGTCGACACCGTTGGCGTGACCGAACGTCTCCCAGGCGAGCCAGTCGGGCAGGATGGTGAAGCCGGCGAAGAAACCAAAGCCCGCGATCGCACGGTACGGGGCCTTGAGCTTGAAGAAGAACGGCGTGCCCACATCGAGCCGAAAGGCGCGCGCGCTCGGTCGCCAAAAGTTGGCGTCCTTGGGCCCGGGTTCCTCGACCAGGTGCTTGTACCACCCGGGATCGGTCACGGCCACGTACCCGTTCACGCCGCTCCTCCTGCGGAGCTACCAGACGCGCGCAGGCCATCGAGGCTCCTCGCCACCTCCGAGACGGACACGGTCTCGGGCAGGCGCACCGGTATGCCGGCGAGGGCCAAGTGCACGCGCCTTCCTCCTCCGGCGAGCGAGGCCTGGGTCACCGTCCGCCTGTGCTCGGCCAGCCGGGACCAGGTTCGCTCAAACATCGGGTAGACCAGCACCGCCGTGATCTCGGCGCCCTCGAAGAGCGAGGCGTATGCGAGGACCTGGTGCAGGTCGTGGCGATGCTCGTCGCGAAGCTCCTGGGAGAACGCGAGCCAGCGGGCGTCGTCGAGCTCCTGGAAATGGCCCTTGTACTTGGCGTCGATGACGTAGACGTGGTCCTGGTGGCGGACGACCAGGTCCGGGACGAGGCTTCGCAGGCTGCCGTGGGCGCCGCGAGCCCATTCAATGGGCACCACCGTCTCGTCTGCGCGGCCAGCCAAAACCTGGCCGCCAAACCCGCGAGCCCAGGTTCGCGCCACGTGCTCAACCCAGCGCTCGAAGAGCTCGTGCATGGGCAAGGCCCAGGCAAGCCCGTCGGTCTCGGCGGCGCCGGCGAGGCCCCGCTCGTCCACGATCCAGCCGAGCGCCTGCAGCCCACGCTGGAGCACGGCTGACGGCAGGCCGACGCCGCGCATGAGCTGGTCCAGCGTGCGGCGATCGGGGGCCCGCGCGCCGGTGTCCTTCAATGCGTGAAGTAGCCCCTCGGCCTGCTCGACGAGCCGGCGCGCGATCAGGTCGGCTACGGCGTAGGGCACGAGCGAGCGGTGGACCCGCTCGAGGCCCCAGCGCAGATAGCCCTGCAGCAGCGCGTCCGGGCCGAGCTCTGGGAAGCGGCACGGCACCTGGTGAAACGCACCGTGACTCATCTGCTCGGTCACGTAGCGTTGCCAGAGTATCTGTCCACGCGGCGCCTGGCGCACCTCCTCGTGCATACGAAAGCCCTTGCGGATCTCGCGCAGCAAGCTCGCCAGCCGTTGGAGCACGGGCCCGGCCAGCACCCAGGGCGGGACCTCACGCGCGCTGCCCGGCACCAGCGGCATCTCGAGCACTCGGGGCGAGGCGACCCAGCCGATTTGTTGGAGCAGCGGACCGATCCCCTCCCAGCCAAAGCGAGGCCGCACCACCACCCCACCGGCGACCTTGCGCGTGTCCGGTGTTCGCAGTGGGACCGCACCCACTACACCGCCGGGGCGCAGTCGCAGGGCTATCTCGCTGGTCTTCGCCACGAGCTCGGGCTGAACGTCGAGAGCCATGAGCTGCGGCCGGTTTGCGCTGATGAAGTTCTCGGCGTGGGCGTTCCAGCTCCGATCTCGCCCACCGATACCGAAGAGCCCAGGATCGATGGAGACTGGAGCACCCTGGTCGGAGAGCGCCAACAGCGGCCTCTGTTTCGGCTTCCAGGCCGAGCGGAAGACGGGCTGGCGCCGTCTGCCTCTACGTGCTCGCGCCATGACGGGCGACCTCTCCTTCGAGCCAGTCCAGGTAGGCGCGCAGCTCGCTCTCGCATGCACCGAGGCGCCCCTCCTGGAGGTACTCGATGAGCAGCGGCATGAGCTCGAAGCGCAGCCGGCGGATGAGCTCCTCGTCGCTGTCGGCCAGGAAGTAGGCGTGACCGGGGACGAGAACCAGCGCATCGTCGGGTGCGTACTGAGCGAAGATGTCGAGCAGTCGCCCAAAGGCCTCGGTGGCCAGGTCACGTCCCTGCTCCGCGACAACGCCGATGTCAGGCCACACATCGACGAAGGCAAAGCGGCGCCGCACCGCGAGGTCGAGGATCGCAATGGAACGATCGGCGCTGTTCATGGTGCCGAGGAGGAAGAGCCCCTTGGGGATCTCCAGCGTATCCGTGCCGTCGTCAAGCACCTGCGGGAGCTTGACCGTGCGCCCCTCGCCGTGGGCTATCTCGCGCGACTCGAAGAGGTAGATCGCCTCGCCGAGCACCCGGCCAAGATCGGCTCGGTTGATCTCATCGATCACCAGCAGGAAGTTGCCCTCCTTCGCTTGCCGCGCCGCCTCCACAAGCCAGCCGCCCTTCACCCGAAAGCGCAGCGCGCTCTGATCCACGTCAGGAGAGATACCGGCCACGAAGGTCTCGTAAGTGACCGCGGGATGAAACTGCACTGCCGTTCCTAGCCCGCCGAATTCATCTGACAGCAGCTTGCCGGCGAGCCGGGTCTTACCTGTGCCCGGCGGACCCTGAAGGATCACGAAGCGACGCTCGCGCAGGAGCGCGTGCACCTCGTCCTTGCTCACGCTCGGGAAGAGATGGCCCCGAAGCGCGTTCTTCAGATCATCAATCTCGGCCCGCGCAGCTTTGAGCGGCGTCCACCCCCGCTCCCAGGCGTAGAAGTCGACGAAGGCTGACACGACTCCGAGGGCTTGCTCGGGCTCCTGCGGTATCTCGACCGCCGCGTAGATGTCGTTGCCGTAGCGATCTAGAACCTGCTTGAAGCGGGCAAAACTTGGGCGCAGCACTTTTGGGAAGGGCTCGGCCAGGTTCGTCGGATCGTGCTTCACCCAGACCGCGGCGCGGTGTTCTTTTGCGAGGTAGCGGCGAAGGGCCTGAAGATGTCGGGCATGACCGGGGCGACCGAGGATCTGCTCATCGGGCGCCAGACCACGCGTGCCGCACACCAAGGTCAGCAGACTCCCGGCAGGCTGGTCATCCGTCGCGTCGATGGGGAACCAGATGAGCGACATCCCACCATAGACGCCGCTCGTTGGACTGTCCTCGTGCAAGAGTCCGGCAAACGACACTGCGTCCGTGCCGGGCATGAGTGCTACTCGCTCGGAGTACCGAGATCGAGCCTTGTAGCGGCTGCCGAAGAGCCCTACGATCGCTTCCCTCGTTTGCTCGGCGAGAGTGTCGCGATTGACGTCTGCAGGTTGCCCACCGACGATGATTGAGGAGAGTGATTCAATGCTCATGCGGTGGGCCTCCTGTTTCGATCCTCTCACACATCGGAATCCTCCCTCTCGCCCGGCTCCAAGGCCTTTGGCTTCTCTTCGCCTTCGAGGCGCTTGGTCTCGGCGACGACGCGATCGAAATCGCTTTCGAACAGTCGGTCTTGCACGATTCGATATTTCTCGAACTCACTCTCGGCGTGCGCTCTGGCGATCTCCGCGCTCACTTTGCCGGCGTCTGCGAGCACCTCCCGATCCGCCGCGTCGAGGAAGCGGTTCAGCCGCGTCTCCCAGTCCTGCATCGTCATGGGGATCTTGCGAAGCGCCATATCTTCGGCCACATCCAAGTAGGCGTTTACCAGCCGCGTGAGCTGTGCCAGCTCGTGCTCGGTCAGGTAGTTCTTGGCCACGACCACATCGAACTTTTGAACCTTCCCCAAGGGCGCGTCAGTCCATGTTTGGAGGCCCATGTGTTCTTTGGTCGCGTCGGCGCGATCGCAGATCACCTCGGCAGCGGTTTGACCGTGGATGGCCCAATGCAGCTTGTTCTGGACCGTGGCGAAGAAGCGCTTGGTGGCCTGCGCGGTCACGTCGTAGTCGACCGAGGTGGCGTAGATATCGGTGATCTTCTGGTAGAACTTACGCTCCGATAGTCGAATCTCGCGGACGCGCTGGAGCTGTTCTTCGAAGTACCGTTCACTCAGGATGGAGCCGCCTCGCTTGAGGCGCTCGTCGTCCATCGCGAAGCCCTTGATGGTGAATTCCTCGATGACGCGCGTGGCCCACTTGCGAAACTGGACGGCGCGTTCGGAGTTGACCTTGTAGCCTACGGCGATGATGGCTGACAGGTTGTAGTGCTTCGTGTCGTAGCTCTTGCCATCGGCAGCAGTTATTCGAAATTTTCGAATAACTGCCTCCTCCTCGAGCTCGCTGTCCGAAAACACCTTCTTCAGGTGGTAATTGATGGTCTGCGTCTCCACGTCGTAGAGCTGCCCCATCATCTTCTGGCTGAGCCAGACGTTCTCGTCGGCATACACCGCCTCGACACCACCCTTGCCGCTGGCAGCCACGAAAGTCAGATATTCGGCCGCTGAAGAGCGGGTTAAGGAGACGGTGGGGGATTTTTTCTTGCGTGTCACGAGACCTCCACCTTTCCTGCGGCGCGAACGGAACTATCAGCCACTTCGCCCTGTCCATCGGCCACGCCCACGAACTGGCCGACAGAAAACCTTCGCCATATTGGTAGGTTGAACTTCTGCCCGCAGGTGCTATCGGCCATCATCATCGACCTGGTTGGCCTCTTGACCGTCATTCCACCCCCCGGAAGCGTTCGATCTCGACCTGTCTTAGTCTCACGGCGCTGACTCCTCAACGATTCCGGCCCGCTCCTCCAGGTCGACCAACACGTCCCGGATCTGCTCGAGGGCGGACTCCAGGTCCTCGGCGATCTCGGCGGCGATGATGTGGGGATCGGGCAGGTCGGCCGAATCCTCTAAGCTCTCGTCGCGCAGCCAGAAGATGTCGAGGCTGGCCTTGTCCCGGCTGGTGATCTCGTCGTGGCTGTACTTGCGCCACCGTCCCTCGGGCTTCTTCTCCGACCAGGTGGGTCTGCGCTTGTGGCGCTCGCCCGGCTTGTAGCATTTCACGAAGTCGTCGAGGTCTGTCCTGGTGAGGCGGTTCTGCTTGAGGGTGAAGTGCATGTTGGTGCGCAAGTCGTAGAACCAGACGGCCTTGGTCCAGGGCTTGGCGCTCGCGGGCTTGCGATCGAAGAAGAGCACGTTGGCCTTGACGCCCTGGGCGTAGAAGATGCCGGTGGGTAGCCGCAGCACGGTGTGCAGGTCGCACTCGTGCATGAGCTTGCGACGCACGGTCTCGCCGGCGCCGCCCTCGAAGAGCACGTTGTCGGGTACGACCACCGCGGCGCGACCGTTGATGGCGAGCAGGCTCTTGACGTGCTGCACGAAGTTCAGCTGCTTGTTGGTCGTGGTGATCCAGAAGTCTGGGCGCGAGTAGGCCACAGCGTGCTTGTCGAGCTTGCCCTCACCGTTGACCACGGTGATGCTCGACTTTTTGCCGAAAGGCGGGTTGGTCACTACCACCGGGTAGTGATCGGATGGCTCGTTGCGCAGGCTGTCGTCGACCCGGATCGGAGGCTCGTGCTCGCCGTCCGCGGGGCCGACGCCATGCAGATACAGGTTCATCGCGCACAGACGGGCCACACCCTCCACCAGCTCGACACCGCGGATGGCGTCGTAGCGCAGGTGCTTCTTCTGATCGCGGTCGAGCTTGAAGTTGTCGGCCACGTAGCTGTAGACGGAGAGCAGAAATCCCCCGGTGCCGCTCGCCGGATCGCAGATCACCTCGC
>JAGGXR010000125.1 GCA_021162935.1 Deltaproteobacteria bacterium
ACTCCGTCCCCCTCGGCCCCGGCAGGTCCAGGCCCTTGTCCGACTTCCCTTTCGGGCTCGGCAGGTCCAGGCCCTTGTCAGGCCTCCCTTTCGGGATCGGCAGGTCCAGGCCCTTGTCAGGCTTCCCTTTCGGGATCGGCAGGTCCAGGCCCTTGTCTGGCTTCCTTTTCGGACTCGGCAGGTCCAGGCCCTTGTCAGGCTTCCCTTTCGGGATCGGCAGGTCCAGGCCCTTGTCAGGCTTCCCTTTCGGACTCGGCAGGTCCAACCCCTTGTCTGGCTTCCTTTTCGGACTCGGCAGGTCCATGCCTTTTCGGTTCGCTCCAGCACTCCCGGCTTGAGCAGGTTTTAGTACGGAAAGGGACAAAATGGCCTTCCACACACTCTGGTCCACGGAAACCTCTTCGGTCCCGTCGAGCTTTCCCTCTTCAAGCATGGTCTTGATGGTCTCGTGGGGAAACGGACCAAACACCCGACCTGTGAACCGTTTCACAAAAAGCGGTCTCTGATCTTCGTTGTCGGCTGTCGGCTCTGCTGTCTGATGCGGGGACGATTTGGTCGCAGTGGAAGCCGCTCCTGCGGCTCCCTGCGATACCATCACTGGTTGACCCGGATCCCGTATGTCCGACAGGCCGAGCCCCAAGATGGTTTTCGCCTTGGCCACGCCGGGCGGCATCACGCGAAACGTGGACAAACACTTGGGGCACTTCATGGTCATGCCACCGGTAGGAACCTTTTCGTCCTGCACGTCATAGGTGGCGCCGCAATGCTCACAGACCACTTTCATGCTCGAAACTCCCGCAAGAGGTTATCGCGATCACCGGTACAGCCGTTCCCACCGGGTCGCCTATTATAAAGATGCTCGTGCACGGTCTGCAACCAGAATCCAATGATGCCGCAAACCTGCCGCTGCCACGCCGCCGCCCCTCCGCAACCAATGCCTCCGTCCACATGGGGCGGCCGACAGGCACGCGTGCCGAAGCCAACACGACCAACTGATCGCAGGTGGTCCACAACAACGCGAGGAACCCCAAAACGAACAATCACCATAGCCTTGGTAACGCGCCCTTCTGCACGAGCGCCGCGAGGTCCATGGACAGCGCGACCGACACATGAATGAAAAAACCACTCCAGATGGACCGTGTTCCAAGCGCCAACGTTCCAAGCACGAGTCCTGCGGCTATGGCACCAAACGTCTCCGCAATCGGCTTCCCAAAATGGATCATGCAGTAGGGCACCACCATCGCAAAGATCGCGTATGCTCCCATGGAACGCCGCAAAGCATTGAGCATAAACCCACGAAAGAAAAACTCCAAAGAGAAGAACTGGGCAGCATACATGAGTTCCCAAGTCAAAAGCTGTGATCCATGGACATCTCCTCGGATGCGACCACCGGACCACGGGAAGGGGTAGTGCGACCTGAATGCCGGTGTGTAGGAAACCAATATGACCGCAGGGAGAACGATCATAAACAACACGAGATAAATCCAGAGATGCTTCGTCAACCCTTTGGTCCGTAATCCATAGTCACCTAAAGATTCGCCGGGCAACAGCAGAACCACGACGATGGGCAACAACAAGAAACCGACCACCCGCCAGCCCACCCAATAGGCAAACTCGATGATGTGCGCCCAGGACCCATATCTGGCAACGAATCTGCGCTGATACACCAGTTGCACACCCCCGTGCGAACCAGCGTTTCGGAACGATGCGCCTTTGAGATACGGCGCGTCTGCAGGCTTTTTGTATATCTGTGCCACAATATATCGAAAATGCTGGCGGTGCCCAAAGTAGTTGTTCCCTATCAGCACCACCGCCACCACCGACAGGACCACCACTGGCCTCCAATCAAACCCACTGGCAAGTAATTCGGCGTCCCGCGTCTCCCGGTCGATCCGTTTCCATTGCTCCCACAGGGCGTAGCGCAAAAGCCTCGCCACCAGGCGACCGGCGACCAGAAGCGCAACTGCCAGGGCCAGCAGGCCCCAAAACATCCCGGCCCAATGGGCGATTGCCAATACGGAACCGTACAGAGCCGTCAGCAGCAGGACTTCGGCTCGACTCACATGAAGCGCTGCAAGATACTTTCCTGCTCGGCCAACCCCAGAAACCAGCTCTTCTTTAGACTGCGATTGCGCGTTCTTGTTCCTTGCCATGGCGCCTTGATACCAGCCCCAACGAGCAACCGTCAAGCAGCAGATCTCCGACTCTCGTCGGCCATCGCATCTCGATGGCTGTCGAGAATCGTGACCGACAACGTACCCAGGTTGCGGGCACCGCCAAGGAGTTGTATACAGAACCCCACGATCAGGACGTGCGCCTCCTTTGGGCGCCGTGACCCGCGGCAGGAACACAAGGGCCCGAACATGGCCACGAGCAGAGTTCGTCGTCACGCAGACATCACCAGCCACGCCCGCCCATGGCTTGCACGCCACATGCAATTTCTGACCGCCCTTGCCTGCGCGTTGCCCGCCCTCCTCGTAACAACGTATCGACATGCCATCGATCCCCCCGGGAGTCGGGCCGCCGAAGCGCTCCTCAGGAGCGGCGGCCGTCATGCGCCGCACCATCTTATTGCAAAGACTTTGCAGATCATCAAGGCGAAGTACGTGGACCCGAGCAAGCTCGATCCGAAGGAGATGCTCGTCAGCAGTCTGCAGAGCCTCCAGGACCGATTCGCAGCGGTCATCCTCCAGCGAGTCGCCCCAAGCAAGCTTCGTCTCAAAGTGGACGTCTATGCAGAGGTTTTCGACCTGAATCGAATTCAGAACTTCTCATCACTCTATGCCGCACTCAAAGAAGCACTTGCCTTCGTCCAGAAACATGTGGAACCGGCCGACGAACCTCATTCCATCGAATATGCCGCCATCTCCGGGCTGCTTGCCGACCTCGACCCCCACTCCATGCTGCTCGATCCGGAAGTATACCGATCCTTCAAAATGGGAACGAGTGGTTCCTTTGGCGGACTTGGTATCGTAATCGCCATGCAAGGAGGAAAGCTGACCGTGGTGGCCCCCATCGACGACACACCGGCGTCGCGGGCCGGTATCAAAGCCGGGGACCGGATCGTCAAAGTCCACAATGAATCAACGATAAACATGAGCCTGACGGAAGCGGTCGATCGCCTTCGAGGTGAACCCGGCACCTCGGTGGTCCTCTGGATTGCCCGGCAGGGTTGGCCCGATCCGAAACGATTCGAACTCGTTCGTGACATCATTCGCATCAAGAGCGTCGCGTGGAGACTCCTCCCTCCCCACATCGGGTACATCCGCATCAAGCAGTTCAGCCGCACCACATCCGAAGACGTGACCAAGGCATTGGCGCATCTCAAACATCGCGGCATGACAGGCCTCGTGATCGACCTCTACAACAATCCAGGCGGCTTGCTGGCCTCGGCCATTGCTGTGGCGGACATCTTCGTTGACCAGGGATCGCTGGTCACCACGGTGAGTGACGCGGGTCGAAAACGGGATAGCGCAAGGGCCAGCACCAAGGCAACCAAGTGGCGCGGTCCTGTGGTTGTTCTGGTCAACGGAGGCACGGCCAGTGCTTCGGAAATCCTAGCCGGAGCCCTGAGGGGCCGCGATCGTGCGGTCGTCATCGGGCAACAAACCTTTGGAAAGGGCTCGGTTCAGGTTCTCTTCGACAACGACGATGGTTCGGCTCTCAAGCTGACCATTGCCCAGTTCCTCACCCCAACAGACATCTCCATTCAGACCAAGGGCATCCTGCCGGACATTGCTGTCGAACCAATCACTGTCGCCAAGGACGACATCAAAATCTTCGCCGACTCCAGGGTTCGCCGCGAAAAGGACCTTCGTCAGCACCTGCGCGGTCAATGGGGCCTGGGGCGCCAGCCACCCCCCGTGGGTACGGTGCGCTACCTGGAAACACCCCGAAAGCCATCAGCCGTTCCTGGCTCTCGATTTTCAGCCAATGCCGCCCCGACGGAAGTCGTGGACATGGCGCGGTCCCTGCTCCAGTATCGCCTCGGCAGCACGAGAACCACTATCGTCTCGCGCATGGACCCTTTCCTGTCCGAGTTGAAGCAGCGGCAGCAGCGCCACCTTATCGAGGCGGTCGGAAAACTTGGCGTCGACTGGCGGGTGGGCCCACCCACACGACCAGCCGTGCTGGTCGCCACGGAACAGGTCGTCCCAGCCTCAGCCATCGTCCGAGCGGGTGACAAGATCCGTTTCATCGTCACCGTGACCAATCTGGGCGCAGGTCCAGCGTATCGCGTCCGGGCCATGACAAAATCTCCGTCTGCCTTGATGAATCACCGAGAGTTCCTCTTTGGCCGAATCGATCCGGGCCAACACCGTCAATGGGTTGTCACGGTTCCCATTCCCCAACGCATGCTCACCGAAGAAGCGCCGTACAAAATCCAATTCTTCGAAGAATATGGCCATCTTCCTGCACCCATTTCGGGCCGAGTGATCGCCCGCGGCCGCAAGCGGCCTCTGCTGGCCGCCCAATACGCGCCCATCGACGGACAGGGAAACCGAGACGGCCTCGTCCAAATCGGTGAAACCATCCACCTTCGGACAACGATCCGAAATCTGGGTTCCGGATCTGCACTCGACCCCGTGGCGCTGCTACGGAATCGATCCGGAGCCGCCGTGTTCATTCGAAAAGGCCGTTTTAACCTGAAGGCCCTCGCTCCTGGTGCTGAAAAAACGGTGGTTTTTTCCTTCGTGGTCCGACAGGTGCCCCGTCAGGGTCGTGTCGTCCTGGACCTGATCCTTCGAGACAACACCTTGGAAACCGAGGCCCAAACCCGAATTCGCCTGCCCGTCATGCCGTCGGACAGACCATTCAAGAAGATGAACAACTTCTTCCTGGTGACCAACTTTTCGGTTGCATTCCGATCGGGAGCAGACCCCGAGGCTCCCATTTTGGGCTGGTTCCCAAAAGGATTCCTGCTCGCTGCCACTGGGCGTGTCCAGGGTTGGCTTCGATTCCAACTCCCCGACGGCACCGTGGGGTTTGTGGAAATGAGTTCCGTGCGCCGACAACAACGCCACACTGGGAATCGGCCCCCACAGAAGCGCCCGACGCGCATCAAGCGACGCTTCCAGTTGACCCCTCCCATGGTCGTGGTCCATGCATCGGCAGCCCTCACACATGATCCACAGATCCGCCTTTCAGGATCCGTGACGGACGACACGAACATCTTGGATTTGTACGTGGAAGTGGCGAACCTGAAGACGCCCTGGCGGCGGAAAAAGATTTTCTATCAGCCCAATCGTTTCGGGACAGACCCAAAGAGCATGGCGTTTTCCATCGACGTGCCCCTCACCGAAGGCGTAAACGTCATTTTCGTGGTGGCCCGCCAGACGCGATGGCTCAAAACCACCAAGCTTCTGCTGTGCATCCGCCAGGCATCGAAAGAACCGTAAGCACCACCGCTAAAGGCCTCAAACGAGCACCGATCCCTACTTTGTGGGGCCAACTAGACGAAACGACACATCTGATTCGAATCGCTCCACGCCCCGAAACCGAGGCTCATGCATGAAGAGGCGAACCACTGGTGGCCCGAGATCCATCAACGATTCAAGGCTTCGAATATGGATCGTTCGACGCTTGCTCAGCAGATCCACGGGATCGAAGCCCCCTGCGGAACCAGAAGGACAGTCGTCCAACCAATCGAAAAGAACCCGGTTGGCAACAACGAGATCCACCGGGCGTAACGAGGCGGCCACGTCATGGCAGAGTTCCTTGGTCTCGGCCACGGCATACTCTTCGGCCAACGTGACCACGACGATCTTCGTGCTCCTACGATCCAACACGACGCGATCCAATTCTTCGAGATCCCGCCGCAGCACGCCGTCGGGAAGAATGGACGCCACTGCACCGGGCTGCGAAAGAAGACGAACCACGTGCCCCAGCCCCGTCGTCTCCAGGATCACCACATCAAAGGGATGACCACCTCCTTGCTTGGATCTCGTGTAATGCCAAGCCCGCCCCAAAAGAGCCAGGCCAGCAAGCCCAGGAAGGCCTTCGAGAAAACCGCGAACCCGACGAGACCGCAGCAGGCGCCTCACTAAGGTGGCACTCCCCAGGCGCTCCGGACCAAAGTCTGAAAGCGCCCGCCAGGCCACGAGTCGAATCAAAAAGAGGCCGGCGACCGGGCTGGTGACGGGACGCGACCAATCCCTGTTCGGTTCCATGCCGAAAAGCCTTGGGATGGTGGCCTGCCCGGCCTGCACAAGGAGCACTTTCTTTCCCTGATGGGCCAAGGCAACCCCCAAAGCCGCAGCCACAGTGGACTTGCCGCAGCCTCCCTTGCCAGACACCACCACGAATCGAGCATAGTCCAGGTCGGCAACGAGGCGACTCGACGCGCCACGAACCACAGAACCCTCTGGAGTATCCATCATTCCAATAATGACTTGGTCAGGCGTGAGGACCCAAGGCTCCCTTGACGAACAGGAGGATCACCTTGGCCTGCTCGTCGGTCAGATTCAAAAACTGGACGCCCACGCCAGGAGGAGATCTCCTACCGGAGGTCTCGGCCGTCTCGACCTTCCAGGTCACCCGTGCGGCAACTTCCATCTCCGAATGACCCGGCAAGGCAAAACGAACCGTCAACTTCGAACCGATGTCCGGGGGACGAATCGTCTCGATGAAGGCCCCGTCGGCCGACAGATTATACAAGCCCCCAGTCACCCATTCGTCGTCCTGCCGGAAGGCTGCCGTAAACCCTCCATAGATCCGCTTTTTACGACGAGGGGTCCCTTTGCGGGAAAAGATCAGATCATTCGTGGCAAAAACGATCTCGGGGACACGGACCCCCATGGCCAGCAGGGCATTTTCCGTCAGATCCACGAAGCCGATCATCTCGCCGCCAGGCGCTGGATCGTCACTGAGAAGAATCACCCGTCGCTGCGGTGTCCCGATGACCCTTGCACGATCGGCAGCCTCGTCGCCCAACAACCGAAAGCGCAGAATCACCACGGAAAAATCCGCAATCCCTTCGAGCGCCTGGTTCAGCTCGGCAACGTTGTCCGCAAGGTGCACATCATAACCGAGACGTTCCAATACGGCCGTCAGGACCTGGCGGTCCGGCCCGGGAAAATCAGCGACCAAAAGTGTCTTTTCAGCGTTCTTCTTCATGACGGAACGTCATATTGGCACAAATCATGGCCCATGAAAAGGGGGATATCACTGCTTTTTTCCTACTTTTCGTAATGTCTCGGACGAACGAATGTCTCGTGCCGCTCGGGGCGCGTGGGATCTGGGGGCAAAAAGGAAGCCTCCGTATAGGGACAGCCCAAGCCCACGAACTGTTTCTTGCACTGAGTCAGCACCTTGGCCGCTTCCTGCTTGCGATGCCGCATCAGCAGCAGGGTGCCCAAGCGATCCATTGCGATGGCCTGCCAGCCCAAACCGTCTCCGGAGAGGTGCATGGCCTTCCGATAGGCAAGTTCCGCTTCGTTGTACCGCCGCTTCGCCCAAAGGGCGTCGCCAAGAAGCACCCGCGACCAGGCGCTCGAAGGATCCAATCGCACCGCATCCTTCAGACTTGCCATTGCCGCCGCCCACTGGCGATACGCTATCAGGCACTCACCAAGCATGCGCCTGGCCGCGGCAGCAGCGGGGGCAGCGGCGACCGCGGCTTGCGCCGCACGCAACGCACGCCCGAGGTTGTGGGCCAGATACAAGGACCGTGCGAGGAGGAGGTGGGCGCGCAGGTTCTTGGGGCTTCTGACAAGAACTGCGTTCGCAAGGGTCTCTGCTTCCTTGTAGCGCCTCTGCGACAGCCGCAATCGACCAAGCAACGTGGCGGCCGCGAGCATGTCGTCCGAACGCACGCCGGTGGACGAGGCCCCAGCATTTCCCTTGCTCAGCGGCGCAACGAGACGCACGAGGATCGATCCCGCTTCGGCGAGATCACCTCGGCTATACGCATGTCTGGCGCGCTCCAGGTCCGTCTTTGGCACCTGCCTGAAAATAGGCACCCACGAATGCCGCGCAGTGCCTGATCGCGCAGCGACCGCTGAGCCGGACCGCGGAGGCTCGACCGCCGTCCGGGTCGATCGTTTCGAAGAACGGCCCGCTACGGCAGGCGCCATTGTACCCGAAGCCTTGGCCGTCTGTGGTCCGAGATCGTTTCGTGCTGCCGCCCTGGGCCCGGCGGACGAACAACCAAAACCATCCATGAAAGCAAGCACGATCACTGCGCCCAGACCGCTGTATCGCTTCAATCGATACCGAAAGGAAAAAACCTGCTGACCGGTCTTCATCAATCCTCCTTCACGGCAGGCCCACCACGTCCACCGGCACGAGGGTCGGAACCGACGCGACCTTGCCATCGCCGTTTCGTCCGGCAAAGCCGCTGCCCTAGCACCGGACTCTACCACAATCTTCGAGCACACACATCTGTCCTGCGATCCGCCCATCGCTCCTGTTGTCGTCTTGTCGTCTTGCTAAGCGTTGACGTGGAACAACAAAGTCGGATAGCATCCAGAATAGAATGAAACAAACCTGTTTGGCCAAAGAGGGAAGATCCCGTATCGGAGGAGGACCATGACCATCACGATGTTCATTTTGGCGACCATCGCCATCTCAGCCCCGATCCCAACTCGTCCAGCCACGACCCCACCGCAACCCGGGACTTTGCAGCCACGGGAAACGACGAGCAACCCGGCGCTGCAAGGTCAAGGCCCCCCCCCTGGAGAAGTCTCCCCAAATGAGACCTCGCCGCCCGCTGAAGCCGCACCAGGCGAATCTTCGACCCCGACTTCGGGCGCATCAAAACCGGCAGCCGGGACTTCGAGCCCAGAGGCCCTGACCCCGACCTCCCTCAAGCCACGCCTCGACCATGCGCATCAAGGCGGCATCGAGGTCGGCATCGGATGGGGTTACCGCGTGATCAAACCCTACGGAGACATCTGGTGTGGAAGCAGGAGCCACGACGATTCTAGCCCCAACGATCCATTTTGTCACTCGGCGATCCCGCTCTACTTGGACATCGGCGGGTCCTATGGCATCAACAAGACCGTGGACGTGGTCGCTCATTTTCGCTACGGCCTCCTCAAGGACAGTATTTCGAACCACCGACCATTGACCCTGCTGGCTGGTGTCCGGCTCTGGATCGACTCGGTGGGCAACTTCAAGTTCGGAGTCGGCTTCGAGGCCATGTTCGACTTCACGAAACAGGATGGATACAAACAACTCCGGCCAGGATATGGCGCACCAAAACACGACGCCTTCGACGTCGGCGGACGCGTCTACGGACAGGTGCAGTACGATTTCCTGCGATACGTGGGGCTTTATGCACAATTTGGAGGCTTGCTCGGTGCGCTTCGCTGGATTAGACTCGAAATGGAAGGAGCCCTTGGTATTCAAGCGCGGTTCCCATAGATAAAACTTCGACCAGGAACCCCTCGGCCTTCGTTTCCGTTCATGGAAGCCAACTGGTCCCACCAGCCGCCCATACAGGAGATCGTTCATGCGCCCTTTTCGTACGAAACAACACACACAACATCGCAGTGCACCGTGCCCGTCACCAGCAGGCAGCCCAACGCGTTCGAGACGAACCGCCGGACTCCTCCTCGCACTGGCGGCCATCGTCTCCATGGCGACCCTGGCGACCGGCTGTGAAGGTGCGAAGGTCTCCGGCACGGCGGACCGAACCACCATCGCGGCAGGTGGATGCGACGAGGCCCTGGTCACGGCCACGGTCACCATCTCGGGAAAGCCAAAGGGGTCGAAAACCGTTACGTTCGACACCACGGCAGGGTCCTTTTCCAAAACCGAAGATCTGACATCGACTACGGCGGTCACTGACGCAGAGGGCAAGGCCACGGTTGAGTTGTTCGCCACCACGGCAGTGGGTACGGCCACGGTCACCGCCACCTTCCAAGATGCAAATTACGACGCGAGTCAGAGCATCACCATCACGTTCGGACCTCCCACGGGCGAGTTTGCCCCAGTGAGCGACAAAATCTCACTGACATGCGATCAACTCAACGTCGGTGCCCTGCGAAACGGACAGCCCGAGGCAGTGGTTCCCTGCCACCTCTCCGCCGAGACCGCGGCCGGCTGCCCCCTGCCTGCCGCAGCCTTCATCGGCAGCGACACCCTCATCCTCAAGGCCGAAGCAGGCACTCTGGAGGCAAAAGCGGACGACTGGACAGGAAACCTCCTCTTGGCCTACAAAACCTCGGGAGGCAGCACTGAACCCGTGGATGTGGACCCGGCCAAGGGCGAACCGAGTCGGGCCGGCCCACTGGGTGAAACCCTCAATCCACGAGACGGGGTGGTCACAATCTTCGTCGCCCTCCGAGGCCGCGAAGCATTCACTGATGTGAACGGCAACGGTGTGTTCGATGAAGACGAGCCCTTCGACGATACCGAAGAACCGTTTCTCGACGCGGACGACGACGGAGTGTTCACCCTGGGAATCGACCCCTACTTCGCCGACAGCAACGGAAACGGAAAGCAGGATGGCCCCAACGGAACCTATGACGCCACCACTTATATCGCAGCGTCCTTCAAGATCATCTGGAGCGGTGATCTCGAAGAGAAGCCGGATGCGGGCCGCTTGGAACTGTCCGGCCCTGCCGCCATTCCAAATGGCGGGTCTGTGACCATCACCGCGTATCTGCTGGACGCTCGACTGAATCCCATCGCCGCGTTCTCGGACAACTACGACTACGTGGGCTTCACCCTCAACAACGGCTGGACGGTGATGGATCCGTCATCCGGGCAACGAACACTCAAAAATGTCAGCGCCATCCATTTCGACAATCAGGGCCGATACCTCGAATACCTCCCCGAGGCCGCAGCCTACACAGTGACCCTGTCCGACGACGACAGTTCGACCACGAACGACCCACCCTACGATTGGTCTCTATCCGTGGACGTGACTGCCACAGCCGGAACGGACGCAGACGGCAACTACCTGAGTCAAGACTCATACACATTCCAACAGCCCGAAACGGGGACCTATCAATGACATCCACCTACCGATCGATTGCTGGTATCGACACATCGACCCCCACTGTCGAAGGCTTGAAGATCCTCATCACCGGCGGGGCCGGCTTCATCGGCTCGCACCTCGTCGAGCGGCTCGCAGGTCCCAACCAAATCGTGATCCTCGACAATTTCGCCCGCGACGCTCTGACCGCCTCCGGCCTTGCAGACCGCCCAGAGGTCCAGGTGGTCCGAGGGGACGTGATGGACCGGGCTTCGGTGCAAGCCGCCATGGAGAACTGCGATACCGTGATCCACTTGGCCTCCATCGCCGGGGTGGACACGGTCATCCGATCGCCGGTCCGCACCATGGAGGTGGGCCTACTGGGCACGGCGAACGTCCTGAGGGAAGCCGTCCGGCTCGGACACATCAAACGCTTCGTGGACCTGTCCACCTCTGAAGTCTTTGGACGATACGCCTACAAGGTCTCGGAAGGAGACGTCACCCACCTCGGGGTGGTAGGAGAGGCTCGCTGGACGTACGCTGTCGCCAAACTCGCCACCGAACATCTCGCCATGTGCTACCAACGCGAGCAGGGGTTACCAGCCGTGTCCGTACGCCCCTTCAACGTGTTCGGTGCGAGACAGGTGGGCGAAGGCGCGATCCACAACTTCATCGTCCGAGCCCTCCGCGACGAACCCATCCTCATCCATAACGATGGCAGTCAAATCCGCTCCTGGTGCCACGTGGATGACCTGGTCGAAGGGCTCCTGCTGGCCCTGAGTAGGCCTCAGGCCGTAGGACAGGTCTTTAACATCGGCAATCCGCGATCCACGCTGACGATCTATGCGCTGGCCAAAGAAATCGTCCGAATCTGCGGCTCCAAGTCGCAGATTCGTTTCATCCCGTGGGACTACCCCGACGTGGAACTGCGCATTCCCTCCATTGTCAAAGCTCGCAAACTTCTGGGCTTCGAACCCAAGGTCGATCTGGACGAAGGGCTGAAGCGGACCATCGAATGGTACCGCGCGAATCTCGAAGGGAACGAACGAAGCCCGATAGACACCAATGGAAAATCCGTTCGATCCGACGGTGAAGCTTGACGCGTCAGCGCCTATCGATCCATAACACAAGCCATGACGATCCCAACGGGCCAGGCGCATGAAGCCGCCGTCGTGGCGGTGCGCAACCTATCGAAAACCTTCGTGACTGGGTTTCTGCCCTACAGGCGGATCGCCTCGGTCCTGTCCCGTTTCCTGCCGTCCTCGCCATTGTTCAAACGTGTCGAGGCGGTGCGGGGGATCGACCTAACCGTGGCCCCATCCGAAGTATTCGGCCTTCTTGGCCCAAACGGCGCAGGCAAGACCACCACCATCAAAATGATGATGGGCCTCTTGTTTCCCGACGAGGGATCGATTTCCCTGTTCGGTGGGTCGGTCACAGACCCGAAGGTGATGGCCCGAGTCGGATTCTTGCCGGAAAACCCATCGTTCTACGACTATCTAACCGCCCCAGAATTCTTGGATCTGACTGCCCGTCTGCTGGGTATCCCTCGCAACAAGCGAGCCGAGCGGATTGCGGACATGCTCGAACTCGTCAAGCTTACCCACGCCACGGATCGGCCCCTTCGCAAGTTCTCTAAGGGCATGCTCCAGCGTGCCGGTCTGGCCCAGGCTCTCATTGGGGATCCGGATCTGGTGGTGCTCGACGAACCCCTGAGCGGACTCGATCCCATCGGCAGAAAAGAAGTCCGCGACATCGTGGCGGACCTGGCCAAACAGGGGAAAACCGTGCTGTTCAGCTCCCACATCCTCAGTGACGTGGAACTCCTTTGCACGAGGGTCGCCATTGTGGTAAACGGCCGAATCCAAAAAATCGGCAGTCTAGACGACCTACTCGGGCAGGACGTGGAAGCGATCGAGGTCATCCTCGACCAGGTGCCGCCCGAACTCGAAACCGCGCTGGCCCAGCGAGGCGACGCCAGAAAACAGGGCGCCAAATGGATCGTCCAACTCCCTGGAGACGACGATCCCGCCGCCGTCCTCCAGGCAGCAATCGACGTCCATGCTCGCATCCTGTCGGTCCAACCGCGCAGAAAGAGCCTCGAAGAACTCTTCATGTCTCAAACTGCAAACGGCTCGTCTGCTGGGGGCCCGGCATCGGAAGACACCGGCGCAAGCATGGACCATCAATCATGAACCGCATCCTGGCCGTTGCACAGAATACCTTCAAAGAGGCCATCCGAAACAAGGTCCTTTACGCGTTGTTGTTCTTCGCCGTGGCCCTTATCGCCGCGTCACTTGCCGTGGCCAAACTCTCTCTGGGCAACGAACTCCGCGTGATCACCGACCTGGGCCTGGCGGCCGTCAGCCTCTTCTCGGTGGTCATCGCCGTGTTCATCGGCGTCAACCTGGTCTACAAAGAGTTGGAACGAAAGACCATCTACCAACTCCTGTCGAAACCCTTGCGACGCCACGAATTCATCGCAGGGCGCTACCTGGGCACCGTGGCCACCATGGCACTCCTCATGGCCTTCATGATCCTGTTCTTCGTGGGCATGATCCTGCTCCAGAACGGCACTGTCCGCGCGGCCCTATGCAAAGCGCTGTGGCTCTCCTTCGTCGAGGTATCGGTCATCTCTGCGGTCGCCCTGTTCTTCTCTTCGTTCAGCAGCCCGTTTCTGTCTGGGCTCTTCACCCTGCTCGCTTTCGCCACAGGACGACTCACCCCGCAGATCCACCAACTCCTCGATCAATTCGAACAGGGCATCGGCGTCAGCCTCGTGCGGGTCTTTGTCGCAACGCTGCCCGATTGCCACCTGTTCACCGTCAGTGGCGCTGTGGTAGGAAACCAATGGATGAGCATCCACGGACAGTTCGTCACCTGGCGCTACGTAGCCCAGGCTACGGCCTATGGCCTGCTCTACTCACTGGTCGTACTCGTGCTGGCCGCGCTCATCTTCCGCCGCCGGGACCTGGTATGAACGACGGAGGCCTGCAATGAAACGGCGCATCGTTGTGATCCTGGCAATCGTGGGCCTCTTCTTGGCCGTGGTCTCCACAAGGGTCTTCTATTCCTCGCGAAAGGAATACTTTTCGGGTCGAAAAGCCCTTGCAGCAGGCAGAACCGAACCAGCTGTTCTTCACTTTCGCCGATCGGCCCATTGGTACGCACCAGGGAACCCCTACGTGGTCTCCTCCCTGGACGCCCTGTGGCACATCGGTCGCAGCGCAGAAGCCTCGGGTCGTATCGATCTGGCCCTGATGGCCTACCGCGCCATCCGATCCTCGGTCCTGGGCACCAGGAGCTTCTACACCCCCCATGCGGCCTACCTCCACCGGGTGAACCCCAAAATCGCCGTGCTCATGGCTCAGCAACAAATCGCTTATGAAAAACAAAAGGCCCACCCAAGCAAGAAAACAGGCCCGGCATCGACATCGACCGGTCCTGTGAATGGAACAGCCATGGCGCCCTCGAAGGGCACGCCCCATCGAGGGGCTCAGAGCCCGGACCAGACACAAGATCCAGGAGGCCGCATCGCATCGGCTGCCGCCGCACCAGGAAACGCTGGGGCCAATGCGGCTCCGGCCGTCCAAAACCAGACGGACCTGGCTCGCTACGAAAAGCTGCGCGCTTTTCATCTCGCCCTGCTCGAACGCACCAATGCCCCCTCTGTCCTGTGGTCCCTGCTCGCCATCATCGGATTGCTCGTCTGGGTGAGTTCTGGATTCGGCCTCGCCTACAAGGCCTTTACCAGTGATGACCACATCATCATCAAGAACGCCCTGTGGTGGGGCGGTGGCATCGCCGCCGGCCTCATCCTGTGGCTCGTGTCCCTGTCCCTCGCCTGACCTTCGCTCGCCGACGGAACAGAATGGCAACAGCCCATCGAACGTGCGTCGCACAGCCGTCTCAACGCAGCTCCTCGACCAAACGGACATCAGAATTCTAAATAGTTTCCATCCCAGAAGTGGGGTTTTGTGCGACGTGAGCGGCACGGGCTGGCGCTGGCGATTGGCGATGGCAGCGCCGCGATCCGTCCTTGAACGAAGGAATCATGCGATCCGGGCAGGAGACGGGATTTTCGCGCGTTCCCCAGCCCTCGTCCCGGTGGTTCCGGGGAGAGCCCA
>JAGGXR010000123.1 GCA_021162935.1 Deltaproteobacteria bacterium
ATCCACCTCTACCGAATCCGCCATCGCCACCTCGTCCCCCGAACACCACTGCCACCCCGTCCCCCGAACATCACTGCCACCTGATTCATAGAATTCATCGGAGCCGAGACGCACATGCTCCACACGTTGCACCGACCGAGGCGTCTGAGCGCCGCTGCAGGCCGCTTCGGCCTGCTCAAGGCGTCTCAGTCGAGGCGCAGCCGAACGCGGCCCTCCGGCCGCGTTCTCACAAGCCGTCCGAGGAAGGTCAGCGTGCGGAGCCCAAGTCTCGGCGCAGATGAATCACTTCTACCCATCGACCGCCATCGCCAGGCGGCTCGAGTTGAAACTGCGGATGGCCGGAAGGGGGGGCGTCTACACGGAATAGGTTACCGCTCGTCAGGTCCGATATCTACCCCACCGCCTTGAGGTCTGGACGTGGGCGGATTGTCAAAATCATGATCCGGGGCCCCATCATTCGTCCCCAGCCCTTCATCCACACAAGGAGACGTCGCCTGGAGATGGAAATCTTTCGTAGCTGGATTGACGAACTTCGGATCGGCCGAAATGTTGTTCTGGAAATCGGAACCGTAAAGTCCATTCACGTCAGCAATGCTGTTCGTGCCTTGATTGCACCCACGCAAGAAAATATAGTCGCCAAACGACCCCACGAGCATATCGTTGTTCTGCATGATCTCAGGCCGAGCGCCCTCGAACCAACCGATGCTGTACTCAGACGACAGTTCACCTGGGTCCATGATGTTGTTTCGAAACTGTCCCTGTGTATCGTTGCAGTCACTTCCACCTTGGGACCAAAGGACCAGAGCCCTCCAGCCTCCTGTTGCCCCCTGAGCATTGATGTAGCAGTTCGTCACCACGGGAGAACTGTCGACGTAATAGAGACCGACGCTCTCCATCGTAGACGCGCCTGCAAGCACCACCGTGTTCGTCATGTGGAGGGGGCACCCCCCGCTCAGTTCCACCCCATGAGAATACTTGGCCGCCGTGGTCACCGTGTGGGCGCCTTCGATCCAACAGGCGTCGATCGCCACCGAAGTGCCGCCGCCGCAGCCCAACCCGATGGCTCCGCCATTGTGGTCTGAGTACCCACCAGACCCTGCCTTGATCGTGGTCCTGGTCATGGTCAAGGACTGGACTTGGCCCAGTTCCGCCCCAATCACCATACCGGCAGCCGCTCCCCCATTCAATTCACTGTCTTCGATGGTCACCGTACCACCATTGAGGTACAGCCCTTCACTCGTGCAGTCCTGCAAGGTCGGATCAGGTCCATCATTGCCCACGATCAAAACATTCCCTGAAAGATGAGCCTGGCCATTGGGCTCGATCCACATCCCGACACTGCTGCTAGGACGATTCCCGGTCACACTCCCCATAGGACCGCCAGCTATCAGGCTATTGTCCGTGATCGTCACAGATGAGGCCTGTATGCTCCTGACGCCAATCGCCAACGCCCCGGCCGCCCTGTTCAACGACGCCCCTCGAACGGCATCATTGTGATCCAGGACAAGGGTCCCCCCTTCTGCATCGATGCCAAGGGCACTATCCGCATCGCCACCCTGAATGAGATGGTTGTTGCGAAGGGTGGCCGTGCAGTGGTCGAGTTCCAACCCACAGCCCAACCCGGGGCTCCCAAACGGCCCCCAATCACCGCCACGGCCCACAACCGTAGAATCCTCGACCGTGACGTCCGCGTTCAGCGCCCAGATCCCGTCGATTTCCGGGCCACAGCCGTCGCCGCCCATCACCGTCGATCGCTTCACAGTCATAGGAGAGCCCTCGCTCATGATGCCGGCTGCCAGATTCTGAGCGTCATGAGCCACGACGATCGAATCCTCGACGGTCAAACTTTGGTGAGGGTCGCTGCCTTCCGTGTGGATGGCCACGTTCTGGGTGCCGTTGCCATTCGGCGTCGCGTTCAGGTCGCAGTGCTGCACCGTCAGTTCCCCCTGATTGTGCACGAGACGGCAGGTTGAACAGGTGGCCTGGCTATCGTACCCAATCTCAAAACCAATCAGAGCGGCCTTCACCGCGTACTCCACAGTGACAGCCGAAACGTCGGTGGAAAGAATGCGAGCCCTGTGCGCCACCGGATCATTGTCGACAAAATCAGGTGCATAACCACCTTCCAAAATCAAATCCTGCGTGATGGTGACCGATTCATTGTAGTCCCCTTCGGCGACCAGAACATGGTCATAACTGCTGGTCTTGGCAGCCTGGACCCCCTGGTTGATGCTGCACCAGGGGTGTTGGATCGAGCCGCATTGAGACAACTGATCGCAGGACGAGGTGGAGACGTGGTACCCGAAATCGTTGACCGTAATCGTCACCTCGTCCATGTCGGTGGCCCCATGCGTATCCTGGACGACGAGCTGATACTGATAGCTCTCGCCGCAGTCACCAGCGATCAGGCTCGGACTAGGACTCGTCGGGTCATCCAACGCCGGCGCTCCATCGAGTGCCGTCCAGGCAAAGGTCAGGTCGTCACCGTCGGGGTCGCTGCTGCCCGTCGCATCCAAGGTAACGGTCGCTCCGGGAGCAACCGACTCATCCAGGCCTCCATCCGCTACCGGCGGATGATTCGTGTTCGATTCCAGGGTGCAATGGTCGGAACAGCCGTCGCCGTTCTGCACATTCCCGTCGTCGCACTCCTCCACCCCTTCCTTCACCCCATTGCCACAGTCCGTCTCCAGCTTGCACTGGCTCGAACAACCGTCGCCGTCCGCCACGTTCCCGTCGTCGCACTCCTCGTCCGCCTCAATGGCCC
>JAGGXR010000063.1 GCA_021162935.1 Deltaproteobacteria bacterium
CTTCGGAGGCTCCGCCGCCACCGCCACCGCCGCCGGAGCCTCCGAAGAGGTCGCCGCTGGTGCCAAGTGGATTATCGGCGTCACCGCCGCCTCCGCCACCGCCGCCACCGCCGTCTCCACCGTTTTCACCGTTTCCGCCGTTGGCCGGGACGTAGCCGCTGGCCGGGCATTGCCCAAAATTTAAGCCGCCGGGGCCGGGCACACCGGGGCTGCCGGATACCCCCGGGTGTCCTGGGCTGCCCGGGTCCCCTCCGTCGCGTGTTCCCGCGCCGCCGCTGCCGCCAGTTCCGCCAGCCCCGTCGGGCGGCTGGCCGCCCGTTCCGGATTGGCCGCCTCCACCTGCTTCTGAGCCATTATCCGGCGTTCCCGGAACGCCGCCGCTGCCGCCATTCATGCCGCAAGGCGAAGAGCCGCCCGGCCCCGGCGCTGGCCTGGAACAGGAATTCTGATAGCAACCGTCGTTTCCATCGCCGCCTGGCTGGCCCGGGTTGCCGTTGAGTGCCGACGGGCCGTCTGGGCCGGGATCCGCGTCGCCTAGGGTCAGGGTCACGTGGGTCAGCACCACGGAACTGCCTGTGGAAAACAGGCCGTACACACTTCTGTGGACCGTCCCCGACACGTGGACCGACAGCCACTCCACGGCTGCGCTGCTCACGCTTTCGGCGATGAGGCCGCGGCCGCTGTTCGATGCAATGATGGTCGTGCTCGAGTCGTCGTGGTGCTGGCCGGACGAATCGAATCCGCCCCGGACCATCACGTCGCTGGCCAGCGTGACCGTTTCTGGATAGGTCCCTGTCACGACGTCCACGTTCGGCCGGCCCAACGCCGTTGCCTGTTCGATGCCCTTTGTGATGGTCTGGTACGGGTTGGCCAAGGACCCGTCGCCCGCGGTGTCGCTGCCCGTGGTCGAAACCCAGACCACGTTGCCTGGTCCGCCGTCGATGTCTGCATCCACCGCGCCGTCGATGTCTGCATCCACCGAGCCGTCCTTGGCCGCATCGACGTCGCTGTCCAGTCGGGCGTCGGAATGAGCATCCTCTTTCGCATCGAGATTTGCGTCGTGGAGCACGCTGGCGTCCGCGGCATCCGGGAGCCATCCGTCTCGATCCAGCTTGGCCGTCGAAGCCGAGGGATCGAAGACACAGCCGGGGCCGACGGCCGTGATGACGAATGTCGCCAGAACAAACGCTTTCATCTTCACAGTCGCCAAATCCAAACGGGCTGCGAGGGATCGTTTGTGCTGCGACGTCGGTTCAAATGTTGGTTCTGATCCAGTCTCACTCGATATTTGGTGCGAGGCTTTCGTTGTGCTGAATCCAGTCATTGTCGTTGTCCTGATCACGTGAATAATTGCTATTGTTCATTATACTGCACGGAATCCAAGACTGTCAAAGGGCCCGGAGAGCGGGAGAGCGTTGACCAGCCTCCTTACACCAGGAGCGCGGCGATGCCGTCGGCCACGAGAAAGCCTCGCCTCGTGGGACAGAGCCGTCCGTCGTGTCGTTCGAGCAAGCCCTGCGCGACCAGGTCGGCGGCCACCTCGGAGAGTCCGGGCCGTTGGACCAGCGTTTCTGAGATGCCGGCCGCGGTCCGCATTCCGAGAGCCAGTTGCTCCATGCGGGCCATGTCCGCGTCGATGCTCTCCTGCTCATCGACCGGCAGATGGCCAGAGGACAGGCGTTCGTGGTATCGGTGCACATCGGCCAGGTTCCACCATCTGGTCGTGCCGTCGAAGGAGTGGGCTGCCGGCCCCAGGCCGAGGTAGGGCGTGCGGTTCCAATACTTCTGATTGTGCCTGGATCGCAAGCGAGGCTTGCGGGCGTAGTTGCTGACCTCGTAATGGTCGTATCCCGCCTCTTCGAGGACCCGAGCTGTTTCCAAGTACTGGTCCGCCCTGGCGTCCGGGTCGGGCAAAACAAGGGTGCCGGCTTGTTGTCTTTGTCCAAATACGGTGCCTTCGGCGATGGTCAGAGCGTAGCAGGATAGGTGTTCGGGCCGAAACGCCAGCGCCTGGTCCAGGCTGCGACGCAGGGTTTCCAGGTTTGAGCCTGGCAGGTCGGTGATGATGTCGAGGCCCAGGTCGGCGAAGCCGGCCTTTCGGATTTCCTCGATGGCCGCGATGGCGCCCGCCCGGTCGTGACGTCGCCCCAGCAGGCGAAGTTCCTGGTCGTCGAAGGACTGGACGCCCAGGCTGACGCGCGTCACTCCTGCATCACGCATGACCGCCATCAGGTCGGCAGTCACGTCCGCTGGATTCATCTCCACGGTGACCTCGACGTCCGGGGCCGAAGAGGCGCCTTCGGCAGCCGGTTTTTTGGTCGTCCTGCCCGCTTTTTCGGCCACCGCCTCGCCGGGCGTCCTGCCCGCAGGTCGGCTCTGCGGTGCGGCCGTTTCCTTCGCTCGTGGGCTGGTGATGAGTGGGCGCGACAGCATGGCGAGGACGCGTTGCAGACGCTCAGGGCCCAGGATGCTCGGGGTCCCACCGCCTACGTACAGGCTGTCGAATCCATCCATCCAGGCATCGGCAAGGCGCCAGCGCATTTCGTGTTCCAGGTCTTCGACGAATCGATCCACCAGGTCCAGGGTCGTGACCGAATAGAAGTCGCAGTAGGGACACTTGGTTTTGCAGAAGGGAACGTGGACATACAGGCCGGGAACCGATGGTGCAGGTTTGTCAGGCACGAGCGGACCCGTGCCATTCCTGATTGGTTTTGCCGAAGGTCTGTCAGCCACGAGGAACTCCGGGCTATTCCTGGTTCGTCTTGAGCACAGACACGAACGCGCTCTGTGGAATTTCCACCTTGCCCACCATTTTCATGCGCTTTTTGCCCTTCTTTTGCTTTTCGAGCAGCTTGCGCTTTCGGCTGATGTCACCGCCGTAGCACTTGGCGGTCACGTCCTTTCGATAGGGCGAGATGGTGGTTCGTGCGATGATCGTGCGTCCGATGGCGGCCTGAATGGCGATTTTGAACATCTGCCTGGGAATCTCGTCTTTGAGCCGTGTGCAGACCCTCAATCCTCGATCTCGCGCTCGCTCGCGATGCACCATGGATGCCAGGGCGTCCACTGGTTCGCCGTTGACCAGAATATCGAGCTTGACCAGGTCGGATTGACGGTATGCGATGATTTCGTAGTCAAAGGATCCGTATCCTTGTGTGACACTTTTGAGTCTGTCGTAGAAGTCGAAGATAACCTCGGAAAGCGGCATGTCGAAGTTGATCTCGATGCGTCCCGGGACCGGATAGGTGAAGTTCGAGTTGTCGGCCCGGCGGTCCAGGCAGAGTTGCATGACTGCGCCCATGTACCGGTCGGGAATCATGATTGTGATGCGGACGTAGGGTTCCTCGGCCGATTCGATGAGCATTGGGTCGGGAAATTCGGCCGGGTTGTCCACCACGATGTGCTGGCCGTCCTTGAGGTTGAACCGATACCGGACCGACGGCATGGTCATGATGATGGACTGGTTGAACTCTCGTTCCAGCCGTTCCTGGACGATTTCGAGGTGGAGCAGGCCAAGGAAGCCGCAGCGAAAGCCCTGCCCCAGCGCGACCGACGTGTCCTTTTCGTACACCAGGGATGCATCGTTGAGCTCGTATTTTTCGAGCGCATCCACGAGTGCGGGAAAATCGTCGCTCGAGATGGGGTAGATGGACGAGAACACGACCGGCTTGATTTCCTTGAAGCCAGGCAACGCCTCGTCTGCGGGACGATCATCGAGGGTGATCGTGTCGCCGATGTGCACGTCCGACACCGTCTTGATACCGGCCAACAGATAGCCCACGTCGCCGGCTTGCAGCTTCTTGACCGGGTCGCGGCCCAAGCGAAAACGGCCCACCTCTTCGATGTGGTGTGTGGCGTCGTTGGACATGAACCGCAGGGTCTGGCCCTTTTGCACGGACCCGGTGAACAGCCGAAAAGCCACCACCGTCCCGCGGAACGTGTCGTAATGCGCGTCGAACACGAGCGCCTTGAGGGGCGATTCCGTATCCTGACCAGGGTCTGGAATCCGTTGCACGATGGCTTCGAGCACCTCCTCGACCCCTTCGCCCGTCTTGGCCGAACAGAGGATCGCATCCTCCGGGTCGAGCCCCAGGTCGTGTTCGATCTGGCGCTTCGCATTCTCGATGTCCGCCGAGGGAAGGTCGATCTTGTTGATCACCGGTACAATGGTCAGATCGTGCTCCATGGCCGCATAGAGGTGCGCCATGGTCTGCGCCTCGACCCCTTGCGACGCATCGACAAGCAGCAAGACGCCTTCGCAGGACGCCAGCGCCCGCGACACCTCGTAGGTGAAGTCCACGTGTCCAGGGGTGTCGATGAGGTTCAGCTCGTACTCCATCCCATCCTTCGACTTGTAGGGCAGGGTCACCGTGTTCGACTTGATCGTGATGCCCCGCTCACGCTCGATGTCCATATCGTCGAGGAGTTGGTTGCGGAAGTCGCGTTCCTGGATGAGCCCGGCGTGTTGGATGAGCCGATCCGCCAGCGTCGACTTGCCGTGGTCGATATGCGCCACGATGCTGAAGTTACGTATTTGTACCATCTCGACTCGAAGATTGCTTTCTGTGAAGTTGAACCAGCGGGGATTGATTCACCGCGATACCAAGAGGAGTGTACTACAGGTCAGCGGGAATGCATGTCAATGATTTCATCATCGATTGATCTCTTAAGAGGCTGGTCAAAATCGATCTGCCATCTGGAACGTCCATCCATCCCGCCTGGCTTTGTCGCTCCTCGGTTGCGTACCACCCGGCCGGGCTCAGCCCGGCACATCGTAGCCGCAGCGCACTTGACCTTTTCGAATTCAATCTTGACCTATTTCATTAGGGTGACGTAAGGTCTGCCTCATTGGTGCGTATGAGAAAAGTTATGGATGATACAGGGATTTCAGTCGGCGATTGAAGCCGTGGAGCGTGAGTCGGACAGCGTGAGCCGGGCAGCGTGAGCCGGGCAGCGTGAGCCGCTGAGTTGTCGATGCACGCATTCCTTGAGGTGGGATTCCGATTTTGATGGGCTTTTTTTCACAGGATTGATGGGCTTCTTTTTTTTCACAGGAGGATCGTGATGGTGTTGCACAAAAATATATGGGGCAGGGGTGAGGCGGCAGGCCGCGGCGTGGCCGGAGGACCCACGGGATGGAAGACGATCGTGTTGGGCGTGACCGTGGCGGTTTTGGGCGCTGCTGGTTGTTCGGACGATTCTTCCACGACGAAGGCTGTCTGCGGCAATGGTTTTTTGGAGGCGGGCGAGCAGTGTGACCAGGGGGCAGAGAACAGCGATACGATCCCCAACGCCTGCCGGATGAACTGCCAGAAGCCGGTGTGCGGCGATTCAGTGGTGGACACGCAGTACGCGGAACAGTGCGATGACGGCAATACGATGGACGGCGATGGCTGTGATGCGTTCTGTCGCCTGGAGGAGAACCCTCTGTGCGGGAACGGAAACTTGGACGCTGGTGAGGAATGCGACGACGGGAACAAGCAGGACGGCGACGGCTGCGATCGATTCTGTCGCAGTGAGTCGGTAAACTGCGGGAACGGAAACTTGGACGCTGGCGAGGAATGCGACGACGGGAACAAGCAGGACGGCGACGGCTGTAGTTCGAGTTGTCACAGTGAGTTCTGCGGAGATGGCATCAAGCAGCCGAGCGAAGAATGTGACGACGGCACAGCCAACAGCAACACGACGCCCGATGCCTGCCGCGTGGACTGCAAGAATCCCAAGTGCGGTGACGGTGTGACGGACACGGGCGAGGAGTGCGACGACGGAAACAACACGGCCGGTGACGGTTGCTCGGCCGGTTGCGGTTTCGAGTCGGACGTGTGCGGCAACGGCGTGGTGGACAGCGGCGAGGAGTGCGATGACGGCAACCACGCCAACGGCGACGGCTGTGACAGCACCTGCCATCTCGAAGCTGGTGCCTGTGGCAACGGGGTACTCGAAGCGGGTGAACAGTGCGATGACGGCAATGCGATGGACGGCGATGGCTGCGACCACAACTGCCAGCTCGAGGGTCCTGTGTGCGGCAACGGGATCGTGGATTCCGGCGAAGAATGTGACGACGGGGCGGCCAACAGCGACGTGACCCCAGATGCTTGCCGGACGAACTGTACGGCGGCGCATTGCGGCGATTCCATCGTGGACAGCGGTGAGACCTGCGACGACGGCAATCAGTCGGATGGCGACGGTTGCGACCACAACTGCGCCAAGGAGTTGGTGCAGGGCTGCGGGAACGGGGTGGTCGAGACGGGCGAAGAGTGCGACGACGGAAACGTGGTGGCATGCGACGGCTGTTCATCCACCTGTCGCAATGAGACCTGCGGTAATGGCGTGACAGAGTGCGCCGAGGGATGTGATGACGGGAACCGCGCGGATGGCGACGGCTGCGACCACAACTGTACAGTAGAAACGGTGACGACCTGCCAGCCGGCGGACCAGATAGGATGCGGCGAGACCAAATCCACGGGCACCACGGCGACCGGGTCCACGGATGCGCTGAATACCTATCCCTGCTCGCCCTGGAACGAAGACGGCAGGGAGTATGCGTTCCGGTTCGATGCGCCGTCGGCGAGTGCGATTGCCCTCACCCTGGGTGGCCTGAGCGCGAATTTGGATGTGTTCGTGGTGGACGGCGGAAACGGTTCGTGCGACACGACCAACTGCCTGACCTACGGAGACGACGGGGCTGCCTTCCAGTCTCAGGCTGGCCACACGTATTACGTGATCGTGGACGGCCGAAACGGAGCCGAGGGGCCTTTCTCATTGACCCTGAATTGCGGTGTCTGCGGTGATGGAACCGTGGACCCAGGCGAGGAATGCGACGACGGAAATACGGCGAGCGGCGACGGCTGCAGTGCGACCTGCGCCCTTGAATCCTGCGGAAATGGCACGACGGACCAGGGCGAAGGCTGTGACGACGGAAATACCGTGGATTGTGACGGTTGTTCGAGCACGTGCCAGGTCGAGGCCTGTGGCAATGGCTTGGTCGAATGCGCCGAGGAATGTGACGACGGGAACCTGGCCAATGGTGACGGCTGCAGCTCGACCTGCACCATCGAGTCGGCGACCTGCACGCCTGCCTGGGATATCACCTGCGGGGACGAAGATCGTTGGAACACGAGTTACTACGGAAGCACCACCGACGTGGATTCCTACTCATGCGTTTCCTGGGACGAGACGGGCCCTGAGTACGTCTACACGTTCCAGGCACCCCAGACCGGGCAGGTGACCGCCACGTTGAGTGGTCTCGAGTCGGGCGTCGACCTCGACGTGTTCGTCCTGGACGGCGGCAACGGAAACGGAAGTTGCTCGGCCGGGTCCTGCATCGCCTACGGCAACCTGTCGGCGTCCTTCGACGCCCAGGCGGGGCACACCTATTACGTGGCGGTGGACGGCTACGACGGCGCACAGGGCGATTTCACCATGACGATGTCCTGTGGCGGCGGGATCTGCGGTGACGGGGTGCTCAACGAGGGAGAAGAGTGCGACGACCACAACACGGTCGCCTGTGACGGCTGCAGCGCCACCTGCGCAAAAGAAGCGTGCGGCAACGGCGTTTTGGAATGCGCGGAGGAGTGCGACGACGGAAACAACACGGCCGGCGACGGTTGCAGTGCGGACTGCAAGAACGAAACTGGTGGCTGCGTGGCCAAGTACTACCTGCATTGTGGCGCCGACGACGACTGGAACACCACGAACGCCGGATCGACGGATAACGTGGGCCAGTATTCCTGTTACCCTGCCTGGGATGAGTCGGGCAAGGAGTTCACCTATTGGTACTATGCGTATGAGACGCGTGATGCGACCGTGACCATCTCGTACGACGACCAGACCATCGACCTGGACCTGTTCGTCCTAGAGGACACGGGGGCGGGCTGTGGCGGCGAGGCCTGCATCGCCTACGGCGACACGGAAGTGGCGTTCCACGCGGAACAGGGCCACTACTATTATTTCGTGGTGGATGGATACGGCGGGGACGAAGGGGCCTATCATCTGACCTTCGACTGCGCCGGCGGGACGCCGGCCTGCGGCGATGGCTCCCTCGATCCGGGCGAGCAGTGTGACGACGGGAACACGGCAGCCGGCGATGGCTGCAGCGCCACCTGCACCATCGAGGACGGGACCTGCAATCCAGTGTATACGCTCCACTGCGGCGATTCCGACTCCTGGAGCACGACCACCTACGACAACAAGGTGCAAGAGTACGGCTGCACCGGTCTGACCGAGAGTGGTCCCGAGTACACGTACCAGTTCGTGGCAGAGGCCACGGGCGAGGTCAACGTTACGGTCACGCCGGTGAACCCGAGTGACGACCTGGACGTATTCGTCCTCCTCAAGCAGGGAGCGAGCTGTATGCCCGGCAACTGCGTGGAGCACGGCGTGTCGGTGGGAGCCGAAAACATCACGTTCAACGCCCTGGCCGGCCAAACGTATTACATCGTCGTCGATGGATATCAAGGCGCCAGCGGTGACTATGACGTGGCGGTGAACTGCCAGTAGCCTTTTGGGGCTGAAATTCAGGTGGTCCAATGATTTCATATGACGCTTCGATTTTGTGCATCGTGCTATCGATCACCAGACAAACCAGAAGCATTTCATCGCACAAGCGAAGCCTCCAATGACACATCGAAAATACCGCTCGTTTCGTTGCTGCGGCTCGCCGGGTCTCGCCCTGCTCGCAGCCGCTGTCTTGGTACCCATGCTGGCCCACATCGGCTGCAGTGATGACTCCGCCGTGCCGGCACGGGACGCCGGACTGGACGATTCCCAGGCCGGAGACGCCTCTGTGGATGGCAGCATCACCACAGACCTGTCCGTTCCGTTGGTGGAGACTGACATAGGGCCCATCCGCGGCAGCCTGGTGGACGGAGTGGCGACGTTTTTGGGCATTCCATATGCAGCGCCACCCACCGGCGACCTGAGATGGAAACCGCCACGCCCACATGACGTGTGGACCGAGGTACGTGACGCCACCGCCTATGGCGCGAGTTGTCCCCAAATCATGAACCCCGTGACCGGCGATCCCAAGGACAGTGATCCAGGCGCGGTCCATTCACAGGACTGTCCCGAAAACTGCCAGGGGGACTACTGCTGCGTGGGCAGTGAGGACTGCCTTTTCGCGAATGTGTGGACCACCGCAGCAGCCCCGAACGAGAAGCGGCCTGTGATGGTCTGGATCCACGGAGGCGGTTGGAACAATGGGTCGGGTTCACTCGCCCTGTATCGTGGAACGAATCTGGCGAAACTCGGTGCCGTCGTGGTCACATTCAACTATCGCCTCGGCCCGCTGGGGTACCTGGCACACCCCGGATTGACCGCCGAATCTTCGTTCGGAGCCTCGGGCGATTACGGCAGCCTGGACCAGATACGACTGTTGGAGTGGGTGCGGGACAACATCGCGCAGTTCGGCGGAGATCCCGACAACGTCACCATCTTTGGAGAGTCCGCCGGAGCGAGCAACGTCTGCGACCTCGTTGCATCTCCCTTGGCGCAAGGGATGTTTGACCGAGCAGTGTTGGAAAGTGCAGCCTGCACTTCCAAACGTTCCGCCCAGTACCTCGACCACGTGGCGCCGATTTCCGGTAAAAAAAGTGCCGAAGATCTGGGTCTCGACGCAGCCCAAACCTTGGGCTGTGCCCAGGCAGACAATCCAGTCGCCTGCATGCGAAACAAAACTCCAGGCGAAATTTTCTCGGCCCTCAAACCTGCGACGGGAACCTTCATGTCAGGACCTTTTTTCCGAACTATCGTAGACGGCCACATGCTTCCCGATGCTCCCATGGCGATCATCGAGGCAGGAAGACAGAACAAGGTTCCCGTGATCGGAACAGCCAACCAAAACGAGGAAGGACTGTGGCGCATGACGGTGATCATGCCGGCACTGGGCGGCCATGGTTACACCCTGCAGGATGCCAACGAGACGGTGGATCCTTCCCGGTTTGCCTCCTTCGTCTCCTGGGCTTTCGGGGCGGCGAATCAGCAGGTCGTCATGGCCATATATCCCAAGGTCACCACTGGAGCCGAAGCAGTGGAGGCGACCGAACGACTCATGACGGACGTGGTATTCGTTTGTCCTCTACGCAGATCGTTGCAAGCACTTTCGCAGGGCAGCCAAAACGTTTTTATGGGCTCCTTCACGAGAGTGCCGCCGAACACCATCGTAGCGCGTGAAAAGCTGGGGGCCATTCATTCTTCCGAAATCAAGTACGTGTTCGGCACCCTGGATGCGGCGGCTCAAATCGAGAAACCGCTCGATCAGACGGACAGCGACCTGTCTGATGCCATGACGAAGGCATGGTTCTCCATGGCCAAACTTGGCGATCCCGGCGCTGCGCAGGGCGTGGATTGGCCCGCCTACGACACGACATCGACTCGATATCTGGAGTGGAACTGGCCTGCAGAGGTCCACGATGACCTCCGTAAAACCCAATGTGATTACATCGATGCATTTCGAGATTCGGACCTGTGTCGGTCGGGCGGCACGACATTGCCTCTCGCATGCCTCATGTAGACCCCCGCTTTTTGGCGCCACAATCCCATCTCCGTCTCCAGTATTTTCCCCAGACCTGGACACTTCTTGCTTCTTGGCCGCCCATCTGGTTACCCCATTACCCGACGATCCGACGCCCCGACGATTGCGGTGCTCGTCACCACCTTTCTCTTCCCGGCCTTTTCTGGTATCCTCCCTTTCCATATAGAAGCATCCCGTGTCTCGTTTCGATGGAGGTTGCAATGGCGAAGTCCAAGCTGAAATTGTCCGGGACCAAGCTCAAGATGGTCGCCGGTATGGTCGAATCCGGTCTCGTGGGACCTGCGCTTCGGACCAAGGTGATGCGGCAGATGGGCCTGGATGCCATCTGGGATGCGCACCTCGACGAAGAGGATGCGCCTGCTTTGGTGCTGACGCGTAGGGCGGATTCGTCCGAAGAGAAGGGGGAGGAGGCATGACCGGATTTCAATTTCGGACGATTTCGGAACTGGCGGATGCCTACCGCGGAGGCCGCACGAATCCAGTGGCGATTGCGAAGAAGATCCTGGATGCTGTAGCGGAGTTTGATGCGAACAAGCCGCCCCTTCGTGCGTTCATTGCCCAGCGCTCCGAGGACGTGATGGAGATGGCCGAGGCGTCGCATGTCCGGCATCAGAAGGGTGAACCCCTTTCTTTGCTGGATGGCATGCCCATCGCCGTCAAGGACGAAATTCATCAGAAGGGGTATCCCACCACCGTGGGGACCTCGTTCTTGGGGACGATTCCGCAGGACCAGGATGCCACAGTTGTGGCGCGTCTGCGGGCCGCAGGCGCTATCTTGGTGGGCAAGACCAACATGCATGAGGTCGGGATCGGGGTGACAGGGATCAACCCGCATCATGGGCCGGCCCGCAATCCTTATGACCTGGCTCGAATCACCGGCGGGTCGTCGAGTGGATCGGCGGCTGCCGTGGCTTCGGGGTTGTGCCCCGTGGCACTCGGAGCGGACGGCGGCGGGTCCATTCGGATTCCGTCGGGCCTCTGCGGTGTGGTCGGTCTCAAGCCAACCTATGGGCGCGTGTCCGAGCATGGAGCTTTTCCCTTGTGCTGGAGCGTGGCGCACCTTGGACCGATTGCCGGGACCGTTGCGGACACCCTGGAGGTCTATCGAGTCATCGCTGGCAAGGACAACAAGGATCCAAACACATGGAGTCAGCCCGACCCGGTGTTTTCCGGCATCTTGGATGGTTCCCTAGAAAACATGACGCTTGGCGTCTGCCCCGAGTTTTTCAACCAGGCCGACGACGAGGTGGTGGCGGCCTGTCGACAGACCATCCATGCCATGGAGGACCTCGGTGCCAGGACCAAGGAGGTGTCGATTGCCGGCCTGGCGTACGTGCGGCCGGTCCAGTATCTGACCATCGGTGTCGAGATGGCTGCCGCGCTGTACGAGTACCGCAAGGAAGACAAGACGCGTTTTGGGGCAGACACTCGGGTCTTGCTCCAGGTAGCCTCTTCTGCGCCCGCCGTGGACTATGTTCGGGCGCAGCAGCTTCGGGGGCGAATCATTGCGGGCTTCGACGCTGCCCTGGCGGGCGTGGATGTGCTCGTTTCTCCCACCACCGGCAGGACCGCCGCGCCCATCAGCGCCCAGGCGGCCAAGACGGGAGAGAGTGACGAAGCCCTGCTCGAATCGCTGACCGAGTTTTCCTTTGCCGCCAACCTAACCGGTCTCCCTGCCGTGACCGTGCCGGTGGGCTACGATGAACAGGGGCTGCCCATTGGATTCCAGATCACTGCGCCGGCCTGGCGTGAGGATTTGGCGTTGCGTTGCGCCGCCGCCGTGGAACGTACCGTGGAGCGCCAGCGACCACAGCAGTTCATCGACCTGTTGGAGTAGGGAGACTTGTTTGATGTCCGCATTCGGGCGACGAGCGTCTGTTGTTTTTTGTGTTTTTCGTCGCGATCGTCATCAGACTGTGTCGAGGGGGGCGTGAGGTCTTCGGTCGGCATGGCCGATGGGCGTTATTTTCGGAATCCATGATGGGTGTCGTCTTCGTGGCGGTGGCCTCGAATCAGTTTCAGGACGGAGAGGAACAGGACGGCACCCACGATTGCCACGCCGAAGCTCCATAAATTGAAACCGGTGACGCCCTTGCCGCCTGCCAGGTTGAACAGCAGTCCTCCGACCACGCCGCCCAAGATGCCCACCACGATATTCGTCAGGCAGCCCTGCTGCTGTTCGAGGAGATTCGCGGCGATCCAACCTGCAATGCCTCCCAAGATAATCCAAGCAAAGAATCCCATGCTGTGACCTCGTATCCAGTGGCGTGAGTTCTGTGACTCGATGATGCGTTGACATTCGTTCGCCCCGTCGGTTGATTCGGCGGGCCGCAGCGGCGACTGCTATCCGGGTTGGTCGCTGCTGTCATCTCAAAGTGATGCCTTGTTGGTTGCGATCGGGCAAGAAAAAATGGAGCAGTCGGAAAGGGTTCGTGCTGCGCCTAAGGAGGCTGTTCAAAATAGAATTGCCAATTTGGGGCGTCGAGGCGCCCGTCTGGCACGAAGCGACGAGGGCGCGTACCGGGTGGTACGCAACCGACGAGCGACAAAGCCAGGCGGGATGGATCGGCGTTCCAGATGGCAGATTTATTCTGACCAGCCTCCTAAACATTTGTCTGCGTGTTGGGGCCTGCTTTCCGGTTTCGGTGGCCGCGGGGAGCCGAACGCTCATGGCACGGAGACGAAGGCCATCTTCATGCGAAAGTTCGGACTGTCTCCTTCAGACCAGGCGACCACGTAGACGTCACCAACGACGTGGGCGGCGGCTGGAGCATAGGGCGGAACCAGGGAGTCTGTCACCGCCCGTAGGGTGCCCAGGGTGAATTGGCTGCCATCGAAGGTAAACCCCTGGGCCGTGAATTGGTTGTGGAATCCGCTGATGTTTCGATACCAGAACACCGCACCACCGTTCGCAGCGGCGACCACCCTCGGTGCATAGTCCCGCCCACTGGTTGCGCCCAATGTGATGGATGCCGCGCTGCCGTTCATGTCCGTGCCGTCAGTGAGTATGATGTCGTCGTTGGAGGCATAGGCCAAATAGAGAAGGTCGTTGGCCGGATCAACGGCGTAAAAGCTGGACGTGTCGCCGGCAACGGTGGCCACGACGCGAGGCGGTTGGGGCTGCGGGGTCGCATCTCCTGCTGGTATCATGGCCTGAACCACCTCGTTGTCCTGTCCGTTTCCTCCGCGGACGTAGCTCAAATAGATGTCGCCCTTGGAGTTCGCTGCGATGCTGGGATAGCTGTCGAAGCGACCGTCTTCGACGTAGCCGTCCACCGCGTTACCCACCAGACTACCGTTTTCGTCGAGGCTCTGTACGAAGGCCTGGAAGCCGGAAGCCACCGGAAGGCCCCTGACTGCAGCGATGGCGAATCCACCGGTGGGCAGAGCGGCCACCTGGGGACTCATGACGTTGCCTGACACGGGCGTTGCGTCGTAGGTGGTTTCAAGGAAGCGGTCGCTCGTCATTTGTGGACTGCCGTCCGGGGCGAAGATCCGGTACGCCACGTCCATGTTGTCGATTCCGGTTCCGTTGTCCGAAGACCAGACTACGTAGATGGCATCGTCGGCGATGGCGAGGTCCGGGTCCACGTCGTTTCCCTCGGTCGTGTTCACCTTGAATGGGGCCATGAGCCGGGATCCGTTGCAACCGAATCGGCTGAGGTACACGTCGAAGTCGCCGTTGTCGTTCGGGAGATTATAGACCAGCCAGACATCGTGACCATCGAAGGCCACCGCCGCGTGAATCTGGCTGTCCGGCCCCTGGGGATCCACCTCGAAGGGCGTGTCGAGCTGAAGCTGCTCTTGGCAGGTCTGCGGAACGCCTGCGTCGCCGCCGTCCATGTCCATGGTGGCATCAACGTCCATCCCGATGGCGTCGTGTTCGATTCCCGCATCCTTTCCAGGGCCAGCATCGGAGCTCTGTTGCGAAGGTGAGGAACAGCCAGCAAACAACAAGGGGACGGCGCACGACAAGAGCCAAAGTGACGGTCGAATCCAGGTGGACTCGACGAAGAACGAAGAGCGAAGACCATTTCGATTCATGTGTCTGTCTCCTGGGAAATACTGCCGAAGGTTGAACATCTCAGTGATGTCCAGGAATACAGATTCTATGATAACAGGTTGTGGTTGGTCAGGGAATTGGTTCGAACCACCACCGGCAGGGACAGACCCAAATCCAGCCGACGCCAAAGACCGACAGAGAGCGCGAACTCAGTCGTGAGACGATGTGCGATGGGGCGGGCCTGTTTGCGTCCCTGTCACAAGCAAAGGCGTCCATCCGGCGCGAATGCGCCCGAATGTTTCGACGAATTGTCATCGGTTGGTTGAGCCATCCTGACAAAGTGGCGCAATGGTTCGTTGGTGTCGTTCTGGAAGATTTTTTAAATGATAATGAAATCAAAGCGTTGCTAAAGATTTTTCCTTTTGGCACGGGTCATGCTGTTCAACTGGGTACGAGGGCCGAAGGACCCCAACGATGCATAGGAGGTGCTCCCATGAAGACAGCAGGACCACTCGCCATGACCATGGAAAACAGCGTGATAGCCGACCTACCGGCGGAACTCATCGCCAACCTACGAGCCAGGATTGCCCGACGCCCAGGCCGATGGCGTCGTAGGATGCAGCCCAGGAGCAAGCGGAAGCGCGAGGTCGAAGGCCCCATGCCGGCTTCGGTCTGAGGATACGCAACAGCTTCCCTACGGCCGTTCGAGCATCATGGCCTTGCCCATGCCGCCGCCCACGCAGAGGCTGGCGATGCCCCGGTGCAGATTTCGATGCTGCATTTCGTGGAGCAGGGTCACCACGATACGGCAGCCCGTGGCGCCGACCGGATGCCCGAGTGCGATTCCCGATCCATTGACGTTCGTGATGCTTCGGTCGAGTTCGAGTGCTTTTTCGCAGGCCAAGTACTGGGCGGCAAAGGCTTCGTTCAGTTCGATGAGTTCGATGTCCGAGATGGACAGTTTTTGCCGTTCGAGGAGCTTTCGGATCGCCGGGACCGGGCCGTATCCCATCCGTTCTGGTTCCACACCCGCCACCTGGTGGTCCACGATGTAGGCCAGAGGCTTCAGGCCGTGCTTTTCGGCGAAGCGTTCCGAAGCCAAGACGGTGGCGGCCGCTCCGTCGTTGATTCCGGATGCGTTTCCTGCCGTGACGGTTCCGTCCTTTCGGAATGCGGGTTTCAGCTTGGCGAGCTTTTCCATGGTCGTGCCGCGCCGTGGATGTTCGTCCTGGTCCAGGACGATTTCTTCACCCTTGCGTCCCTTCTTGACCACTGGCACGATTTCGTCTTTGAAACGGCCCTCGTCGATGGCGGCGATGGCGCGATTTTGGCTCGTCAGTGCGAGTTCGTCCTGTTCCTCTCTCGTGAGGTGAAATTCTTCGGCCAGGTTTTCGGCCGTGACGCCCATGTGGAAGTGGCCAACCGGGTCGGTCAAACCTTCAGTGAGCATGTCGGTCGCCTTGCCGTCCCACATGCGCTTGCCCCAGCGCATGTCGTACAGGGCAAAGGGAATCCGGCTCATGTTTTCCACGCCTCCCGCCAGGATCACCTCCGACTCGCCGGTCTGGATCTGCTGCATGCCGAAGACCATGGCCTGCATGGCCGAAGAACATTGACGTTGGATGGTGCATGCCGGCACTTGGGGTGGGATGCCCGCTTTGAGCGAGATGACCCGACCGACGTTGATCTCGTCGGTCCGCGACATGCAGTTTCCCATCAGGACGTCATTGAGTTGGTCGGGTTGGATGCCCGCCCTGGTCATGGCCTCCTGTGAAACGACGCGGCCCAGCTCCGAAGCCGGGACGTCCTTGAAAATGCCCCCGAAGGTGCCGATAGCGGTTCGTACCGCACTGAGGATGACCACCCGATCCTTACGTTCCTGTGCCATGTCGTTCTCCTTGTTCTGCCGTAGGCGGAGTTCTGCCGTAGGCGGAGTCCTGCCGTAGGTGGAGTCCTGCCGTAGGCGGACCCATTGTCGTGTCGTGATCCCGACGGGCCTGTGAGTGCCGACGCGGTGCGCCCGATTCGCCGCAACTCATGTTCGAGAGTGTTTTTCTTCGCAACCATCTTGTCAAGCCACCGGCATGTCGTCTCAAGCCACGAACCGGCATGTCGTCATGGGTAGGCGAATGGAAAGGTCTTGCAACGAGCAGGGCAATCGAGCATCTTTGGCACAGCAGACACATGCTCTGCCTGCAGGGCAACTGGTCCAAGGAAGGACCGGATACGTTGCTCGGAGCGCCTCGGTCGAGGCGGGGCGGGGTAGACAATGAACGAGGAGGTATGATCGTGGCAGATCCGTTCAAGGCATACGATGTTCGAGGACTCTATGGCAAAAATGTGACCGACGAGTTGGCCTACCAGGTCGGTCGGGCCTTCGTGGCGCACACGGGGGCGCGGCGCGTGGTGCTGGGGCACGATATGCGGGTTTCCTCGCCGGCTCTGGCTCGCGAATTTGCTCGTGGATTGAGTGAGGCGGGCGCTGACGTGGAGGACATCGGGCTGGCCAGCACGGACATGCTCTACTTTGCGGTGATCGATCACGATGCGGACGGCGGGATCGAGGTGACTGCGTCTCATAATCCGGCCCAGTACAACGGATTCAAGGTGACCAGGAAGCATGCGATTCCGCTTGGTCTGGGCAGCGGCCTGGAGGCGATCGAAGAGCGGGTTCGGTCGAACGACTTGGGGCCCAAGGCGGACAAGCCCGGAACGGTGACCCAGGTGAACGTGCTCGACGATTTCATTGCGTTCATGCATTCGTTCGTGGACCCGTCCAAGCTGGCGCCGTTGAAGGTCGTGGTGGACGTGGGCAATGGAATGGGCGGCATGATTGTGGAGCGGCTGTTCGAAGGGTCGCCGGTGCATCTGGTTCCCTTGTTTTTCGAGCTGGATGGAAACTTTCCAAATCACGAGGCCAATCCGCTTTTGGAGGAGAACCGGCGCGACCTCATTGCGAAGGTTCGCGAGGTCGGAGCGGACGTGGGCATCGGTCTGGATGGCGACACGGATCGTGCGTTCTTCGTGGACTCGGACGGCTCTTTCTGTTCCGGGGACTTCATTCTGGGTCTGCTGGCGCAGCCCGTGCTGAGGAGTCGTCCCGGCGCGCTCATCACGTATGACGTGCGTTGCTCGAATTATGTACCCGACACGGTCAAGCGGCTCGGCGGCAGGAGTTTGGTGGGCAAGGTTGGCCACGCCTACGCCAAGAACCTCATGCGCGAGCATCAGGCTGCGTTCGGCGGCGAGGTTTCGGGCCACTACTATTTCAAGCATCGAGGGGCCTATTTCGATTCGGGCAATCTGACCTCGTTGCTTCTGCTCCAGACGCTGACCGAAATGAAGGCGTCGCTCAAGGAAGCCATGGTCGAAACCAAGGACTATCATGTGAGCGGCGAGATCAACTCACGAGTGCAGGATGCCGACGAGGTGCTCGACCGGATCGAAAAGATGTTCGGTCCGCGTGGGGAACTGCTCAAGATCGACGGCGTGTCGGTGGTGGGAGACCGTTGGTGGCTCAACGTCCGAAAGAGCAATACGGAACCGCTGGTTCGCCTGAACTGTGAAGGCCCCACCAAGGAGGCGATGGAGCAGCTTCGGGACGAAGTCTTGGCGGTGATTCGGCAGTGAAGCACGTTCACGACGTTGATCGGCCAACGTGACCGGAAGACGTTCCTGGACAGAGTGACCGGGGAAGACGGCCGAAGAGAGCGAATCATGAAGAGACGATGGCCGATGTGGCGAACTGGAAGAGCACGAGGAGCGATTCTGGTCGCTGCGTTGCTCCTGGCGGCAGGCCTTTCGGCATGCATGAAGCTTTCGGAGTTTCGCGGCACCTGGTCCGGCACGATCGAGCAGTCGGAGGACGTTCGTGCGGGGTTCGGCCCAGGAACGGAACTCACCCTCAATATCGAGGGGATCACCGAGCGGGTCATGTCCGGCACGATCTCCACCTGCGTCCGTGGTTTCGAGCAGGATCAATGTCAGCCGGGGCGATTTCAGGATGCGGTCCTCAATCCGCTCGAAAAGGCGCAAAACGATGACCTGCGGACCATGACCTTCGGTGGTGATCCCTATGCGGTCTATCTGTTCACGGTGCAACCGGCGGACCCAAACGACACCGCGATGCTTTGCATCGTCTCGGTGCACAGCGAACATCGCGTCGAGGTCCGGCTCCTGCGGGGGCAGGATGTCTTCGGAGTTTTTCGTCTGAAGAAACAGAAGAAATGACGCCTGGCCTGGTTGGTCGGCCGACGCCCTGCACGTCCGTCAGAGGACCGGCATTTCTGGTCAGACTTTCAGATACGGAAGCACCTTCTGGAGCTTCATGGCGACCATGGGGTTGTCCACCTTGAGCTTGCCCGTGGCGAAGAGCTGCATTGCCACCGCGAAGTTACCCATCAGTTTGTCGAAGTCGTCTTGAGCAACGGTGATGGTGCAGTCTGGTTTGGCCCCGTCACCGGCGCCCACGGTGGGTGGATCGGCCTTGAGATCCATGGTCCAGACGCCGCCTTCTGGGCCCGAGATGTCGAACTTGAACACGGCGCCGACCTTCTTCATCTTGTCAGCGTGTTTGCTCAGCGCTTTGGGCGCCTTTTCTTCGAAGATTTCTTTGGGGCTCATGCGGTCTCCTTGCAAAAATGGCACGGCTGGCTCGAATGGATCGGCGTCACACGGATCCGGCCGCAGTGTCTGGTGATGGTGGAGCCTGAGCGCCGACGTGGTCGTTGCGATGAGGCCCTCGCGCATCGAGCCGGTGCGCGAGGTGATTCTTACTCGTTTTCGGCTTGGTAAGGTAGAAAAATGAAGGCATCGGGATGGCCGCCACCGAAGCCTGAACGTGCAGCGTTGGCGCCAGGGAAAAAAGAGTCGGAAAAAGGTTGAAAATGGAGTCGGATTGGAGCAACTTCACAAAAAATCGACGAACGTGCTCAAGTCGCGTGGACGCGCTCAACAGGCAGTTCCTGGCATCGTCGGAAAAGACTGCATATGATGCTCTCGGAATTTGTTGTTTGCCGTTCATTTTTGCACTTGCCGTTTGGACGTCCCGTTCCAACCTCCGGTTCGAAACCCGAGATTGGAGTTCAGAATTGGAGCGAGGCGTTTGAGCGAAAGGCTTGGACCAGAGGTTCGCACTGCACATGCGGGCCTGGCGTTGGAACTTGGTGTTAGGATCTGGAGATCATGACGAACGCAACGAATGCAATGACGAAGACAGGGGCGGGAACGGGACAGGACGTGGACCGCTCCGAAGTGGAGCCGATCGTGGCCGCCTTCCAGGGCCGTCAGGGCGCCATCATTCCCTTACTGCAGGAGATCCAGCGACGTTTCGGCTATGTACCGAAGACGGCCGTGGACGTCATTTCTGAAAAGATGGGCGTCTATCCGGTGGAGCTGTACGGCATCCTGACCTTCTATGCGCAGTTCTACCTCGAGCCGCGGGGTAAGCACACGATCAAGGTCTGCCAGGGGACGGCCTGCTACATCATGGGAGGCAAGCTTCTGCTGGACCAGCTCGAAGAGGATCTGCAGGTCCACGACGGGGAGACGACCGAAGACGGGCAGTTTACCCTTGAGACGGTGGCCTGCCTCGGTTGTTGCGGCATGGCCCCCGTCATGATGGTGGACGGCGATTTTTATGGATCGGTGAAGACAAACATTTTGGACTCCATTTTGGAGCATTATCGAGAGCAAGACAAACAATGAATGACCGACGTGAAACGGCTGCAGGCCGCATCATGGTCTGCACGGGTACGAGCGGCATCTCCAGCGGCGCCGAACAGGTGGCTGCCGGACTGGAGCGCGAACTGGACAGCAGAAACCTGCGGGACGCCTGGCACGTGGTCCGTACGGGCGACCGAGGACTGTTCCAGGACGTGCTCGTGGACGTGATTCCGCCCGAGGGAGAACGGGTCACCTACGTCAAGGTGAAGCCCAAGGATGTTGGGACCATCGTGGAGGAGCACCTGGTCGGCGGCCAGCCGGTCAAGCGTTTGGCGGCCGGCAAACGGTACGACGACTTCTTCGCGACTCAGCAGCGGATCGTCCTGACGAACTGCGGCGAGATCGATCCCGAAGACATCGATGAGTACCTTGACCGTGGCGGCTATGACGCGCTCAAGCAGGTGCTCGCCATGGACCCGGACGCGCTCATCGATGAGGTGGAGAAGGCGGGGCTACGCGGACGTGGTGGGGCCGGGTTCCCGACCGGGACGAAGTGGCGATTCGCCCGCAAGGCGCAAGGGGTGAGCAAGTATATCATCTGCAACGCCGACGAGGGCGATCCAGGTGCCTTCATGGATCGGTCGGTTCTGGAGGGCGATCCCCACGCCGTGCTCGAAGGCATGGCCATTGGGGCTTACGCCATCGGGGCCAAACAGGGCTTCATTTATTGCCGGGCCGAGTATCCGCTTGCACTTAAGCGACTGGATATCGCCATCGCCCAGGCCAAGGAGCGAGGCCTGCTCGGTGAGGGCATCTTCGGCACGGACTTTTCGTTCGACGTGAGCGTGGTCCAGGGGGCCGGCGCGTTTGTTTGCGGCGAAGAGACCGCGTTGATGTCCTCCATCGAGGGGCATCGTGGCATTCCTCGACCCAGGCCGCCGTTTCCTGCGCAGAGTGGGTTGTGGGGCAATCCCACCAACATCAACAACGTGGAGACCTTTGCCAACGTTCGTCACATCGTGCTGCGCGGGGCCGACTGGTACGCGGCCATCGGCACTGAGTCCAGCAAGGGCACCAAGGTGTTTGCCTTGGCGGGCAAGGTGAAGAACACGGGGCTCGTCGAGGTCCCCATGGGGACCACCATTCGACAGCTCGTCGAGGGGCCGGGCCGAGGCATGGCGGTCAAGCGGCTCAAACCCAAGGCCGTCCAGATCGGCGGTCCGTCGGGCGGCTGCCTGCCCGAGACGATTTGGGACACGCCCATCGACTATGCGAGTTTGTCCGAAACGGGCGCCATCATGGGTTCGGGCGGCATCATCTTCATGGATGAGAAGAGCTGCATGGTGGACGTGGCCCGCTACTTTCTCGAATTCACCGTGAAGGAGTCCTGCGGCAAATGCGTGCCCTGTCGCGTGGGCCTCAAGCGTATGCTCGAGGCCATCAACGAAATTGCTCGTGGGGAGGGGACCCTGGCCCATCTCGACTTCCTCGAGGACATGGCCCACACGATCCAGCAGACGGCGCTGTGTGGCCTGGGCCAGACCGCGCCCAATCCGGTCCTGACCACGCTGCGGTATTTCCGAGAGGAGTATGAGGCGCACATCGTAGACAAGAAATGCCCTGCTCACGTGTGCACCGATTTGATCGAGTTCGTGGTGGACGAAGAAAAGTGTACGAAATGTGGTTTGTGCTTCAAGGCCTGTCCGGCTGGCGCCATCACCTGGCAAAAGGGCGAGTTCGCCAAGATCGACCAGGAGAAATGTACGAAGTGCAGATCCTGCATCAACGTTTGTGACTTTATGGCAATCCGATGATCTCGATAACTATCAACGGCAAGCGTATCGAAACCGAGGAAAACAAAACCGTGCTGGAAGCGGCCCTTGCCGCCGGCCAGTACATTCCCAATCTCTGCCATCATCCGGAACTCAAGCCCGTTGGGGCCTGCCGGATGTGCATCGTGGAGATTGAGGGGCTGCGCGGCTTCCCCACGTCCTGCACCACTATGGTGCGAGACGGCATGGTGGTCCGTTCCGAAACGGATCAGCTCAAGAAGCTGCGTCGCAACCTCATGTGGCTCTATGAGAGCGAGTATCAGGGGACGCCTCCGTCTGGTTCCCAGCTTGAGATGGTCCAGAAGTGGACGGGTACCGCCGATTTCGACATGGTGCATCCCCAGCCGGCACAGCGTCCCATCCACGACCAGGATCCTCTTTACGTGCGGGACGCGAATAAATGCATCCTGTGCGGCAAGTGCACCAGGATCTGTCAGGAGGTTCGCGGGATTGGAGCCATCGGCATTTCGTATCGGGGCATCGCAAGTCAGGTGACCACTGCGTATGAGCTTCCCCTCGTGGACGCTGGCTGCAAGTTCTGTACGGCCTGCGTCGAGGTTTGTCCTGCTGGTGCTTTTTACGACAAGGCCCCCAGGCTCGCCGCCAAGGAGGTCGAGGTCGAGGCTGCCGAAACCGGGCAGCCGGCCGAGCGCATCGGTGTGGACTGGGACAAGTGGACCAAGGAAGAGGTGGTCATTTCCTGTCAAACCACCTGTCCTGCCGGGATCGATGTTCCCCTGTATACGAGGCTCATCGCCGAAGGGAAGTTCCAGGATTCCTTGGCTGTGATTCGCGAGAAGGTCCCGTTTCCTCACTCGTTGGGGGCCGTGTGTCCGCACCCCTGTGAGGCAGCTTGCCGGCGCGGCGGGATCAACGAACCCATTGCGATTCGAGAGCTCAAGAAGTTCGTCGGGTCGCTCGACGATGGATCATGGATGTCTCGGCTGACCCGACGTCCCGATACGGGCAAGAAGGTGGCCGTTTTGGGTTCCGGCCCTGCCGGTCTGACGGCCGCCTGGTTCCTGCGGCTCGCCGGCCACGAGGTCACGGTTTTCGAGGTGATGCCCAAGGCCGGTGGCATGCTGCGGGCCGCCATTCCGCGGTATCGTCTGCCCTCCGACGTTTTGGACAAGGAAATCGGCTTCATCGAAAAAATTGGCGTCACCATCGAGACGAACAGCTCTAAGATGACGGCGGACAAGGCTTTCAATCTTGGGTATGACGCAGTTTTTGCGGCCTATGGTGCGCCCCTGGGCACCAAGATGGGTATTTCGGGCGAGGACGATCCTCGGGTCATGGACGGTCTATCCATGCTCAAGGCGGTCGCCTTCGGTCAGGAGTTGAACCTGGGCAAGCGGGTGTGCGTGGTGGGCGGGGGGAATGTTGCCACCGATGCTGCACGGAGCGCATTACGGTCCGGAGCAGAGCACGTCACCATGCTGTATCGACGGACGCGATCGGAAATGCCCGCCTTTGCCGAAGAGGTGGAGGCTTGCCTGGAAGAAGGCGTCGAACTGCGGTTGCTCGTCAACCCAGTTGGAATCACGGCGACCAGTGACCACCTCGACGTTCAGTGCATCAAGATGGAACTGGGCGAGCCCGACGAGAGCGGACGGCGGCGCCCCGTGCCCATCGAGGGCAGCGAGTTCGTCATCGCAGCGGACAGTCTCATTATGGCCATCGGTCAGAAGACCGACGTGCCGGACGAATCGAAGGTACCCGTTTCGAAGCGAGGCCGCATCCTGGTGGACGACGAGACCCAGTCCACTGGGACACCGGGCGTGTACGCCGGTGGTGACGTGGTCACCGGGCCGGCAACGGTGATCGAGGCCATCGCTGCAGGGCGGCGGGCCGCGGCGAGCATCGATCGATATTTGGGCGGCGATGGCGCCATCGTGGATCAGTCGCTCTTCGTGCGCGAGCGCGAGAATCCCTACTTGGGCCGCCAGGAGGGTTTTGCCCACCAGCATCGACTCGAACCTGCTCATTTGCCGGCCGAGCAGCGGATCCACTCCTTCGATGAGGTGGAGATCGTCTACGACGAGAAGACCGCCATGGCCGAAGCGGATCGATGCCTGCGTTGCCGCCTGCGTCTCGAAATGATCCCTCCTGCGGACAGCACGCCAGGTTCGGATTCGGCCGCCAACGGATCGGTTTGATCTCAGGCCGATCGCATCCGCGCCGGCGCATTGCCTCTCTCCGGCGCATTGCATCTCTTCCGATCGTCCTTTCTCGATCGTCTTTTTCCTTTTGACACACATTGCCGTTTCCTGCGGCGTCGCCTCGTTGCAAGGCTGTCTTTGACTCCCTATCGTTTTCGTATCCGATGCAATTCGGTGATCGCGCGGGCTTCGGGTCGTTTTCGTCGAGGTCGCCAGACTGTGACATTTGTGCCATAGGTGAAGCCTTTCTTCACATTCGACATTGTTGTGATGCGTCGTAGGTGTTTGAGATAACGCGAAAAAGTAGGTTGGCACCGACCTTGCTTTTGACTTTGGGTGACTGACACGAACCACCAAGGCCGCCAGGCCGGAGCCCAACGAGGTGACATCATGACCAGGAATACACAAACAGCGATCGGCGTGGTTATCGGGATGCTCATGATCCATTCCGGTACGGCTTGGGCCCAGGCCCAGCCGAATCGGGCAGGCAATCGATCGGCTGCCTGCAACGGAACTGAAGTCTGTGTCTGCGTGGGCGCTGCCTGCGAGGCACAGGTACCCAGGCGGGCTCTGCCACCGGCACCGCCGGCGCCTCCTCCTCCTCCTGTGGCCCCCGCTCCTCCAGTCGTTTATCAGCAGGGTATGGCGGCACCTGCGGCCACGGTGGTCAAGCACAAGAAGGCCCCCAAAAAGCTGCATGTCCGCCTGGGGTTGGCCCTGGATTTTCTGCCCCTGAACCTGGACCTTCGTCTGTCGGATCACTGGGCCCTCAACACGTCGTTTATGCTTGTCGTGGTGGGATCCGGACATGATAAGGGTTTCTATGGCGGCATCATGGGTGGTTTGGACTACTACTTCAAGGGGCGCGCCCTGGACGGATTGCGATTGGGTGCTCGGGTCGGAGTCGTCGGCGTCGGGGCCTGGGGCCAGTGGCACGATGTGTTTCGGTTCGTCATCGCCCGAGCCGTGATTGGCTATAATTGGACGTTCGACGACATCTTTTCCGTGGGCCTCGAAGGCGGCCTCCAGTACATGCGGGTCGGCGACCACGAGGATCATATCAACCTGGTCATCCCCCACGCGCAACTGAGCTTCGGTTTCGTGTTCTGAGCCTGTCGAACTCAAGGCGCCTCGTTTCGAGGCTCTTCACTAAGTCGAATCAGTTTCCAGACCAATCGACACAAACGAAGAAAGCCAGGAGCCACGCCGCAGACAAAGCGCGGCGTGACCATCATCAACATGGCGAGATGGAGGGAGTCATCCAGGTCAGCGGAGAGGGTGCGTCATCGAGGGCGCGCGGGGCGAGTAGGTCGTTTATGGGCTCGCCTTGATCGTGCGCGGCGCTCAGCGCGTTTTGTGGCTCGTCGTTTCCTGCTGCGATTGATCTGTGCCCTGAGACGATTGATTTCGGTGCGACGCTTCGGGGCGATACGCAGGGCGTGGGTCAGAATTCGTTCGGCCCGAGTGAGGTGACCAAGGGCGAGTTCGCTGCGGGCCCAGGCAAGCCACATGTCGGTCCGGGAACGATATTGTGTGCTCCACGCGATCGTGCGGAAAAGCACGACGGCCTGTTTGTGGCGTCCCGATCGTGCCAGGCGCAGCGCCTTGGAATAGGTGGCCGTGTTTGCCGGCGTCGCGGTTGCCCCCCCGGCTGTCTGCCTGGTGGTTGGAGCGCCTTTAGGGGCTGCGGCCGGTGCCGGTGCGCTGTTTGCTCTGACGTTCCCCGTCGACCGACGGCGAACGGGCGCCGGTTTTTTCGACGGTTCGGCGCTTCTGCTCAAGAGACTGGCAAGTGGATCGACCGAGGTCGGAGCGCGTCGGTGTCTCGGTCGGGAAACGACCGCAGCAGCCCCACGAGGCCGAACATCCCGGCCCGCAGATTCATCGACCCTGCCACGGCCTCCTCTTCCTGCAGATCGTCCGGACCCAGGTTGACTCGGTCGGGCATGAAGACCGTCGTAGTAGAGATGCCTCATCTTCAGTGCTCGATGTCCCTGACCACTCCTGTTGGCCCTGGTGGTGAGTTGGACCTCGCGTCCCCTCCCTCGTTTGTCTACGGCGAATTGATTCTTGCCGATCAGACCACGGTCGACCGAACGAATGGTCCGTCGGGCCGTCTCGTCTTCGAGGGCGTCCTGGGGATTGTCTCCTCCGACGGCTCCAGTCTGCAGCCCATTTTTTTCATGTGCTTTTTGCAGCGTCAACGTCTCCGACTGGGCGACTTGTTTTTTGTCTGTCTGGGTTTCGAAATTGTTCTCACTGGCCACGGTTTGGGCTCGTGGGGTCGGCCTGGGTTCGTTCGGTGATCCGGGAATGACGCGCCCTTTCCAGTAATAGGCGCCCAGAGCGATGCCGCAGACGAGCAGGACGGAAAACGCCGTTCCCAGGGCGAATCGTCGCTCCGGCGGCGCAATGAAGACCACGAGGCGTGACCACCAGCCGGGCTTGTGGCCAGAGCCGTTGTCGGTCGTTTCGTCTCTTTGATGTTCCGATACACGCTTGGGTTCGGGAGCCTCGTGGGCCTTGCTCAGGATCGACTCCACGGTCGCGCTCGATGGCTCATCGGTTGGCAGAGATCGATAGGCGGCAAGGACGTTCTGGAAATCTTGGACCTGTCCGGCGAGTTTCTGGTCCTCGTCCATGGACGCCTCGAACTCGGCAGTCTCCTCGGGGGGCATCTCTCCGTAGAGATAATCGACGAGATTCAGACCCGAATCTTGGATTTGGTCTCGGCTCATGTCGTCCCCTCCGTTCCCGGAGGTGGTATGTCGATCCTCGCCGTTCCTCATCACATTATCCTAACGCTTCGTGCCTGCATCATGCCTCGGCCGAACGCGGTTTGGTCATGTCTCGAAATTCGGCCAGGTCCGCGCGGAGCCGTTCCAGTGCATACCGCATCCTGCTCTTGACCGTGTTTTCCGGGCAGCCCAAAATAGCGGCGATTTCTTTGAAGGGCAGACCAGAAGCTTCTCGGAGCAGGAATACCTCCTTCTGTTCGTTGGGCAGCCTGTCCACGGCTTCCTCGATTTTTGTTCTGAGCCGCCCTTGCATGACCTGACGTTCGACCCCTGCATTTGGGTCTTGAACTTTTTGTCCAAGGGTCCGCTCATCATTGTCCCTGGACGATTGATCGAGCGAGGTCGTCTTGCGGTGGGTCATGCGGCGCAGGTGGTCCACGCAGAGATTTCGCGTGATTCGATAGATCCAGGTGGAAAACTTTGCTCGGCCCTCGAATTCGTTTCCGGATCGGACGACTTTGAAAAACACCTCCTGGAGGAGTTCTTCGGCCATGTCTCGACGGGAGACGAATCTCAAGATGAACGAGTAGAGTGGTCTCCTGTACCGGGAGAACAGCACATCGAATGCCTGGGGGTCTCCCGAGCCGTACCGATCGAGGAGTTCTTCATCCGTCAGATCGTGCAACGACTTCGCCTCGTTTCTGCACAGCAAACACCCGGCGCCTCGGCGGCCAAATAGGTAATCCTATTTTGAACAGCCTCCTTAGTCGATACCCAGTCCTTCCTGGTGCGGCCCTTTCCCTTCGGGCACGAAGCAGCGCCTGCAGCGCGCCTCGTAGGTCTCTCGGTCTCCCACCATGAATCGCGAGGTGCTTTCCACGAGTCGTTGGCTCCGTGACGCTGGGTTGCCGCAGACGACACAGATCGCGAGCACCTTCTTCACGTATTCGGCCATGGCCATCAGTCTTGCCATGGCTTCGAATGGTTCGGCACGAAAATCCAGGTCCAGTCCGGCAACGATGACCCGTTTGCCCGCGTTCGCCAGTTCTTCGCATGCTGATACCAGATCGACGTTGAAGAATTGTCCTTCGTCGATGCCCACCACGTCGGCGTGTTCAGCGCCCTTGACGATATCGGTCGGTCGGTCCACCGACACGCAGGCCAGTCGGACGTCGGCACGGCTCACGATTTCCGTAGCCCCTGCACGGGTATCGATGGCTGGCTTGAACACCACGACGTTCTGTTTCGCGATGGTGGCCAGGCGGCATCTTCGAATGAGTTCCTCGGATTTTCCACTGAACATGGGACCCGTGATTACTTCGATCCAGCCGATATCCCTTGGCGTCGGATTCATGGTCGCGTCGTCACTCCATCGTGTTTGTGGCGCATGTCCACGTCGTCACCCAGCCCATACGGTTTGCGGGCACGACCCACAGCCCGCATGGAGGTGTCTATCACCAAACAGGTCCTTTTTCAAACCCAGGAATACTTTGTATGACGCAAGTGGGGATGCCGCGCCGGACAGCCATGGTCAACTTCGCCAACGGTCGAGCCTCAATCGTCGGGTCGATTTCGTAAAAAGACCACCAAGTGATCGAAGGATGGGGGGTAGCGGCTCTGACGGGGCCAGGAAAACTTCACCCAATGGGTGAAAGATGAGGGAGTTGTAGGCTCCCTCTTGGCCAGGCCGCCCAACGCTCTTCGGGCCTAGATCCGCCCCATCACAACTCTTCACCCAGGCAGCAGCCTTCTCGAAAGGGGCTGCAGGGCGCAGCTGTGCCTTGCCCGGTCACGCAGCAACCAACGAACTCGGCAACTGGGCTATTTTTGCGCGCCTACGGCCCTCTGATCCGCGTTTTGACGCCACAATCTCTGTCCGTCTCCAGTATTTTCCCCACACATGGACACTTCCTGCTTCTTTGCCCCTTTATCTGGTTACCCCATTTACCCGACGACCCGACGACCCGACGATTGAGGTCGAGTTTCCGCCATTGACAAGCGGGATGGGGCGCCTGGCTTGTCGATCAATATTCGATTCGTTCTTCCTGCACGTTTTCCTATTCTCTGTTGCCCCTGTCGCTCATGCAGCAGACCCGTTCGTTTTGGACAAACAGCTTGACAAGGCAGCGATCCGTGTGTTCGAACCCCAAAAGAGCAGGGGAACGCAGGTCGTGTTCCTTTTGTGGAGGTTGTGATGGCAGAGATCGTGGTATTGGGTTGTGGACTGATGGGGCGCGTGATCGCCGAGGACCTTGCAGATCAAGGACGAAACCACGTGGTGGTGGTGGATCGTCGGGCGGATGCGGCCGCCTTCGTCGAGGGGCTCGATTCGGTGGAATTTCGGCGGGTGGACGTGTCGGACGTGGGACGGACCGGTGATTGGTTCGAACAGGCGGACTTGGTGGTGGGCGCCCTGCCGGGGGCGGTGGGATTCGCCATGCTGCGGCGGCTCATTCGGGCCGGATGTCGACGCGTGTTGGATATTTCTTTCATGCCGCAGGACCCCATGGAACTGGACGCCCTTGCCCGGGAGAAGGGCGCGTGCTGCGTGGTGGACGGCGGCGTGGCGCCTGGCTTGAGTCACATGCTCGCCGCACACCTTTCGAGTCGGATCGAACAGCCAGAGGAGCTGCGCATCCTGGTGGGCGGCCTGCCTCAGCGCAGGAGTCTGCCGTTCGAGTACATGTCGGTGTTTTCCCCGAGGGACGTGATCGAGGAATACACGAGGCCGGCACGCATTCGGTGGGCGGATCGTGTGGTGGAACGACCGGCCCTGAGCGGCCTGGAACTGGTGGACGTACCAGGGGTGGGAACCCTGGAGGCCTTCTTGACCGATGGGCTTCGAAGTTTGCTCCGGGACGAGACGATTCCGTTCATGGAAGAAAAGACGCTTCGCTATCCAGGTCACGCGGCCAGGATGCAGATGCTGGCCGATGCCGGCTTCTTTGCCGTGGACCCGGTGGCCTTGAGCGATGCGACGGTGCGACCGGTGGAACTGACGGCCAAGCTGCTCGAACAGGCCTGGCGGCCCAAGGCGGGAGACCTGGATCTCACGGTGCTGCATGTGGAGGTGTCAGGCAAGGACGCTTCGGGCGAGCCCGTACGCTGGCGGGCCGACATGCTCGACAGGGCGCAGCCCGAGGGACCGAGTTCCATGGCACGGACCACGGGCTACACGGCGACCGGGTTGGCCAGGCTCCTGCTGAACGACCGATGGACCGCACCGGGTGTGACTGTGCCAGAGACGATTGGTCGCGACTCGGATCTCGTCGAGGCTCTGATCGCCCACATGAAGGAACGGAAGGTTCGGATCGACATTTCGGGTGGCTGATGGATGGCAGATCTGTTCTGACCAGCCTCCTGACGTGAATGGCAGGAGTGACTGTGTCCAATAATTTGATGGTCGACGGATGGTTGCTGGTTGACTCATTGTCTGGCGGGGATCGGGTAGGAGGTGTAAGATGTCGCTGAATACTGATGGAAGAAAGTGGATCTACGGTCCTGTGCCGTCTCGTCGGTTTGGCCTGTCGTTGGGCGTGGACCTGGTGCCCTACAAGGTTTGTTCCTATGATTGCGTCTACTGCCAGGTGGGAAAGACGACGGACCGGGAGGTTGACCTTCGGGATTGGGTGGAGCCTCGCGTGGTGGCCGACGCCGTGGTCGATGCGGTGTCAGGCGACGTGAGGCCGGACGTGGTCACCATGGCCGGATCGGGAGAGCCGACCTTGTATCGTAGTTTGGGGCTTCTCATTCACGATATCAAGGACCGCACTGCCGGCATTCCCGTGGTGGTCCTGACCAATGGGAGCCTGTTTTGGATGGACGAGGTGGTCGAAGCGGTCGAAGAGGCAGATGTGCTCGCTCCGTCTTTGGATGCGGGTGATGAGAAGACCTTTCGTGGGCTGAATCGGCCGCATCCTTCTATCACGTTCGACCGCATGCTCGATGGCCTGGAAAAAGTGACTCATGCATTTGCGGGGACCGTGCGGCTCGAGGTGATGCTCGTGGCCGGAGCCAACGATTCCAACGAGAGTCTCCACAGGATTGCTCATTGCATGGAGCGTCTGCGCGTGGACGTGGTGGACGTGAACACGGTCGTGCGTCCGGTTCCGGGAGCCAGGCCCATGGCCTGTAGCCTCGCGGTGCTCGAAAAAGCGGCGGCGATTTTTGGGCCTAAGGCCCATATCGTGCCCGAGGAGGCGGATCTGCATGGTCGGGAGTCCGAACTGAAGTCTCTGACCGACGCAGCGGATCGGATTCTGGCACTTGTGAGCAGACGACCGGCGACCCCCGCCCAGATCCGGGTGGCGCTCGGCCTCCAGCCCGTGATCCAATCCAAGGCCCTGGCCAAGCTTCTGCATGACGGTCGGGTCGTGGAGCGGATTTTGGATGGAGATGCGTTTATTGCCGTGAACAGGAAGTGATTGGAACGCTATTTCCAACGGGCAATGTTCAGTTTACGTCCTGGCGTGACGGTGATCAGGCGGATCATGGATTTCTTGCCGTCGTAGCTCCTGAATTCCACCTTGTAGGGCTTGGCTCGGGCTGGGATGCCGATTTCGTTCCAGAGTCCAACGTCCCGGCCGTCCACCCGGATTCGGGCCCAGGGCGTCAGTTTGACGATGAGGACGCCGATACCGAAATTTCTCTTTGTCACCTGTCCTCGCTTGACGAAGACGCGCATCTTTCTGCCGACATGATACCTGCGGTAATAGAAGATGACGGAGTATTCACCCTCGGGTACCAGAAGTTGTTTGATGGGGGTTTTTTTGCCCACGAGAGGCGCCCTGTTGATCCACACCTCGCAGGGGAACGATGCCGTGAGGGTGAGCTTGCCCAGGACAGGTGAATTCTTGAGCCGTTTTCTGACCTCGCGTGCATTTTTCCCGCCGGGCATGACGCGCAGATACCGGACATAATAGGCTTGGGCCTGCTTCGTCTCGTGGAGTTTGGCGTACACCTGGCCGATCCACCGCAGGGCTCCGACCAGGGTCGGGTCCAGCATGAGGGCCGCCTGGAAGTACTTGATGGATGTGTGGTATCGGTGCCTTCGTGTCGCCTTCAATCCAAGGGTGAACGCTTTGACGCCGAAGGTTCGGGCGGATGCATGGGCCGCCAGATCCGAATCCACGAATGGAGCCGGCATGGACGCCATGGCCTTGATGGCGGTTTGGGCGGCGGCGATTTTTTTCGCATCCTTGGAGATCTTGATGAAACGACGGAACGTTTCTGATGCCTCCACGAACTGTCCTGACATTCGGTAGACCTGTGCCAGCCGATACATGAGTTTGGGATTGTCGCCGGTCAGCGCCACGGCGCCGCGGTACAGGACCGCCGCCTTGACGATGTTGCCTTGGTCGATGGCCGCCTCGGCCGCTTTGGTCAGCCAGGTGGCGTTTGGCATTTTTGGGTTTGAGGTTGCAGCACGGGCCGACGGCCGTGCCATTCCATGCCGACGGGCGTGCCCCTGTCTCGTTCTGGCTACAGCACGGTGGTGACGGGGTCGAGCTTGGGCCGGAGCAGCCATGAGAAGGGTGCAGACGAGGGAAAGGAGTCCAATGCGGGTTGGAGGAGCAATGCTGTTCATGACGTTTGCCTCTCGGTCTGGCGTGCGCTGGGGCGACAACGAACGCTGATGGTGCTTCCAATGGTGATCGTTTCGACGTTTTATGCCTGTTTTCCCGGAGTCGGAAAATTGGCTTTCTTGTCGCTGTTGTGGAATTTTAGCGTAAATCCGTTGCTTGGCAAAGTTCCTTTTGCTATGGTTATGTGAGCTAGCAGACGAAAGGCCCATGGTTCCCACGAGAATTTTGTTATTGGAGCGGAACAAGCTCCACCTCCGGAAGCTGACGCGGGTCCTGACCTGCACCGGTGTCGAAGTCATCCCAATGGAGGACAAGTCCGAACTGTCTTTGCATTTGGACGACCAACCGGCGGTTTTATGCGCAGACGCGGTGGATCTGTCTTCCGTGGTCGCGATTCTGGATGCACGTCAGGACATCCGTGCTGTGGTCTGGACAGCCAGCCAGGACCGCGCCGTCCTGGAGCGGGCGCTCGACCATCCTCGCCTTAGTCACATTTTGGGGCGAGCGTCACCCGATGTTCCTCCGAGGGAATGGGAGATTCTATGGACGGTGCGACGGATGATAACCGGCGAGCGTCCGTCGCTGGCCAGCCTGTTGCATTGGGGGTACACGGGCTTCAAAGAGACGGTTCGTACCCCACGCGATCGGGACCTGTGCGTCGAGGGAGTCGTTCGTTTTTGTGAGCGCCTCAATACGCCCGGTCGAGTTCGGGAGATGCTCGGGGAGTTCGCGCACGAATTGTTGATGAATGCCATGTACGATGCTCCAGTCGACGCGGCTGGACAACCCAAGTACGCCCATGACCGAAAGGCGCAGATCGAGTTGTCCGACGACGAAGCCGCGGTGATCCGCTGTGCGTCTGATGGGACGAAAATTCTCATTTCGGTGGTGGATCGGTTTGGGAGATTGCCACGGGACAAGGTGTTTTCCGGGATGCTCCGCGGATTGGATGGCGGAATCATGGATAAAAGTTACGGCGGAGCCGGTCTTGGGATGGTATATGTCTATAAGGCGAGTGTTGTTTCGATATTTGACGTCGAACCAGGCAAGCGAACCGAGGTGACCGGGATTTACGAATTGGACCTGAATCAACGAATTTTTCGAACTTTGCCCAGGTCAGTGCATGTATTCATCGGGTGAGACTTGGGACGACTGCCGTTCAGGGTTCGCGCTGAGAAGTGGAAAATATTCTTGCCGGTGTTCTGAAAGAGGAGTGATGCGATGACGGGAGCAATGAACCAGGCGGGAGGGCAGCCGAAGCTTCAGATTGCGAAGATCGTCGAAGGCGACATCATGAGCCTTCGATTCATCGGGACCATTGATGAGGATTTCGATGGGAAGCAGATGGCAGAGACGGTCAAAGGGACGCTGATTTTGGATCTTGGGCAGGTGCGGCGCATCAGCTCTTTCGGTATTCGTGAGTGGGTCGACTTCATCGGTGCAGCCAGCGAGAAGTGCAAGGCCATCTACTTCGTCGAGTGCTCTCCGAAGGTGATGGACCAGTTCAACATGGTGGCGAACTTTGCTGGCAAGGGACGCGTCCTTTCCTTTTATGCCCCGTACCGATGCGATTACTGCGACGACGATCGGGTGCGACTCGTTCAGGTGGAGGACAGCTGGGACGATATTCAGAACATGCACCTGCCGGACTATCCCTGCGAGTCCTGTGGAAACCCTGAGTATTTCGATGAAGATCCCCAGAGCTTCTTCAATCACTTGATCAACCAGCCCAAGGTCGAGCCGGATCCGGCGGTGGCCAATTTTTTGGCCACGAAGCTCAACTATACGGTATCCGATGCCGCGAGGCGGCTTCGCATCGAGAAGCACATTGGTAGGGCAACCTATATCAAGTTGGCCGGGGATCTGGATGCCGACTTCCCGAAGAACAAGATTGTCGAGGGGTTGGAAGGCGATGTGGTGTTCGACGTGGGAAGCCTCGGCCGCATCGACGACGCAGGAGCTACGGTTTGGGCCAACGCCATGCAGGAGATCGCCCAGACTGCGTCGCGTGTCATGGTCAGACACGCGACACCTGGTTTCATCGAACGACTCACCACGCCCGAGGCGCTCGCCGGCAAGGTGGAGGTGCTCGACCTCTATATGCCGTTTGCCTGTTCCCATTGCGGCACGACGGCAGCGCAACTCGTGGACGTGGCCGAGCATTTCGACGTGCTTAAATTTGCGACACCTCCGGAGATGACCTGCTCGGATTGCGGCGCCAAGACCGATTGCGTTGCATCCGAGGAGTTCATGGCGCAGGTTGCCGGGCTGCCGAAGCCCGATCTGTCGTCGGACCTGAAGAAGTTCTTCGACGAGGCGGAAGAAATCGTCAACCGTCCTCCGGTAGCTGCTGCACAGGGGCCGCAGGCGGGCCTGCCTTCGTTGGGTGGGGGGGCGGCGCCCATGGTGGCGCCGGCACGGACCATGGGGCTCGCCGCTCTGATTGCCGTGGTGGTTTCATTGGTCGTGGTGCTCGGTGTGGGGCTCATGGTCTGGAAGTACGTCCAGATGAAGAAGACGAAGCTCTACGACGAGGCTGGGACCGTGGTGAAACAGAAGGCGGCCAAGCTGCCTGGCTGGATGAAGAAGGCCAAGACGAAGAGTGTGTGGCGTGATGGGGGCGTCCTGACGGTGGTGGGCTATTCTCACAGCGCCAGGGACAGCGAGCAAGCTCGTCAGTTGGCGGTGGAAGACGCCCTGGAGAGCATCGTGCAAGAGATTGCCGACGGCGTGCAGAACGAGGACTGGAAGCAGGCGGTTATGGCCCAATACAAGGACGTTCGATCCGACAGCATCGAGCGCCTCAAGACCGCCATGACCGCAAAGGATGCGGATGCCGTTCGAAAAGCCAGGAAGAAGGTGTGGGAAGCGAGACGCCGGGTGGCCAAGGCGTTTAGGGCCACGGCCTACGAGGTGCCCAAGGAGGGAGACGACTTTTGGCAGAAGCTCAAGACGTCGGACGGCATTCGTTGGCGGTATTGGGTCATCATCCAGGTGGACGAAAAGAAGATCGAGGGGTATCGCCAGCACTATACGAAGTTGTACAAGACGCAGGGCGTGATCGTCGCAAACTACTTTCCCGGCTTGGCTTGGGCCTATCCGACGGCGACCGCGGGAGCCGTCGTCTTGAAGGTGGATGCCGGTAGCCCCTGGCGGGTCCCCGGTTTGGAGCGTGGCAATCTGATCGTGGAATGTCGGCGCCAGCAGATTGGCAGCGGCAAGGTTTTCGTGGAGTCCATCGATGAGACGACGCGGCTTTTCAAGGATTCGGGCGGTCGGGTCGAGTGCAAGACGCTGTACGGGTCGGTGGTGCGGCCGGTCGGGTACGAGATTGCCCGGAAAACCCAGCCAAGGGTCCACAACGGCGGGCGAACGTATCCGCACCATCGGCCGGCCACCACGTTCACCGGAAATGTGTGGGACGATCCCACGAAATGAGGCTCGTGACGCAATGAGGCTCGTGACGCAGCGAGGTTCGAGATGAGGAACTGGATTGCATTCGGGCTGCTTGCCTTGGCGGTCATGGCTGGCACCCCGGCCCGGGGACAGACGTTCTCCAGCCCCCGACAACGTGCCAAGTACGTACGCCTGTATAACAAGGGGAACGCCTTTTTGTATCAGGGCCAATATGTTCCCGCCATTGCTCATTTCAAGCAGGCCATTGCCATCGCCCCCCAGTTGCCCGGTGCCTGGCGGCAGCTCGGGTTGGCCTACGAGGGCATGGAGGAGTATCGGTCGGCCATCAGGGCCTATCAGCAGTATTTGAAGTATGCTGGCACGAGAGGAAAGTACGCCGTCAAGGTGATGCTGCGCATCAACGTGTGCCGGTCCAAGGTTGGGCTGCCGCCGAAGAAATTCGAAACCTTCCTGACAGGACGGCCGGGCATGGTCAACGTGACCTGCAACGTCGAGGGTGCTCTGGTTCGGGTCGACAACGTTCAGCGAGCTTCGACGCCGACCGGTCCCTTGCCAGTCTCCCCGGGGTTGCACACGATCACGGTCTCCAAGGTGGGGCGTTTGCCCTGGAGTTCCTCGATTGTGATCCAATCGGGGCAGAACGCCTCGGTGAACGCGGTCCTCAAGCCCGATCCCTCGTATCATCTTATCGTAGTTCGTCCGAGAATTGCCGTTCCCAAGACGACCCGGGCCTCGGTGATCATGAGGGTCAACGTCAAGCAATTCCAGGTGTTCGCCAACGGCAAGCGGGTGGCTTCTGGTGCTACCGGAGCCTATGAGTTGGGATCGGGGATCTGGCTGGTCGAGGTGCGGGCGCCTGGGATGCTGACCTGGAGCCGTAAGGTGTCTCTGGGCAAGGGAGAACATCGGGTGTTCGACGTTCGGTTGTACAATCGAAAGCGGCAGATTGCATTCAGTCGATATGCCTGGGCGACCTTGGCGACGGCGGCCGCACTGACCATCGTGGGCGCTGGATTCGGGTTTGCCGAGGACCATGCTTATGAACGGGTTCGAGATCGGGATGCATCGTCGAGGCAGGAACTGGATGACTTCGCCCGTCGCGGTAAGGCCTATCGAGCGGTTTCTTTGACCCTGTATGGTGCCGCCGGTGCGGCACTCATCACGTCGGCCGTGTTTTTTTTGCTGCATCACAGGAGTGAGTCTGCGACAGGCAAAGTCCCTCTGTCGCTATCTGTGGGGCGCAGGGGTGTTTCCCTGTCCTTTACCAGGGAGGTGGATTTCTGATGCGGACAACGGTCTTGTGGTCGCTCGTCGTCTCCGCTCTCGTCATGGGGAGTGGCTGTCCTCTTGGTCACGACCAGTACGATACGTCCCGGAGTTGCGTCGAAAATAGCCAATGCCCCGGCAGTGAGATCTGCCTTGCTCCAGATGCATCAGTGGGCGATGGCGGCGGGTTGGCTCAAAGTACCTGCCAGGCCGAAGAGGGGCTGACCCGTTGCGTCTTCGGCGATGCCGGAGTTTCCTACTACTGTTCGTCGTCCGGAGCGTCTTGCTATCACCAAATAAGGACCTGTCTCGAATTCGACCGTGATGCGGGCTGTCCAAACGGCTGCGAGGACGATGCGGGCAATCAATGGGACGCGGGTTGCACCAAGTGGCAGCCGGAGCGTTTTGGATGCCACGAGGCGAAATCCGGGAGGTATCGATGACCATGTCACCACGCGGATCGTCTCGGCAGAGCAGATCGGCCCTTGCTCCGCATGGAGCGGTCCGTCGGGCATTGCTGGGCGGGGCGACATCGTTTATCCTGGCGGTGGTTTTATTTTGGACCTTTCCCGCCCGAGCAGGCGGTTTCACGAGGGCGACGGGCATTGGAGCCCGGGCATCCGGCATGGGCGGTGGCTTTGCGGCTGTGGCGAGTGATGCGTCGGCCGTATTTTACAACCCGGCTGGCTTGGTGACCATCCCATCGGATGTGCTGGTGGGGTCGGAGTTGGTCTTCATCATTCGGAAGTACCAACCTTCCGGGGGCGAGATGGAAAAGGCGTCGACCGTTCCGCTTCCGCTTCCCTATGCCTTCGGGTCCGCTCGGTTCTTGGTGGGACAGGGCATCCACATGGCGCTCGGTTTGGGGATCTATGCGTCTCAAGGGGGGGCAATCGAGTACAAGCAGCGGCCCATCACGGAGGGGATCGTCAAGTCCAGGGTCGGCCTGTATGAGTTCGTTCCTGCCGTGGCTCTCGAATTGAGCCGCAGGGTCCATGTGGGAGCGAGTCTTCGGATTGGACTCGGGTTCTTTTCAGTGAATCGCGGCTGTGGAGACCTGCTGAGCTGCAACCAAGGACGGATGGCTCAGACATTCACTGTGTTGGACACGATGTACGGGGTGGGATTCGGGTATGCGCTGGGCATCCTGGTGGAGCCGTTTGACGGATTCACGGTGGGCGCCACGTATCATTCGAACATCAATGTGACGGCTCGCGGCAACGGTGCTCTGCATGCAGGAGGAGCCACCTATGATACGTCGGTCCGGCTGCCGTTTCCCCAGAGCGTCAGGCTCGGATTGGCGTACCGTATCAACCCGAAGTGGCTCGTTGCCTTTCAGGCGGATTGGGTCGACAATTCCAGCTTTCAGGAACTGTTCGTGGACGTCAAGAAGGTGCATCTGCCGCGTTCTTTGATGACGACGCAGATGGATTGGGTTGACAGCTACGCCGTGCATGCCGGGGTGGAGTTCCAGCCGTTGTCTTGGCTTCAGGTGCGTTGGGGAATCGTTTACGATTCCAGTGCCATCAAGCTGCAGTATCGCAGCCGTGACCTGGAGGATGCCGAGAAGATTGGCTTTGACGCGGGCGTTTCGTTCCTGTTCGGTCGATGGCGTATCGAGGCCAGCCTGGATACAATGATGGGCGATGTGGCCAATGGGTTCAAGTCCGTGACGGTGCCCCAGAGCGCCTTGGCGCCTGGAAAACACTATCCTGGAGGCGCGGTCTACACGCACCTGGCTGCCGGCGCCCGTTTCTGACATTCGATCCACAAAAGACGGGATAGGGGGGCAGTGAGTCGTCAGACGGTCGAAACCATGGCTTCAGCGTCTTCGTCCGGATCAATGGTGAAAATGTGGAGAGAGTGGGCGTCGTAGTACGGATCCTTGGCGTTCTTGCGGAGGTCGAAGAGGCAGATGACTTCCGTGGTCTCACCTGGTTTCACATTGGCTACGAAGCGGGACACGGATTGCATGACGAAGTAGAGTCCAAGGCCGGCGCCCAAATTCGGGTCGCGGAGGGGCTGGCCTTTTTCTTCGGAGGCTCGGACGAGCTGATCGAGTACCTTGTTTTTTCTGAGTTGGCCGTAACTATCTTGGACCGAGAGGGCCAGGAATCGACCGTCACAGGCGTATCTGAGCAGGACAGATTCGGAGCCTACCGCACCCCCTCCCGGTATCGCCCGCTTCATGAGATCGGCCCTGGACGCCCCCTGTGCCAGGACGGGTGCGTCGTAGAGGGCATTCATGAGGAGTTCGTCCGCCACCACTTCGATTCGGCTGATGGCATGTCGCCGGATGCCGACGGATTGGGCGAAATCGGCGATTTTCTGGACGGCCGCGCGTTTTTCGTCGTAGGTCGCAATGGTAGCCTCGTGGGCCACTGTTCCCCAAGTAAGGTATTTTTCCAAACCAAAAATATCGTGGGAAAGCAGCTTGATGCTGGTGACCACGAGTTCATCCTCTTCGAGAGGCGCTTCCCGGCACAGTAGGTTGTCGCACTGCTCCTGGTAGAGCAGGTTCAGTCCTTCCTCCCAGCGTTCCCAGTTACCCACGAGCAGGAGATTGGCAGGCCAGGTGACCGAGGCCATGAGTTTGGTCACGGCGTCCGTGTCCGCCGACTGTTGATCCACGATGATGATGGCGGGGTGAAGTTTACTGAGGTTGGACAGGTCATCACATGAGTCAGCGAAGGTCACTTGCGTTCCGGTGGCCTGGAGCGTTCTGCGGACCATACGGCGCAACTTGACGTCATTGGTGACGCAGACACACGTATCGATCATTTTCATAGGAGACTTCATCAATTTTCAGTCTACCTGCATTTTTACTATTTCTCAACTTTTTTTCGCCGTCTTTTTGCGTATCTTTGTCGTTTTTTACTTCGGTTTCTGGCCGGTCATGGGAAACACTGGGCTCGGTCGGTGGAAATACGGGTTATGAGTCCGGTCGGTTGATGGCATCGGCCCCCATCGAATTGCTGGCTCGTTGACGTATGACTTGCATGCATGCTGATTTTTGCGAGATACCCTGGAATCGTTTGCTTCATGGTTGTGGCCGGAGCAGAACGGAGATATGGTGCCCTGGTGACCTATCGGGAGCATGTGAATGTCTGTTGGCGCATCGGGCGTCGGGGTATGTGGCTGACAAGGAATCGTGCCTGGTGCCACAGATAGATGGCACGCTTCGCCTCGTGGTTGTGATTCTGGTGAATTGTTGTAGTTTTTTGATGCATCAGCCCTGAAGAGGGGAGACATGGAGAAAAGAAGGATCGGCCAAGGTAAGGCCATACAGGAGCGCAGCATCGAGGCGGACATGATGGAAGTGTCTGCTTTGCTGGCGCGGGAAGCACGGGAGTTCCCTGATCGAGACCGTCGTGAGGCGTTGTATCTGAGATTGGCAGTGATCTGTTGGATCCTGTTCGAGGACCTGGATGCCGCTCTTCGCTATCTGGATGAGATCGAGTCGCTGTCGGCCGATGGATACCTGTTCAAGAGAAGTTTGTTGTTGGCGGCAGGAGACAGGGTCGGGTTGCGTCGTTTGCTCGATTTATCCGTGTCCGAAGGCGTTTGTGCGAGTATTTCTTCGTGTACGCTGGCGGCGGCCGAGACCTTCGCCTTCGTCGAGCAGGATTGGCAAAAGACAGCAGCTCGTTCGAAGCATATGTTTGGGGGACCGTTCGATGAATCCCTGAACGAGTTGGTCACCTTGGCGCTTGAAATGGCCAAGGACCGCAAGGCCCTCATGCGGCATTTATCGGAACATGGAGGCATGGCGGGGCATTTCAGGTTGGCGACGATCGTTGGCGACGTGGAGGAACACCGCGAGGAATCCATGCGTATCCTGCGGGAAATGCTCGATACGCTGCAGGGGGCGGATGAGCATGACTCCTCGACGGAGGCGATGACCAGGTTGGTGTTGGAACGGTTGTGGGAGTTGAACTTCGTCCGTCCGCCGCTGCGGATTCCTGCCGCTGTGGGCGTCGATTGCCTTTTGGGAAAGAAGTTGGAGCTATTGGGGGACGTGCCCGAGGAGATGTCCGAGGCAAACGTGGTGCGGTATCTCCTTGCCCAATGGCACCGGGAACAGGGGGCCCTGGATCGAACGGCCGAGATGCTGGAGTCATTGGCGCAATCCGAGAACCGTTGGGGGCGGTGTCTCGCGTTAGAGTCGCGCCGTGCGGTCGCCGTGGAGCGAGCCCAGTGGAAGGAACTTTCTGGCTTCTATTCTGAATTGGCAGATGAACTGACCGGTTCGTCCTGGAGCGGTGTCTATCGTTTTCGAGCTGCGGAATTGGCGGAGTGCTCCTATTCGACTGACGAAGAGGTGGAAACACTCGCTCGTCAGGCGCTTGCGGACCTGAAGGATGGAGCACAGGCTCTTGCGATGTTGGAGCGAATCCTGGCCAGGCGCGGCGACGTTGCTGGGCTGGCGGATCTGTTCGAAGCAGCAGCGGAACGCACGGGGAAGCATCATTACGCCCGTTGGGCGGCACATGTCGTCGAGTTTCAGGTCTCCGACCCGGAGCGGGCCAAGGCGCTTCGATTCTTTGGGACTACGGATCCTTCGTTTGAGGACCTGTTGGACCGGGTTCGGGTCGAATGGCGGCTCCATCACGCGGACCAGGTGCGGACGTTGTGCGAGACGCTTGCTGGCTGCGCCATACAGCAAGGGGATGGGGACAGCGGGAAATGGTGGTCGTCGATATGGTCGCTGGCCGCAGGGCTGTCTGCCCTGCGGGTCGAGGACGGCATGGAGGCCGAGCGCTTGTTGAAGCAGGCCGTGGATGCGGACTCTTCGGAGCCGGTGGCTTCCATGGCCTTGGCGGTTTTCTATCGCCGTTGGGGGCAATGGGATGCGGCGATCGAGCGGCTCGAAATGGTCGGAGATCTTCTTAGGTCCACGGCCGCCAAGGTGCATGCCCTGCGAACTCTGGCTCGGGTTGCCGGGATGCACACCGACCGCACCGACTTGGCCGAAAAGAGTCTGGAAAAGGCGCTGGAGTTGACCCCGGACGATCCGGCTGTCCTCCATGAAATGGCGTTGCTGGCCGACAAGAGAGAGGATTTCGAACGGGGGCTGCAGCTTCGTCACAAGGCTGCGACGTTGCTCGAGGGCAGCTTCCGTGCCGCCGTCTTGTGGGCTGAAATCGGTCGTAGTTATGCGGAACATGGCGACGATGAGGCCGCCGAAAAGGCGTTTGTTCGGTCATTGGATGTGGACGAGAGCCAGATGGATGTTCTGACCGATCTCAGTGACATCTACCGCAGACAGCGTCGATGGCCGGAATTGCTCGAATCGGTTCAGCTGCTGCTGGAGCGGGACGAGGAACACGCGGCGGATCTCCATGTCGAGGCAGCGCGGCTCGTTCTGAGACAGCACATGGATACGAGCGAGGCTCTTGGCCATTATCGGACCGCGCTCGAGATCAATCCTGAGCATGACAAAGCCCTCAATGGGCTTGAACGCCTCTGCCGACGAGAAGGGCGTTGGGCGGACCTGATCGACGCGCTTCGCAAGGTGCCCGCAAATGCTGATCGGGTCACCATGTTGCTCAATGCATTCGAACGTCTGTCACAGTGGGACGAACTCATCGAGGTGGCGGAGAAGCGCATCGAGGAGACTGGAGATGTGAGTGAGGTGGCTGAGCTTGCGAGGCGCATCGCCAGCGTCTATGAGTCACAGCTCGGTCAGCCCGATGATGCATTGACCTGGTACAAGAAGGCGTTCGTCGCCAACCCCGGGGACCGTGAGGTTGCTGCGGTTTACGAAAAGTACTTGAGTCGGGAGGAGCGCTGGGAGGATCTGGCCGAGGCGCTCAAGAGAGAGGTCCAGGTCCTTTCCGACGACAAGAAACGTGCCCTGAAGGTGCGCAGGAGATTGGCCGACGTGTTGGCGGACCGTCTTGGGCAGGTTGGGGAGGCGGTTTCCGTTCTGGAACAGGTCGACAAGGATGGAGAAGCCAATGAAGATATTTGGCTTCGATTGGCCGACCTGTATGGCCGACTGGGGCGTGTCAAGGATGAACTGGATGTCCTGGAACGGATTGCTGGGTCCAGTCGAGACCGCGACATGCAGGTGTCCCTGCTCGTCCGGGCGGGAAAGGTTCGAGAGGAGAAAGGGGACGACGAGGGCGCTCTGCAGACGTATATCCGTGCCTTCCAGCTCGACCCCGCTCACCGGGATGCTTTTACGGCTGTCGAGCGTCTCTGTTACAAGCTCAAGGTATGGAAGGAGACGTTGGACCTCTACAATCGTGCCATCGAGTTGGTGGAACAGCAGGGTAGCAGGGCCTATCGACTGGCGGATCTCTATGCCCGCCGTGGGCAGCTCCAATTGCAGTATATGTCCCAGCCGGGTGAGGCTGCGGCATCGTATCTCAAGGTCCTGGAGCTTGATCCCAATGAGGACAGGACGGTCAAGTTTCTCGAGTCTATTTTCTCGGAAGAAGGCGACTGGGAAGGCCTCATGGCGGGCTATGACTATCGTATCAGTCTTCTCGACGATCCAAAAAAGAGGGCCGAGACCTACCGGAGAGCCGCTCGGGTAGCGGCGGGAAAACTCAACGATCAGAAGCGGGCTTCAGAGTACTACGCGGGCCTGCTCAAGGATGCGCCGGGTGACGACGAGGCACTCGACGCCCTGGAACGCCATTATGAACGGAACAGGTTGTGGGAGGAATTGGCGAACATTCTTTTGATGAAGCTGGAGCGCCCGGCTGAGAAAGAAATTCGGGTGGCTCGCTATCTGCGGCTCGGTCTGATTTATGAAGAAGGGCTCCAGGACGCACAACGGGCCGTGGATGCCTACAAGCAGGGGTTGGAACTCGATCCGAATAATGTGAAAGCGCTCGAATCGCTTGCTCGCATCTACGAGGCGACCGAGCGTTGGGCCGAGTTCGTGGACGTGGCTCGAAAGCAAATACGGCAAACGGGCGACCGGAATTCCAAGGCGCTGCTCTACTTCAAATGCGGTTCGGTCATGGAGGCAAAGTTCTCCAAGGAGAACGACGCCATTCGGTATTATAAGGCGGCCATCAAGACTTCGCCGTCCTGTCTGCCTGCCGTCCACGGGCTTCGCGATCTCTATCTCAGGAAGCAGGAATGGCAGAGGGTCTTGGAGACCCTCGAATTGGAGACGAAGCTGTGGCAGGAACCTCGTGAAAAGGCCGGTGTCTTCGCCCAGATCGGGAAGGTCTACCTGGATGGCTTGGGCGATTCCCAGAAGGCACGCCGCTATTTCGAGTCCGCACGAAACCTGGATCCTGAATCCGTTCCTGCTGTGCGTGCCCTGTTCGACATGGCATTCGACTCGCAGAATTGGTCCCGGGCTGTCGAATTGGCTTCATTGCTCGGACAGAAGGCGATGCGGGAGGGAGAGCCGGCCGAGCGAAGCGAATTTTATCGCAAACGTGGCGTCGTGGCCGAGAAGACGCGGCATTTTCAAGCGGCGGCGGAGAATTACGTGGCCGCGTTGGATGCCAGGCCCGAGAATCTGGCCGCGTTGGATGCGTTGACCGCGCTGTGTCGCAGTCACCCCTCGGCGTATGAGTATCAAGATGTGTTCAAGGAATTGGACCACCGATACAAACGCATGGCGTGGCCCGAGGCTCAGGCCCGTATCTTGGTGGCGCGAGGCGCTCTCCAGGAGCAGTCATACCAGATCGACGAGGCCGAATCTTCCTATCGACAGGCCGTTACCTTGGCGCCTGGCGACCTGAGTGTTCTTGGTTCCATGGTGGACCTGCTGTATCGGTTGAGACGTTGGTCGGACGCCGTGAAGTTGCTCGAGGAATTCGTACGGCGTTCTGGGGTGTCTCAGGACGATCGGGTGCAGGCTCTCGTTCGTGCCGGCGGCATCATGTCCGAGGGTGCCATGGACACGAGGGCGGCTGAGAAGTTGTTTCTCAGAGCCCTTCGCCTTCAGTCTCGGAGTCGGGATGCGCTTTACGGATTGGCTCAGGAGTTGGTGCTTCAGCGTCGGCTCCAGGAGGCCCAGCGGCGTTGCGCGGAATTGATCGAAGTAGCGGCGGATCCTGCGCATACGGCGCCGCCGGAAGACTTGGGGCTATACTACTATTACCAGGGCCGCATTTTCGAGGCCATGGGAGATGCTCGAAAAGCTGGCTTGAGCTACAGAAGGGCGGCTGATCTGAATCCGGGATACCCACCTCCAGTCATTGCGTTGGGAGAACGGTATCTTCGTGAGGGAGATATTCGTCAGGCGGAGTCTCTGTTGTCGTCCTCGTCAGTGTCTGCCGAAGAGGTTGGCAGGTTCGAAGAAGCGCTGGAATTGCGCCGTGCCCTCGCGCGCCTCCAGGCCGAAAGCGGTAACCTGGATGCGGCCATCGGCGAATTGCGCGCCATCGTGGCCGACGATCGCGGAAAGGTCGATGATCGGATAGGCCTGGCCCGATTGTATCTTCGGACCAAGGATGGGTCCGCCGCCGCGATCGAACAGTTGCTGTCGGCTTTGGAGCAGGAGCCGGCGAACGTTCTGGCGATTCAACTGCTTGCCTCTGTCTGGGCGACCCAAGAACAGTGGGATGCCGTGCGCCGAGCCTGGGACGTCATGCTGTTGCTCGGACGTTCCGGGGACGTTCCAGAGCAGGCGACAGCCACGGTGCGGCCGAGCATGGAGGCGATGCCTCATTTGCGCGTCAGCGACGAGGTGACCCAGATTGCATCTCGATTTTCAGGACCGTTCGAGAATCTGTTTCGGGCGATCCGGGGGGGCGTCGACCTGATCTACCCCGTGACGTACATTGGCAAGAATCACGTTCCATATACGGATGCGGAAGTGCCAGGTTTCGTCGAGGAGACTCGGTGGCTTCTCAATGCATTTGGTTGGAAGGATCGCGCGGACGTGTTTGTCGCGGAAGATGTTCCCGGGCGTCTGTCGCTGATGACCAAAGGAGAACGGGTTCAGGTCGTGCTCGATCGTGTGTTCGTCTCGGGCGACATTGGGATCGTGCGTTTTGCTTTGGCCAAAGCACTTGCGTACGAGCGATTCGGACTGACCGTGTTGGGGCGTCTCGGCCCGAAAGAACGCAACGAAGTCGGGCAACTGCTCTTGGGGATTGCGGTGCCTGCAGAGAAGCGTCTTCCTCAAGTTGTGGAGTTCCTCGATGCACTGCCTCGCAAGGAGCACAAGGCTGCGGATCGGATTGCTCTCGCCGCCGGGGAAGACATGCTTCTTGCCAGCCCAAGGCAGTGGATGCGGGACGTGGATCGGAGTACCGAGCGACTGGCGCTTGCCTTTTTGGATGACATAGTTTTAGCGTTGAAAGCCATGGCTTTGATGCAGGCCGAAGAAATGGTCATCGAATCGGGACAGAATCTGGCACTTGTTTACGGCGTGGATGGGGCGTGGGAACTGCTTCCATATTATATTGGCCCCGACCAGGCCAGGGCCATCGTGGCACTTTCGTCCGAGCCGGATCAGAAACCGGTGCAGAATTAGGAGGCTGGTCAGAATGAATCTGCCATCTGGAACGCCGATTCATCCCGTCTGGCTTTGTCGCTCCTCGGTTGCGTACCACCCGGTACGCGCCCTCGTCGCTTCGTGCCAGACGGGTGCCTCGACGCCCCAAATTGGCAACCCTATTTTGAACAGCCTCCTTAGCCAGTTGTGTCGGTGTCTGGAACCGCACCAGTGAGCTTCTGGACAACAAGAGTTTTTGTGGATAGTATTGCATCATATGTCAACAGCACATGCTAACCAAATACGCGGCGCTTTTGTGACAGCAGAGGTCCCATGAATCAGAAATTTCAGGCTACGATTCAACAGCGTGACGATGTGACCTACCTAAAACTGTCGGGGGTCATTGATGAAGACAATGAGTTGTTCGACATTCTGGACAGTGTCGGGCCGGGGTCTGCGGTCATCAATCTGTCCGAAATCGAGCGGATCAATTCCTGTGGCGTTCGCGACTGGGTGAATTGGTTGAACAAGCTGGAGAAGAAGGGGTCCAAGGTGGTCTTGGTGGAGTGCAGTCCAGCCATTGTCGCCCAGATTAACCTGGTCAACAACTTCACCGGAAACGGCATCGTCAAGAGCTTCTATGCTCCGTATTTTTGTCCGGCCTGCGATCTCGAAAAAGTCCTCCTCGTGGACATGGATGATGTGGCCGGCATGGATGAGCCCAAGGCTCCCATCTGCCGTTGCGATGAATGCGATGGTGTGATGGATTTCGATGACATGGAGGAGTCGTATTTCGCGTTCGTTTCGACGGCGCACAAAGGGGCCGTCGACGCCCATGTGACCAAGGTCGTTTCGGAATTGGCCGAGGACGACGGATCCGGCGGAGGTCGGGTCAAGACTCGGAAGTCGTCGAGTTTTTCTTCGGTGGGTTCGTCGCGGAGTCGGACTGGGTCGCAGGTTTCGAGTGTGTCGTTACCGTCCCTTCCGTCGGTGCCGTCGCTTCCATCTCTTCCTTCTTTGTCCAGTATTGAACAATCACGTCCGGGGCACGGTGGGAACTCGGCCCCGATGGCTCCGGCTCCACGTTCCGCCAAGACGAATCTCGTCCTGATCGTGGTGGCCATTCTCCTGCTCGTTGCTATCGTCATGCTCGCTTACGTGATTTTTGGCATGAACAGCAAGGGCCATGGGTCGGATTCAGCGGCTGTCGTCCTGGGATTGTTGGAGGCTGGTTCGGCTGCAGGAACCTACAGAAGTAGTTCTTTTTTGTAATCCACGAGTTCTTTTTGGACCCCAAGGAGGGCCTCGTTGCTGGACAGGAGTTGTCTGGTCCGTTCCTGAACTTTCTCGACGAGACGTTCTCGTTCTCGTGCCTCCGTTTCCAGCATTTCTTGGTACTTGATCTGCACCATGGCTTCGTCAGTGACGTTTCGGAGAATGACGAGCGCCCCGGTGATGGTTCCGTTGTCATCGCGGAGGGGAATACCGCTCATGATCATGTTGATGGCGTCTTCGGACTCCTTGGGCTTCCCGACGATTTCATCGAGGCGGACGTGGCGGCCTGCGTCCATGCATTCGGCCCCGATGTCCCGTTCGATTTCCATCACTTGCCCGAGCGTCTTCCCCTTGAGTTTTCTAGCGATATTTCTCGGGAAGAGACCGTAAAACATACGGTTGAATGCTAGGATATGACCTTCTTTGTCCACGATATAGTAGGCGTCGATGATGACGTCACTGAATTTTGCAAAGGTTTCGATCAAGTCCATATCGTCCACACCTTCCAAATCCGAATCAGTTCTAGTGAGACATATCTACGATCCGCGCGTCCAAAAGTCAAAAGGTAGACGGTTCGATGGGGGCCTAGGAACGATTCATGGTCACGGAGCAGGGCACCGTCGTTCTGCCAGCCTTCCTTGGGGCCATACCACTGCTTGGTCTCCAAATCTTGGATCGTTTCTAAGTGGGTGCCCGATAGCCGTTGACCTTTGCCGGTATCGTCCGTAATATCGCCACAGTGAGTGGGGTACTGGACTTGGCCCGCTGGATGTGGCGATGAGGTTCGTTTGATAATGGGTTGCTAGGCAGCGACCCTGCTCGCGAGGCTGTCAAGGCTTGAGGAAGGCGCGTGTCGAGCTTATTTCCATGAAAAGCTGCCGCCTGTTTTGATAGATGCAGCCCCGGATGTTGAGACAATCGTGACCGACTTTTCTAGGTATTGAGGTGTATGACCATGGCACGAGGTATGTCCATTAGTGCAAAGATGATTGTGACGACGATGGGGTTGCTGGCCTTCGTCATCGTGTTGTTTGCCTATCTGAACTATCGGAACGTGACCAAGGTCTATGGTGATTCCACGGAGCGGCAGCGTCAGACATATGAAAAGAGCATCAAGGATGCCGCCGCCGCACAGATCATTGCGTTTGCAGAACCGAGCAAAGCAGCCATGCAGGAAGAGAATTGGGCTGCAGTGCAGCAATTCGTGGTTCCCATTCGCGAACGTGACCCACGAATTTTGTACATTTGGATTGCCAACTCGGCGGGCAAGATCGTTGCCTCTGCCGATGAGAAGGAAAACAAGCGCGTTTCGAACAAAGTGGCCCAGAATTTCCTGCTGGATCCGGTTCGCAAACAGCTCGTGCCCCATAGGATCATTCCGAAAAAGCCATCGGGCAAGGTGTCTCCTATGCGGGTGGCGGGGAAGGTTCAGTCGTTTCATGGCATGCGTGTCATGGTCAATGCGGAACGGCTCATTTCGCAAGGTGTCTACGTCGGGGCGGTCGTCCTGGTCTACAGCTTGAAACAACTCGACGATATGGTCGGAAAGTTGACCAGAAGGAAAGTCCGTGAATCGCGAAAGGCCTTCATTCGAACGGCCATGGTGGGCGCATTGTTCCTTCTCGTCGGTGCCCTTTTGGCCATTGTTCAGGGCGTGAGTATTTCGCGACCCGTAAAGCGGTTGGCGGACAGTGCGGCCTTGATCGCCCGAGGTGACTTGGAATCACGAGTGGCCGTCAATACCGGCGGCGAGCTTGGACTTTTGGCTCAGAATTTCAATTTCATGGCCGATCAACTCGTGGTCCTGCTCCACGAGACCGCCACCAAGGCCACCATGGAAAAGGAACTGGAAGTGGCACGAACCATCCAGGAAGCCCTGGTTCCCAGTAACGAGGTCGTGGACAAGAACGGCGTCCTGCAACTTGCCGGTTTCTTCGAACCTGCGACGGAATGCGGAGGGGACTGGTGGAGTTTCTTCGACATCGTCGATGACAAAGTGTTGATCATCATTGGGGACGTCACGGGACACGGCGTGCCTTCGGCTATGATCACGGCGACGGCGAAGAGTGCCGTGGACACGCTGCGTTTTGTGAAGGATAATTCCTTGTCCGTGACCTATCTCATGGAGATCCTCAACAAGGCCATCTACGAGAGTGCGAAGCGTCAGTTCGTGATGACCTGTTTCGTCACGGTCGTGGATCTCAAGGCGTTGACCATTACGTATGCGAACGCGGGGCACAATTTTCCGTATTTGTATCGGGAAGTGGATGGAAAGGGGCGGTTCAGCGTCTTGATGAAGAGAGGAAACCGACTGGGCGACCTGGTGGAATCCACGTATGAGTCCAAGACGGAAAAGGTACAGCCCGGCGATATTCTCGTTTGGTACACAGATGGTATCGTGGAATGTGAAAATGAGCGAGGCGAAGAATACGGAGAAAAGCGGTTCCGAGCGGCCATCAGGCGGGCTCGCAACGAAACCGTGGGTCCGTTGCGGGACGCAGTGGTGCATGAAGCCAACGAGTTTTTCGGCTCCATGCCGAGAAAAGACGATATCACCATGGTGGTGGGCCGGATCTATGCACCGGGCGAGGCTCCTTCTGTTCCGAGGAAGAGGCAAGCTGAAGATGCAGATCTCCAGGGATCTGAGAGTACGCAGGGAGCTGAGAGTCCGACGGGGAAGGACGGCAATGGGGAGTCATCAGATGCGACGGCGTGAGACAGTAGTTCTGGCTTTGATTCTTGCAGCGATTTGGTCCAGCACGGTGCTGGCTCAGGGCCGAACGAGCACCGTGACGCAGGCTCAGCAGGCTGTTCGGGCCGGGGACAAGGCCTACGCGGCGAAACATTATAAAGAGGCCGAGGCCCAGTATCGGCGCGCGCTCGCCTACGACATGTCCCTAGTCGGGGCCGTGGAGAATCTGGCGGCCATTTACTATACGCAAGGAAGACATCAGGAAGCCGTAACCCTGCTCAGGTCGGCATTGCGTGCGAATTCGAACAATGCCCATCTGCAGGAGTGGCTTGGTCTGCATTTGATCAAGCTCCATCATGCTGCCGAAGGGATTCGGTATCTGAAGGCTGCGGTCAAACAGGACCACAAGCTTTTCTTGGCGCAGATCAAGTTGGGGGCTCATTATTTGAAGACGAGGCAGTGGAAGAAGACGGTCGGGGCTTTTTGGAACTTTTTGAAGTACCGGCCAAAGTCTGCCAGTGCCCCGGATCCCGTGGTGCATCGGCTGCTCGGAGTGGCCTACATGCATCTGGGCCGATACCCCGAGGCTCAGACACGACTGCTCAGGTCTTTGGCGCTCAGACCAAAGTATGCGAGGGCCGAGTTGGACCTGGCCGAAGTGTATGTCGATCGCGGTTTTTGCGCGCCTGCTCTGGGAATCTTCCGGAAGTACCGCCGGTTGAGGAATCGTCGACCTCGCCTCATCTACCTCGCCTCGGTCTGCTACTTCAAGACCAAGAGCAAGGCGCAGGCGCTCAAGTCCATTACCGAGTATTTGCGTCGTCGACCGAACAGCCTGCGAGGCAGACTCCTCCTGGGTGATATCCATTTGTACTACAAGGAGTACAGCCATGCTCTGGCCGCCTTCAGGCGAGCCGTACGGTCGGCTCCCGCGTCTGTTCCCGCTGCCGTGAAGTACGCATCGGCACTCATCGGCCTCAGAATGTATGGCAAGGCCATTCGGGTGCTAGAAACGACGCTTCCACGGGCGGGAGACAACCCGGAACTCCTCGAAGCATTGGGCAAAGCCTATCTGAAGACAAAGAAGTATGCGGCGGCTGCCCGATATCTGCGGCGACTGACAGCCGCTCGGCCGAAGGCCGTGGCGGGTTGGGCCCTTCAGGGGAACGCCCTGTTCCTCATGGGCAAGACCGAAGATGCCATTACGTCGTACCGGAAGGCCCACGCATTGTCGCATGGCAAGAACAGTATGGCGCGAAACGGTCTGGTCGCCGCCATGAATCGGAAGGCAGGGGACCTGCTCAAGGCTCACAATCGGCAAGCTGCTTTGGCGCTTCTCAAAGATGCCTATGGGTTGGATCCGAGACGCTTGATGACCCTGCGCAATCTTGGCTTGTTGTATCTCCTGTCGGGCCAACCTCGCAAGGCGGTTGCCTTTCTCGAACGGTGTTTTCGCAAAGTGCCGCGGGATCTGGTGGTCAATCGATTGTTGGGGCGAATCTACCTCGAGCAGGGGCAACTCAACAACGCCAGGGCGAGCTACATTCGGGCTCGGCAGGCGGCCTATCGTATCGGAGGCGTGGTGCTCGGCGATGTCCAGACGGAGTTTGCGGTGCTGTTGGCCAGGCAGGGAAAATTGGACGACGCCATTTCGCAACTGAAGCAGGCTATCATCAATACGCGTGTCGACAAGCGGTCGAATCTCGTGGCTCGACGAGACTTCGTGGCTCTTTCGCTCGTTCTTGGTAGTCGCCTCCTGGAGGCCGGAAAAGGCGATGCGGCGCTCGCGTATCTCGAACCGGCGATCCAGGAGGCAAAGGGCCTGACGGGAACCAAGGCAGCCATGGTTCGTTTCCTGTTGGCCATGGCCTATGTCGACGTGGCAAAATGGGGAAAGGCCACCGCGTTGTTTCGAGCCATCGGAAAGGGGGGGGTGTTTCGAAAGGTCCTAAAACCGCCTTATGACAAGTTGGGTCTGAAGTTTTTCGAGGTCTATGCGGCCTATCGTCAGGGACGGTACGGTTATGCGGCGACATCTTTTCGCAAACTTGCCCGGCGGGCTAAGGGGACGTTACGAAAGAAGATCCAGGATATTCTGCGCTCCTGCAACGAGTACGACGCCACGAATATGCTGCGAAGCGGGCATTTGAAGCAAGCCATTGCATCGTTGAGGGCGGCTGCGCGATATGGAGGGTCCCGGGAGGCCCGCCATAATTTGGCTCTGGCCCTGTACCGGGCAGGGCACGTGGCGAAGGCGATTCGGATGTGGCGCTCAGGAGGAATGCCTCCCCAGGCCTGGTGCAACCTTGGTGCGCATTACGACAACATCGGGCAGCCTGCCAAGGCGTATGAGTTTTACAAGAAGTGCGTGGCTCGGGGAGGTGGGGGCGCCGAGGTGCGTAAGAGGATTCAGGTCAAGCAGAAGCTGTTTGGATTCAAGTAGGCAAGAGGACGAACGGAGTGGATGTGATGAATGCTCAGTTCAGATCGTCGTCGGCGGGGTTGCTGGCGATTTTGTTGGGAGGCATCGCCGTTCTCGTCGTGGCGTTTGCTGTGAGGCCGGATGATGCGCGGGCCCAAACACCGGGGGGCGTGACGCAACTCGTGCTTGGAATTTACTGCCCGAATGCGAAGTTCGGTGGAAGCGGCGCCCGCTGGGGGTACATCAATCGCGTGGCGAAGCACGTCGCGAACATCACGGGCATTCCCACCAAGGGCAGAGCGTTTGGCAGCTCCGGCTCTTTCGGAGGTAGTCTTGGGCGACTGGATTTTGCGGTGGTTGATCCGATTTATCTCTGTCGACACCGGGGCCGTTTGCGTGTTTTGCTCACCGGCAGGATGGGCGGTGGGTCTCGTGCTTCCTGGGCCCTGTTTGCACGATCGTCGGGTGGTGTCATGGGGTTGCGTGGCAAGAGACTCATCGTTGCCCAAGCCTCGGGGGCTGAGACGAGCTTTGCAGAAGGCATGTTTTATGGCCAGATTGCCGTGAGCAAGTTCTTTTCGAGGGTGAAGCGAGCTCCCGATCTCGCTTCGGCTGTGGCAGCTGTACGTGGCGGATCGGCGGACGCCGTTTTCGCCCCCACTTCCATGGGAGGTGGCCTGTCGCGTGTGTTTTCTGCCGGGAGCGTGCCCAACGCCGGGTTCGTGCTCGTTCGCAGGAGCCTGCCGGGGGCATTGGTCTCCAAGGTGCGGGCTGCTGTTCGAGGGTACGGTGCCGGCGGTGTCGGTGGCTGGGGGGGCGCTGGTGGCTACAGTTGTCGATTTGGGCGCAGACACTTCTCCATGGCGTCCGTGAGGCCTCGCCCTGTCCGGTTTTCGGGGGCTTCGGTTCTTCGCTTGCGTTTCGGTATGGACTTTTCCTTACAAGACGTGCAAAAATACTATTGGCGACCGTAGGAGTAGGAATGTAAGCGAGGCGACGTGTTCATGGACGTTGATGTGAATCCAAACGGAAGAGAATCTGCTGCCGTGGTACCCATGTCAGCAGGCGGTGGTAGTCAGGCCTTGACCTGGAAGGTCGAGGCAGGCCCGGACGGCCTGATCCGGGTGAGCCTTCGGGGCGAGGTGGATGAGAATGCCAATCTCGTGAAGTTGGCTTCGGATATGAAGGGGCGTGTGACCTTGGATTTGGCCGATGTTCGACGGATCAACTCGGCCGGTGTACGTGAGTGGGTGAACTTCGTTCGCAATCTTCCGAATGTCGAGGAAATGGAGTTCGTTCGTTGCAGCCCGACGATCGTCAATCAGTTGAATATGATCTACAATTTTCGGGGTGAAGCCGTCGTGAAAACGTTTTTTGCCCCGTATTTGTGCGAACATTGCGACGTGGAGGTTGATGTCCTCCTTGATGTGGACGTGCATTTTCATGATCGGGATCCCAAGCACGTTCCCGAATTTCGGTGTCAACATTGTGGGAATCTTCTCGAATTCGATGACATCCCTGAACGGTATTTTGCCTTTGTTGCACAAGTGTGATGCCCCCTGAAATTGGTTTGGAATCAGACGTTGCCCTGCCGGATGTGGTTCGTCAACTTCTCGACGGACTGGCGGATGCTGCGGTCGTTCTCAGGAGGGATCGGACAGTCGTCTACTGGAATGACGCCTACCTCCATTATTCGGGTAAACGTCGTCGAGCGCTGAAGAGGGCGGCTGACGAGGGGCGTCCGTGTTTCGAAATTTTCGGGCTCGACATTTGCCACAAGGACTGCGCATTGGAGGCCACGGCGCATCTCGGCCGAGCGGTGCGTATGGATGAAATCGGTGCTGTGCGTGGCGACGGTGAGCACCTGACGCTCATTGTCACTGCAACTCCTCTCGGTCATGGGCTCTTTCTTGAAACGTATCGCGACGTGACGGCCGATGCGCGCATTCAAAGGAACTACAAACTCCTCCTGGAGCGAGAGCGGGAGGCCAAAGAGGATCTCGAGCGGGTGGTGGGGGTCAGGACCGAGGAGTTGCGGACCGCAAATGCAGACCTCAAGGCCGCCCAGGCCATGCTGGTGCATCAGGAGAAGATGTCGTCACTTGGGCGGCTCGTTGCCGGGATTGCGCACGAGCTGAACAATCCCATCAATTTCGTTTATGGGAACATCGATTTCGTCGAAGAGTATTTCCAGAATGTGTTCAGCCTCGTGAAACGTTACGAGGAACTCTTGCCCGATGATCCGGAGACCAAGGCCAAGGTCAACGCCTTCAAGGATGAGATCGAATACGATTACCTGATGCGGGATGCCACAAAGTTGCTGGCCAGCATTCGGTACGGCGCTGAGAGAACGGCCTCCATCGTCCGGGACCTCAAGACATTCAGTCGTGCCGGGGCCGGTCAGATGGCCGAAGCAGACCTCGTTTCTGGAATCCATGCGACCTTGAACCTGCTCCATTCGGTCATCAAGGATCGGATCGAGGTGGAGTTGGACATCGAGCCGCTCAAGCCAGTAATGTGCAACGTGGGGCACATCAATCAGGTGTTCATGAACATCCTTCAGAACGCGGTGGATGCCATCGATGGTCCAGGCAAGATTGTGATCCGGACCAGAAACATGAAAGATGGCGTTCAGATCGTGTTCAAGGACAGTGGGTCTGGGATCCCCTATGGGAATATCAGTAAGCTCTTTGAGCCGTTCTACACCACGAAGGGAGTCGGGAAGGGGACTGGTCTGGGCCTGGCCATCTGTGATGGCATCGTGCGGAGTCACGGAGGGCGCATCGGAGTGGAGAGTCGGCCTGGTTCCGGTGCCGTCTTTGTTTTGGAGTTGCCCTACATGCCACCGGACATGAACGCTGCACGTGGTTCTGGCGAGAACGCGTGAGCGTCAGGGGCGCCGTCGTCGTCGTCGGGGCATGCGGAATCCACCTTTGAATCGACAGTAGGGCGGGCCGCCAGTGCTCGTTCGATGCAGCAATAGGATGGGAAAGGGGCGTCCGTAGAGGATTTGGGGATCCAGGAACTGCTTTTCCAGTTGGAAGGAATCCAGAAATCGCCGATGATAGCGCATCTTACGCCAGGAAAAGAAGGAGCGGGGCGCCGACACGATGTAGGCAAGTTTCGTGTGGCAGACCTTCTCGTAGAATCCTGTCTCGGTGAGGAGGCCGGCGAGGAAACGATTGGTGTTCGTGTCCACGATTTCCGCGGCAATATGGCGATGGGCGAGGAGTGCCAGCAACGGGGCAATCGCGGACGCCCCCACAATGGTTTCGTCTGGGGTCGTGTGGTCGTGGATGTACGCTGCGATGGTCGGTGCCGAGACGAAGTGGCGCTTCTTGTTCCAGAGGAATTGCCGGAATCCAGGGACGCTCTCGGCGCGGACCCGATGGTCTTCCCAGAATAGAGCTTTGACAGCAGGACTGAGGGCGTCGGCGACCATGGGCTTGTGCCAGGCATAATGCAGAACCTGTCCCTTGCGGCGGAATTCCGACTTGTGGACATGTTGCGCCCAATTTTCACAACTTGGGTAGAGGCTGACCAGAAAGGTCAGCACGGCTGTCGACCACAAGAGTCGGGATCGATATCCGCCGATAACAGCGCCGACGCCAGACTTGGCCGATGCGCGGTGGGACCGCTGTGTTTTTCCGGTCTTGCTCCCTTTCGACGCTTTCGGCTCGTCTTTGTGAAGAGCGGATGATGATGGAACGGCCAGCCAGGCGGAGAGGAGCCTGATGAGACTGTATGCCGTCAGGATGGCCATGAGCGGATACCAGAGCACGAAGTAGAACGAGTAGAGACGGTGGAACATGCTGAATTCCACGACGAGGGCGGCGGTCACGAGCCACAAGATGGCGATGGTTCCATCGGAGTCGTTCCAGAAGAGTGCGCCCGCCAGGTTTTGGAATCTCGTCCATCCATTCTTGCGGTTGGTCTGGTGATCGAGTCGGAACCAGCGTTTCAGAAAATCGGCCCAGGGTCGTTCTGGGGCCGGACCGACCAATCCGGTCCTCGGAAGCAATCGTATTTTCACCGCCAGCCAAATCGGTAGGGCCAGCAGGGTCGTCCAGATCATGTGTCCATGATAGAAGCTGGTTTTCTTGAGGGACTTTCCGCTCATGAGAACGTAGACGTTGTAGAACAGCGCCTTGATCATGTGAATCGGGCCTTCCAGGTAGGTCATGTGGCGCGGGTCCATCGGCCGTTTTTTTCCGTGATATCGGTATACGCCATTCAAGAAAGCAGAGCCTGCCAGGCCATAGAACACCAGATTGAACGTGCCCCAGACGCCGAGCAGCCCTATTGCGTATGCGACGCCGAACCGGTTGCTCCGAGTGAAGGTCAGTATGATGAGCGCTGCTGCTGCTGCCGCCGAGTAGAAGCCAGTCGATAGAGCCGTGCCCATGAGCAGGCCAGAGACCAGAGGCCGACCAGACACGAGCGCGTAGACCGACGTCATGACGAACATGACCGTCAGGTTGATGCCCGTCATGTTGACTGCTGCGTTCAGCACGGCGAAGGAATAGGCGTAGAGGGCCAGGGCCACGAGGGCTCCGATCCGACCGATGAGCTTCTTTCCAATGAGCAGCACCATGATGCCCGATACGAGGGCGGCACCCATCGAGATCATTTTGGCCAGCAGGATGTGGAAACCGAAGAGGCGGAACAGGAATGCTGGAATGAGGAGATGCACGGGAGGATGGGCAAAGAAGAAGTCGCGGTAGGGCAGCTTGCCGTGCGCGAGCAGCATGGCCTGGTAGTAGTAGATGTTTTCGTCCGTGGCCGTGTAGCCCATCGCCTGGAGTTCCAGGGCCACGAAACCAGCCAAGAGGGCGGCCGCCCCGATCCAAAAGGGAAGGGACTCCTGCCACCATGCTGTGGATGCCGAGGTGGCGTCATCCGACAGCGACTCTCCTTGTGCGGCCGTTTTGTCGTCCTTTTCCCGGCCCATCGACCATCGAGAGAGTGACTCCATGGAAAGCGTCCATGTCGAAGGAGGCTTCATCAGCAGATTCGCAGCGCACCATGCGACCAGGAGCATCCAGGCGCCTTCTGTCAGGGCGAGGAGCATGATCCCCATAGGACCGTGCGTTCCCGACAGGACGGCGAAGAGGGGACTGGTTGCAAGGAGCACGATTGCCACGGCCCACAGCCACCGTACCATTGTTTTTTGCATAACGGTCAGGGCGACGGCGGAGACACCGGCTGCAATCCAGATGGTGAGGGCTGCGATTCCCGTGCCCACTTTGCCCTCTCCCAATGCGACTAAGGCGGAAACGAATGGAATGTGTCGTTCGCCCAGATGGTAGACTGGCATGACGGCGCTCAGAACGACGATCGCCGCAGATGTAAGGCCCACCGAGCGGGCGAGGAGGTTGTCATGGTCCATGATGAAGGCCCAGAGGGCGCCGGACACCAGGGCCGATGCCGCAAGCACAGAGCCCCCCCAGGGGGCGGCATTCCAGGCGCCGAAGGGCTGCATCCGCAGCGATGGATTGTACCAGCACAGCAGGGACAGACCAGCCAGACTAGCGGAACCGGCAAGGACAGCCGGCCAGGAGCGGCTACGCAGCGAAGGGATCCAGGCGCCCACCGCTGCCAGACCGGACAGGGGGACCAGCAGCAACATGGCGGTGATGATACCTGGACTGTCGAGGTGTGGACGGAGCAAGGGAGCATGTCCCATGACGTTCCACAGGAAGGCCTTGTCGGCCCAGGGAAGCAGAGACAAGACCAGGAGCAAGCCTCCAAGGACGAGGGGTGTCCAGGGAAATGAGAGCGGAGAGCTGAAAAACTCGTGACTCGGAGTCACCTGGATTGTTGCATGCGAATGCGGATGGCTCGACAGTTCGGCTTGCTGTGTTTCTGCGGCCGGGCTGGCATTGGGTTTCTCGTCCGGGGCGGCATCCACATCACAGGACCGTTGCTTGGGGGCGGACATCTGCTTAGCTGGTCGCCTGGCCTGTCCTTTGTCCGTTTTCGACTGAGCCTTCGAGTGCGACTTTTTCCCGCTGCTCTTTTTTCCTCGCGCCATTTGGTTCCTCTCATCCTGGTGTACGGCCGTGCACATTAGCCTGAAGGCGTCTGGAAGGAAACAGGTTTGACTGAGGTGCAACGAGCCGTCATACAGCCACGGGCATAGGTGATCGCATCAGCCGAACGAGATGCTGGACCGCAGAGCGTTCAGTTCGACTTGGAGGAACGGGCAGTTGGTTGGGTGGGAGACGGCTTTGCCGATGGCAGTTCTCTGGGACGGGCCCCACAGGCCCTTCGGGCCATGTCTGGCCCTCGCCGCCGGTCTTGCAGGCCTTTCGGCCTGAGCGACTCGGCGTATACGCCCTTTCGAACTGCCACCTGGGCTACGTCGTCTCCCACCGTTTGTAGATGCCGGGTTCTGTTGCCATCGCGAGGTGATGGCAGTTGGGGAAGTGATGGCAGTTGGTTGGGTGGGAGACGGCAGTGGAAATGGGATTGGGTGACGTGTGGAGTTTGAGGGGGGGCGCGCGCCGCGGGTTGCTGGATTGACAGGTTTATGGCCGGTGACCTATAAGTCGTAGCGTGCTGCGAACGGATGGAGCAGCCATTGTTGGAATGGAGGCATTGGAGTCATCATGGGTAGCGTTGTGATCGTGATCATTGCTCTCGTGGTCTATGGGGGGCTCTATTTTACCTATGGCAAGTGGCTCGAACGAAGGGTGGTGGGATCGGACCCCAAACGGCCCACGCCGGCCCATGTGCTTCGGGATGGGGTGGACTACGAGCCAGCCAATCGTTTCGTGCTGTTCGGTCATCACTTTGCATCCATTGCCGGGGCTGCGCCCATCGTCGGACCGGCCATTGCCATGGCATGGGGGTGGCTGCCTGGGCTCCTTTGGGTGCTGGCGGGCAATGTGTTCATTGGGGCAGTCCACGATTACCTGTCATTGATGGCGTCGGTGCGATACGACGGCAAGTCGGTGCAGTGGGTGGCGAGCCGAGTGATCGACCGGAAGATGGGCTATCTCTTCGGATGGTTTATCCTGGCAGTGCTCATTTTGGTGGTGGCGGCCTTTGCGGCGATCGTCGGGGGACTCTTCGTCAAGACGCCCGAGGTGGCCACGTCTTCCTCTGTGTTCATCTTGTTGGCCCCAGTCTTGGGGTATCTCATCTACAAGACTCGGTTGGGACTCAAGTGGTCCACGTTGTTCGGGCTTCTGTTCATCGTGGTTGCCATCCTTGCTGGATTCTACGTCCAGATACGACTTTCCTACAATATCTGGATGGGCATCCTCTTCGTCTATATCGTGGCAGCTGCATCCCTGCCGGTGACCGTGCTCCTTCAGCCTCGCGACTACATGAACTCCTGGCTGCTCGTGGTCGGTCTGGCCGTGGGAGCAGCTTCGGTTCTGGTGGCTCATCATTCCATGGCCTTGCCGGCGTTCAGCTCCTTTTCCGTCAACATAATCACGAGTCATACTCCGTTCTGGCCGGTGATTCCTTTGATCATCGCCTGTGGCTCGCTCTCTGGGTTTCATGCATTGGTGGCATCGGGCACCACGTCGAAGCAACTCGATTCCGAGGCGAGTGGCCTGTTTATCGGCTATGGCGCCATGTTCACCGAGGGATTGCTGTCGTCCATCGTCATCGTCGCCATCGGCGCCTTTGGATACCAAGCTTTGAGTCTGGCCGGTGTGCCCGCTGATCAGATGCCTCATTCGGCGTCCGCCTTTGGCGTCAGGTATGGTTTTCTCGTCGAGCATTACATGGGGGGGTCTCCCGTGCACATGTTCGCCAGGAGTTATGGATTGGCCGCCCACGATGCCTTCGGCTTGCCGATCGCCACCGTTTCCATTATGGCAGCCCTCTGGGTTTCTGCGTTTGCCATGACGTCTTTGGATACGTCCAACCGGATCGCCCGATATACGTGGACCGAGCTACTCGAACCGCTCAGGTCCAGGAACGAGTCGCTTCATCGCATTTTGTCATCTCGGCTGATGGGTGCGGTGGTTCCGGCCGTGGCCGGCATCGGCCTAGCCTGGAGTGGAAGTTGGCGCATGTTGTGGCCGGCATTCGGCGGAGCGAATCAGATGTTGGCGTCCATTGCCCTGTTCACCGTAGCCGTCTGGGTCATCCAGGTGCGCAAGGCGCCTGCCTGGCCCGTGGTGATTCCAGCGCTGCTGCTTTGGGTGACGGTCACTGCCGCCCTGCTTTGGTACCTGGTCGCTGCAGTGCCCATTCAGTGGGAGAAGAGCAAGGGGCAGGCCATCGTCATCGGCGGGCTGATGGTCCTCATGCTTGTGATGAACGGAGCGCTCATCGTCGATTTTTTCCGTCGTACCAGAAAGAAGAAGTCGCATGATGAGGGCACGAACCCAGAGTCCATGACTCAGTCGAACGACCAGAGGCAGCCATGACCATGTGGACCTGGTTGTCGCACGCCATGGAACGAGCGGCGGGGCTCACCCATTCGCTTCTGGCGGAACAGGCGACCTCGCTGGCTCAGTTCCAACTTGCAGAGATGGAGCGGTTTTTTGCACTCCTCGTGCTTGGGCCTGTGGTTGGTCTGCCCACGGCTCCACCGGCTCTGGCATTGGACCTGCTGCCCTTGATGGAAGCCGAGCTTACGGATCTCATTCGAAGCACGCCCGACTTGATGGACATGCAAGGCCGACTGGCCGGTGTCTTTGATATCACATGACGGATCACGCCGTGGCGGGCCACGCCGAGAGGGACCACGCCGAGACGGGCCACGCTGTGGCGGGCCACATGTGGTTGGTCCAAGATGGATGATTGATGACGGATGATGGACCATCGCAGCGTACAGGGTGACGGCATGCAGCATTGCAGGCGGATCGAGGTTTGATTCCATGGCCGGACGTTCGAATCGAGAACGGGATGAGAGGCGGGATGATCGAGCGATGGCCGACGACGGGCCCATCGTTGCTTTTTTTCTCGGAAAGGGTGGGACGGGGAAAACCACGGCATGCCTGGCCATGGGCCTTGCGGCCGCCCGCAGCCATCTCAGGGTGCAAGCCGTTTCTTTGGATATGGCGCACAATCTCTTGGATTTGGCGGGATTCGAATCCGGACCTGGACGACATCGCACGATCGATGGGTTGGCTCTGGTCGAACCCGATCTCGATGCGATTCTGAATCAGGAGGTGGCCCGGGTGCAGCGGCAGGTCGAGGCTGGCTATGCACATCTGCATTCGCTTGGCCTTGGTCGTCTGTTCAAACTGCTTGGCCGCTCTCCTGGGCTGGCCGAAACCTCGGTGGCCTCGTATCTCTGGAAGTTGCGTCGAGACCTGCGGGACAAGGTGGACCTGTTGCTCGTGGACATGCCCCCGACTGCCACGGCAATGAGGATTCTGGCCATGCCGGAACTGAATATCGGTTGGCTCGAAGGCCTTGTGGATCTCCGTCGCCGGATTTTGGATCTTCGCGGTGCGATTGCCAGGGCAAAAGGTCAAGACGTTACCCAAGACGGCGCCGATCGGAATGCAGGCGGAGAGGCCACGCCGGAACGCGTTGGGACACAGACGGTGTCGGAGCAAGCCAGGATGCAGGCTCTGGCGGAGGAGGCGGGGGCCGGCAGCAGTGTGATCGGTGATCGGGTCATGGATCGGATGGCGGAGTTGGTCGAGCAGAATCGACGTTTGGCCTCCTGGATCGAGCAAAAGGGCAGGACGGTCGTGCTGGCGGGAGGTGCCGACGTGACGGTTCGGGAGGCGGCCCTGGTTGCCAAGGAGTTCGCCCCGGACCTGCTCCTGTGGAATCGACAGCGGTTTTCAGGGGCGTTGCCCAAGGTGTTGGCAAAGGTCCCACAGTTGGATTTCGTCGGGTTGGGTGACGAGCCCGGTCTCGACGACTTGGCACAGGCGGGAACGCCGTTGCTGGATGTCTTGGTGGGGCAGGGGCTCTCTCTTCACGAATCGAATGGAGAGCCCTGATGACCGTTGCGGAAGCGGTTCAGGTAGGGGCTGTTTTGGCCGGCATTTTTCCTGGAACGGTGCTCTGGTTGTGGATGCTCATTTTCTTGGGCTTGGCGATGGCCCTGACCTATCTGTGGGGGCGTCGCAGAAACGTGGCACGCATCCAGAGCATTTCGGGGGCCTTGGAACGAACGCTCGCCCCCAAGGACAAGACCTACACCTGGATCGGTGGCCTCATCGGTTTTCACGCCACCTACGTGATGTCTGGGGCCGCCATCGCCGACCTTCGGATCACGGCGACGTTGTTGCCGCGGCACTCACTGCTCTTCCTTCCTGTGTCCAGACTCCTGATGGGCTCCGACCGGCTCTTTTTGACCGCGTATCTGGCTCGACCGTTCGAAGGTGAGCTCCACGTCGTGCGCCCGTCACATCTGCGATGGCGACTGGGGGGCCTGTCCGAGCGGGGGACGCTCGAGCGTGGAACGCTTGAGCGTGCAGCGCTTGACCATGGCGCCTTGGGCCGAACAGTCGGCCATGACTCGTCTGACGCCTCTTCCGGTGGGCGGTCGTCTGGGCGGCCGCTGCCGGAGCTGACCGTCCTGTTCCATTCGCCGTTGGGACCGGATTTGGCCAGGATCGGTGTCACAACCGAACTGGCGCGTGATCTGGTTCATTTTGCCGTGGTCCCCGACGAGTCCACCGTGTTCATTCAGATCGTTCCCCGCAATGACGCAGTCGTGCGGGCCGCTGGGCGAGCGCTGTTGGCGGTCGTGGAGCAGCTCGGTCGCACAGACGAGGATGAAACGAACCAAAGCTGAAAAGGAGGCAGACGGAAACGAACTGAACGTCGGCAGGTCACATCAGTCGTGAGCGTTGTACAGGAGTCGGTTGGCTGCCATGAGCCATCCCAACCAGAGGACGAGGAGGAACGCCCAGAAGGGGACGACCGGACGACCTCGCACCGTGGCGCAGGTGGTCACATACGGGTCGTCGGTCACCGGGCAGGTTCCGACATTGTGCGCTCAAAAACGCTACGTTGTCGTATGGATAGTCAGCAGAGTCCTGGTCCACAGGCTCAAAATCCAGGTCCAGAGCCTGCCTGGATCGAAGGACCCGCCGTGACCCTGACCGTGTTGCAATTGGACCAACTCGAAACCATTGTGGGCTTTCGACACGAATTTTAGTATCATGCAAGAGTAACCCGGACTCAGCCGTGGGCCAGGTAGCGGCATTGCCCGGTGGTCGAGATTCAGGGAGGTGCTGATGCATTCGAGTCCATGGTTCATGTCCTTTTTCAGTTCATTCCTCGATGGTGATGCTGTTCCATGTGGATTGGGGAGTGCCGGCCGGCGGCCTGTCCGGTTCGTCTCGGGATTCTTTGCCGCCAGTCTTGGTTTGGCGGTCCTCCTCCATGGTGCTTCTGCGGCGGCCGCGCCGTATCACGGTCACTGGCGATCCGGGCAGGTACGACTTGTTCTGCGACCGAACGGAACCTACGTCTTCGGAAACGGACATGGTACCTATGTGGCGCGAAACGGATTTTTGTTCTTTCGTGCGCCTCGGGTGACCGGGCTGACGCCTTATCGTTATTGGGTGCAGGGCGGTCGACTCAGGCTGCAGGCGGCCAATGCCGCCTATTTGGACTTCGTGCGGGTGGGGGCGAGCCAAGTAGCGCCGACTTCATCTGCGGCCGTGTCGCCCGTTCAGGGCGCGGGGACGGGTAGGGTGCTGGCTCGGGCACCGACAGGAGAGCAGTTGACCGATCGGGACGTATCCGTGGGCTTGGCGACTCTCGAGTTCATGATCCACGGAACCCTCACCGGAACGGAACGGCGGCTGCTCAAGGGTGCAGCCATCCTTGATTTCAAGGCTCATCCTGTCGTGCAGGTGCAGGGCTATCGCACGTTAGCGGCAAGCCTTGCCAGGATTCGGTCCATGACCAATCCCCTCAGGGTTGGACTCTTGCGCCAGGCGCTGCTGGTCACCTTTTACCGCCAGATGCTGGCTGTGAAGTCTCACATCCTTCCGCCTTTCGTGCGCGTCCTGTTTCATCGGGTTCGGGAGCTCGCGTTCGATGCGGCCAACGGACTGCTTGTGACCTCCAATGATGTGGACGCATACCTGGCTTATCTGAGCTTTTTGTATCAGTTGGCCTTCCACAAACAGGTCGCCTTTTCGCGACGGGATCACCGCAAAATAGAGCGGGCGCTGCGGGCCAGATTTGCGAAAATGACAGTGGGGCAGAGGAGGTCTTTGTGCAGCATGTCGTTTTTCTGGGATCATTTTCGACAGTCATGGCGCAGGGCCACGGCTGGTCAGCGTCTCGCCTTTGCTCGTCGAGTCGTTGCTCGGATGGGCGGGCGTCGCCCTGCCGCAGGTCGATCGCGTTATCGCACCAGGATTGCTCCTCGGTATCGGCGCAGACGCCGTGGTCACATGAATCAGTCCACGTACAGCACGTTGGTCCATGTCTTGAACAACGATTACGTGGGCACCATGAACGCCATCAACACGGGTTTCGGCTCGCCCTATCGTTATCACGTCAAGTACTACTGAATCCACGACTTCCCCCAAATCCAGGGATCAAAATCAGGATTCCATTATAATTCTGTCTGGATAGGTCTGCCCACAAGTGAAAATGGGGGATTTCCATACGAGACAAAATGGACCTCCAGTTGGTAAGGAAAGGGGGTTGAACGCCTTATTTTCCTTTGCCAAGACAAGAAGGTCCATGCCCATGGCACATCGAATCGGTTGGAAATTACGAGCACAAATCGACACTCCGGGCATTTAGATGGGGAGGCTTGTCCTGGCCGGCATAGAAGGTCAAAATAGGACCGGCCGGACGCGGGGTAGGAGGTATTGTCAAATCTGGTGTATAGCCGCCTCGGTCGTACCCTGTGATAAGTTTTCTACGCGTTCGCCATCTTTGAATTTCACTCCGTCGACTACATCGGCCAAAAGCTTGTGGCCCCGGAGTCGTCGCCATTTGTTCTGCGCCGTCTCCATCAATTTCCAGGCCATCGCCTGGCAAGCCAATGTGCTCCCTGTATTCCCAGATCCAGCCACTCCATGATTCCCTGCATTTGGTGCCAGGCAGCTCTCTGCAAAAGAGTTCCAAATGATACATAGGCTCCGTGGCTCGCGCATTGTCCATGTTCCAGGCATCTGTGTATCAGGTTGTTGTCGTTTAGGGTGTCGAGCCACAGCAGGGGCGATGCTCCGTGACGTTTGAGCATGGCAATAACTGCAGCCAGGAACACAAACATGTCCATGAGGATTCTAATGCGTGGGTTCGAATGTTTCACCGAGCCTCCAATGGCAAGGCTAATGGTGTGGAAGAAGTCATGTCAACGTGAATCTGGAATGAGTCTGACAATTGGACTATGGTCTTGCGGTAAGCTTGTTGGAGACAGGAGCGATTTTCGAAGCTATGGAAAGCACCGCACATGAGAAGCGTCAATGGGTCAGACTGACTTACGCATGCAATAACAAGTGCGTTTTTTGTCATGACAGCATTGTGCAAAGCGGCGAGATGGTACCCCGTGAAATCCTGGAAAAGGAGATATCAGAAGGCCAGGACCAGGATTGTCGCGCGGCCGAGATCTGCAAGCGCTTCAGACGATGCGCGGCACGAGAGGCAACCTGCGTGGCTTCGGAACCGGACGATCCGTCACAGTAGAGAGTTTATGTAGATTTCAATATTATGGTAACTTTGGTGCGCGGGTACATGGTGAGCATCCTCGGGATCATTCTTGTCCAATCCATGCGCAGTCTCCCAGACGTCGGGCATGCCATCGTGGTCCGTGTCGATGGGTGCTGTGCCGGATGCGTAGGGAATGGGCCAGGTAGCGGTTGACTTGGATTCATCATCAATCCACCTGTAGGGAGGGCCTGGTTCCGTCGTTTGATGAGAATACTGATCGATCGCCTCGAGGTCGACAGAATCTCTCGGCCAGGCGCCGATGTTCTTCTGTCCTACATAAGCACCTCTGGACAGCATCCAATCGGTGGCAATCGCCAAGGGAAGAACCGTTGTCTCTGCAGCAGGTTTGGCAAATGGATAGGATGTCGTCATCATGCTGGGATCACTGGGACCAACATTGCACAGAGCACTCGCGCCCGTTGGGTATGGGTCCACGGCACAAAACACGAACGATTGCGGTTGCGAGTCGGATGTTCGTTTGGGCGTGATGTTGCTGCTCAGGAAGATCTTCGAGCCAGCATTGACCCATGTCCCATTGCCCCGATCTTCCGTTTGGAAAATCAACGCTGATGCGCCCGCAGACGCGTCTGTTACTGGAGAATTGTTGTCAGGTCCGAGATATATCTCATTGTTAATGAAGACCGCCAAGGAAGGCCCGGCCACGAAGCCTTCAATGTCGCTATTCTGGGAGCCAGCAACTTCTGTGGAGCCCCATCCAGTATTGTATGCGAGGTTGTTGATCACCTCCACATAGGAAGCTGGTTCCAACCCGATGACCCCAACGGCGCTACCACCGCCGCCCATTCTTGGGTTCCTACGTTTGGAATGCACATATAGATTCCGTGCAGCCGTAACATATTTGGCCCCGCAGCCAATGAGCAAGCTTCTCGCTGCCGCGTTCGTATCGCCGGATGGATACTCCAGGGGCTCAAAGAAGATGTTGTTGGTCGCACTGAGATTCTGAGCATTGTAGTAACCAAGTGTAAGCAACTTCCCGGTGCTCCAACTGAAGCTACAATGATCGACAATGGCATTGCGCATTGTGTGCTTGGGGTTCTCATAGGCACCAATAATGCTTAGAGACCCTGCTCCCTGCTGAAAAGGATTGTTCCCAGATCTGAATCTGAGACCCCTGATGATAAGTTCTTCGACGTCATAGACATCTAGATCATGATAATCGTAATTGGGGTATTCTCCGGATGGGGATCGCGTGCCAGCACCAAAGGATATCCCTCCATTGGTTAGACAAATTCCGTCCCCAGGAGCCGTCTGTCCAGCAATGGTCAAGTAGCCGGTGTAGCTATATATAGGTGGCGAATCTGAATGATCTGGACGAAATCTCCAGAAAGCACCCAGGTTGATGATACCACCCGTATCAAATACGATGATTCTTGGATATTTCTCTCTCAGTGCCCAGAGGAACGAACCCGAGTAGCCATTGCCGTCATCCACATAATGCGAGCTGAGCGTGTTGACATGCAGGACCTTCGGCAAGTCGGCTGGATCGTTGGACGATTCGTACTTCGCGTACGCGCCCCTCGTCTGAGCGCCAAACCCTTCGGCGCCAGGAAAGGCGAGGGCTGGGCCTGTCTGGCCTGCGTCGGCGGAATCGCCGTCCGCACTCGCATCCTGCACCGTGCTCGCATCCTGCGCGGCGTCCGCGTCCTGCACCGTGCTCGCATCGTGCGCGGCGTCCGCGCTCGAGTCGGAGCATGCCGCGGGGACGAGGCCCGTCCCCAAGAGAAGCGCACCAACCATACCCGTCGCCATGCGGGCCGCCACACTCTGCCGAGCGTGGAACCGTGACTGCGCTTCCCGATGTTCTTGCTTTCGACAACGGGATTCGGAGAAAGTCGTCTTCATGATGCCCCCTACACTCCATGAGAAAATTGATGGATTCGTAAAAAGTCGGATTTTTTCAAGTAACTGAAACAATTGATTAAGTTCTCATTTTTGCTTGACATGATATCTTGCTTGTAGCACATTTATTTCATGATTTCAATTCATTACAGGACAGAACTTCCCCCAAATCCAGAGATCAAAAACAGGATTCGATTGTAATTCTGTCTGGATAGGTCTGCCCACAAGTGAAAATGGGGGATTTCCATACGAGACAAAATGGACCTCCAGGTGGTAAGGAAAGGGTGTTAACGCCTTATATCCCTTTGCCAAGACAAGAAGGTCCATGCCCTTGGTGCATCGAATCGGTTGGAAATTACGAGCACAAATCGACACTCCGGGCATTTAGATGGGGAGGCTTGTCCTGGCCGGCATAGAAGGTCAAAATAGGACCGGCCGGGCGCGGGGTAGTAGCCCCATGGTTTGCGCCCGGCCGGAGGTCCAAACATGCTTTCTCTACCCCGTCTCGGTGTGCCCTGCAAGATCGTGGACCTGAAGCCACCCGAAGTCGCGCGATGTCCGCGATGCAGTGCATGGTCCCCACGTAACGAGATTCGTTTTCGCTACTTATGGGAGCCAGACCTGCTTCATCCAAGCGTCGTCGAACTGGAAGCAGGGGGCTACTTGTGCCCGGATTGTCCTGAGGGGAGGAAGTGGTTCATGCTGCTGCCGGAGGACTACAAGACGAGCGGCCAGTACAGCGTGCTGGCGCGATTGCTGGTCGTCGAGTTGGTGCGCGACTACAAGATGTCGGCGGAGCAGGCCGCTGCCTGGGGTCGAGACAAGCTCCATCTGGCGAAGCTTGATGCGAGCACAGTGCTCGATTGGTTTCGCGAGGCCGGCGACCGGCGAGAGTTTCTCATCCCCTGGACGAAAGATGAGCGCGTGCGTTACCTGGTGCGGCAACGAGGGCACCGGCATCTGTTGTACAAGGGAAAGCTCAAAAGCGGCAAGGCGTTGGCCGAAATCTGCAAGACGCCGTATGGCGAGACGATCGTCAAGGAGAAGGACGGCGAGGAAAAGGCGTGCTTCGTCCACGTCGGCTTCCTCCCGGTTCGTCTGCCGGAGTGTCCCCGACGGCCTTTATGGCTGGTGGTGGCGAAGGGGTTCGGCGAGGAGCCGATGATGCTTCTGACGACCGAGCCGATGCGACGGTACGGCAAGGTTCTGTGGTGGGCGGTGGCTGCATATCTGACGCGCTGGCGGGTGGATGACACGATCCTGTTCATCAAACAGAGCTACGGCTTGGAAAACGTGCGCGTGCTGACCTACCGGCGTCTCAAAAACCTGGTGACCTTACTGCTGGCGGTGGCGTATTTTACGGCTGTGCGCGTAGGCCTGAACGCGAGGTTGAAAATCTTGGCCCTACATGTGCTGGACGCAGCCAAACGCCTGTTCGGGATTCCCGACTTTCGGTACTATGCTTTGTCCGATGGCATGAAGGACATTCTGCACAAAACGGGAAAAGGGACCTTGCACGCACGAAACGAGAAAATTGTATCTGACCCGCAACTCTCCCTATTCGATCCCTGAATTTTTTTTTGGAAGTCCTGCTACTAAATCGGGTCTATTTCCGGTGACTGTTGGCGGTCGTGGTCCTTGGCAGGTGGCGGTCGCTGTCTTTCTGTTTGTCCGGGGCGAGGCGTCTGGGGTCTATTCGAGCACCAGGCTTGCCGGTCCATGTTGCTGCCCGCTGGCGTCGAATACGTACAGATACGCGGTATCTGCAGCCTGGAACGAGCCTTCGTTCAGCGTAAAGGTGATGGAGCCGTTGCTCCACTGCGTGGCGATCTGCACCTCCAGGTGCCGGCAGTCGTCGTAGTTCGGCGCGTCTCCGAGGACCACCCGGGCGAAGGTTCCGTCGAGGTAGATGCCACCGTATTGACGATAGAAGACGGATCCGGATTCGTCGAATCCGTAGTTGCCGCCAAATCGGATGTTGTCGAAGTATTCATTGGGCGTGGATTCTGAATCGTACACGTCGATGTGTTGGACGCGAAAGATGCGCTGATTGTCGATGCGAAGCTCCATGGAGCCGTCGAAGGTTTTCGGAGCGGAATTGAGGCGGTAGAACAGTTCCACGTGATACCAGCGTCCAATGGGCAGGGCGTAGCTAGACGTCCAACTCAAAGGTCTGCCATAGAATCCGCCGCCGCCTGGGATATCCAGGTTGGCGTTTTGTTCGTCGTTGGTGTCCCCTGCGATACCGCCCAGGGCGCTGCAGAGCAGGTCTGTACCGTCATTGATGATCTGCATGGCCTCGTGCGGATTCTGGCCGGGGCTCATGTAGATCCATTTGAAGTTGGCCGCACCGGTCGCCATGTGGCTCGCTTCGAATCCCGGCTCGAAGTAGTCCCACCAGGACAGATAGAGGACCTTCGATTCGGGCAGGTTCGTCTGGACGCCGGCGCTGTAGCCGCCAGCCTCCCAGTTGCCGCGGGCGCTGTACTCGAGTCGAGCATAATATTGCTGCGATGCGCGCCCCTTGACCCTGGAGTCAGGTAGGTCATCGGCCAGATTGACCATGATGTCTGCTGCTCCCAGGCTCCAATAGCGGTCGTCGAATGCGCCCATTTCCTGGAATCGTTGGGCCTGGTCCGGATGCTGGTACGAGGCACGAAACGGCGCAGCCGGATCCTTTTGTCCGAATCCGCTGCCCGAAACGACGACGGACGAACCATGGATCAGGTCGCCGGTGACCGTGAGGGTGCCGTTCGTGTTCGTGCCGGAGTCAGCCTGCGAACCGGCGTCCCAGTTTTCGTTGTTCTGGTTCGACTGGTGGTCGTCATCGGAGCAGGCGGTGACGAGCATGGCCAGGAGCAAGGATGCGCAGAGCCATGGTCTGTTACCAATGAGAGGTTCGGATAGCAAAGATGCAGGCAGTAGGGATGCCGGAATGATCATCGATTTTGGTTGAGCGATTGGTCTGGTGGCCCATTGCATGTTTCTTTCTCCACCTCGTTTGTGGGTTTTTACAGACACCCGATGGGTTGGGTCGAGACGACGATGTTGTCGAAGTATCGTTCTTGCTCGACCGGGGATCCGCTATTCCAGTAGTTCTCGAAGAACACCGCGTTGAGCGCGTAGTCCGTGTAGGTCCCTACGAAATTGAGGTGATCCCGTCTTGCTTCGAGGTTTCCGTCGATCCAAAATTCCTGGACGCCGTTGCTTTGGCCCGGGTCGTTGAGTTTGACATGCGCTTCGATGCAGTACCAGGTGCCCGAATGATTCGTGGCGAAGATCGGGGTCGTGCCAGCCAGGTTGCCGAGCCATTGGAGGTGACTGAAGTCGTTGTAGCCCTGGCATTGCACGTTCCCATTTCCGTCCACGCAACTGGCCGGGTCGATGAGCAGGTAATCGCCCTGACTCCACAGGTGCGCGATCATCGCCTGGGACCAATCACTCGATGACGCGAACACCGTGGCCCGGGATAGCTTGGCTGGGCTGCCCTGCCATCCTGGCTGGTTGCGCAGGTACATGCGATAGTAAATCTCGCGAAAGTCCTCGTTGGATCGGATGCCCTTGTCCATGTAGGACTGCGGGTTGCGTCCGAACGCGAGCTTGACGCCACCGGCACCCACCTCGCCGGCTTGCCACTTGATTTTCAGGCCACGCGTATTGCTGTATCCGACTCCATTCGTCACGACGCAGTCGCCATTGTTGTTGTCGTATTCGAAGTAGCGACCTTGGCCCACGAGTGGATCGGTGCTTTCGAAATCGTCGCAGAAAATCCATGCAGGATGGTTGGCCTGCCAATTTTGGCATTCGGCCGCGTTGACGCCTCCATCGGATCCGGGACTCGCGTCCGCACCGGCGTTCGCATCGGATCCAGCGTTTGCATCGCTGTTCGTTTGCGCGTCCTTTTTCGAATTTCCATCCTTTGTTGCGTTGCCGTCATTGCTCTGGTTCGCATCCATGCGGGACCCGGTATCCAAAGCAGCGTCTGCGTGCGACGATCCCGCCTTGTCAGGGCAGCCAGCCATGGTCAAAGCCAAGGTTGACGCCAATAGAGCTGTCCCCATGTGCAGGAATACCTCCAAAGATATCACTGCCTGTTTTTTTTCCATGTGGTTTCTTGTCATTGCTCGATATCCCTCCCATTTCACTTCGAATCAGGTAAAAAAAATGGCCACAGGCCAATGTTGACCTTGGTGGCATTCTTGTAGACCGAAGGGTCACCGGTATTCAGGCAAGGCGATCCGGCCAATGGTTTGTACTGGTCGGATGCATCCAGGGATGGATTTGCCTCCAGCGAATGCGTTTCGCCTGCGTAGGAGGCTCGGTATGTGTCGAGGGTCAAGGGATGGTCGCCGCTGCCGGTCCAATCGACTCGTGCCACGATGGAGTCGTCCACGTGGAACACGTTGAAGTCGGAATCGAATCCGCGGTTCAAGAACCAATCCGGCCAACGTTTCTCGCCCGCCGAGTTATTGAAGTAGATCCCCACCCCCGAGCCGATGAACGCGTTGTTGCGGACCATCTGGCCCACGGACCATTGGGACACGTGGATGCCGTGTTTGCAGTCGATGAACAAGTTATTGAACACGCGGCTTCCGTATTCATTCGACGAGTCTTCGTTGGACGCGTACGCGATGCCCGACCCGCAGCGTTCCAGGATGTTTTCGCGGATCGTCCAGTTGCCCCCCGGGTAGGTGTGACCCTCGTCGCCCTCTCCGTCGCAGCCCTTCCAGTTGCATCGTGGCCCTGGCGGTTGGATGCATTGGCCTACGTCGTGGATCCAGTTGCCCACTACGTGGAGGTTGGATACGCCGCCTTTTGTCGTGATGCCTCCATTGAGCATGCCCCAAACTTCGTTTGAGCAGGCCCACAGGTCGGCCTCGTCGCCCGACACCATGAACGTGATACCTTTGGAGTTGGACCCGTTGCCGCCCCAATAGCGGGAATCGTGGGCCAGGTTGCGTCGAACCATCACGCCCTGGCTGTACGCGATGAAAATGCTGTAGGAGTTGTCGTCTCCGTTGGCGTTGTGTCCGAAATCATTGTCCTGCACGAGCAGGTAGTCTGACCCTTCGAAGTGACTGGCCGAAGGTTGGGTGTATCGGAAGGTCAGACCCTCCATCACCATGTACGGACAGCCGATGGCGCTCAGGAACTGGCCCTGAGAAGCCTCGAAAGTCGCCTGGGTCATGTCCATCCCGGCTGGCGGGCGAATGTACAGGAAGCAGCCCTGGTTGTCCCGGCCGCACCCGGTCCCTGAATCGTCGGCCTTGGTCCAGGTTCCGGGGTCCATCACGTCCGACGTGTTCGCATGGGACCGCACGCCGTTGCGCATCTCCATGACGTGGATGATGCGGGTTTCGTCCGTGGTCCACAACCCAGTGGGATCGAACTCCAGAAACTCGGCGCTCGTGCGCCACAAGCCGTTGCCAGCGTCCTGCCAGACTCCGGCGGCAATGGGCACCGAACCAATCAGCACGGGCATTGCCCCCTCGTCGGCACGGATCAGGAAGTAGGCGTCGGCCGTGCCCGGTCGGCTCAGGTGGATGCGGCTTTTCCCCTCGGGCCAGGAATCGACCAGGCGGTACTGGCCATCGAGGACCGTGACCACGGCTGGCGCCTCGGGTACCGCGTCGAATGCCGCCGTGAAGGTGCAGAAGGGCGCGTCGCGCGTGCCCTGGCCGTTGTCGTCGCAGGCGTCTCTCCCCACGAACACCTCGGGCCAGTCACTGCCAACGGGCTTCTGGATCGGTTCGGGGCAGGGGGTGCCCTTGCCATCTGGGCCCGGGCCCGGATCGCCGTCTCGGGTCGCCGAGCCGTCTCCAGAGACCGTGCCGTCCCCAACGCCGCTGTCTGCGGATACAGACGTATCGTCCGAGCAGCCGGCGCTCCAGGGCCCCACGATGAGGACCAGCGAGGCGACGCAGGCAACGGTTAGGGCCAGGTCACGGTTGACAGCGTTCTTCATCCATTTGTCCGGATGATCCTGCGGCATTTTAGGCTACCCCCTTTCCGACATGGGTGCCGACAGTCTTCAACATGAGTGTCGACAATCTTCAAATCGCCAATTTTTTGTTCGATGACCCATCCAGCAAGCCACACCAGCATACCACAAATGAGTCTCGAGACGGGAATCGGGGATCGGATGGGTTGGAGCATCCCAAAGGCGACCATGGACTGGGCCGGCAAGGTTGCCGGTCGGCTGTATCGATCGACCGGTGGCGTGCAGACGCCTTCGAACATTCGATCGAAGCTCAATCTGGCTCATCTCTCGTCACCGTCGGCTGAGGCGATTCCGCCTGAGAAAAGTGCGCTCACGAAGATCGCCGATACGGTGAGTCCTACTGATGGGTCGAGAACCGGTGCTCCTGATGTGTCGGGAACCATTGTTGACCTTCCTCAGCCTGAGTAAGGAGGCTGATCAGAATCAGTTTGCCACCTGGAACAGCGATCCATCCCGCCTGGCTTTGTCGGTCCTCGGTGCCAGTACGCGCCTTCGTCGCTTCGTGCCAGACGGACGTTGCGGTGCCCCAAATTGACAACTCCAGTTTGAACAGACTCCTCATCAGGATTCCTCAACAGTTTTGATCCTCGCTGTTCCTTGTGCTACAAGCCCCAGCGTTCCATATGAATGTGGCGGTTGCTGCGGACGGCGGACGTGAGTTGGGCCGGGCGACCGAGTCGTGTCAGGGTCGTGATGATGCCTGGACAGGAGGATCGAGATGGAGTCGAAAACAGACGGGAGCGGGAAAGCGAACGACGTGCAGGCAGGTGTGCAGCTCGGTGGGCCCGCGGACCATGGAGCGCAGGACGGTGACGAACGGCTCTACGATCCGCAGGAACTCGAACCGAGGTGGCAGGCTGCCTGGCGGGGCGATGGGCTGTTCGAGGCGAAGCGGGTGGAGGGCAGGCCGAAGTATTATGTGCTCGAAATGTTCCCGTATCCGTCGGGTCGGATCCACATGGGGCACGTACGGAATTATTCGATTGGGGACGTCATTGCCAGGGTGCGTCGGATGCAGGGATACAACGTTCTGTATCCAATGGGGTGGGATGCCTTCGGGCTGCCGGCGGAGAATGCGGCTCTGGCGGCGAAGATCCAACCAAGGGACTGGACCCTGTCGAACATCGAGGCGATGCGGACCCAGCTGCGTCGCATGGGCTTTTCCTACGATTGGGACCGTGAGGTGGCCACCTGCGAGCCGGACTACTTCAAGTGGGAGCAGAAGCTTTTCATTGAGATGTACGAGAAGGGGCTCGTGTATCGGAAGGGCTCGTTCGTCAACTGGTGTCCGTCCTGCAAGACGGTGCTTGCCAACGAGCAGGTCGAAAGCGGGGCCTGTTGGCGCTGCGGCACGGACGTGGTGCAGCAGGAGTTGGACCAGTGGTTCTTCAAGATCACGGACTACGCCGAGGAACTGCTCGCCGAACTGGATGGCCTGAAAGGGAAGTGGCCGGACCAGGTGCTCCTCATGCAGCGGAACTGGATCGGCAAGAGCCGCGGGGCCAGGATTACGTTTCCGATGAAGACTCCGGTGGCGGGATTCGAATCGATCGACGTGTTCACCACCAGGGCGGATACCCTGTATGGGGTGACGTTCATGAGCCTGGCTGCCGAGCATCCTCTCGCGCTGGAACTGGCCAAGGGCACAGACCGCGAGAAAGAAGTGTCCGAGTTCGTGTTCAAGGTGCGCAACGAGGACAAGACGCGTCGGAGTGCCGAGGACTACGAGAAGGAGGGCTGCTTCACCGGGGCTTACGTGACGAATCCGGCGACGAACGAGCCGATTCCCATCTACATCGCCAACTTCGTGCTCATGGAGTACGGCACCGGCTCCGTCATGGCGGTTCCGGCCCACGATCAGCGGGACTTCGAGTTCGCACGCAAGTACGGGCTGCCCCTCAAGCTCGTGATCCAGCCCGAAGTGGCCAACGGTGGGGCGAAGGCTGGTAGCGAAGGGGCGGCGGGCGCTGATGGCGTCGGGGCACAGATGGATGTGAGCCAACTCGAACACGCGTACGAAGAGGGCGGGGTCATGGTCCATTCGGGGCCCTTCGATGGGACGCCGAACGAAGAAGGCAAGGCCAAGGTGGTGGAGTACCTCCAGAAGAAGGGCCTGGCTGAGATGACCGTGAACTACCGTCTTCGGGACTGGGGCATCAGTCGACAACGATATTGGGGGGCGCCCATTCCCATGATCCACTGTACGAGTTGCGGGGCCGTTCCCGTGCCCGACGTGGACCTGCCGGTGACGCTGCCCGAGGACGTGGTCATCGACTACGAGGGTGGCTCGCCCCTGGTGAAGCATCCGACCTGGTCCAAGGTAACCTGTCCCAAGTGCGGGGGTGAGGCCCGGCGCGAGACGGACACCATGGATACGTTCGTCGAGTCGTCCTGGTACTTCTTCCGATACTGTTCGCCCAAGGACGAGACCGAGATTTTCGACCGGGAGCAGGCCGATTATTGGATGAATGTGGACCAGTACATCGGCGGTATCGAGCACGCCATCATGCACCTGCTCTATGCCCGGTTTTTCACCAAGGTCCTGCGGGATCTGGGCAAGACGAGCGTGAGCGAGCCATTTAATCGGCTGCTGACCCAGGGCATGGTTTGCATGGAAACCTACAAGTGTCCCAAGGACGGATGGCTCAATCCGGTTCAGGTTCAGGACGGAAAATGTGCCCTGTGCGGCGCGGACGTGGTGGTGGGCCGCAGCGAGAAGATGTCCAAGTCCAAGAAGAACGTGGTGGATCCGGCTCAAATGATCGAACGGTACGGAGCCGATACGGTCCGGCTGTTCATCCTGTCCGATTCGCCTCCCGAGAGGAACCTGGAGTGGTCCGACGCAGGAATCGAAGGGGCCTTCAAGTTTCTCAACAAGATTTGGCGGGTCTTCTGGCGGTTGCGCGACCAGGTGGGTGACGTGGCCTTCGACCCGGGCATGGAGTACGGCGACCAAGCCATGATGCTGCGCCGATCGGTCCATAAAGTGGTCCGCAAGGTGACCGACGACGTGACGCGACGGTTCCATTTCAATACGGCGATCGCCGAGATTCGTGTGCTGTTCAACGTGCTCGGCCAGTTCGATGCCAGCGAGGGACAGGACAAGAAGTCGGCGGCCCGTGAGGCCCTCGAAAAGGCGCTCTTGCTCGTGGCTCCCTTCACTCCGCATTTGGCCGAGGAGCTGTGGCGGGAGTTGGGCGGCGGTGGGTATGTGGTTCAGCAGGGCTGGCCAGCCTACGACGAATCCCTCGTGTTGGAGGAGATGGTCACCTTGGCCGTGCAGGTGAATGGGAAGCTGAGGGGCAGGATCCAGGTGCCGGCGGACGCCGACAAGAAGGCTGCCGAGGAGGCAGCGCTCGGCGACGAGGCGGTGCAGCGGCACCTGGAGGGAAAGACCATTCGGCGGGTCATCGTGGTGCCCGGCCGCCTCGTGAATTTCGTCGTTTCGTGAACCACGTCATCTCGTGAATCCAGATCGTAGAGCGGGGGGCTGGTCGTCTCGTGGCCCTAGAGGTATGGTGTGCCTGGTGGTATGGTAACGACCTCGGCGACATCTATTATCGCATCGAGGAGCAGAGGTTGTGCGAGCATGAGCATCGAGACAGGGTCACCGGAACCGGATCGGGCGGAGTCTGGGCGTGAGTCGCGGCGTGGCTCGCGGCGTGGCTCGCGGCGTGGCTCGCGGCGTGGCTCGCGGCGTGGCTCGTGGCGTCGGCCTTGGGTCGTGCTGTCCCTGACGGCCGCCGCGGCCCTCCTGGTTGGTCTCGGGCTGTGGCGTTGGTGGCCGGCCCGGCAGGGAGCGCCTCGCGGTTCTGGTTCCAAGGCGACAGGGCGTGGTCGGCGAGCCAGGTCGATTGTGGTTCGTCGCCTTCAGATCACGGGGCGGATTCTCGACGAAGCGGGGCAACCGGTCTCTGGCGCCCAGGTGTCCGCGTTGGCCTGGCTCTTTTTTCGGTTCGAGGTTCCACCTGTTGTTCAAACCGAAGCTTACGGGCGGTTTCATGTGGATGTCCCTGACGCACTTTGGGTGCGTCTGGTGCTTTGGGCGCCTCGTTGCGCCAGGATGGTGCGCCGTGTGACGCCCAACCCTGCTGCGGTTCCGACGGGTGCCGCAGGCATGAGAACCCTCGATCTCGGCGTGATTCGTTGCCGTCCGAGCGTCCAGATCACGGGGCGAGTGGTGGGGGTTCGCGGCGCGCCTGTTCCCGGTGCGTCCATTATTGCCCGGGAAACCGGGAAGCGGTCGACTCTGCCTTTTGTCGCCACGGCCGACCAGACAGGCGCCTTTGTTTTGGACCACCTCCGGGCGGGGCAATATGACGTGACCGTGGATGCCTCCGGGTATGGTCGGGTCGTTCTGTCCTTCATCGATGCGCCTGGTCGCACGGGCCTCGTGCATCTGTCTCCACTCCAGCAACTCGAAGGCACGGTGCGGCATGACGGCGCCGCAATGGACGCGGTCGAAGTGGTGCTGGCCGGCTCGGGCGTCTGGCCGCCGATTCGGGCCAGGAGCGACCAAAACGGTCATTTCGTGTTGCGGTCTGTGCCCGAGGGGATCTACGAGATCCAGGCATTCAAGGACGACCTGCGTTCCAAGGTGCTGTGGGGCGTGGAGGTGCGGCCGGGACGCAAGCCTTTGGTGATCGAACTCCTGACCGGAGTGCGCATCGTCGGGGTCGTGCTCGACGATGTGACAGGGAAGCGGCTGGCGGATGTTCGCGTGACCCTGTCGAAGGGAACCCTGTCCAGCGTGGCCTTGCGGGACAGGAGTGACGAGCACGGCCGTTTCGAGTTTCGCGCCGTGCTGCCCGGACAATACGTGTTGAGCGCCGACCTGGCCGGGTACCTGCCCGTGTTGGACGAAAAGGTGGAGGTGGATCCGCGGTTCGGCATGCTGGAGGCCATGGCTGCCCATCGATGGAAAGCGACATCTTCTTCTGGGGGCGGTGGCGGTACGAGTCCCATTGGTCGGCTTGGGCGCGGCGCTGCGGTCGGTGGTGATGGCGGCGTCGGGAGTCGGCAAGGCGTGGGCCTGGCGAATCATGGCGATGGGAGCGTTGGAATCGGGGCCGACGGTGGCTTGGACCAAGGTCGTGCCGTATTCGTGCTTCGGATGGAAAGGGGATCGGGCATCGAGGGGCAGGTCGTGGACGAGGTGGGCAACCCGGTGGCCGGGGCCAGGCTGGAGGTGGTCTTCGCCGGACGGGGCATTTGGGCCGGCACCTGGTCCGACGAGACCATGGGCACGCGGGACCACATTTTTGACCTCGTGTCCCCGCCGCTGCCAGCGTCCGGGAGCCTGGGCCTGTCTCGGATTCCCCTTGCAACCACCCTGGGGGTCGGCGCGGCATCGCCTCAATCGGTTGGCGGGAGCGCCTCGCCTGGTGGATCGTCCTCGGGTGTTGGAGTCCCATCGATCCGCCTGGATGGCTCGGTGGGTGGTTCTGGGGCAAGCGGCATGGGAACTGGAGATGCCGGGGTATCGGGCCCTGCGGTTGCGGATCATCGCGTATCCAGCATGGACGCGCCCGAGAACCTGGGTGTGATGCCTGGTCCCGTGTCCCTTCCTCCCGTGGCAGGCACGAACGGCATCTCAGGGCAGGGCAGCGATGCGGCCAATTACGTCCAGTCGGGCGGTTTCGTCACCGACGACCAGGGGCATTTTCGTGTCAACGGTCTGCCGGCCGGAGACGTGGTGGTGCTCGTGGTGCATCCGGTCTTTGCCCGGTATCGGTCCAAGACGCTGCGTCTCGTTTCGTCCAAGGTGCGGACCGGGTTGCGCTTCGTGTTGAAGCGCGGGGTGGCCCTGGACGGGCGGGTTGTGGACGACGTGGGCAATCCGCTTGCCGGCGTCATGGTCGTGGCGTCCAGTCAGCGTGGGCTCTACCAGGGGCCCGTGGCCATGACAGACGAGGACGGTGCTTTTCATTTTCGGAACCTTGCTGGAAAGATTCGGCTCGAATTGACCCGGGTCGGGTATTTGAGTCTCGTGGCCAGGATGACCTTGGCAGCCGGCAGTGGGCCGCGCAGCGTGCGGTTCGCCCTCAAGAAGGCGAACCGGGTTTTCTCCGGGGTGGTGCGGGACTCAGGAGATTTTCCGGTTGCCGGAGCCGTGATCGAAGCGATCAGTGTGGATCCGACCTCGCCAGGCCGCGAGGTTGGAGTCAGTGACTCCAAGGGACGATTTTCGGTCCACCACCTGGGACGCCTGCCGTACCTGGTGCGGGTCACGGCGACTGGCTGGCCCGTTACCGAGTTTCCGCGCCTGGATCTGACCAGGGATCAGGTTTTGGTGCTCCACTACGGAGGCGGGATCGAGGGGGTGGTGCGCGACGGGCAGACGAAGGCTCGTCTGGTTCGGTTCGCGATCGAGCTGAAACAGGCTTCGGGAGCGCCATTACGGAGGACGTTCATCGACGGTCGATTTTCCTGGGTCGGGCTTCGAGCCGGACGGTATCGGGTCCGTGTGTCGGCGCCAGCCTATGCGACACGGGAGTACAGGATTCGAATCCCAGAGGGCCGCGGGCCGGATACGGTGACTGTTCCCTCTCTGACCTGGTCGCTCCAGGCTGGATGCGAGATTTCCGGATTGGTCCGAGACCGTCAACAGCTTCCTGTGAGGAACGTCCAGGTTTGGTGTGACGGAACGGGATTTGGCGGCAGGCGGAGCGCGGTGCGGACGGATCGCAAGGGTCTGTTCGTCCTGTCGGATTTGCCAGCGGGTTCGTGTGTGCTCAGGGGGGAGCACAGGACTCTGGGCAGTGCTCAGGTCCAGGTGACGATCAGGGCCGGAGAAGCGCTTCATGACCAGGTGCTGGAGCTTGCCGGTGGCCCGAGACCCTTGGAGGCGGTACGTTCCGGGGTGGCGGTGCATCTGGCCGAGAAGGGCGATGCGGTGGTGATCGTCCGGGTCGAGTCGGGCAGCCGGGCGGAGACGGCGGGGCTGAGACGGGGAGACGAACTGGTCGCCATCAACGGTGAGGGCACCGAAGGGGAGGGACTCGCAGACTTGGCCGGGAGGCTGGAGGGACCAGCGGGTTCCCAGGTGGTCCTAGAGATCGTCCGGGCGGGAAAGCGGCTCAAGGTTCCAGTACGCCGGGAACTCCTCCATTCAAAATGAATCTTGGGGGCATGCCCAGCGATTGCGCGTTGCCCCTCCGTCGGAAATGGACCATCGATCAAAAAAACGACACTCAGAGGTGAGTTACGCTAGACAGGGGGAGGCATTTTCGTTATGCTCACATGAGCACTCGGCGGGATCGACGCTGCGATCATGTCTGGTGGGTCGTGCTGGCAATGCGGATTCGACGCATCGTATGGTCTGGAAACGCACCTGGATTGGGCGTTCGGGTGTTTCCAAGTGCTCCATGGGGACGGGTGCGGTGGTTTCTGCGTTGACCACATACCAGGTGGCGAACAAGACGCTCGGCTGCTGCAGCAGTCCACCCTGCACATCATCGATGTCCTACGCTCCGTCGGGCCCGAACGTATCGATTGAAAATGAGGTCCAGGGCGGAGGCGACAACGGGGAGATTGCGCCGGCCGTTTTCGACCTCACGGATCACCTGCCCCACGACGGCCATCCGTTCTCATTGCGTTTCACCGCTCTCGATCAGGGCGTGGAGGGGGAACTGAGTCGGGTGTTCGTCAATATCGACTGACGGGAGATGAAATATCGACGGAGAGGACACGAGAACGAATTATAGCCCCAGGGTGTCCAGTTCCCCTTTGCCTTCTCGGATGAGTTCGATCTCATCGTCGATCAGGGAGATGACCGTGGAGGGGATGTTGCCCAGGAATCCGCCGTCCACCACGAGGTCCAGGCCTCGGTTGCCGAACTCATCCCGGATGTCGCGGGGATCCGCTAGGATGTCGCCGTCCTGACTCACCACGCTCGAAGAGAGGATGGGGCGTCCCAGCCCTTCGACCAGGGACATGGCAATTGGGCTGTCCGGGATCCGGATGCCCACGGTGCGGCGTTTTTGCAGGAGCACCCTGGGAACCTCGGAGGTCGCCTTCATGATGACGGTGTAGGGCCCTGGCAGGATTCTTTTGAGGATCCGGTAGGCGAAGTCGGTCATCTGGGCATAGCGGGCCACGCCTGCAAGGTTGGGGCAGACGAAGCTCATCATGTGCGACTTGTCCAGGTTGCGGATTTGGTAGACGCGATCGACTGCCTTGCGGTTGTGCAGGTCGCACCCGAATCCGTAGACCGTGTCGGTTGGATACGCGATGAGGCCTCCCCGGTCCAGGGCGTCGACCACGATGCCGACCTTTCTCGGTTGGGGATGGTGGGGACTCATCACGAGGATGTTTGCCATGGCGTCAACCCTCATTTTCGTCTACCGAGTGGGCTGCATCCCGCTCATGCGTACCGGTTCGCACTGTCTGTGCCCCGCCGGCTGCCGGCTCGTGGGCTGCGGGCGATTCGGATCGTCCGTCGTTTCCGTCTTCGGGCAGGGGAACGAGTCGTCTTTCCAGAGCGACCAGGTACAGTTCCATGCTGCCGCTGCGCGACCCTTTGGGCCGGATTGCTTTCGTTCGTCGGTACAGGGCCTTGGCATGGAGGAGCAGGTCGTCGAAACCAGGCCCCTGGAATACCTTGGCCAGGAAGCGGCCATTCGGTTTGACTACCTCCGCGGACAGATCGAGCGCGCGTTCCACGAGGGCGATGCTCCTGGCCACGTCCGTCATGCGGACGCCCGTGGTGTGTGGGGCCATGTCCGAGAGCAGGATGTCGGCCGATCCGCCGAGCGATTCCATGATCCGGGTTGCGGGGAGGCTCGTCACGTCGCCCTGTATCGTGACCACCTGCTTGGGGAGGCGCAGATCCACGGCCTTCAGGTCCAGGCCCACCACCATGCCTCGGTGCCCCACGCGCTGGCCGGCATATTGGAGCCAGGAACCTGGCCAACACCCGAGGTCCACGACGCGGTCGCCGGGCCGCAGCAGCTTGAATCGACGATCCAACTCCTGCAGTTTGTACACGGCCCGTGAGGCATATCCGTCTTCCTTCGCCTTCTTGTAGTAGCGATCGTGGCGACGGTTGCGTTTGCTGAGGTTCGACACGAGAAAAGGGGTGGTGGAGGGGTCGGCGAGGCGTCAGGCCGCCTTGACCGCCTTCTTGACGGCGTGGCGCACAACGACGTAGCCATGGGGTGCACCGGGGATAGCCCCGCGCACGAGCAGCAGGTTGTCGTCGGGGCGGACCCCAACCACGCGCAGGTTCTGGACCGTGACTTGCTTGTTGCCCATCTGACCGGGCATGGGGCGGCCCTTCACGGTGCGACCGGGGGTGAGCCGGCAGCCGATGGATCCTCCGTGACGGAAGGACTCGTGGGCTCCGTGGCTCGCATTGGCGCCAGAATAATGGTGCCGCTTGATCACCCCCTGGAAGCCTTTGCCCTTGCTGGTTCCGGTTACGTCGATCCAGTCGCCTTCCTTGAAAACGTCCGCCAGTGAGATTTCCTGCCCCACTTCGAACTTGGACAGTTCGTCCGCCGAGATACGGATTTCCTGGATGAACCGCTTCGGGGTCGTGTTCGCCTTGGCGAAGTTTCCCATGTCGGGACGATTCACCCGATGTGGCTTTTGCTCGTCGAATCCAAGCCGCAATGCCGCGTACCCGTTCTGTTCGGGAGTCTGCTTGGCCAGGACCACGCAGGGGCCAGCTTCGACGACGGTGACGTGGTGACGCAAACCCTCATCGGTGAAGATTTGGGTCATGCCCACTTTCTTTCCTAGAATTCCCATTTTCGCGCCCATGGCTTCCTCCGTACGGGCCAGCCCTGGCTTTATCCGCTTCGTCCATGAATCCTGGACAGCGGGTGCCATGCTTCGATCGGCTTTGTTCGGCTTTGTTTTTTTGCATCATTTTCGATGCGCTATCAAGACGGCACATATTAGGCGTGAGCTTGTACTTGTCAAGGAGTGAATTGCGCTTTTTGGGGTGACACCTGGCACTCACGTGATGGTTCGACGAGGGTCACAGGTCGATGATCCCTTTTCGGATCCCTTCGGCCACAGCCTCGGTTCGGTTGGTGACGTCGAGTTTTGCGTAGATGTGCTCCAAGTGGGTGCGGACGGTGGAGCGACTCAGATGCAGAATTTCGGCGGCCTCCCGGTTGGACATGCCCTTGGCGATGACCTGAAGGACCTCGGTTTCCCGTGGGCTGAGGGGGGGCAGGCCTTCGTCGGTCGCGTCAGATGTGCCGGTGGAGGGATCCGCCTGGAAGCGAGTGAGTAGGCGTCTGGCCAGGCTGGGTTGAATGACGCTGCCCCCAAACGAAACGTCATGGATGGCCTCGACGATTCGGTCCGTGGACACGCCTTTGAGGAGGTACCCGGCCGCTCCGGCCAGGATTGCGGCAAGCACGCGATCCTCTTCGTCAAACACGGTTAGGATCAGAATTTCCACCTTCGGATGCCGTTGCTTGACCTGTTGCGTCACCTGAATTCCGTCCAGACCCGGCAGGCCGAGGTCCAACAGGACGAGATCCGGTTCTACCTTATCGACCAACTCGACGGCCGCCGGGCCCGAGGCCGCCGTGCCCAGGACTTCGATGCCTTCGTGTTGGTCGAGGAGCTTGACAAGGTTGCGTCGAATCCGTTCCTCATCGTCCACCACGACGACACGGATCGGAGACGTCAGCGGTAATTCATGACGTTCGGATGGCATTTTGCGCGTTCCTTGCTTGACAGAAAGGGCCTTCGCCTTTATACATGCCGCGGAAAAAATCGCAACGAAGCCAAAGGAGTCCGAAGGATTCGGTTCGGTATAAACGCGTGCAAAGAGACGGCAATGAGTGTATTGCTGCCGGTTTTGTGCTGCATGGATGCCGCTGTTTCGTCTGTTTCGAGGCAGGCCGAAGGTTTCGTTCCGGTCGAGATGTCGACTGCGTATTGGGGCGTCGACAAGTGGCAAGTCACGGGATTTTGGTTCCCGCATTCGCAGGTTCGAATCCTGCCGCCCCAGCCAACGTGGCGGCTCGCCCTGGGCGAGGCGCTTTTTTGTCGGAGAGAGAGAACATGCAGAGTTCAAAATTGGATGTGACGATGCGGACGGACAGGGGCAAGGGAGCCGCTAGGCAGGCACGGATGCGTGGCTTGGTTCCGGCTGTCTGTTACGGCGGTGGATTCGATACCCTTCATTTGTATGTGGATCCACATGCGATGGTCCGTTCCCTGGACGCGGACCGGAAGCGGAACACGGTATTTGCCCTTCACGCAGAAGGTGAAGGCGCGCCGTCCGATCCGGTCTATGCCATGGTGCGAGACTACCAGCAGGATACCCTCAAGGGGGGGCTTCTCCACGTGGACTTCATTCGTGTGTCCGAGGATCGTCCAGTCGAGGTGCGGGTGCCCCTGTATTTCACCGGGAAGGCCAAGGGTATTCAGTTCGGCGGTATGGCCCATGAGGTGTATCGGGAAGTCATGGTGAAGTGCAGCCCGTCCAAGATTCCTGCGTTCATCGAGCATGACGTCAGCCCCCTCGACATCGGTGACCTGATTCAGGTGAAGGACATGGATCCGGGAGAAGGAGTTTCCATCATGCTGCCTCCCGAACAGACGCTGTTTACCGTTATCGTCACCCGCGTCGACATTCCCGAAGAAGAGACGACGACGGAAGAGGCGGAAGAGCCCGAAGGAACGGAAGCTCCCAAAGCTGCGGAGTAGATCTTGTTCCGGTCAAGGCGCCTGCCTGCCGTTTCCTGGCTCGTGGTTGGTCTGGGCAATCCCACGCCTCGATACGAAGGAACCCGTCATAGCGTGGGGTTCGAGGTGGCGACGGAGCTTGCGCGCCGTTGGCGTGTCGATCCGCCTCAAAGTCGATTCGATGCCCTTTTTTCCGTTGCCGAACGGGTGCCCCGGGTTTCCGGATCCGTGTTGTTGCTTTGGCCCCAGACGTACATGAATCTTTCCGGCGTGGCCGTTGGCAAAGTGTTTCGGCGTCTTGACGTTCCTCAAGAACGCACCATTGTAGTCCACGATGACCTTGACCTTTCCCTTGGAAGGATCAAAATAAAGCGCGGTGGCGGATCTGGAGGTCACAATGGTGTCCAGTCCGTCATCGACGAACTTGGCACGGCTGGTTTTTGTCGTGTTCGTTGTGGCATCGACCGTCCCGAGAATTCTTGGGCCGTGAGCGATTATGTGTTGGCTCCGTTCGGCGAGAATGAAATTCCGATAGCGTCCGAAATGGTGCAGCAGGCCTCGGACGCAGTGATCGAGATCTTGGCGCGTGGATTACATGCTGCTATGAACAAATACAATCACAATGCGGATCCGAGCGATGGCTCGGACAGTGGAGGTGAGCCATGATCAAGTACTTGCTTTATTCCGTGCCCGTTGTCGGCGTCTTGACGCTGCTGTTTGCCTGGTGGAAAGCCGCCTGGGTCGTCAAGCAGGATGAGGGCACCGATCGCATGAAGGAAATCGGTGGCTATATCCGGGAAGGCGCCATGGCCTTTTTGGGGCGTGAGTACAGGGTTCTGATTTGGTTCGCCCTCATCGTGGCGGTTTTGCTCGCAGCAGGAAACTGGACCAAGTCCGACAGCAGCCCGCTCATTGCTGTGTCCTTCCTGTTCGGCGCCTTTTGTTCCGGGCTGGCCGGTTACTTTGGCATGCGCGTGGCGACCCATGCAAACGTGCGGACTGCCCATGCGGCGCGTACGGGTCTGAACAAGGCCCTTGGGGTCGCCTTTTCGGGCGGCACGGTCATGGGAATGGCCGTGGTCGGCCTGGGTACCCTGGGCCTGGGCTCACTGTATTTGTTCTATTGGAAGGTCTTCGGTACCTGGGACATGCACAGGGTGATTACCGTCTTGACGGGGTTCAGCCTTGGGGCCTCGTCCATCGCGCTGTTTGCTCGAGTGGGCGGCGGTATTTATACGAAGGCCGCCGACGTGGGCGCGGACCTGGTGGGCAAGGTCGAAGCCGGCATTCCCGAAGACGACCCCCGCAACCCGGCGGTCATTGCAGACAACGTTGGTGACAACGTGGGCGACGTGGCCGGCATGGGTGCCGACCTGTTTGAGTCTTATGTGGGGGCCCTCGTGGGCGCCATGGTGCTGGGTCTGACCTGGTTCCACGGACTCGAGCATGCCCAGTCAGGTTCCGGATACAATGCGGTCTTCTTGCCGCTCATTCTTGCGGGCGTCGGCATCATTTCTTCGATCATTGGTACCTTCTTCGTCCGAGGCAAGGAGGGGAGCGACCCGCAGAAGGCCTTGAACATCGGCACCTTCGGCGCGGCCATCATCATGACCATCGTCTCCTTTTTTGCGGTGTTTTACTTGTTGCCGGCCAAGTTCGACGTGGCCACGGCAGGCGGCGTGAAGCATATCCATAACTGGTACATCTGGTTGGCCACCATCACCGGCCTGGCCGCCGGTGTGGGCATTGGGCTCGTCACCGAGTACTACACGTCCGAGAAACGCAAGCCGGTTCGTAGCATTGCGCACGAGTCGTTGACCGGTGCGGCCACGAACATCATCATGGGACTGTCGGTTGGCATGCGCTCCACGGCCCTGCCACTCCTGTTCATCGCGGCCGCCATTGTTGTGTCGTACTCTTTTGCGGGCCTCTACGGCATCGCCGTAGCCGCTCTGGGTATGCTCTCCACCACTGGTATCCAACTCGCCGTGGACGCCTATGGTCCCGTTGCGGACAATGCTGGCGGTATTGCCGAGATGGCCGAGTTGGGCCCAGAAGTCCGATCGCGAACCGACCGGCTCGACGCGGTGGGAAACACGACTGCTGCCATCGGCAAGGGGTTTGCCATCGGGTCCGCCGCCCTGACGGCCCTTGCGTTGTTTGCTGCGTTCCAGAGCCAGGTAGACATGCCAACGATTGACGTGAGCGATCCTTGGATCATGGCTGGTCTGCTCATCGGCGGCATGCTGCCGTTCCTGTTCACGTCTATGGCTCTGCGAGCCGTGGGTGAGGCAGCCGGCGCCATGATTCAGGAAGTGCGGCGCCAGTTCCGTGAGATCAAGGGCTTGATGGAAGGTGAAGCAAAGGCCGAACACGCCCATTGCGTGGACATCGCCACCACATCGGCCCTCAAGACCATGGTGCTGCCGGGCCTGCTCGCCGTGCTGAGTCCCGTCGTGGTGGGCTACTTTTCCAAGTGGGTTATTGGCGACGTGCGGATGTTGGGCGGCCTGCTGGCCGGTGTCACCGTGACGGGCGTGCTCATGGCGGTCTTCATGTCGAACGCAGGCGGCGCTTGGGACAACGCCAAGAAGTACGTGGAGTCGGGTGAGTTCAAGGACGAGAAGGGGCAGGTTCACGGCAAGGGCTCCGACGCGCATAAGGCCGCCGTGGTGGGAGACACCGTGGGCGACCCCTTCAAGGACACTTCCGGTCCCTCGCTCAATATTCTGATCAAGCTCATGAGCGTCGTGTCCCTGGTCATTGCCCCGCTCCTGCGATAGCCCAATCAGACTGCGCTCCTCACAGGAGCGCAGGGTTCATGATTTTTGTCTTGCAGTTTTCCTTCGACATTTTTCTTGTCACCTGCGGTTCACTGGGCTAAAAGCCAAGCCCTGGAACATACATAGCTCCTTGCCCCGATAGGGGCGAATGGCGTTTGTCGCCGGAGCCGAAAGGAGAGACGAGATGACCGAGCGATTTTCTGCCCGGAGAGCACCGGGCACCCAGCGCGAGTACGAGACGATTCTCATACTTCGCCCCGACCTCCTCGACGAGGCGGTTGCGGACTTCAACAAGAAGGTCGTGGACCTGATCGACCGCAACAACGGGAAGCTGCTTCACGTGGAAACCTGGGGGAAGCGGCGCCTAGCCTATCGCATCAACAAGCAGAGCAAGGGCCAATACTACTACTGGCGGTTCCTCGCCACGAATCCTTTGCTTGATGACCTCTACCATTTGTCAAAGGTCGCCGAGCCTGTATTGCGTCAGCTCACGGTCCGGGTGGACGACGACGTCAACCCCGAGACCCGGCCTGCAGACGTGGACCCGGTCGCCCTGAATCCGACCCTGCGTGCCAAGCGGGAGGCTGAAGAGGCCGCTGCCGCTGCGGCCGCCAAGGCGGCCGCAGAAGAGGCCAAGGCCGCAGAAGA
>JAGGXR010000007.1 GCA_021162935.1 Deltaproteobacteria bacterium
CTCAGACGTGCCGGAGGTCACCTTCGACCACGCCGACCCGTTCCAGTGAAGGATGGTGCCCGCCAAACCGACGGCCCAGACGTCGTCCTTCGCCGCGCCCCATACGCTCACGAGGAGCTGAGACGTGCCAGATGTCACCTTCGACCACGCCGACCCGTTCCAGTGAAGGATGGTGCCCGCCAAACCGACGGCCCAGACGTCGTCCTTCGCCGCGCCCCATACGCCGAAGAGGTGCTCAGACGTGCCGGAGGTCACCTTCGACCACGCCGACCCGTTCCAGTGAAGGATGGTGCCCGCCTTACCGACGGTCCAGAGGTCGTCCTTCGCCGCGCCCCATACGCCGAAGAGGTGCTCAGACGTGCCGGAGGTCAGCTTCGACCACGCCGACCCGTTCCAGTGAAGGATCGTACCATTATAGCCGACGGCCCAGACGTCGTCCTTCGCCGCGCCCCATACGCCCTCGAGGTGCTCAGACGTGCCGGAGGTCACCTTCGACCACGCCGACCCGTTCCAGTGAAGGATGGTGCCCGCCTTACCGACGGCCCAGAGGTCGTCCTTCGCCGCGCCCCATACGCCGTAGAGGTCCTCAGACGTGCCGGAGGTCACCTTCGACCACGCCGACCCGTTCCAGTGAAGGATGGTGCCCGCCAAACCGACGGCCCAGACGTCGTCCTTCGCCGCGCCCCATACGCCGGCCAGGTCATTGCCCTGCGGCAGCGGGTTGCTCCAGCACCAGCGGTCCGCAGAGCAGATGGGCCGCGGGCCCGCCCCCGCGCCAGATCCGTTCCCCCGGGGGGCGCCGGCGGTGGTCTGGCGCCCGTCCCGCTCTCGCGCCGTGCTGCCGGCGGTGGTCTGGCGCCCGTCCCGCTCTCGCGCTGTGCTGCCGCCGGTGGTCTGGCGTCCGTCCCGATCTCGCGCCGTGCTGCCGGCGGACACGTGGACGGTGGGCCGCCGCACACACCCGCTGCCGAGCAGCGCTGCGGCCACCATCACCGCGGCCACCATCACCGCTGCCCGTCGCAGGCCCCTGCTTTCTCGCCAAAGCTCTCTCATGTCGGCTGCCTCCTGTTCACGCCCGCTGTTCCGCTCGTCGCCCGGGCCCACGCCACGGAAGCTACCGAAGCGGCCCGTCCGAGTCAATAATCACTATGGCGCTGTTCTCAAATTGTGGAGGGTAAAGGAAGGCCCGTGATGGAGTTGCCCCAGTCAAGGATCCTTCCGGGGTATGAAAACCAGCAAAAGTCAAACTCAAGACAATCTCTAGGCTCGTACGGAAGTTTTTCAGGGTGTCCCGCGTGACGTTGGGGTCCACCGCACTAAGCTTTGGCCGTTTTCGTCCAAATAATGGTGTCCACCGTAAACTCCGTGCGGCAGATTTCCTGGCTCTGCAATAGTTTCACATTCGTCTGTCGCATGGCTCTGGTAGTCGAGGAATGCACTATCACAGACAGGCCTCCACTCCGTGCCGAAAGTTTTGAAAGCTTGGCGAGCGATTTCGACCGGGATCCATCTGTTTGGCGATTCTGTGGGCTGCCTCGATTTTCGGATAGCTGTTTCGGTAAATTCCGTTGCGCTTGAGGAAACGATGCAGGCGCTCCCAGGTTCCTCCTGGTATTTCAGATGTTTACAATTATCACTCTCCCGATCCACCAGCACGATGATCGTCAGATTTTCACCCTTGTCGATCCGTTTCCGGTAGGCTCGAAGGCGCTTGGGAAGCGCCTTCAATAGCTTGCCCTTGCTCCCCATGTTGATGGACTTCCAGTGCGCCCGTCCCTGTAGAATCCTCGGCATGACTTCACGAAGCGCAGCTTCCATCGAAGCTTCTTCCACCAGTATCTCCAGTCGCGTCATTCCACGACCTCCGGGGCAAAGGGATCACCCCCCTCGAAATGCCCTTCCATCCACAGTTCCCCCAACGATGCGCCTTCCTGAAGGAATTCCTTGATGCCGGGCATGTCGGCGACTCGCTTTGCCTGGGTGTAGCCATTATTCGCCCGGTATAGCACACGCACCTGTTCAGGTTTGAGTCGATCGATAATAAATGGCGAATGGGTGGTGACGATGAGTTGGGTGCGCTCCGAGGCGAGATCGCACTCTTCTGCCAGCTCCGACAGCAGTTTGGGATGTAAGTAGTTTTCCGGTTCCTCAATACCGATGAGTTGTGGCGGATCGGGGTCGTATAGCAAGGTCAAGTAGGCCATCATCTTCAGAGTGCCATCTGAGGCGAAACGCGCCAAAATGGGTGATGAGAAGGGACCGTCTTTCACCTGCAAGAGCAAGCTGCCGTCGTCGAGTCGCTTGGAACTGACCTTTTCGATGCGTGGAATGCGACGGCGCAACGCATCAAAAATCTGTTTAAGACGCTCAGGGTATTGATCGCCAAGATATTGAATGACATTGGGCAGGTTGTCGCCGGTGGCCGAGAGCCGCTCCTCCGCGCCGGCTTCTGGCCGTCCACGGGCCGCATCCGCCGACAGATACGACAGGTGCCAACTGGTAATGAAGTTGCGCAGTGCAATCACCCGGGGATTCTCGCCCAATTGACCAAGGGTGTTGACTGCCAGCACATCAGGCCCTGAAAGGGGTTTTTCGATCCGTTTGTCTTCTGCTTCCGGTTGTTCTCCGGTAATGACCTGGCCTTTTCCGAGACGATAATCGAGAAAACGGAAGGGCGTGCCGGGATGGGTACGCTTCCAACGCAGAAACTCGTGCTTGACGACCGGGCCACGGGAGGTCTCATCGATTTCCAGGTGATAGGTGATCAATGGCGTCCCTGGCCGCTCCCGGTATTGAAGCTCGATGACGATCGGGCCATCAGAATCACGGCTGCGAAGCTCCTTGAAACGGCCGCGCCTATCCCAGGCTTTTTTTAAGCTCTCATTGAAGCATTCTGAAAGAAAGGCAAATACATCGAACACTGTCGATTTGCCACTGCCGTTGGGGCCCACCAGAACGGTAAGTGGTGTCAGTTTTTCTAACCGTACATCCCGCAATGCCCGATAATTCCTAATGTGAAGTGTTTTGACGCGCGGTGGCTCGATATGTTCGGTCATCACAAACTCCTCACATTGGCAATGTCGGTCTGTTCCAGGAAAGGTGGAGAGGTTGGTCGAGGGTGACAATGTTTATGTGTAAGATGCGCTGGAGAAAGTTAGGAGACAAAGCGGAGTGACATGGATTTCCGGCAGAAAAATGAGGGAAATGGGGTGGTGATCCGCATCAGGAATTGTTTTTTTGCAGTGGGGGCTGCTGCTGGAAGAGTTGGCAGTGGCTGATATCGGTCAAGGTCAGGGGCTTGTCCGTCAGGCCCGCGGCCATGGCGGGTGTGCGGTAGGTCTTGCCACCCCAGGCGTCGGTGACGGTCAGTCCACGGTTGACGCGGCAAAAGTTGTAATGGTGACCCGGACCATGTTGGCGCCTCATGCACGTCACACCTCTTGGAAAAACCATGGGTTGCCCGGACCTTTCGTGAGTTGAAGCAGCGGTCCGTTCCGTTGTCGCGCTCCACAAACGACGTGTTGATGGTGGTCGAGACGGGGGACGCTTCAAGCGCTGCGGCCAGTTGGTCCTGCGTGCCGTGGACGAGCGTACGTCGGACGCTGACCACGTGGCCCCTCTTTCGTTTCTTGCACACCGTCGTATCGACCAGGTCGGACCGCGGCACCGTATGCGGCTTCGGCGGCCCGGCCGATGATCGGCATTCAGGCTGGGAGTCAGTGGGATTTGGTGGAACTGCAGCCGAACAGGGGGCGATTCATGACGCGGACGACGCCGAGATTGACCCGGTTGGAGTTGTCTTTCGGACCCTGGATGACCTTCATCCTCGTGTCGCCCCGGTAGAATCCCATCCACATTCGATAGACGCCGCCCGGCGTGGCGATGCGGCTCGTGTGGCTCGGAGGCACCACATAGGGATCGGTGACGTAGGTGCCTTTGGTCCAAAAGCGCGTGGTGAAGCGCTTTTCGAGCGGTTCATGGTCTCCGAAGAATCTTGGTCCCGGCCCATCGAAATGAATGAAGATCTTCCAGGCGCCGCGGATGTCGCTGGCGGCCTTGAAGTGGAAGGTCATGGGGAAGGTGTGTCCCTTGTAGAATACGTTTGGCATCTCGACCCCGAGGAGGACGATGTCTCCGTTGGGCGAGCTGGAGCCTGGGTCTTTGAACACGGCGTTGATGCGACGGCCGATACGCGCAGGAGGCTGGTTCGAGATGAGCCGGCGGAGCGGGTTCTGATCCTTTTGGCCCTGGCCCAACTTGTTCGAGACGAGCATGAACCAGTGACTTCCCGCATCCAGGACGTAGTAGGGGATTCCCGCCTTGCGTGTCTCCTGTTCGAGGTTGCCGGCGTAGGAGGTGCCCACGAGAGCGAAGACGCGGGTCGGCTCGGCCAGATACGCGATGAGCGGGGCGACCCGAGCCTGGCTCCACGGGTAGCGGCGGCTCAGCTCCTGCTCTGAAATCAGGTGGCCGGCATTGTAGAAGTCTGCGCTTCGACTTTCGGTTTTGTAGAGGGCAATGGGTTCGGGATGCGCCTTGTTGCGGCTTTTGTGATAGGTCGAAAAGACGGCTTTGGGCGAAAAATGCCGAGACAGCTCGGGGATATAGGCCCACGAGAGCCATGCGGCGAATGCCGCCGCCGCCGCCACGAGGACGACCACGGCCCACCAACGCTGGTCTTCTCGTTTGGTCTGTGGATTCGTTCGGTCCTTTGGATTCGTTGCGATCCGGTGCCAGATCCATCGCGGTCCGAGAAAAGCCGCCAGACCTGCAGAAAGAATCAGGTACCAGCCGATGCGGAAACCGAGGCTGACTGCCCAGATGGGCAGGACGGCCACGGCCACGATCGTCCAAAAGATTCGGCTGCCCATCGTGCCACGTCGGACCCTCTGTACGAGCGACCTGACGGCCTTGGTTTCGCCCGTTGAGCCCAGTCCTTTGGCAGGACGGACGAAACGACCCTGCTCCAGCTTGCCCAGGAGCCACAGAGGATAGAAATAGAGCGCCCACAGCGCCAGGAGGACGATGGTTTTGACCCAGGCGACGATCGCGGTCGTCACAGCAACGGCAAAGGCGATTGGACCGCCCAGGATGGCCCTGGGGCCTTTGAGCCAGGACCATGTCGCCAGACGTTCGAAGTCCTGCTGCTCGGTGCGGCCTCCGAGCCAGTCGATGAGGCCTTCTGGTTCCTCGACGTTGTCGTCATCACCTCGGGAGACGAGCAACATCATGAGGAAGGCTCCGAAGAGAGCGCCAAACATGAGCAGGACGCCCCGGACGTGGATTTCTTCAGGGTGCAAGATTTGGTAGTTGACTTGGCTCTGCGCGAGGGCCTGGGGAAAGTCGATGAAGTCGCGGAGCACCATGAGCACGATGAACAGCACCACAGCGGCGGCGGCGATTCGTCGCGGCTGACTGGCTGAACCGAGGCGGTGGAAGGCCAGCCCGCAGGCCAGGGCAATGGCAGGAAGTCCGACAAAGGCCTGGTCGGAGAATCGGAGATTCCAGTAAGTTCCCAGCAAGAAGGCGAGGGACGCCCAGGCGACCAGCCAGGTTCCTGCCAGGGCTCTCTGCAAGACCGGCAGCTCGGTTCGATCGGCCGGGAGATCCGTTTGTCGAATTTCCAGCCCAGGTTCCGTTCGCGCCTCGTCGATCGGTTCGCCTGTATCCGAGTCGCTCGATTTGTCGGCCTCGGATGCTGTGTGGGTACTTTCGGTTTGGGCATCGGCCGAACTATCCATGCGTCCCGTTCCTGCGTCCAGGGCCCATTGGCCCGTGCCCTTGGTCCATGCAAGGGCGGTCGCCATGGCGAGACCGATGGGAGCGAGCGCGATCCATGGGAAGGAGCCATGCACGAGATTCCTCAGGATGATGTCGAACACCGCGTGTTGAGACGGCGGCGTCTTGTTGCCGGCAAAGGTGCGGACCGCGAGAGCAGACTGGGGATGCACCCACAGGAACTTACTGAATCCGTCGCTGGACAGGGCATGGGCAGTGACCGCAGCCAGGACCACGACCGCCAGGGTCAGGATACCGGTCACGATCCATGTGGTCCGACGCTCCGTCCCTTTGGGCATGCCGCCCGTTACGACCCAGGCCGCCACGGAGGCTGCGGCGACGGTCAGTGGCATGATGAGGCCAGTGACCGGTCCTGCGCCGAGTTGACCGGCCACGAGACCTGCCAGGGCGAGCACCCAGCCGACGATTCGGAACCAGGCCTTGCGTCCGGGCCAGGTGGCCATGGCGAGGCCCATCACGGCCATCGTGGTGGCCAAAGTGGCCGGCATGATGGAGGTCACCTGTCTGGCGCCGAAGATGAATGCCGGCAGGGTCATGAAGACGAGCGCGGAGGTCGTGCCCACTTTCCAGCCAAAGGTCCAGGTGCCGGCCAGGAAAATCAGGATGAGCAAGACGAGGGCGGACAAGGCCATGGGGAGCCGAGCCGCCCAATCGTGCACGCCGAACACCTTGATGGATTGCCTGATGAGCCAGAGGCGAAGAGGCGGCGCTTCGACCTTCGGCGGGGGTTTCTTTGTGGCCTTGGCCTTTGTCTTGGCAGCAGGAGCCTTGTCCGTCGGCCTGTTGGTTGCCGTTTGGTCGTGCCCCTGGAGGTCCGCCCTGGCCTGGTCGGCGAGGGCGATTTCGGACAGCACAGTGCCCTTGGATTTTTGGCCCGTGGCCCCAGACTTTTCACGTTGAACCATGACGGTCCACGATGATGGCGGATCCCACAGACCATAGGCGCCCAGGCCGGGGAGGGTCAAGATGGAGGCAGCCGCCACAATGAGACCCAAGGCCCACAGCCAGGCAGGAACGATGCGGGCTCGGCGCTTCGATACTGTCTGGCTGCCGGTTTCGGAAGTTTCTTGTTTCGCCTTGGCCCGTGAGCCACTGGTTTTCGAGTCGGACTTGCCCAATCGGAGCCTCCTTGCTCCGGGCCACTTGCGCTCTGTCACGTCGATGGAGCCAGGCCCGTTTGAGTGTCCATATTTATCTCAGTGTCCTGGCCTGCGCAAGACACCCGTGCGACCATGGAGACCTGGATGGGATTCCCGACGACGAGGAGCCGAGGTCGGACGTGACAGACACCGTTCCCTATCACAGGACCTTCGACGGAAACGACCTCTGCTCTTTGACCGTGGACCAGTCCTGGTGGAGACGATCCTCTGCTCGAGAACTGAGGGGACGAATCGTTATCGTTCGTTTTTGCATATTTGTCCTTGACAGGTCGTAGTCTGCCTTCATTCTATTAACAAGGTGGAAAACAACAGGTGGCAGGCCACGTGGCGCCTCGATGTTTTTTATCTCGATGGTTTTTGTACTAAAGACCGTGGCGCTTGAATTTGGATCATCCTATGTGGAGGAACCTGACGTGTTGAAGTTATCGACCAAGGGGAGATATGGATTGCGAGCCATGGCGGAACTGGCAGGACGGTGCAACGGCGAGCCGGTCCTTCTCGACGACCTGTCGGAGGCACAGCACATTCCGAAAAAGTATCTCTACGCTTTGTTTGGTGCGCTCAAGAATGCGGGTCTGATTCGGAGCACGAGAGGTGCGGGCGGCGGCTACATGTTGACCAGGCCGGCTGGTCAGATCACGGTGCTCGACGTGGTGACGGCCCTCGAAGGGCCGTTGGATCTCGTCGAATGCGTGGGCCATCCCGAGCAGTGCGGTCAGCATGCGCATTGCCCCACCGCGGTTCTGTGGGCTGATTTGAGCAAGATGATTCAAGACTATCTTGGAGGGATGACGTTGCTGGACGTGATCCCGAAAGATGCAGATGATCGAGAGTCCGGCTGACGCGCGACGATGCCTTTTGGGTCCATGCACCGGAACATGCTCCTGTCGCTCGTTTTTGCCGGTATACAATCCTGTCGATGGGGCGCGCGAAGTCGAACCGCATGGCGTCGTGGCCCCAGGAGGAGCCGGTGATGGCGACAGAACCGATGGCGAAATCGTTGAATGATGAGCACAGGGGCGAACCGGATGGCCTTGAGTCCACCATGGTTCGCGGTTCCGAAGGTACGGACCAAGGCGCAGTGGAAGGGACTCCGCTCGATCGGGCGCACCTCAAGGCCAAGTACGAGGGTTTGAAACAGATTTTGGGTGGGATGGATGGGGCGGTCGTGGCCTTTTCGGGTGGGGTGGACAGCACCCTGCTGCTGGCGGTTGCGCACGAGGTGCTCGGAGATCGGGTTTTGGCCGTGACCGCGACATCCTGCATCTATCCGGCATCGACCAAGCGGCGCGCACAGGCGCTGGCCGACGAATTCGGGGTGCGACATGTTGTGATCGAATCGAATCAAATGGACGTGGCCGAATTCGTGCAGAACAGTCCCAGGCGTTGCTATCATTGCAAGGTATCGCTGTACCTGCAGTTCCTCGAGATCGCCGAGGCGGAAGGGCTCGGCGTGGTGCTCGATGGGTCGAATGTGGATGACGCGGCAGACTACAGACCCGGGCGTCAGGCCGGCATCAAGTTCGGGGTCCGGTCTCCCATGGTCGAGGCCGGCCTCGGTAAGGCAGACATCCGTCAGTTGGCCCGCGCTCGCGGGTTGCCCAACTGGGACCTGCCAGCGGCTGCATGTCTGGCAAGTCGAATTCCGTATGGGGAGCAGATCACGAAGGAGCGACTTGCTCGCATCGACAAGGCCGAAGCCTTTCTCCATGGCCTGGGTTTCACCCAGGTTCGGGTCCGGGACCATGGGGCCATCGTTCGTATCGAAGTTTCCGTGGATGAGATGTCGAGGATCCTGGCCGGCGGTCTGTCCAGCCGGGTCGCTGAGAAGTTCCGCCAACTTGGTTGGGCCTACGTCACCGTGGACATCGAGGGCTACCAGATGGGGACCATGAATCGAGTCTTGACCGGATAGCACCTTCATCCTATCAATAGCGCCTTCGTCCTAATCAGTTGTTCGTAAGGAGCATCCGATGACAGGTATTTCCAATCGTGAGGCCCTCGATCTCATGGGGGCCGAAGGCACGGAATTCTATGATTTGATGCATCGAGCCGGGCGGCTGCGCAGCGAGCATGATGACAGGGGAATTTCCCTCTGTGCCATCCTGAACGCCAAGAGCGGCCATTGCCCTCAGGATTGTGTCTTTTGTGCCCAGTCCTCCCACAATCAGGCAACGATCGAAACCTATCCGCTCATGTCCGCGGATCGGATGGTGGCTGCCGCCGATCGCGCAAGACGCGACGGGGCGCGCCATTTCTCTATCGTGACGTCGGGCAAAGCGGTGACGGCCGAGTCCGAGGTAGCGGCCATCGCGGCGGCGATTCGGAGAATCAGCGACATGGAATCGTTGTCGGCCTGTGCCTCGCTCGGCATCCTATCCGTCGAGGTGCTCACCCGACTGCGGGACGCAGGGCTGCATCGGTTTCATCACAATTTGGAGACGGCCGAGAGTTTCTTTCCGAACATCTGCACGACGAGTGCCTATGCAGACCGGGTGCGTACCATCGAGGCAGCCAAGTCCATCGGCCTTTCGGTGTGCGCTGGCGGCCTGTTCGGCATGGGGGAAAGCCGCCAGCAGCGGGTGGAATTGTTGGCCACCCTTCGCGATCTCGAGGTGGATTCGGTGCCCATTAATTTTTTGAATCCGATTCCAGGGACGAAGTTGGAGCACATGGACGATCTTTCGCCCATGGAGGCACTTCGGATTATCGCCGTCGCCCGATTGATGATGCCGGACCGTGAGATTCGAATCGCGGGCGGCAGGATGAGAAACCTGCGGGATCTGCACTCGTGGATTTTCCTTGCCGGAGCCAATGGACTGATGATCGGCGACTATCTGACGACCACCGGGCGTCGGGTGGACGACGATCTGACCTTGTTGGCCGACCAGGGCCTGTATCCCGTGGGCCGCAGTCCCGATGGACCGCAGGAACCGAACTGATTTCTGCTGCTGCCTGTCTTGATTCTCTTCATCTGCATTCAGGATGGCTTGAGGAGGAAGCGGTTCTTGTGGGATCGGGTTTCTCCCACACTGCTGACCTGGATGGCGGGCCGGTCCACGACCGGGCAGTGATTCTCGCAGATGCCGCATCCAATGCAGCGCGACGGTTCGACCCGGGGCAGGAGGAGTTTGGAACCGTCGCTTCGTCTCCCCTCCACGGTGACGATGGCCTTTGGCGAGACGGGGCACACCTCTTCACAGACGAGGCAGGGCCGATCCATGCCCCAGGCCAGGCAGCGGCCCCGATCAATGAAGGCGGTACCGATCTTGACTGGTGGTTTGCCCGGCCGGCCCCGTCGATCGTCGAGGGTCAGTTGCCGGATGGCGCCCGTGGGGCAATGTTCGCCGCAGAGGGTGCAGGTGGACTCGCAGAAACCGATGGTGGGAATGAGGACCGGAGTCCACAGCGCCTCGATGCCGCCCTGGCCTTGGGCTGGCTGGAGTCCACCCGTGGGGCAGACGTCCATGCATGCGGCGCACTTGACGCAACGACTCAGAAATTCGCGCTCGGAAAGGGAGCCAGGAGGCCGGATGAGGGCCGGGTCGGGCTTGCGAGTCGATCCGGTGCCGGATCGCAGCAAAGGGTAGGCAACGAGCCCGGCCCCTGTTGCGGTCAGGATTCGACGCCTGGTGAGATCCGGACTCTGGTCGGACTGGATCTTGAACGTGTTCGATCGACCGTAGGACAACGCGTGCTCGGGGCAGACTGTGACGCAATTGAAGCACAGGACGCATTCGCTCGGGCGGAAGGCGCCTTGGGGATTGGCGGCGCCGTGGCAGACCTGGTTGCAGAGTCCGCAATCCGTGCATTTGGCTGGGTCTCGGCGGATCTGGAACAGGGACCATCTGGCGGCCAACCCCAGCAGTGCGCCCAGTGGGCAGGCCGTGCGGCACCAGGCCCTCGGAACGAACCTCGTGGCCACGAGGATGGAAACGAGGAGCATGCCGGTCACGAAGGCGCCGGCGCCCAATCGCTGTGAGGCGCCCAGCGGCAGGCCGGTAGCCTGGAGCGATGGAACGACTAGCCCAGTCACGCTTCGAAGAAAAAGGGCCAACGGATCCAGGAGTCCGATTTGGACCGGGCCCAGGACGGCGAGCACGAGCAGGGCGGTCAGGATTCCGTACTTGAGGTGATAGATGGCTCGGTATCGATTTTTCGCCTTCTTGATCGATGCTTTCCGGCTGGCCGGCAAGACCGCAGCCAGGTCCTGGCTCACGCCGAGAGGACAGACCCATGAGCAGAAGAAGCGTCCGAAGAACAGGGTCGCGATGAGCACGACGATGCCCATCCACAGACCGGCATAGAGCACGCCCGTGGCGAGCGACGTGGTGACTGCCACCAGTGGATCGAGTTCCATGAGGAACCCGGCGGTGAAGCCGGAGTCATATCGTCCCGCCGCCATCAGGGACAAGACGATGAATCCGACGAGCAGTGTCCCGCCGATGATTTTTCGCAGAAGACTCATACAGGACTCACTCCCCGATGGCAGGTGCACTCCCCGAAGATCGGGAGCATTCCTCGATGACGGGTTTTACTCTCCGATGATTTTCACCAGGACCCGCTTGCGGCGTCGGCCATCGAATTCTCCGTAGAAGATCTGCTCCCAGGGGCCGAAGTCGAGCCGACCCTCGGTCACGGCCACCACCACCTCTCGGCCCATGACCTGTCGCTTTATGTGGGCATCGGCGTTGTCCTCGCCCGTTCGATTGTGTCGATACTTGCTCGTGGGCTCGTGGGGTGCCAGGCCTTCGAGCCATTCCTCGTAGTCGTGGTGCAGACCCGATTCGTCGTCGTTGATGAACACGCTCGCCGTGATGTGCATGGCGTTGACCAGGCACAGGCCTTCTTTGATGCCGCTTTCGGTCAGGGCATCTGTGACCTTCGGCGTGATGTTGATGAACGCGCGCCTGGTGGGTACTTCGAACCAGAGTTCTTTTCGATGGGACTTCATGGTTCACGCTGCTCCTTGTTTGTTTCGTGTTTCTTATCCATTTGTCTCGTGCATGGCACGAGGTCATATTGGATTCAGGTTGTTCCAGGCTACCTGAAGACGATGAGCAGGTCCAGCAACACGGCGCCCAAGCCGTGGAGGAACACGATGGGCCAGATCGATCGGGCCTCCAGGGCGAACAGTCCGGACAGCAGGCCCGAGACAAGCGTAAAATACACCTCCGACGTGGGTTTGCCCGAGACCATGTGCATGAGCACGAAGGGGACCATCTGAAGGAAACAGGCCGCCATGCCGAATCGACGGAACAGGGCGAAGAGCAGGTATCCTCGAAACAAGAATTCCCACGAGAGCATGTAGACGATGCGGCTGGATTCCCAGATCCACAGCAGGGCGCCACCGGATCTGGCGGTCGCCAGACTCGGGTAGCGGGCAATGTAGACCGGATCTCGGCTCAGAAACAGCGCCACGATGACGATCTGGATCAGGAAGATGAGTGCTGTGATGGGCAGCCAGAACCGCCAGTCGCCCAGGCCGAATCCATAGTCGTCGAGAGGGCGGCGATGCACAGTCCAGATGACCAGGACCGGAAGGACGAATTGGAGGACGATGGCGATGATCTGATGCTGCACCACGGGATACGCCAGCATGTTCAGGCGAGCAGCGGCCAAGAGCCACCAGGACTGGAGGACTCTCGGCGTCCTGGGCCCGGACAGCGCGTTTCTGGTCACGAGCACCAAGGTGACCACGAGCACGGCCAGGCTCGCCTCGCTTCGTCCCTCATCGAACAGGACCATCAGAGCCTTCCAGATTCGGCTCCAGGTGGCTGAGAACCAGGTTTTCGTCACGTTTGTCCTCCGACCCTCGGATCTTCGGTTGTCGTCCCGTCGGCCCTCATCAACCTGCGGCCAGCTTGGACCGTGGTCGCAAGCTGCATGGTAGCGGCGGAGGCCGACCATTGCAACGGGAACCGATTTGATTCGATAGGACTTGCCACGAGGGGGGGGGGCGTCATATTTGCCGCCATGGAACGGGTGGTGATACTGAAGGACGAATATGCAACGGAGCAGGCTGGCCGGCTGCTGGGCGCCAGGGCGCGTCCCGGCGACGTGTTTGCCTTGACCGGCGATCTCGGGGCGGGAAAGACGCGCTTTGCGCAGGCGTTGTCCAGGGGGCTCGATGTGGATGATGTCGAGCCCGTGTGCAGTCCCACGTTTGCCATCATCCACGTGCACTCTGGTCGGATCGAGTTCTATCACGTCGACCTCTATCGCCTGGATTCGGAGGACGACTTGGTGGAAATCGGGCTCGAAGAGTACCTGTACGGCCAGGGGGTCTGTGCCGTGGAATGGTTCGATCGGTTCGTCGGTGTCTGGCCCGATTGCACGGTGGAGATTCGGCTGGATTTCGTGGCTGGGGAGTCGGATATCCGCCAGATGACCGTGCGGACGTCTCATGTGGGGACGGTGGCCAGGGTGGAGGCTTGGTTGGATCTCCTCGATGAGGGCGAAAAGACCCCTCGTTGATGGCTCGTGGCTGGAGGAAGCAGTCGGACCGACCGTCTGGATCTACTGACCGAATTCTTGTTTGAGCTTGTCGTCGAATGCGTCCGCGATCGTGGCCACGGTTTCGAGCATGTCCACGAATTCTTCGTAGTCCAGCCCTTCGAGTCCGCGCAGGGCACGCAGGTAGATTTGGTTGTTGCGTCGGTCGATGGCAAAGGCGGCGTCGCTCGTGGTCAGGAAGTTCAGTTCCAGGAGCTTCCGGTACAGGTCGAGTTGCCCCGATTCTGGGACGGGCATGATGGCGGACAGAAAGATGAGAATGCCCTTGTCTTCGAGCACGTTGATGCCCACCGTGGCGGTCCCCTTTTGGACAGCGGTGAAGCCGTCCGTGTCGAGGAGCTTGAACGAGATCTTTTCTGACTCGGCGAGGCCGGAATTCAGCTCGTCGTAGAATCGGCTCAGGTACTGGTTAATGATTGCTTTGTGGTCGTGTGCCGCCATGGTTGCCATCCTGACTGGGTTCTTGCCCTTTGTGTTTTGAGTTCGAGCACTGTGAGTCGACGGATTCGAATCAATCAATCGAAAAAGGGTATGCGCTGTTGGGGGGTGCTGTCAACAGTGACGTGGAAGAGCCGATGTGATGTTCCGGGTAGGATGGGGACGGCTTCACCAGGGGGCGGTTTTCCGTTCAAGAAAAGCGACATGGGGAAGGGAGACTTGGATGCAAAAAACTTCCTGGTGAGTCAGGTGATTGGTGGATACAATCGGCGGCCATGAGCCATCGGACGACCGACATGATTTTTCTCGGGACGCAGAGGCGGTGCCGGATCCGTGCCACGACGCGTGGGGCTGCGGCCTTGGTCGCGTTCGTAGTGTTTGTGGTGCTTTGGGTGCTGCGATCGGGAGTGGCAGGTGCGGCGCCTCTTTCCTCGTCGAGGGTGGGCGGCCTGAACCTGTCGTCTCCCACGGCTCGGATGGTCACGGGGATCTATTGGAATCCGGCGGCGCTTGGTTTGCTCAAGGGAACCCATGTGTTCTTGGATGGGACCCTGCGCATGACCATGGACAAGATCAAACGCCGTTCCATCGATCCGGCGAGCGGGCTGCCCGCGTCGGGATCTGGTTCCGAGTCCTTTCCCGAGGAGAAGCATCTGTTCCTGACCCCGGACTGTTTCGGTGGCGTCGTCACTGATTTGGGCAGCAGCACGGTGGTCATTGGGGTGGGCGTCTACACGCCTTTTGCGGAGATGGATCGGTTCGATGGAAAGTCGGTACCAGGAGCCGGGGCTTCGTTGCGGTATCATCGTGTGCGATCCGATTGGTTCAATTTGTTTGTGAGCCCCGTGGTGGCGGCGCGCTTGCATCGGCGATTCTTCATTGGAGTCGGGTTGAGCTACGTTCGGTCGGTGGTCAAGATGTCCTACTATCGGGACAGGACGCTTCGGGAGGTCTACAAGCCGACGGCATCAAGTTACGTGGTCGAAGATCCGAGCCGCGGCGAACTCGTCGAGGTGAATGCCACGGACAACAGCTTTGCGTTCAAGGGCGGAATCCTGGTCAACCTGCCCGCGCACGTGCGTGTGGGTGTGACGTATCGGTCCATGGCAATGGGCATCGGACGGACGAACATCGAGGCAACGGGGTCGGCCAAGGTCACCCGTTGGGACGAGGGGCAGGGGTGGCACAGCATCGAGGGCAGGGCGAAGCTGTTCTACAAGATTCCGGACAGCGTGTCCGTGGGGGTGTCGTGGCAGCCGCAAACGCGGTGGCGCCTGGATCTGACGATGGAATGGCTCCATTTTTCGGAGCAGAAGGATCTGCACTTCAAGTTGAGTGGAAACGAATTTCGTTCGGCGAACATGGGAAACTGGGACGTCAATTTTCGTCGATATCGTGGCTTTCAGGATGTGTGGCGGGTTCAGGTGGCGGCTGCCTACAAGGTGCTCCATAACCTGACCCTGGGAGGTGCGTTCCTATATGAATCCACTGCCGTGCCGACGGAGTGGGTCAATGCTGCGGCCGTGGACAATCACAAGGCTGACATCCTGGTGACCGTGGAGTGGTACCCACACAAGAGCGTGAGCCTCGATTTCGGGTACAGTCTTACGGTGATGCCACCTGTGGATGTGGGGTCTTCAGGATTCGATCCGAGTCTGGCCACTTCGTGTGTGGCCAATAAGGTGGATATCGTGTGGGGCGATGATTGCAATGCAGTTTCCGCGGGTAAAGGCCTTCCTTCGGCTTCGGGGCGATACTGGCTCATGGTGCACAAGGTCGGCTTCTCGGTTTCGTACCACTACAGGTGACGTGCCAGATGGGCGTGGCCCTGTTTCCCTGTGCGTTCACGGCTTCGGCAGCTCGTCGTCGTGGTGCGATGTGCGATTGTTTGTGGCGCTCTCGGCCGGTTCTTGATACATGGAACTCGTCAAGGTGCGATGTGCCGGGCAATGCTTCGAGAGGAGAGTAACGGATGTTGATTCGACATGGATTGTTGGTGGCGCTCGTTGGGGTCATGGCAGTGCCGGCTTGTTCCCATGGAACGGTTGGGCTCAAGACTCCTTCGGGGAGGACGTCGCGCCTGAGTCTTCCTCAGCAATCGGACTGGCGGGTCGGTCCCATCACGGACGCCGAATCGTACAACGATGCTTTGGAACTCTATCGGGCCGGAGTGTCGACCGTGCACAACGATCGCGTTCGGACTCAACTCATCACGTATGCCGGTTCCAAGATTGGGCCGGAGTTGGCCGCCGGGGCCGGACAAAACGGCTTCGATCGGTTCGTGGAGATGATTGACGTGCTGCGGAACGCCGATCCCACGGGAAAGGGCAACGTCGCTGCGACGTTTTTCCCTTCGTCGCGGGTGTTTCCCGCAGCGGTCAGATCCATTTTGGTCAAGGCCGCCCGACAGGTGCTTGCCACGTTCCAGCCTCGGGGCGACCTCGAGAAGGTGTTCGTTGCTCGTGGGATTCTGGAGTACCTGGGCGACCATCCTGCCAAACAGAGACGACGCATCCGAGCGCTCATCAACTGGATGGATCGTGCTCGTCGGGCTGGTGGGCAGGTTTCTGTGGCCCGGGTTCTCGGCCGCGTGATCGAGTGGATCCCCACGCCCTTCATGGTCGAATTGGATGCCTGGAATGTGGGACGATCCGTGGGCGCAGTCCTGGCTGCGGCCTCCGTTGCCCATGCGGGAGCAGGAAGTCGTACTGTTTTGGGAGATGGAGTTGCGTTTGCCCTGGCCAGGCCGTACCTGCTGGCCGGAAATTGGGCCAAGGCCAAGGCTGCTTTGGCAGGGCTGCCTCCCCACAGAGGGCGGGACCCATTGCTTGCTTCGTTGATCGACCATGCCATGGCGAAGGGCGCGGTGCCTGCCGATTTCGTGACGCTATCCGACTACTACCGCGAAGAGGCGCCCACGGTCGCCGAGGTCGTGTGTCGAACGGCCGCCGGCCGGTTTCCTCGATCGGCTCAACCGTGGTTCTGCCTTGCGAAGTTGGCATTGCGCAGAGGTCAACCCCTCCGGGCGCTCGTGGACTGTGAGCGGGCGGTCCGAAGGCGGCCGTCCTGGCGTCGCGCCTGGGATCAACTTGCTGGTCTCTACATGGACCGGATCCGTGTGCTCATCGAGCGGCAGGACATGAAGGGCGTGCATCGCACGGTGCGTCTGGCCCTCGACGTGGAGTCCAAGGCGAGAAAACGTTGGCCTGGCCATCCCCTGTCGGTGGGCATGTCCACCGTCTACTATGCAGCAGGAACCGCCCAGACTGCTGCAGGAGACATGATGGGAGCCCTTGGCAGTTTTGCTGCGGCCCTGCGGTACCGAAATTTCGTCCAGGCCCGGATGGAAATAGGAAATATCTTCTTTTGGAAGGAGAAGTACAAAAAAGCGATCGACGCCTACAAAGCTGCCATCCTGGCGGCTCCCAAGGGAGGCGAGGGCGTGTACTGGCTTGGAAAGGCCGCGGTGAATTTGGCTCGCAGTCTGAAAAGGTTGGGGCGCGTCGATCAGGCACGTCAGGTTCTGATTCGTGCAGGCGGCAATTTGCTTCGTCTGACCACGCTGGTGCGGAATCGCGATGTCAGGGCGAGCCTGCTCGTGACTGAAGCGTTCATTGTAGATGCATTGGGGCGACGGAAGCAGGCCATTCGTTTGCTGAAGGTCGCCGTGGATCAGGCGCGGAAGGTGGGCCCCATCTATTCGGAAGCTCTGACGTTTGCCGTGACCCGAGGCCTGACCGAGTTGACGCTGGACATCTACAATCGTGCCATGGCCAAAAAGAGCGTGTCCGAATACCATAAGGCATACGCGACGTTTTGGCTGCTCGAATTGGGAAAGCGCTGCGGGATCGAACCCATTCGCCTCGATGCCGCCATGACCCTGCTGCGAAAGCTGAAGGGACATAAGTGGTACCACCGGCTGGCCGCCTGGTTCCGTGGTGAAATGACCACCAAGGCTCTGTCCCGGTTCGCGGACGCACCGGGCAAGAAGGTGGAGTTTTTGTTCTATCAGTCCATGCGTGCATTGGACGCTGGGCACATCGAGCAAGCAAAAACACTCTGGCGGGAGATTAAGAAGACGGGGATGTACGTCTATTTCGAATACAGGATGGCCGACTGGTATCTGCGCCATGGTCCATCCTGTGGAGGAACCGCAGGAAAGTAGCACACACTGGAATCAGGTGAGAGACATGAGCAGGAAAGCTGTCACCGTGGCATTTGTCATCGCGTCGTTGGTGTCGATTCGGGTTTGGGCGGGGCCGCTGCCCTCCATCTCCCAGTCCGAGCGGGCGAGGTTGCGTCGCTGGAAGGTAGTGACGCGAGTGGACAAGAGCACCAAATTCTGGCGGCCAACCGCGTTCGTGTTGTTCGCCGTATCGCCCAAGCAGGTCATGTCAGTGGTCAAGAATATTTCTTCTTATGACGAGTACATGCCCAAGGTGGCCAAGAGCACCGTGGTTCGCCGGAAGGGCCGTACCAAGGCATGGGCGGTGATCGTGACGAATTTGCCCTGGCCCATGCGGGACGCCTGGGTGGCAGTCAAGTATGCATGGTCCTCCCTCGGACAGGGGGCGTATCGCCTCGATTGGATGCGGGAACGAGGGTCCATGCGTAAATATTGGGGTCGGCTCGACCTGTATCCGTGGGGGCGATACTGGACGCTCGCCGTCTGCACCATGCAGGCCGAGCCGGATGCCAACGTGCCCCTGTCCCTGCTCAACAAGAAGATCGTATGGGGCACCAAACAGCTTTTGCTGCATCTCCGTGCCAGGGTGGATGTGATGCAACGCATGCACATCCTGCGATCCTGGTCCCCTGATTGACCGACAGGAACCGAGACAGCAGCGACGACGAGAAGATGAGTGTGTTTCCGTTTTACGTCAGATCCTTGATGTCGGCGAGCACCTGTTTGGCGTGGCCGCGGGCCTTGACGGATGGGTAGGCGAGCAGGACGGTTCCCTCTCGGTCCACCACGAGGGTGGAGCGGAGGATGCCCATGTAGGTCCGACCGCGGGATTGCTTCTTCCCCCATGCTCCTACGGCTTGGATGAAGGTGGTGTCCGGGTCGCTGAGCAGGGGCACTCGCAGTTTGTATTTCTCCACGAAGTTCGAATGGGAGCGGACCGAATCCTTCGAGACACCGAGCACGTTGAACCCTCTGCGTCTGAAGGTGGTCAGGTCGGCGCTGAACTCCATGGCTTCCGTGGTGCAACCAGATGTGTTGTCTTTCGGATAGAAGTACACGACCAGCCCGCGTCGTCCCACCAGATCGTCGAACGTCTGGTTCTTTCCTTTGTGATCCGGCAGATCAAAGTATGGCAGGTTCTGGCCTGGTTGGAGCATCGGATCCTCCTGCAGTGACTTCTTCGAAAGATGTATATCTTGTGCAACAAGGATGACCCAGTGGCCAGCGCTTTTCAAGACTTGTTTTTTTCACGTCTTTTCTCGCAGAGGGACCAGTGCCAGCCTGCTTAGGGATTTGGCGGATGCGTCAAGGAATTCATTGAGGCCGCAGATGCCCGTTGTATCCAGCATTGCGAGGAATCGAGCAACCTGGGGCGGATTCGCTGGAGCAGGCCGGGACCGATGCCGGGGACCAGGAGGAGGGATTCGTTCGTGGCAAAGTCGCCATGGTTTTTTCGAAACGTGACGATGCGCCGAGCCAGGCCGGGGCCAATACCGCGGATGCTCATGAGGTCTATCTCGTTGGCTCGATTGAGGCAGATGGGAACGGCCAGATGGCGCAGCAGAGCCGAATCCATGCGTTCGACGACGAGATGGGGTCCACGACAGGAGAGGCGGTCCCCTGGCAGAATCTCGTTGTTGGCGATATCCCGAAGGCAGGGCGCCAGTGCCGATCGGGCCTTTTCTGGCTTCCAGCAGACCACCGGTCCAGCGGGTCCTTCCATTTGGACGGGGCACCCACATGTCAAAATCTTTGGAACCGGACTCTGTGCAGGGAAGGCGAAGCGTGCGGTTTGGATGGCGGCTAGGAGAACGATGGCGATGGAGGCCGCGCGGACGGGCCCCGGTTGCCATTCGGCGGCCGTGTTTGGTCCAGTGACTTTTGCGTTTTCCTTGCACATGAGATACGTCTATGCACACTGCCAGGAGCGAAAGCCCGACGGCGGTTCGCCCGGTGTCGATGGTGATGGTTGATGGCCCGGAGCGCGGTACGTTCGGTTTGTATCGTGTTTTGTCCATGGCCGTGATTTCGATCGGTTATCGGCCGGTCGATCGTCGATGTTGCGCCTGGGGCGGCCATGTCGTTCGTGGTTCGGACCGGCCGATCGACGAAACTTTTTCGAGTCGGTTTGGATCGTCCTGCCTCTGGCCGAGGTGCGACGGGTGCAGGTTTTGCGCGTTGTGTTGCGATGGGCGCAGTTTTTGCGTTGGATCATGCTTCGGATGCGCTTTTTGCGTGCAATGATGCGGTGGAGTTGGCTTTGAGGGAACGAAGGAATCAGGTACGGCGTCTCGTGGCGGGTGGCACCATGCTCGGTGTGGTCACGATGGCCTGGATGGCTGGATTGGAACTCTTTGCCTGTTGGGGATCTGGGGCCTGGCCATCGCCCGGTATGGGGGACCGTCTCATCTATGGCAGCCTCCTTTTCTTGGTGGTGTTCGGGGCCGGTCCCCTGTTGGGCGTGACGGCAGGCCTGTTGGCGCTGGCGGTGGGCAATCTGTCGGAAGTGATGGCCAAGAAGCGGGTGGACGAGCCCAAGTATCGGGTGTGGATGTATAGCCTCTTGATGAGTCCCTTTGTGGCGATGGTGGCGAGTCGTGCGTTTCGCGGGCGGCGTGCCAGCCAGTTCGCCCACAAGGACCTGTTGGCGCTGGCCACGGGCCTTGGGCTGCTGCTCATCGCGTATGGCGCATTGCGGGCCCTGCAGTGGGCGAAAACGCGGATTCTGATTGGACAGTCCGGCAGATGGGAGACCTCTGGATACGCGCTTGGTTTGCTGGTTGTGTCGGCGCTCGCCCAACGGGCCGACGAACTGGTGCTGCAGGGGCTCTACCCATTCGTCCATTGGGGATTGGCGGGCATCAGCATCCTTGCGGCCTTTCTTGGGTTCTACACGTGGTACCTTCTTTTGAGAGGGAAGGGGCGGCGGTTTTGGGCTAGGATCACGGCTCCATCGACGGTAGTGACCGTTGCGGTGGCCATGACGATCCTTGGGGGGGCGGCGCTTGCCCACCTGGCTCGGCGACATCGTTTGCGGCCGTTCGCCTACCGACGCACGGTCCTGACGGCCAAGATTATGGCCTTGACGAATCGCGCGGGGTTTTTACCACACGCCGCGAGTCTGGATGAGGTGGATTCGGATGTCGTGGTCGTGCCCTCCGGGGTGGGACCGAGGATTCCGGACGCCGATGTGATTTTGGTGAGCATCGATGCGCTTCGGGCTGACATGTTGGGTCTCTACGGGAGCAAGCTTGGTCTGACGCCGAACATCGATCGCTTGTTCGGCAAAGCGGTTCGTTTCGAGCACGCCTACACGGCCATGCCACAGACCTCGTATGCCGTCACGAGCCTCATGACGGGAAGTTACGTGAGTTCACCGGACCGGGCGTCTGGACCGAAACGGACGACCATTGCCGACGTGCTGCGGCGATTCGGATACAAGACGGCCGCTTTCTATCCGCCGGCCGTGTTTTTCATCGATCATCAGCGCTTCATATCGTACGAACAGACCAGGTATGGATTCGAATACTTCGTGGTCCAGTATTTCAAGACCAAGTACGATGACGACGCAGCGGGCCGGATCGGGCGAGTGCTCGCGTTTCTCAAGGAATGGCAGGATGGGCTGAAGTCGGGCAAGGAGAAGGGGGGCCGACATTTCTTCATCTGGGTGCACCTCTTCGAGCCTCATCATCCCTATCAGACGCGCGATGGGTTCGGCCCCAAACATCCCTCGTCGGACAAGGAGCGGTACGAGACCGAAGTGGCCTATGCAGACCGGCAGGTCGGACGGCTCTACCGTGCCGTGAAAAAGATACGTCCCAACACTTTGTTCGTCTTGACCGCGGATCACGGTGAGGCCTTTGGAGATCATGACACGTCCGCGCATGGCACCTCGCTGTACGTGGAGCAGGCGAGGGTTCCCTTGCTCATGGATGCACAGGGACTCAAGCCCAAGGTCGTGCAGCAGCCGGTCAGTCTGACGGACGTGGCGCCCACCATCCTTTCCTTACTCAATCTCCCTGTTCCCGCGTCCATGGAGGGGGCTGACGTGACTTCTGCCATGGCGCCCGGTTTCAAGGTCGTGTTGCCGCCCGTCTTTTCGGAGTTGGTGTTGCCCCAGCGTCATCTAGAATCCGTGGTCATGGGCCACGAGCGACTCATCGTGGACCGCACTGCTGGGACCTATGAATTGTACCGTATCGATCGGGATGCATCGGAAACGAAACCGCAGGATTTGGATTCCGATCCCAAGAATAAGCGGGAGGCCGGTAAGCTGCTCGGATTCCTGCGCAAGTGGAACCAAGGGGGCATGGCGGCTGTTCGTCGTAAGGCATCGTCGGGTGTTCATCCTGCGGCTGCCAATCGAAGGTTCTTGCTTTCGGGCAGTCTGGAACAGCGCCGGAGGGCATCGGCTGTCCTCATGAGACGTCCGAATATGGTGCCCGAGGTTGCTCAGGTGCGTTCGTTCCTGGAGGGCGAATCGGACCAGGAGGTCCGCGATCGGCTTACGATCGTGCTTGGCCTCAAAGGAGACAAGACACAGGCGAAGGTGCTCCGCCGACTGGCGGTTCGCCCCGATCTACCGCCAGAGATGCTCCTTGCGGCTGCGAATGCGTTGGCTCGACTCCACGACCGGGCGGCCGTGCGCCCTCTCGAATCGCTTTTTCCCTCCCTTCCCGACCTGGAGCAAAAAAGAGCGGTGCTCCGTACCCTGGGGCATCTCAAGGACCCACGGGCACTTGGACTCCTCGGGCGGATTCTGAATCGTCCAGGCCTCGCCATGCAGGCCGCTTTGGCCATCGGAGACCTTGGTGATCGCCAGGGAGTGGCCTTGCTGGTGGGGCGATTGTCCAAATCGGATTGTCAGGCCGTGCTGCGCAAGGCCATCGTGGAATCCCTGGGGCGACTCGGCGGCATCAAGGCGCGCTCGGCCATCTTATCCCTGATACGGCACGAGGCGGAACCACTCGTGGTGGCGGCGGGAATCGATGCCCTCGACCGCATCGGGGCCCTGGGCCTCGTGGGTTGGCCTTTTGTGGGACGGGCCAGATTGGCCCGACTGTTGGCCTGTGACGGGGCGGGTTGCAGGCTGACCAAGGAGGGCGCTTCGAATGGACCAGCTTCGAAAAGCGTTTCGTCGCATGGATCTGCATCGCCGGCTGGGGCGAAGTTGCCCTTTACCGGTCCAGGACTGCTCTGGATCGTCACGTCGAACGGCAAGGCGGCACGGGCCATTTCTTGTCCTGGAATCAGGCGATTCGCTGGTGGACGGATCCTGGCATTGACCATCGAGACCGGCGCTTCTGGCTGGCCGAAGTTGTTGGTGTGGTCTGCCCCCGTCCCGGTCCGGGGGCTTCTGTACCAACGTCGCAAGACGGTTCATGGAGCCAAGGCGGGTCGCGGTCGGAAGGCGGGTCGCGGTCACGGGTCGGCTCGTGGTCACAAGATGGTTCATCGAGGAAAGAGACGTGGATAGTCGAGACGACAGGCAGGACCACGGCAGTCAGGACGACGACGCGTTCGAATCGTCTTCTGGATTGGATGCTCCCGAAGGTCCGTCTGCCGGGGCGAATGACGAGGGAGATGGTCCATCCTTGTCAGCGGGTGGGGCGCATGCATCTGTTGAGGGCCCTGTCGGCCATGCTTCCGGGTTCGAATTCCCTCGTTCGGGCATTTCTCCCATCGTCATCGATCGGGCGACCGGTTTGGTCTCCATGCCGTATCCGACTCTGTGGGTGTTTGCTGGTCTGCTCGCTCTTGCGGTCGTGGTCCAGATTCTTTTTGCCCTTTTTGTGGCTGGGCTGGGCTGGTCCAAGGATGCTCTTGGGCTCTCCATCATGGCGCTCCTGTCGAGCGCGGCCTGGCCGGCCGTGGCGGCGCTTGCGATTCGTTTCAAGAAGCGAGACATGCGTCGCAGCTTCGCCGTCGGTTGGCTGCGTGCCGACAACCCCTGGCTCGTGGTGGTGCTCGGCGTTCTGGCCGGGTTCCTGATGGTTCTGCCTGCCGCCTGGCTCGAACAGACCATCCGTCCTCACGTTCCCCATGCCTCCAACACCCTGCTCGACATTTTGGAAAGGGGACATCCTTCCTGGTTCGCCGTGTCCATCATGGCTCTGGCCGTGTCCGCCGGGGCCCCCCTCAGTGAAGAACTGTTCTTTCGTGGATTTGCCTTTTCAGGCATGAAGCGTCTGTATGGCTCGGGCATCGCGGCCTTTTCGGTCTCGTTCCTGTTTGCTGTGGTGCACCTGAGTTGGTCCGCCATGGCTCCCATTTTCTTGCTCTCTTTGGTGCTGTGTTATCTGGTGGGACGGGCCGATTCCATCTGGCCGTCCGTGGCTGCCCATATGACGTACAATGGTGTGCAGATGGCTGCCTGGATCGGAGTCTGGCTCAAGGGCACCAAGCCGCCGTCCCAGGATGAGCCCATGCCCATCGAGGCCGTGGTGCTCAGTATCTTGTTGCTCGGGGTCGTGCTCTTCGCCTATCGGTGGGCCACGAAGCCGTCCCGTTCGACCACTGCTCCTGGAACGATTGGTTCATCCATCTCATAACGCCCTTTGGGTGTCCATCACATCGCCCATCGCATCGTCCATCGCATCGCCCATCGCATCGCCCATCGCGTCGGCCGTGGCTCGTGAAGTCAGCCGCAGTTCGACGGATTCGTTGACGTCTTCCATTTTCGTTCGCTGTGCGGGTCAGGTGATCCCGACCAGGTTTGGCCCTGCTCACGTTTTGTTCCCGATTTCGGTCTTTTTTGGATCCGTCGTTCGAAAGACTCACGGATATCGATCCGAAAACGCACGATTTCTTCGATCGTGCGCAATTGTGACGCTCACGTGTCAGCCGCCGTATGGCTCACATCCTTTGGAAATAGCGATGTTTTTGCCCTATTGATGAGGCATGGGACTTTGTGGCCCATGGTTTGCATCGTTCCGAAGCCGTACGCCGGGAAGGTCTTCCGGCAACGTCTCTATCCAAGGAGGTGCAACATGAGGCGGAAGCACATCGTTTTGGCTGGTTTGTCGAGTCTGTTGCTGGTGTCGAGTGTGTCCTATGGACGGGAACTGCGCCCCATGGCACAAGAGTCCATCCGCGCCCGGTCACTGGTCAGCCCCGCTCGCTTCAAGAAAGTGGTGTCTGCGAGCGATTCGGTTTGGAAGCGCTCGGCCCGCGGCGCTCGCGCCACCCTGGCCGGACGTCACACGAGTCGTCAGGTGATCATCCATTACGCGTCGAACGGCAAGCCCGGCAAGAAGTCACTGCTCAATATGGGCATGAAGACCGTCTTGTATGGCATGATGTCCGCTGGCAGGATGCACACGGAAGCAGGCGGCTCCCAAACGCGGATGCACGACCATGCGACCCAACACAAGGGGGTCACCAAGAGGCACGCGTCGAACGGCAAGCCTGGAAAGTTTGGGCAGCTCAACATGGGCATGAAGACCGTGTTGTACGGAATTCTCGGTGCGTCGAATCGGGTCCACAATGGTGGCGCGTCGAATCGGGTCCATCACACGGGCAAGACGCTGCGTTCGGCCCGCGGCATGGTCATGTCGAACAGCAAGCCGAGCAACGTTGGCCTGCTCAACATGACGAAGCTGATCAAGATGGGCGCCCTTGGCGCCTCGACCCCGAGGGTCGACACGGATGGCTTGAGCCAACGCATCCACAAGATGCCTCGCCTCAACGTGGGGCGCCCCAGGATGACCCGTCCCGACGTCGGCCGTCCGGAAATGCGGAACATGATCCCGCATCGGCATATTCCTCGCAACGTCAACCAGAATCGCGTGAACGCCCGCAGCATGGTGGGTGGCCGTTGCTTCGGGATGCATTGCGGGAACTGATCCGCTGACGCGTCGACTCGGCGGGTCCCCTGGATTCTCGTCCGAGTCGGTGCGCTGCTGGATCCCTTGCAAGGTCCGTCATCTTTCCTTCGTCTCGCTTCGTCTCTCGTTTCGACTCTTGGAACGAGTCAACGGAAGTTCACCATCCATGCCACGTCCAGCACGCCCCCTTTGCGGCGGTCGTGGCACCTTGTCTGCCGATCGATGGAATTCCCGGCATTTTTGGTTATATGGAGAGGGATGCGGATTCGGCAAAGCCGATGACGTTCTATCACCGATGGATCGTGACAGGTTTTCCGCCTTGCATCATGGAAGTTTGGGCGGCTTCGAGGATCTTCGTAACCTCCAGTCCGTTGTTGGCGTCGGTCAAGGGCCGCTGATTCGAAAGGCAACTGTCCACGAAGTGGTTCAGCTCGATTTTGAGGGGTTCGGTCATTTCGACGCGAGGGATGAGGATGTCTCCCTGTCGGATCGATAGATACTCGCCGTAGCTCGAAAACTCAGGGGGGCGCTCAAATCCCTTGTCGAAGATGCGCAGCTTCTCCGACGGGTGTGTGTCGTCGAATTCGATCATTTTCTTGCTGCCCACCAAGGTCAGTTTACGGACCTTTCGTGGATCCAACCATGAGAGTTGAACCTGCGCCATGATTCCGCTGGGAAAGGTCAGGTTGACGAACACCACGTCTTCGATGCCTTCTTGAAGGTAGGCGCGTCCCCTGGCTGCCACCGTATCGGGTGTTTGTCCTGTCAGGTAGAGCATCACCGATAGGTCGTGGGGCCCGAAGGACCACAGGGCGTTTTCGTCTTGACGCAGACGGCCCAGGTTCACCCGTTGGGCGTACATGTAAAAAATGTCGCCGATCTGTCCCGAATCGATGAGTTCCTTGATGGCGCGGACCGCCGGATGGTAGCACAGCATGTGTCCCACCATAGCGATGCGACCCGTTTGATCCGCCACACGCACCACTTCCTGAGCTTCGGCAGCGGAGAGGCCGAGCGGTTTTTCCACGTAGACGTGTTTGCCGGCATGGAGCACCTGCACTGCCTGTTTCGAGTGGAGCTTGGCGGGAGTCACGAGCGCTACGGCTTCCACGTCGGGATTTGCGAGCACTTCGTCCAGTTCCTTCGTGATCCTGACGCCGGGATACAGGTTTGCCATCCTTTTGCGAATGGTCGGGTTCTGATCGCAGATCTCCACGAGTTCCACCGAAGGGAGCGAGGCAAAATTTCGGACCAGGTTTTTGCCCCAGTATCCGGTTCCCACGACGGCGATCTTCAAGGTCGATTCCATGTTGTACTCCTGCGACGAGGGTCCCCTATTTTGAACAGCCTCCTAGGGCTTCCTGCATGTGCGGAGAATGTATACCTCGCCCCAGACTGTGTTTCCAGATCTTCTGACAATCGATCGAGTCATGACAGGAACAACTTTTTCTTTGCCCCCTATCTGTTTACCCCATGACCCGACGACCCGACGATTGCGGGCAGCTTGACACGCTCGCTCCACGCAAATACCATCCTTTTCATCGAGTCATAGGCGCGCAGGAGATGTGCTGGCTTTGGGCGTGCCTTTCGTTCGATGGGCTGCATGGTTGCTCGTGACTTGAGTTGGATGAGCGTTCACTTCGTTTCGTCGATGTGTGAGGTGGTGCATGGATGCCTCCTGCAGGCTGGGGGTTGCAATAGCAGCGTTCAACAGCGCTGATGTGATTCGTGGCTGCCTTCAACCATTACGAGGACTTGATGCGGACGTGGTCCTGTTTGATGATGGCAGTTCGGACGGCACGGCAGAAATCGCGAGACAGGTTCGACCTGATATCGTTATCCTTCATGGCGACGGGAACCAGTGGTGGACCGGTGGCACGAATGCGGCGATCGAGGAGTGTTTGAAGCGAGGGGCGGACTACGTGCTTCTCCTGAACCCAGATGTTCGAATAGACAGGCGGGGCGTCGAACAACTTGTGGAGTACGCGCAGGGCACCGTGTTGACCGTCGTTGCAGCGATGGTCGTAGATGACCGCGATACGGATCGCATTGCCTGGGCGGGTTCACGATTTGGTAGAGTGGTGCCCGGCCTTCCTGTTTATGCGAGCAGGTTCGTTGCAAAGAGCGGCACGCTCGTATCGGATCTTCCCGAGACGCCGTACGAAGTTGACGATGCTCATGGAAGAGGGGTGCTCGTCCCTCGAACCGTGATAGAGGCGATCGGTTTACCCGATGCAACTCGTTTTCCACATTATGGTGCTGACATCGACTATTTTTTTCGTGCAAGAAAAGCAGGCGCAAAAATAGTTGTTTATCCTGGCGTGCGTGCACGATTATTGGTGGATCACACGGGCCTAAGAGCGCCCGATTCGAGAACGGTCAAGGGTCGTGTTGTCAACATTTGGAATTACCTCTTTGCCAGGAAACATGGTGACGCTGTGCGGATGTGGTGGCGTCTCTACTGGGCACACCTCAAGCCTCACCAGGCGGTGGCGAGCTACGCTTTTGTCTTGGCTGTCAATGTTTTTCGCAAGATGACGCGGTAGGCTCTGATGGCTGTTGGTCCGATACGAGCGCGAGCCCTTGGCTTGGAGGTTCATGGAACTGATCGAACAGGTCCTACGAGAACAGGAAAGAGACGACTCGTCCGTGGGCCATGACGGTTCGGTCGAACCGACTGCGGTGGATGGATGACATGGTGCGTTGCAACGAAACACGTGTGCCGGTGCTCGATATCGTGGTGGTGAACTGGAACGCGGGCGAGTATCTGCGTCGCTGCATGGAATCGGTGGAACGGTCGTCTCGCGACGGGTTCGTTCTGGGGCATGTCTGCGTGGTGGACAATGCGTCGAGCGACGACTCCATGGCCCGAATCGAGTCCTTCGATCTGCCCATGCAGGTCGTGTGGAACGTGACGAATCGCGGTTTTGCGGCTGCATGTAATCAAGGAGCCGGCGGCAGTCAAGCGGACTATCTGCTGTTTCTGAATCCGGACGTGCAGCTTTTCGAGGACTCACTTTCCCGAGCGGTGGCCTTCATGGAAGAGTGCGGCAACCAGGACGTGGCCCTGTCCAGCGTCCAGTTGCTCGATGATTCCGGTCAGGTGGCGCGTTCCTGTGCGCGCTTCCCCACGACGGGACGTTTTTTTTCCGCCATGCTTGGCTTGGACAGAGTGTTTCCCAAGCTGTTCCCCGCTCATTTCATGGAGGAGTGGGATCATGGCGATACGCGGGACGTGGACCAGGTCATGGGCGCGTTCTACCTGGTTCGTCGCAATGTTTTCGATCGGCTCGGCGGTTTTGATGAGCGATTCTTCGTGTATTTCGAAGATGTGGACTTCGCCTATCGGGTGGCCCGAGAGGGGTTGAAAACGCGGTTTTTCGCCGACGCGCGGGTCTATCACAAGGGTGGGGTCAGTTCCGAGCATGTCAAGGCGGCGCGCTTGTTCTATTCCTTGAGGAGTCGGATCCTGTACGCATACAAGCATTTGGGATGGCATCGAGCCACGGGGGTGGCCCTGGGGACCTTCTTGGTCGAGCCGGCAACGAGGTTGGCCTGGGCGGCTCTGTCCGGCTCGTCGGACGACGTGGTGGAGACGCTCAAAGGGTACCTGATGCTTTTGGGGGATATATCGGTTCTGGTGGGGGCCGCGTCGCAAGGTGCCACTCAAGGCAAGGAATTCAAGCCGACAGACGGACGCGACTAGCCGAAATCGGGGGCTGTTCCCGGCGACCTGGAGCCATGGCTTGTGCCACAGCGATGCTCGACAAGTTTCTGAGACTGGGCACCAGCTTCCTATCAGAAATCTGATGGATTAGGGGCGTCGGACGGGTCTGTAGGTTGGACTCCCAATTCCGTGCGAAGGGGTCGAACAGGACCGAATGGAGGGCGACGTCCGGTTCGAAATGCTGGTGTCCGACGGGCGGCCGGGGCCCAACACGGCCCGGTAGGGCCGATGTGCGCTGCATTCGTGGTTCGCCGCTGGCGCCGATTCCTGCTGATCGTCCGGTTTCCTGGAATGGAACGAGAGGGGCAGTGGGAGTCGATTCATTCCGTATGGGCCCACGTGGCACGTGCCTTGCTTTCTCTTCGAGTCGTTACGCCATTCGCGTGGATCGATCGGGCGGTCATCCAGCGTTTCGCGATTGATCGTCTGATGACGTAAAAATGAAGAGAACACAGGGATCATCAACCAAAAAGGAGAGAAAACGATGAAGACGTTGCGTTGGATCTGGCTGGTGGGGCTGCTTGCATTGGTGGCTTCCTGTCAAGGAACGGCCATGGTGGCCAGCACGCCCCAGTCTGGTGACACGGATTTTATTTCGGCTCCAGTGGGTGGAGGCAATACTAGGGGAGGTTACGACACGCAGGGAGGCGTCAACGATGCATCACCGTCTGCGGAGGCGCATCAGACTCAAGCGACTCGTGAGATCGAGGAGGCCGACCTGGTCAAGGTGGTGGGACAAACCCTGTACGCACTCAATAGCTATCGCGGCCTGTATGTCATCAACATGGCCAATCCGGACCAACCCAGGATCACCGGACACATGGACATGTACGGCTACCCCGTGGAGATGTACGTGCGTAACGGCAGGGCCTACGTCGTGCTCACCAACTTTTTTCGCATGTGGCTTAATGCTGACGGGGAACAGGAGCCGAACATCGGCTCCAGCGTGACCGTGGTGGACGTGTCCGATTCGTCGTCTCCAAGCCTGCTGTCGCGCTTTTTGCTGCCCGGATACGTCACCGACACGAGGATTGTGGGTGATGTGCTCTACGCGGTGGCAAATCGGTATTCGTGGTTCTGGTACTACGACAATCAGGATAACCGCGATCTGACCACGGTGATGTCCATCAACGTGGCCGATCCCCTCGCAATCCACAAGGTGGATGAATTCGCCTTCGACAAGTGTGACGGCTGGGACAATCATGTGCACGTCACCCAGAACGCCATCTACATTGCGTCCTCCTGCTGGGACTCGAACGGCACCGGGACCCAGGTCCGATACGTGGACATTTCGGATCCGCAGGGCCACATGGCCTTGGGCGCGCAGTTCCAGGTTCCTGGCTACGTGATGGACCGTTGGGCCATGTCCGAGTATCAGGGCGTCTTCCGGGTCATCACGAGCGACAGCCGGTGGGGCAGTTCTCAGCCTCACCTCTTCACGTTCCAAGTGAACAGCTCGACGCAGATCGTTCCCCTCGCGTCGTTGTCCATGCAGCTTCCGGAGAACGAGAGCCTGCGCGCCGCTCGATTTGACGGGGACCGCGGCTATCTGGTGACCTACGAGCAAATTGACCCGCTGTTTACGGTCGATTTGTCCGACCCCACGCACCCGGTTCAGGCCGGTATGCTCGAGATGCCCGGCTGGTTGGACCACATCGTGCCGAAGGGAGATCGTCTGGTGGCTCTTGGTCATGACGATTCCGACGGCACCATGCGTCTTTCCGTTTCGTTGTTCGACGTTTCGGATCTCACTCAACCGACTCTGCTCGCCAGGGTGACCTTCGGCGAAGGTTGGGGTTGGCTCACCGACGAGCGGGACAACTTTGAAAAAGTGTTCAAGGTGCTCGACGACCTGCACATGATCTTGGTTCCCTTCATGGAGTGGGTGAACGACCCGAACGGCTGGGGCCGGTATGAAGGCGGCGTCCAGATCATCGACTTCACAAACAACAGCCTGGCGCTTCGAGGCAAGGCGGGCCACGATGGATACATCCGGCGAGCCCTGGTCTTCGGCGGCCGACTGGTGACCCTGTCCGATCAGCGTCTGCAGGTCCTGGACATCACAGACCGTGACCATCCCATGATAACGGGGGACCTGTCCCTGTCGCGCAACGTGACCCAGTTGGTCAACATTGGCCAGTACTCGGTGCAACTCGTGGGTGACTGGTGGAGCGGCAAGACGTCGGTGGTGGTGATGCCCCTTTCGGATCCCGACCTGGGCGAGCCGGTCGCCGAACTGCGGTTCCCTGCTCCTTATGCGCGATTCTTCTCCAATGCCGGCTACCTGTTCGTGGTGTATCGCGACTCGGACACGAGTCGAGTCATGCTGCGGAGCGTGGACCTGACGGATCCGACGCGGCCTCGGCTCGCTGGTGTTCTGGAACTGCCAGACAATTTTGATACCTATGGGTATTACTACGGCTGGTGGTGGTGGGGCTACTGCTATCCCATGGCCTATGATTCGGTGGTGCAGGTCGGCGGCTCCAAGCTCGTGTTCCATTCAGCCCATTGGTGGTGGTACTACGACGACCAGTCCGGTCAACAGCCCGATCAGTTGCTCGTGGTGGATCTGTCCAGCCCGGCGCAGCCTCGGATCGCCTCGACCATGGACCTGAACGGTATGGAGTGGGTTTCGGGGATGATGGCTCGTGGGAACACCCTCGTGTTCACGCATTACCAGACCATTGCCGTGCCTTGGGATGACCAGCGACAGTACGTGCGGTACTACATGGACAGGCTTGACCTGACGGACCCGAATGCACCCGTGTTGGCCCGGTCGGTCAACGTGCCCGGCTTCGTGCTCGACTTCGACCCGAGCCGCAACGTCATCGTCACCGAGGACTTCCAGTGGTTGAGCGACGGTTCCTGGCAGAAGACCCTCAATTCCTTGTGGCTCAGAGGCTCGGTTGCCATTCTCGCCAGCAGGATTACCCTGCCCGAATATGCATCGGTGCCGTTGATCGACGGCAGCAGGGCGGCCTTCGTCACGAACCAATATTGGTATAACGATGTGGCGCAGCAGGACCATTATGCATCGACCGTCCAGACCTTGGACCTGTCGGATCCCAATGACATCCAGTTTGCCGGCGAGATGGACCTCGCCTACCCTTGGGCGAGTCTCTTCTTGCTGTCCGGTAACAGACTGGTCGTCGGAACCTGGTCCTATGTCGCTGGTTTGTTCGTCTACGACGTGTCCAATTTGAGCCAGCCCGTCTACCTGAATCAACTCAGGACCGACGGTTGGGTGAGCGACATGCTCCTCGAAGGCGGTTTGCTCTACGTGGCGACCGGCCCGTATGGTGTCCGCACCCTGAACGTGCAGGGTCGGTAGTCAGTCACACCTCCTCAATGACCCCAACTGCTTTGTTTTTACCCTGACCGGCCTTCCGGCCGGCCAGGGCCGAGCCCCGCCAGGGCTGGCCTAGTAGCCTCGTCCGGGCTCAGTCCGGGCCAGGGTCGAGCGGCCCCCGCGCCTCGTCATGTTTGGGCTTGGTTGCTCACTCTACGTGAGCGAGGTGCAGGATGCGGTCCAGGCTTGCCTGCAGGGTCGGGTCCGATTGGACCAGCTCCGTCAGCCGTTTTTGGAGCTTTTCTTTCAGGTTTCCC
>JAGGXR010000050.1 GCA_021162935.1 Deltaproteobacteria bacterium
GACGGTTGGGGAAAATTGACCTTTTCCGACCAGACGGTGGGACCGGGCGATTGTCCCGAAGGCCAAACAGACTGTGACGGCACCTGCGTGGATCTCCAAAGCGACGATGCCAACTGCGGCCGATGCGGAAACATCTGCCCCGAAGGCACCCAATGCAGCAACGGCCGATGCATCCAGCCAGGAGACGGCGGAGTGACCGACGGAAACACAGACCCAAGGGGCTGCGGCTGCAGCAGCAACCCCACGAACAACAATACTGCCTTGCTCATGTTCCTCCTCCTCGGCATCCTTGTGGTTGCGAGGAAAAAGAACGGACACGATGCAAGGAAACTCCTCCAGGAAGGAAGAGAAGAACGATGAGGCAAACAATGAATACCAGACACCTGCTCACAATCTCGGCCAGTGCCTTCGTCCTGGTCACGACGTTGCTCCTGGGCCAAAGCCTCGCTCGCGCCCAACCGGCCCAGTTGGTCTTTCGATCGGGATTCAACGACGATGTACGGGTGGAATGGTACAACTATGGACATCGCTTGATGGGAACGGACCAGGTGACCTCGTTTACCTGGCCCGACGACCTGCCGGGCGACAATAGTCATGATTACTTCAACTTCATCGTGTCCGACCCGGGAAGCAACTACCTCCCGTTCGTCGATGCCAAAATTGTCGATACCACGGGCCCCGGCGGAACCCCGGTGCATGCTCTTTACATGGACTTCAAACAGGACGATCCCAACAAGGTGTCCTTGTCCAGGTCGCAGTACAACATGGTTCCCGACCGAACCAGTTCCGACCCGGTCCAGAATCTCATGGGTATGTACTTCCGGTACGACGTCAAATGGGACTTCCAGGGACACGACCAGGGTTGGCAGGACTTCGTGGAATACAAGGCCAGCCCGTCGGCCACGCAGGGCGGCGAGGTCTACCGTATCAGTCTCTACATCTACGGTCTCCAACCCAACGAGACTCCCTACTGGTATCTCCAAGGGCAATACATGGAAGGGTCTGCACACCCTGCAGAAAAGGACTGGACTTACGCAAACCACAGCGTTCCCGTGCCGGAAAACGAATGGGGCACCTTGGAAATCCACTACTTTCTTTCCCAGGATCCAGACCGCGGATTTTATCGCGTCGCATTCAACGGACAAATCATCTTCGATCACCACGGCAGAACGATCACCGAGCTTTATCCCAACCCAGTGGTGGAAGCTTTCAACTACTTCAAAGTGTACTGTCCGACTCCCCAAAAGGCATGGATCACGAACTACGAAATCTGGGACAAGCCACCGGCTGGCTCCGTGCTCAGCGACGAAGAACCCCAGTCGTGCAGTGACCTGGGCGGCACCTGCTGTGAGGCGGGGCAGATCTGTGAAGGAGGCTCCTTTAGGTCCAGCTCGGACTGCGGCCAACTCTGCTGCGTGGGAGGCACCTGTGCAAACAAGCCACAGCCCGAGCCCAAAGAATACAAGGTGAAGAGAATCACGAACAAACCCACGGTGGATGGCATACTCGGCGAGTATGCCGATGCACCGACAATCCACGTCACCTATCCAGACAATGGAGTCGAAGCGACCTACCGATTCGTCTGGGACCAAGACGCCCTCTATGCAGCAGTGGAAGTCACCGACAATGACCTCCAAGCTAGCGAAACGGAACAGGACGGCACCCTGTGGGACGACGATTCCGTAGAGATCATGTTCGACACCCTCCACAATCTGGGGGCCAATCAGGGGAACGACGACTTCAAGATCATCGTCAATGCCCTGGGCACCAAGGGTGACTGGACGGCATTGAGCGATTCTGGGTGGAATCCATCCTACGAGGTGGCAGTGGTGGCGTCCGGTACGGTCAACGACGACAGCGACACCGACCAAGGCTATCGCATCGAAATGGCCATTCCTTGGGACCAATGGGGAAGCACGCCCCCGCCCAAGGCCGACGACGTCTGGGGCCTGGAAGTGGTGCTCAACGACAAGCCGGGCGGATCGGACGAACAGGGTGCATGGAGCAATGCCAACGGCGGCACGGTCAACGACCCAGACGGATGGGGAACCATGACTTTTTCCGATGAAAAGTTGGGAGAGAGCCAATGTCCGGACGGTGAAACCGAATGCAATGGAACCTGCGTGGACCTAAACAGCGATGATTCCCACTGTGGAGCCTGCGACGTGGCATGTGCCGAAGGAAGACGATGTGAACAAGGACGCTGCGTACAGCAGGACGAACCGGATGAGGGGACATCCGACGAAAGCGGATGCCAATGTGGAACGACCGAAAAACTGACGCCTGTCCTTCCCACCATGCTGTTTTTCCTGATGCTCCTGTTCCAAAACCTCAAACGTCGCAAATAGCACTCGACCAGTTCAACTCTCGAACTCACCAACGTCAGACGTCACATCGCCCCGAAGACCAAGACCAATCGACATCAAAAAAGACACATCTGCAGTAGAACACTCTTATCTACCGCATTGGAGGCTTCCCCCCCCCTTCCTTCTCCAACTCTTTATCTTTATTCATCTCTCCGTCGGGCTAAAAGATCCGCACTCTCCAATGAGGAATTGCAGCGATGAGAGACTTGACCGAAAATCATGCCTTTCTGCCCTGTCAGGCAGGCGACAAGCGACGGAGAACGGATCGTCGCCATGGTCCTCACGATTCCCAAAAAAGATGGAGTCATGGAACAGTTGACTCGAAATACAATCGGACGGAAACTTCGACGAAACAACAGCATCACGGCAAAGCATTGATATGGAGATCGCCATGAATGGGGATGCGCCGGACCGAAATCGAACAACCTGGAGAACGACCATGCGTCGGCTGACGGCGCTCATGGTCATGGCCGTTGCCATGGCTGCCACCGGGCCGGGCCGGGCGGGAGGCGGACCGGAAAATGTGATGATCCTGTTCAACGCAGATAGTGACGACGCCTCCAGCCTGGCCGCCTACTATGCCGAGCAGCGAGACATCCCAGCCAACCGTCTGTGCGGCCTTCAAGGCATCGATCCGACCCTCCGTTCCATCCCATTTTCCGACTACGTGACAGAAATCCACGACCCGCTCGCACAATGCCTTCAGAATCTGCCCGATCGAGACGACATCGACTACATCGTGATCATCAGAGGACTGCCCTATCGCGTCGATTTGCCCGGCGACGGGTACAAGACGAGCCTGTCCGCCATGGTCCAGATCCTGGACACGACCCGCACAAGCGATGGGACCTCCCTGGCGGGCCAGCCGGAACTCAAGTCAGGTACACATTTCCAGGCGAGCATCCAAAACCCCGTCTCCATCCAAGGAAACCTCCAGGCCGGTGATTTTACCGTCCAGAACCAGTATTCGGGTTGGTACGAGTCGGCCACGGGCATCGTGCGGGCGAGCGAGCAACCGCACAGCTTCCGGTCTGGCGACACACACCAGTCCGGGCAGTGGGACATGACCGGCAACCTATTCATCGTAACCAGGCTGGACGGATTCGATTTCGAGGACGCCCGGGCCCTGGTGGACCGATCCGTGGCGAGTGACGGCACGTTCCCGACAGCAGAGATTCTCTGCATGGCTGGTTCGGACCAGGCTCGTGGGGCAAGGGATCCCGAATGCGAATTCGCCACCCGCTATCTCTCCGCCGCCGGGTTCAACGGCCAGTACCTGGACACCTTCGACAGCTCGCTGTCCGGTCACCAGGTGGCGGCCTACCTGACGGGAACGGCGAACCTACGCGACGCAATCGCCGGCAACACATACGTCCCGGGGGCCATCACGGGCAATCTGACCTCGACCGGCGCCGCACCTGGAAACTTCTTCTGCAATTCGGATGGATCGGTCTGTCCTGCGAGCGAGAGCCAGACCTCCATCGCAAGATTCATCCGCGCCGGAGCCACTGGAGCCCATGGTGCCGTGGCAGAGCCCCTCAACAACGTATTTCCCAATGCGGGGGTTCTGCTCCTGTACACCTTCGGGTACAACCTCGGCGAGAGCTATTTCTTCAACCAGCGCTACGCGTACTGGGTCAATCTGTACCTGGGCGACCCGCTCGCCAGCCCCTATGCCGAACGCCCCGTTGTCCAGGTGTCTCCAACCGAACTCCCTCTCAACGGTTCCATCACGGTGGACGCCACCCACCCTGCTGGCATCGCCCAGACCCGCATGTATCTCGATGGTGTCCTCGTAGCCGAAGGAGACGGAGGCCATCTGGAATTTCTCCCGGACCAGCCTGCCCTGGGCGACACCTACTCGATTCTCGCCGTGGCAATCGCAAACAATGTGCCCCAGCACCGAACGGGTTGGCCCAACGAGGACCAGCATCCCCAGCCGGACATCCAGGGTTGGACGTCGAGCCTGATCACCGTGGTAGACGCGGCCCAAACGGACGCGGGTGCAGACGACGGCGGTCTGGACGGCATGGCAGATGATGGCGAGACGCATGGCGACGGATCGGCATCCGCTTCGGACGGCGGCAACGCCACAGGAGGGTCCAAAAGCGGATGTGACTGCAGGGCCGGCTCATCGCACGATCAAGCGCCTTGGTGGCCCATCCTCCTACTGGGATTCGCTCTTTTCCTTCTGCGTCGAAGGAAGCATGCATCCCGCAACTGACGGGCATGGCACCGCAGAATCAGTGTTTACGGAACCAGCGCAGAAGAAGCTCTCCAAGGCGGCAAAACCGTTCGACTCGAGACATCGAACGACTCCATCACCATTTCATCCCTGAAGGACGGTCCGTATCAGCTCCGCTGGGCAGGCGCTTGTTCCATGAGGGCCAGCCCACGAGCAGCGGCGGCGCTGGTCCGATCACGTCGAGACGCCTGTTCTAGCAGATCCCGAGCGTCGTCGCCTCCAACCTCACCCACGAGTTCGATGGCCAATTCCCGAACCGCATAGCGACGGGATCGCGTCATTTTCCACAGGGAACGTCGTGCCTCGGTCACGCCCAGCTCCGCCAAGGACGCGGCCGCACGCACCCGAATCAACTGATTGGTCAACAACCCCTTCCAGGCCTTGGTCAAACCAACGACTGCCCGCTCGTCTCCCAGCCTTCCGAGCAATTCGCAGCATTGATATCCGCGAAGCCGATGCTGGGTGTACATGGCCAACTCCGGCACGCCGCGGCGATCGCCGAGTCGCCCCAGGGTCAGGGCGACCTCGAAACGTACTTCGGCTGGTTCCTCACGACCCTCATCCAACAATACAGCGATGTCGTCGATGCCCTCGCGATACTCGATGTCTCCCAACGCTGCGGCAGCACCCCAGCGGACATATGGATCCGAATCACGGAGTTTGGTCATCAATTCGGGTCCCGCGTCGTGTCCTAAAAGCTCTGCCAGCGCCACCTCGGCTTGATACCGAATTTCGGGCTCCTCGTCATCGCCCAAAGCGCGTATCGCGGGCAGACGCGAAAGGCCCCCAATGCGGCCCACCGCCTCGATGGCAGCCCTAATGAGGTCCAGATCCGCTTCGTCCTCGGATCGCGTCGCAATGATGGCATCGAGCTTTGGAAGGGCAACATCGTATTTCAGGGCGCCCACCGAAACCACGGCAGCCAACCGAACCTCCAAGAGATGGTCATCCAGGCGCGCGGCAACCCGCTCCAGGACCAATCCATCGGGATTCTGCCAGGTGGCAACCGCTTCCAGGGCCGCCACTCGGGCCCTCGCGTCGTCCGAGTCCAGGTCTGTGAGGGCTGCGCCGCCCTCTGGTCTCCATTTCCACACGCCCCAGGGCATGAGTTTCCTTCCTTAAATCGTCATCCGTGTCAACAAAGCCGAGTACACCTGGCTCCAACACGATTCGAGCCCGAAAGCATCCTGGACGATTCGCGTCGATCCGGAGGCGGTCAACGATTCTGTGGAGGCCTCTCGGGCAGCTTGAATCCCAACTCTTCGGCAGCAAAAACCTCCGACCCGCCTTCCTGTAGATTCACACGCACACGCCGATTCAGGATATCCAGATCGACGACCCGCCCCATTCCTTTGGGAGTCTCGATACGCTTGCCCTGACGAGGCAAGTTCTTGCCCAGTTCCTGATACAGGCCGTGCTCGTATGCAAGACAACACTTGAGCCGACCGCATTGCCCGGAAATCTTCTGTGGATTCAGCACCAGATTCTGATCCTTCGCCATTCGAATGGAAACCTGTTCGAACCGTTGCAGGAACCTGTGGCAGCACAGCTCCTGCCCGCAGGTCCCCAAGCCGCCCACCACACCGGCCTCGTCTCTGATACCGATCTGTCGCATCTCGATCCGCACGCGCAGCGAGCGCGCCAGATCACGAATCAGATCCCGAAAATCCACCCGGCCATCCGCAACGAAATAAAAGATGGCCTTGTTGCCGCCATGGAGATAGTCCACCCCGACCAGCTTCATGGCCAAGTTCTTGTCTTGGATGCGTTCCCTGCCCACCACGAAGGCATCTTTTGCCCGACGCTGCGTACGAGACTCCTGCCGAACGTCGCCCTTATCGAAATGCCTGAGCACCCGGGCCAATTTCCGGTCGGTCAAGACCCGTCTCGTGGACCCAGCGACCACCACGCCCGCGGCCTGACCTCGATCGCCATCGACCACCACCCTATCCCCTGGTCTGAGGGTCAGATCGTGGGCATCCACCATCTGCACCGGCAAGCCGCCTTGCACATGCGCCCAGGCCACGTTATGCAGTTTGCCACGAACCTCTCCCATTTCATCCCACTGGTCCGCCATCACGGCCGACAGGTCGTCCCCGTCTTCATCTGGCACGTACTCCGGCAAGAAGAAAGCGCTCCCGTCGAAAACCTTGGGCTCGCCGAAATCCTGTTCGGCTCTCTGTCGTGCCAACAGGCCACTGTCTTGCTGGGGACGCGACTTCTTCGAACGCCGCCGCCTGCCCCGCCGACCAGAGGAAGCCGGACGCGATTCGCCGCCACCAGGACGACTCGATGAGGCCCCCTGCCTGGAAGATGGTTGACCGCCGCCACGGCCCTTATCTGATCGTCTATCTCGATCCCCGCCGGAACCAGGCGCTCCAGATCCTCTCTTCTTCGGCTGGTTTCTGATCGAGGGGCCCGAAGATTCCGGGCCTTGACTCTTGTTCTGGCCTTGACCCGAGGCAAGGTTTCCCGATTGCACCGCACCGTCAGGCTTCTTCTTCCGCTTCCAACGCCGATTCCGGCTGGAACGACCACGATGCGCGCCGGTCTTGTCCCCACCCGCAGCAGAGCCCTTTCCTGGGCCCCCCGCCGCTGAACTTCGTCCACTTCCAGCTTCCGCCATTTTTCAACCTCACAACGCGCCACGGTCCCTCCGGGCGCTGGGTTCCACCTGCTCATACCATGTCACGCGATGGAATGCATCACGCCACGTCTCTCCATGCCCGTGCAAAATCCACCACGAGCGTTTCGGCCAGCAGCCGCCGATTCCCGTTGGCCTGGAACAGGCGTCTCGCCTGGCGCGACGCCCAGTACCAGGAAAACAGCACCTGAAGCCGTCCACCAGGAATCTCGATCTGGCCCCCCTCATCCCGGCCTACGTCCGGTCTCGTCCGACGATGCACCGCAGTCCGCAGGAGACGTCCGAGTTCCAGGTCCAAAAGATCCAAAAATGGCTCGAACTCATCCTTGAGCGTCCCCAGTTCGGCCGCAAAAGCGAACACGTCGACGGTGGAAAAGGACCCCAGCGCCAGTCGGAACAACTTCTGACGCAACTCCACGAGCCGAGCCCAGCCGCTGTCGGACGCCAAAGCAACGGCCCTGCCCGGACTTCCGTCGGCCATGGCCTCGATGGTGCCGACCCGATCCGTCTCGAGCCCCAAACGTTCCACCAGAAAACGATGCATCTCTATTTCGTCCAGGACACCGAAACGCAAGGACTGACAGCGAGACCGCACCGTTGCCATCATTTTGTGGGGCGCGGCCGTCACGAGGCAGAACAGGACGCCCGCCTTCGGTTCTTCGAGCGTCTTGAGGAGCGCATTCGCCGCGGCCTGATTGAGCCGGTCCGCCGGATCGATCACCACGACCAAATAGGTTCCCTCAAAGGGCCCTGTTTCGCACCGAGCCTCGATCTCTCGCACCTGCTCCACTTTGATCCAACGTCCATCCGGCTCCAAAACCAAAAAATCTGGATGCACGCCTCGACGGATCCGGTCGCAACTCGAGCAATGCCCGCAGCCCTCTCCTGGCTCCTCCTTGCAGTTCAGCGCCTGGGCCAATGCTCGAGCCGTCAGAGCCTTCCCAACCCCCACCGGTCCTGACAATAGATAGGCGTGCGCCAGTCGCTGGGCATCCATCTCACGACGCAACATCTCCAGCACCCGGCCATGGCCCACGATGCTGGACAATCCAGTGACGCTCGTCACCTCGACTTCTTCAGAGGCTCGTTCCGACATATCTTCTCCACCGGATCGTTCCCTTCCACCAGTCCACCTGAGCGGGTGCTAGATGTCCCCAGCAGCCAGGACACGGACGCCCTGAGCCTGAAGACGGCGGACGATGTCCTGTGTCT
>JAGGXR010000148.1 GCA_021162935.1 Deltaproteobacteria bacterium
ATGCAAGGCACCTGTACGTGTCTGGGGCCAACGGGAAGGTGAAGGTATTCCGGCTCAACGTGGACGGATCGCTGGAGCTGCTGGGCGAGGCGGAGGTATCCGGCGTGCCGGTTGAGGCGTGGGTTCAGGTCTTGCGGGAGCAGGCCACCGCACCTGTCGATATGAGCGAACATCTACATCGACCAACGCCGACCGTGACACACCCCGCATGGCAATGGAATGAAATGAGATGAGATGAGATGAGATGATCCATGACGATCTCGTCAACGAGAACCATCTAGCTTCAGGCCATAAGACAACGAGCAAGGACTTGCCTTCCGATTGTTTCTTGGTATAAAGCCAGCGTCTCAGTGGCCGCAATAGCCCCACTGAGCCGTGCACAACGCGCACATAGGAGGCTTTGCCACGAAACCATGATTCCGTAAGGAGGTCGCCATGAATCGAGAACGGGTACTCATCTTAGGAGCTGCGGGTCGAGACTTTCATAACTTCAACGTCGTCTTTCGAGACAATCCCGATTTCGAAGTCGTGGCCTTCACTGCAACACAGATTCCCAAAATTGGTGGCAGACGGTATCCTGCCGAGCTGTCCGGGGACCTCTACCCCGATGGGATTCCCATCCTCCCCGAAGACGACATGGAAAGCCTCATACACAAGCTGCGCGTCGACCAAGTGGTGCTGGCCCACAGTGATTTGAACCACCAGACCGTGGGCCACAAGGCTGCCAGGGCCATGGCGGCGGGCGCCGATTTCCGGATCATCGGCCCTCAGAGAACCATGCTGCCCTCGATCAAGCCGGTCATCTCCATCTGCGCCATCCGCACAGGTTGCGGCAAGAGCCAGACCACGCGCTACGTCGCCAACCTGCTCAAGAAACATGGACTCAAGGTCGTGGCGATCCGCCATCCGATGCCTTACGGCGACTTAGCCGCCCAGGCGGTGCAGCGGTTCGGTAGCATCGAGGACATCGACCGCCACAAGTGCACCATCGAAGAACGTGAAGAATATGAGTTCCACGTTGACAACGACGTGGTGGTCTACGCAGGCGTGGACTATGCCGAGATCCTGACGGAAGCCGAACGTGAGGCGGATGTGATCCTGTGGGACGGCGGCAACAACGACTGGTCCTTCTACATGTCCGATCTGGAGATCGTGGTGGCCGACCCGTTCCGTGCCGGCCATGAAACGCTCTACTTCCCAGGAGAAACAAATTTCCGCCGCGCAGACGTCATCGTCGTGAACAAGGCCAACACGGCAAAGCCCGAAGACGTGGAAGCCGTCAAGAAAAACGCCGCCCTGCTCGCTCCCAACGCCAAGGTGATCGTGGCGGCATCCGAAGTGGTGGCAGACAAACCGGAACTGCTCAAAGGAAAGAAGGCGCTCGTCATCGAAGACGGCCCCACACTGACCCACGGAGAAATGAGCTTTGGCGCTGGCCAGGTGGCCGCCGAGAAGCATGGTGCCATCGTCGTGGACCCGCGTCCCTTTGCCGTCGGCTCCATTGCGAACCTGTACAAGAAGTTTCCGCACCTGGGCAACGTGGTGCCGGCCATGGGCTACTACGAGGAGCAGCTCAAGGAATTCCAGGAGACGATCAACCGATCGGACTGCGACGTGGTCATCTCGGCGACACCGTTCCACATCGGTCGCCTCGTGGAATTCGCCAAACCCGCTGTGCGCGTGACGTACGAGTATAAGGACATGGGGGAACCGACTCTGGCCGAATCCATCGAGGCGTTCGTGGCAGCCAAGGGCCTCGATTGATCCAGTTCGCAACAGACCTCATCCCGTTTCGGCAACCATTGCAACCCTGAGACACGAAACAGCGCCGCATTGCGCCGTTTCGTGGGCAGGACAACGAGGACGTAGACATGGAACCCAAACACTTGTTGACCCTGCGGCCGTACAGCAGCGACGAAATCAAATCTCTGTTGACGTTTGCGGCTGCCATCAAAAGCGAGCCAGAAAAATACACGAGCGCACTAACGGGCAAAACACTCGCCATGCTCTTCCAGAAGCGGTCCACCAGAACGAGGGTCTCCTTCGAGGTGGGCATGCTCCAGTTGGGCGGTCGGCCCCTGTTCCTGTCCGGCGATGACCTGCAACTCGGTCGGGGCGAGACCATCGGTGACACGGCCAGGGTGCTGTCGCGATACGTGGACGGCATCATGGCGCGCGTCTATGGCCATGATTCCATCGAGGAACTCGCAGCCAACGCCACAGTGCCCGTGATCAACGGTCTTTCCGACTGGAGCCACCCCTGCCAGATCCTCGCCGACTACCAGACCATCCAGGAACTGTACGGCGAGGACCTCACGGGCCGCAAACTCGTGTACGTCGGGGACGCAAACAACGTCTATCGCTCCCTGGTCTTTGGGGGCATCAAGCTGGGCGTCCACGTGGCCATCGCTGCGCCCGCCGAGTTCCAACCGGACCCGAGTTTCATCGAGTCCGTACGGGACGAGGCCCAACGCACTGGCTCCCGAGTGGAGGTCTTCGCCGATCCACAGGAGGCCGTCACCGGAGCCGACGTCATCTACACGGACGTGTGGACCTCTATGGGCCAGGAAGAGGAGCAGGAGCACCGCAGGAAAGTGTTCGCCCCCTATCAGGTGAACGCAAAGCTCATGGCGGTGGCTGGTCCACAGGCCAAGTTCATGCATTGTCTCCCTGCGCACCGAGGCGAAGAAGTGACCAGTGAGGTCGCCGACAGCCCTGCTTCGGTGATCTTCGACCAGGCGGAGAATCGCCTCCATGCCCAAAAGGCGGTTCTGGTCCGTCTCCTAGGGGAATGAGACGTCCGTCTGAAGCCGACTTTCGACCGGTGACCGACCTGTGCCGGACTCGTCCGACCTCAGGAGCGCGCCCGGCGCCCCACATGATCGTTCCTCCACGTCAACGGTGACACGATGCCCCAGGATCCTCTGGCCGAAGAAACCGGCATTCCAATGATTCAGCGGCAGATCGCCGGATACGACGGCACCATGCTGCATTACCGAATTCGCCGCTCAGGGCCGAGGTGGTTGGTCATTGCCAACGGATACGCCGGGACTTTCCTCGAGTGGAAAAGCCTCCTTCCCAGGTTGGATCCACGGCTCAGCATCCTCATGTGGGACTACCGAGGCACGTATCGATCCGCCGTGCCCAACGATCGGAGTCATCTGACCATCCTGGACGACTCTTTGGACCTAGACGCAATCGTGGAAACAGAAGGCATCGACCGGTTCGTGCTCATGGGCTGGAGCGTCGGCGTCCAGGTCGCTCTGGAACAGTACCGGCAGCACCCCGAACGCATCGAAGCACTCATCCTCCACAACGGGTCTCCCGAGCGCGTGCTCCATAACGTACTGGACGGCAACCTGGCGCCCAGACTCTTCGAGCCCATCACCGGTCTGCTCGCCAAGGTGGGCAATCTGTTCCATCCGGTGAGGCGGGTCCTCCACCTCACGGCGACAGCCAGACTCCTCGAAGTGATGGGCGTGGTCGTGCGCCATGAACCCCATTTTCGCGAGGCTGTTCGTTCCGTTGCGGAGCTGGATCTGGACGTGTACTTCACCATGGTCATGGAGGCGGACCGACACCGAACCAATTCCATGTGGCATCAGGTCCACGTCCCCACGCTCATCACGTATGGAAAACGCGACTTCATCACTCCCGAACGGGTCGCACGAGCACTGCATCGGTCCATCGCAGGATCACGGCTCGCCGCGTTACCGGGCGGGCATTACTCCCTGATGGAGTATCCCGAATTGTTGGCCACGAACATTGGAAAGTTCCTGGACCAACTCGGTGCGCCCACGGAATCGGGCCATGCGCCTCTCAAGTACCCCCCTCACTGACTTCCGCTGGCCGGGCCCGGCCCCAACCAGGCCGCATCGTCGAACGGACGAACGGCTTTCTCGCCCAGGTCCGATTCGACCAGCCGAGCGACAGGAGTGATCCGGTGTCGGCCCACGTCCCGGATCCGGGGCGACTCGAAGACATCCTGGTCCCAAACGCCAGGATCTGGTGCCTGCCCACGGACTCTCCCACCAGACGCACCGCCTACACCGTGATCCTCGCCGAGCCGCCGTCGACGCCGGGCGTCATTGCCTGCGTGGACAGTCTCATGGCGAACCGTGCCGCCTCGGTGCTCCTGAAGCGGGAACTCGTCACACCCCGTCCCATTCGGTCTCCCCCTGCCCTCCCGATAATTCCCTGGCATCAGGGAAAGCGTTCAGCAACGCTGTTTTGGCTCGTTCCAAAGCAGCCGGATTCCTCGCCGTGAGCACGAGCTGCAACTCGGGAGAGATGGGCCCCAACCGCTGCGGATACGACCCCAAAGACACCTCGGGGCCGACGGTCTCCGCCAGACGGGCGATGGCCTCGGCCACGACGAGTTCACTGCGCTCCAACACGAACAGGATCGTCTCCACGGAACGCTCGTCCGATCGAAACAAATGGGCAAACCATTCGAACTTCGCCCGCAAAAGTTTCGGAACGCCGGGAAGGATGAACACGTTCTCCTTCATCACGGCAGGAAAATGATCCTCCACAGTAATGAGTTCGGCCCCGTCGGGAATGCTGGCAAGACGTTCGATAGCGCCTTCGGGCAGCTTCTTCCCCCAGGCGTGCAGCAGGGCGACCAACTCAGGCCGCTGAACGAGCCCAACCCCGAACGCCTCGGCCACGCCCTCCATGGTGACGTCGTCGTGGGTCGGCCCAATCCCGCCGCACAATAAAACGGAATCGTGGCAAGGAGAGAGGCGGCGAACGGTTTCGGCAATCATGGAAACCTGGTCCCCAATGAATTCGATCCGTTGCAGGTCGCTTCCGAGTTCCCTGAGACGTTGGGCCAGATACGAGGCGTTGACGTCTCGGATCCGACCCGACAACAATTCGTCTCCAACGATCACAATCGCTATGCTCTTGACCGCCATGGCAGTCTAAGTGTACATCGCAAACATGTCGATGCAAAGCAGTTGCAGCAACGAAGTCCGAATCTTACCGCTCACAGGAACCAGCGACCGCACGAGGAGTTTGCGACATGCGCCAACATCAAGAAACGCTCACCATCGAAACCAATGGCAGGGGCCCGGTTTCCATCACGAAGCACGTGGCGTCGGTGATTGCCGGGGCCGGCGTCCAGACCGGACTCTGCGTGATCCTGGTTCAGCATACGTCCGCCAGTCTCGTGATCCAGGAAAATGCAGATCCGTCCGCTCGTGGCGATCTCGATCGTTTTCTCCAAAAAATCGCCCCTGAAAATGCCGCCTACTACGAACACAGGGCCGAAGGCCCCGATGACATGCCGTCCCACATCCGATCGGCCCTGACCAGCACCACCGAGACGATTCCAATTGCCAACGGACAGTTGGCACTTGGAACGTGGCAGGGCATCTTTCTGTGGGAGCACCGAAGACGTCCGCACCGACGGCAGGTGCTCGTGCACATTCTCGGAGAATAGTGCAAGGAGGCCCGTTCCATGTACCAACTGGTCGCCCTGGACATCGACGGAACCCTCTTGAACTCGTCCTATCAGATCACGGATCGAGTCCGACAGGCCGTCGCCCGAGTGCGCCAACGCAACATACAGGTCGTCCTAGTGACCGGACGAACCTTTCCCGCTGCTCGTTCCATCGCCGAGGAACTCGACCTGAATGACCGTCCGCTTGTGTCTCACAACGGAGCCCTGACCAAGATTCCGTCCAGTCTGGCCGTTGTGGAGGCTCGACTCCTCCACCAGGATGCCGCTCGTCTGGCCGTGGAAGCCGCCAACCGATCCAACGTGACGGTCCTGTACTCGGATGACCCGGACGGTCCGGGAAACGTGGTCATGGGGCAGCCGCCCGCAGGTCGTTTGGATCAGTACCTGACCATGACGAATACACCGGTCCGTCTCGTTTCCGACCTGGCGGCCAGCCTGGACCACCCCGTCATCCAGGTCAGCTGTTCAGGTCCCTGCAAAAAAATCGACGTTCTCCAGTCCCGGCTGTCCCGTCAGTTGGCCGACGAAGTCACCCTGATACTGACCGCTTACAGACGTCGAAACCTGAGCATCCTCGACGTCCTCGATGCAGGCTGTTCCAAAGGCAGTGGGCTTCAATCGGCCCTGCGCTGGGCGCAAGTGGATCCCAACGACGTCATGGCCGTGGGAGACAATTTCAACGACCTGGACATGTTGCAGATAGTGGGCTGCGCCGTGGTCATGGGAAATGCGCCCGAGTCCATGCACCACATGGGATTTCCCGTCACCACCAATCGAGATGCCGACGGGGCCGCCCTGGCGTTGGAAAAATGGGTTCTGACCGACGACTGACATGACGGATCCGCTCTCCCCCCTCTCGCACGAACAGATCGTTCCGCGGACGATGGCCCGTCAGGTATGGATATCCAACCCAAGGATGCTGCGCGCACGAAAGTGCGATTCGTCTACAGCGAACCGAAGAAGATGCCGGATCCGATCCTCGGGCGTGGCACCACCGGCACGCAGCGGATCCATCAGAGCCAACTTCGCCGCGGTTCCCAGATCCTGACAGGACAACAGCCCGATCCGATGGGACGTAAACTGGACGGACTGGTTCCACTGACCGAGTCGGACGGCCACCTGCTGGTCGACCATGCGGTTCACCAGGTCTTCGACCTGAGCCAACTCGTCCTTGGTCAAGGCCTTCGAAAGAGACTTGGCAAGGGCGTCGACCGACTCCATGTTGTCCGACGTCACGAGCGACGGTCGCACGAGGCGCGTGGCAGCCAACATGATCTGCGTCTGGCGGTCCAACTCAGGAACCACGAGCCCAACGCTGTATTCCGGTCGCAGGTACGTCAGATCCCGAGACAGGATGAAGGTCAATTCCATCTCCGACCGCCCGGACAACAGGCCGCTCCCCGCCACGCAACAGGGCACCCAATGCCCCTTGTGCACCACGTTCGCCACAGCGAGTTCAAAACCGGCCTCGGAAGCCAGGTACAACTCGACTCCCTCCAGCCCCAACGTCTCCACCACTCGTTCGAACACACGCGCCACGAGAATCTGGCTGTCGTGCGTATCGCAGCGGTCCTTACGCTTCAGTCCATACGAACGAAGAGAACGACCCGACATGATGACGAGAGGACGAGCCAAAACCCTGAAGAACTCGGATGGCCAGGGCTGTTGGAGCGGGTCCTGGAGCATCTCTGCCCACATGGCGCTGTCGATGGTCCTGGTTGGCCGAATGGGCGTGCTGCACCGATACCGGTCGAACACCTCCTGCTCCAAGGGCCGCGCCACCTGGAAATGAGTCAGAACGGCGGCATGCCAGAAAGCCCGCTCCATGTCCTGCTGCTCGTAGAAAAGGTCGAACAGTTGTCGATACGGCTTCACTGCCTCGGGTGAAGAAGCGAGTCGCCCCCTCCAGTATCCCACGCCATCTGTTTCGGGCTGCTTCGCCTCGGCACCGACTCCTTCCTGAGAAGCAGGCGCCGTCCCGCCCTTACCGGCATCTTCCTGTCCGGGAAAAAACGCGCCCACGGCAGGCCCCTGCACCGATGCGTACCAGGGGACGGCATCCCCTCCCTCTTCGGTCGTAGGGGACATCTCGAAAACGGCGGGAGCCTCGGTCGGTTGGTCCACAGCCCCGGCGTCCAGGCCTGGGCCGGCTTCGGCCTCACCCGCCTGTTCGAGGATCGGTGCCGCTCCATCCTGGTCCGGCTCACCCGCTTCCGGCTGCGCATCCCAGGCGCGCCGCCGCATCACACGATACCCCTCGACGGTCTCCATCCGGCTGACCAAAGCCTGCAGCATATCCCGATCCAAGCCATCGAGTCGCAGCAACTCACCTTCGGCCACCAGATTCAACGCCGTCGCCGCATCACCGAACGCCGAGGGGAAAACGACGACCCCCTGTCCCTTGTCCAATGTGCGACCCGACAGAGATCCGTCAGGCCGCATGGCCGCCAACTTCAATACGGCCTCTGACAGGGCGACGAAACCGGATTGGATGAAATTCACCCGACAAGGGACCACCAAAGCGTCGCCGCCAAGCCCCATCAGGCCGGCAATCTCTCGTTGCTGATTGTCTGACGAAGCGTCCGACGGCATCAATTCCTCTCGCCAGCACCATCATTGGCCGAACATGGCGCCGATGGATCTTCCTTCATGGGTTCTCAAAATCCCCTCGGCAAGTATGTCTGTAATGTCTAGCACTGTCAAGAATCGGTGCGCGTCTCCATCTTGAGGCAACGTATCCGTGCAGACAACCTCATCGATCCCTGCTTCTTCCAACCGATCCAAAGCGCCATCCACGAACACGCCATGGACGCAGATCGCCGCCATGGACAAGGCGCCCATTTTCACCAAATTTTCGTATGCCCTCAGAACCGACCCGCCCGTGGAAATCTCGTCATCCACAAGGAGGCAATGCTTGCCATCCACGTCACCGATCACCTCCGCCACTTCAACCTGGTCGTTATTGCCCATACGCTGCTTGTTGAACACAGCCAACGGCAACCCAAGCTGCACGGCCACGTATTTGGCGCGCTTCATACCGCCGATGTCGGGAGACACGACCACGTGGTTCGCCAGATCCCGCTTCCGCAGGTAAGGCAAAATCGCCGCACTCGCGTAGAACTGGTCGTAGAGACTCCTGAAAAAGCCGGTGATCTGGTCCGAATGGAGGTCCATAGTGATGACCCGACTCACGCCGGCCGTGCTGAGCAGATCCGCCACGAGACGCGCTGCCACCGAGATTCGGGGCTGGTCCTTCTTGTCCGATCGAACATAGGGGAAATACGGCAGGACCGCCGTGATCCGTCCCGCCGAGGCATACTTGGCCGCATCGATCAGCAAGAATGTTTCCATCAGCGTATCGTTGACAGGAATGGTCGACGTCTGGATGATGTAGACATCGTGGTTCCGAATGCACTCGTTGATTTTGCAGAATGTGTTGTCGTTGCGAAACTTGAAGCAATCCACGGACGTCAGCTTTCGTCCCAGCTTGTCCGCAATCTTGCCCGCCAGGACGGGATGAGAAGAACCACTGAGAATTGCGATTGGAAAATCCACACCAAATCGATTCACCGCGCACCTCCATTTCGACGAAAACCGGCTGTATCACCATCGCACACTATGTTCGCCGCACAGATAATGCATTTCTGTCATGCCACGCAAGAGAAAAGGAACCGGATCCAGCTCTGTGATGCAAAAAACCATGTCGCGCATACAGCGACCGGAGAAACCGACAACGAACACAATGATTTGGTCACAAAATCTGTGGAGATACCAAAGAAACGGACGAGGCTCTATCGCCCACCGTGCCGCGTCCCGCCGAAATGAAGCCTCGATCCAGGCCGACCCCGACGTCCGTGGGCCGCCGCCCATCGAGCCATCCAGTGGCGCACGAGTTCCCGTCCCTCACGAGACGAGGAATCGACGCCCTGGGTACGAAGTTGACGCACATATTCAATCAACGCATAGGCCCCCTGGGTGGGCCCGAAATGAACCTTGTGCGGCCGCTGGCCCTGCTTGAACAGGCGCCCCGAATAGGGAACCGTCTTGGGAAGAAAATCCACTGCCACGGCCGCAGATGCCAGTCTGCCGTCACCGGACAGCCGGCCGAAACCTCCCCGTCCATCCCCCAGCATCAGAGGGCCGGCGCGACGCAACCCAGACAGAACGACGCCCTTTCCGCATCGAGCCAATTTCAAGGCCCTGACGAGCAAGTCACCATCTTTGGGCGCTGCGACCCCGTAGCACAACATTCCATCGTCCGCCACGGCGAGGACAGCAACCCGCAGATCCTGTGCCCCGCCGGTCGGCGCCAAAACGGAGAGCGGCCGGCCGCCCACCACCAGGGTGGCATCAGGCGAAGGAGTCCGTCCGGAACCCACGAACCGTGCATGTAAACGGCCGTCTTCTGACACGAGAGCCACGGCAGGCCCATTGCCCGGACTCCCCATCAGGGGCCTACCACCAAGCTGCATCCAGCCATGACCACGGCATTCCAATCGAGCCATGGCCCGGCTCACCCCTCGATTGGCAGAGGTCCATGGCGTCACGGTCAGCCGTGACGGATCCAGTTTGACTAGGTCCACAGGTCCACGGCCCGACTCGAACCGCACCGACGTCTTAGCAATCCTGGGGGGAAATCCATCAGGCCCTTGATACACCTCTCCCACACGCCAATGCCCCCCCCTCAGGCCCGACGCCTTCAGGTCGGCTCCCGGCAAAATCGGCACCAAATACAGGTAGGCAAAGTCTCGCCAAGCCGTCCGAATGTATCGGGGAAACGGGCTGAGGTACATGCCGGGCAACCAACTCCTGGCCGAAAATGCCAAGTCATGACGACCAGGCACCAGACCTGACACCTTGCGTCCCTTGCCCACGGAAAAATGCGACGGAGGCTTGGGCCGCATGACCGCCGCCGGCTGGACACGATACAGCTCCAGCGACGCATTGGTATAGTTGATGTCCATCTGCATGCCGAACACGCAGCCGGCCATTTTCATAGCCCGCGTCAGGCTCTTGAGGCTGACAGCCTTGCCGTAGAAATAGGCGCCAAATCCCTGCTTGGTCAGACAGAGGCCGGACCGGACGAAGTAAACCCGCTCTCGATACTTGCGAACCGCCCAGCCCCAGTAGCGACTCTTGAACGGATTCTCCTTGCCGTCTTCGAGCAGGGGCGCAAGATTCTGACGGAAGTCTCGGATGTCTGATGGAACCTCGACACCAGCCTGCTCCCAGGTACCAAAGGCAAGAGATCCGTCCCACCTGGTCGCCACGGTGGCCGCCCAATGCTTCGGCTCCCGAACGAGGCGCCCGTCCACCTGCATGCCAAAATCGCCATGCAAGGTCTGGAACCCACCGTTGAAAGCAGCCAACAGCCTCTTCATTCGACTGTCGCGCGGAATGCGCCCCGATCCCCTGCGCCCGGTGCTGGGCACGGGTTCCTTGGTGCCGGCCACGAAACCGAGCCGCACCTGCCTCGGATCCCACAAGAAAATAGCCACAGCCGAGTAGGGCCGGTCTGGATCCGGATGGAGGAACGTCTGGAGCACGGGAGCGGGCGCCCCCGGATTCGTAGGAATCGCATGACGAGGAAGGGGCATCCAGACGCCTTCTCTTGGATCCGCCCCCGAAGAGAGCGGATGAATCGCCGGAGGCGGCCAGTTCGTGGCGACCGCCTGGCCGGTCACCAGATGATAGGGTCTCGCCTGCATCCCGTGAATCGTAAAGTCATCCTGTTGCTTTCGGGCCGACCGCCTGCCACCGTACCGCAGCCGATAATAGACCTGACGGAATTTGTCCCGCACCCAAAAAAGCGCCACCTCCATCAACTCGATCTTGCGGGGACCCACCCACGAGATGCTCCGGACCGTATCCACGAACCAATTGAACAAGGGCCGCTGCCCCTTGGGTCGAAGCTCGTGCAGCACGAAAGACCGCCCCTCCAAAACCGCCTTGGACCTGGGGTCGTACCGGACCACGAAGTCCCTGCTCTTCGGATGCGATCCAGAATGCATCCCTCGAGATGGGGTTGCGTGCCTGTGGCCTCTCTCGATGGCCACTCCCCTTGCGTGGGCCACCAGCATCCCGTGCCGATCGAAACGCATACCAATCAGTTCGACTGGACGATCAAATTCCAGGACCTGCCGGTCGATGCCGGCGAATTGCCCCATCTCCTGCCAATTCGTGATCCCGGTCGCCAAGCGATGCAGCCACGGCCAATGTCTCGTCAGCACAGGATCCTCGCCGCTCACATCGATGACATGGATGAGGGACACCCGGTACGCGCCCTCGTCGCTTCGTGCCGGACGGATGCCTCGACGCCCCAAATTGGCAACCCTATTTACCTTACTCCCCGTGGCAAACGCCACCAACGTACCCGAACCGGTCTTGGACGCAAGCAGCACCACGTGGGATTCTTCCAGATTCCTGGTTCGAGACAGATTCACCACCCGCCCCGAATTCAACACGGCCCCGTCCCGTGACAGACGCACTCTGGTCCAATACAGATCGGACGCCCGGCCCGACTTTTTCGCCAGTACAAACGCATCAATCCACTGGAATGCGTTGGCATACCGATCGGCCGGCTTACTGATAAACACCTGGTCCACCTGGAACCCTCGGTGACGAAAGACATCGGCGATGCGCGCTTCTGCTGTGCTGCCGGACGCTAGGAGTTCCGTCCTCCTTGTGGCCGCCACGACGCCGGCCGCAACCACGGCGATGGCGAGGATCCAGGCGATCGCCTTGAAATGCGTCGAGGGACGCAGCGCTCCAGCCGAGAAACCTCTGCCCCGCTCTCCATTCACGCTGTCCGACTGCCTGCCGAAAATCATGACGATTCCAAATGTTTACCGTGACGGGTCACCCCATCGCGCATCTGTCCTCGCGGCCCGGCGACGCAAGCACCTGCCGCACCCGTCCAGGCCGAACCGGCGGTTGACAAACGCCTCGTTCCCGACCCATAAAGAAACTACAGTACGTATAGCACCGAGTGGTCGGACACCCAAGCAGAACGAGGAGACGACATGCTGCGATTTGGAACTATCATTTCACTTGCGTTCCTCCTTTCCTGGAGCGCCTGCAGCGATTCCGGCTCCGTGTGCGGCAACGGGAAAAAGGAATCGGGAGAACAGTGCGACTGCGGCAAGGACCCGAACAACATCCCTGAAAACTGCCGAGCCATCAACGGAGCCCCAAGGAGCACCTGCTCGGACACCTGCGGCCTGCTGGCTGCCCATTACACGTCCCTCATCGTGGTCTGGACAATCAACGGGTCGCCGGGAGGCACCGCCACGTTCGACACCTGCAACGACGCCCATGCCGACCAGGTCCAGGTCCACGTCACCGGGCCTTCCGGTTTCTCGAACAGCCAGACCACTGGCTGCGCTCAGTACCAAGTGTCCTTCCTGGAAACGAACCAAAATCCGCTCCAGGCAGGCACCTACACCATCGACGCAACGCTCCTGTCCGCGGGAAAACCCATAACCAAGCCCGTCACCGGACAGGGAATGGTCCAACTCGACCAGACGAATACGATTGTGGTGGACTTCGACCTGGACTCGTTCTTGGACAAAGACTCGCTTCGAGGCACGCTCATGTTGGATCTGGACTGGGCCGGACAAGGCTGTGCCGACGCATCTCCCGTGGTGACAACGCAGCAAACCTTTGTGTGGATGGATGAACAACTCCTCGACGGATTCCCCGCACGACGGGGCTGTGTGGACGACCTCTGGCGGTTTTCGGACTTGCCCGTCGCAGACATGGCCATCGAGGTCCAGGGGCTCGATGCCAGCGACCAGGTTCTCTATTGTCTTGAACAGCCCATTAAAGTGGGCATCGGTGGCAATATCCCGTTCACCTTGAGCATCCCGACTCACGATGCGAGCGACGCCACCCCCTGCCGACAGTAGCCCACTGTGCCTTCCCGACTGCGATCGCCATTTCACGGAAGGATGGCGTAGCCCAGACCGATTGACTACGCATTGACCAGAAACGAAAAGAAGACATCCTGCATCACATCCACTTCCAAGACCCCGCCACAGGTGCAGTCCAACTCCTCGTCGATCTGTGGAATGCCTCCACCATGAACCTCGACCAGGACCTCCTGCGTCGCCCCACATTCCACACACGAATAAGGAACGAGGACGGACTCGACTTCGCCTCTGCCCAGGAAATTGCGGATCATGGTAGCCTGTTGCACGAACTGCGGACTGCACCTGACGTACCGTACCCGGCTCCCTGCGGGCAGTCGTTCCACGAAATGAACCCACTTCTTGACGCCGACCGAACTAATTTGACGAACGCCGGACAGGTCGAAGGCGACGTTTCCTTTCAGCTGGCCGAGGAGCCCAAAAAAATTGGTGGCTTCGGTGAATCCCACTCGAAACTGAACCTGGCAGCCGCCAGGCACATCCGTCACAGTCCAGGGCGATCGTTCGTGCAGGATCTCCCGCGCCTCGGGTGTCAAGTGGCTGAACTGAACCCCGATTCCATGGAACGGCTTGTAGGTCACACTGTCGACCCGCAACACCCGAATCGGAACCCGCACCTTGGGCGTCGTGGCCAACTCGATGGTGCCCTTGGCCCCCACGGGAGCCGGTCTTGCGCAACGGATCAAGGCTCCAATCGCACTCACGTCCACGGTGACGCCAATCAGCGGGAGACGTTCTCCTTGCAAAAACAGTGATGCTCGAATTTCATCCATGGCAGCCTCGGTCCGCGTCAAAAAACGTTTACTCCACACATTATGTAATTCGAATTACACGTCTGTCAATGCAGAATGCCAACTATTGTGATTTCCTGCAAGATTTGAGCCGACCGAATGGTCGCATTTCGGGAGGAACGAACCACCAACGGATCCAGACAACCGAGACCCGGTTGAGCAAAGATGGTCACCAGACCGAGCAACGACTCGTGACGCACTGGGGACCGTCGAACACGACGAGCCCTCAGGAGCGATGGGCCTCCCATGCCTCATAAAGATGGGCACATGCGTTCACCAGCTCGGTCGAAACGGCATGGACGGCATCCTTTGCCCACTGGGCGGGGTCGCCTCGCAAAAAGGAGGTCTTGTCGCTGCGGTTGTCGAAGCGCGCCACGGGCAGGAAGAAGGTCCGACCGTCACGTTCGATGGAAACCGTGCCGGAACGGTCGCTGCGCTCCATGAGAGAAGCCATGTCGTCGCAGCCGTAATCACCAAGCATCACCTCGAGGGGAACGCCGTGATGCAGGATGGAGCCCGGGTCGTTGGGGTCGGCCCGAGCATCGTTCTTGCGCCTCGATTCTTCCGGAGTCACCCACACGTACAAGATCACGGCACGCGAAAGGATTCGCTCGTCGAGACGAGCCAACGAATGTTCATATCCAAAAGGATATGGCAAAGGAGGGGTGGCCTTGTGATCCCCACCGCGGGCGAACTCGATCACCACGGTCTTTCCCGACAGGTCCACACCATGAGGGATGTCGGCCTCCAGGGCCTTTGCCTCGGGATCCAGCGTCTCGGCCATGCGATCCAACACATCACTGTCGACCGAAGAAAGTCGAACCCCGATTCCGACCTTGAGGGCAGCGGCCTCGAGACGCTCGAACAGCAGTCTGGCACCACCGTTGGCCGATTGACGTCTCGAAACCAAACCGTCATAGTCGTCGTTGACCAGTTCGACCAGGGTCAACCAATCTCTGGAGTCCTGAAACGACCGATCCGGACCATGAAAATAGATTCGATCGTGGCCTTGCTCAGCCAAGAAATCATCGATCCGACGCATAAAATGCACGTACGGGAAATCGTCGAGCTGAACAGTGGGCCCCATATGCAATTCGGCCCGACTCCGTTCCTCGGGCAGATGCCCCATATATCGCCTCAATTCTGATTTCCCCGATGCGGGCAGCGCCAGCAACAACACCACGTCGAACACATCCGATGACATCCTTGTCTCCTCTCCATGTCAGCCCCGAGGGCTCAGTACCATACCCGACTTTACGACATCACACCCAACGGCTCAATATCAGATTCAACCGCTCGTCCGATCAACAGCACGATAGGGCAATTTTTGCCACTGTACGTTTTCTGTTTTGACGCCGCAATACAAAAATGACAGGCCGCGCACGAGGGAAATCCCAGCCATGGCCCGTAGGGCCTGTGGTGCCCGTCCCGGAAATCCGCCACTGGTGACGCCGTCCCCCCTCAACATCAGCGAATCGGAAGCGAACGAAAACGCAGTTGCATCACTCTTGCATGTACGATAAAATAACTTTGGAGGTTGTATCATGACGCGAATGCAAGCCCGTAGGGCAGGCTTTACCTTGATCGAGTTGCTCGTTGCTATGGCCGTACTGTCGCTCCTGGCCGGCGCAGCCGTATTCGCGTACAAAAAATATGTCAAGGATTCCTACACATCTGAAGTGTACGCCATGATCGCCTCCCTCAAGAACGCCGAGGACAGCTACAAGGCGGAGACCGGCCAGTATCTGTCCACTGGCAACAGCGAAACAGACTACTACCCGGTTCTGCGGAGTGCTGGGACGGAACCGACCCGCAAGTTGTTCCAGCCCACCGACCCACGATGGAAGGCCCTGGGAGTCTCCCCTCCATCCAAGCACATCTACTGTGGCTACGTGGTGATCGCTGGCACGGCGAACAACTTGGCGGGTGCGGGTTCGCGAGGCGTCACCATCTTCGGTGGAGCCGCCCCCAAAGTCGATTGGTACTATATCCGCGCATCTTGCGACCTGGACAGCAATGCATCCAAAGACTCCTTCTTCGAAACGGCTTTCGACCGCCAGGTCGTCTACAAAGGCAACGTGGGCCACTGATCCCCTTCTTTTCCTCTTTGTCGAGTCGCAGCCGAACGCGGCTTATGGCCGCGTTCTCACAAGACGTCCGACCGAGGCCAAATCGCGGCCCCAGTCTCGGCGGAGATGAATCACCATCGCCTCATACGTGTAATAAATACTACACAGAAAAAATGACGTTTTTTGTCACCTCCAGTGACACATCACGTCGGTTTCACGTCGGGAGCCCCTCCGACGACCTCATGCAAACAGCAAGGAACCGGCCCCGAATGCCTCCGATGAAAAGCCCCCAGCAACGACGTGGCGCCACGAAATACCGCGCAACATCAGCACGGTCTCTGGACATTCGTCCACACGATCGAGCAGGCACAAAATCGGATGGATCGAAACTTGCAGCTTCGACGAGCAGGAATGACAACGAAAGGAAAGTGCAGCAGGTGCACGTCTTGAACAACCCCGGAAGGAGGTCCCAAATGAAACGTAGAGAATCTGGCTTCACCCTGATCGAACTGATGATCGTCGTGGCTATCATCGGCATTCTGGCCGCCGTGGCTATTCCCGCATTCATCAAGTATCTGAGGCAGGCAAAAACGGCCGAAGCGCCCGAAAACCTCAAAAAAATGTATGATGCGGCTGCAACGTATTTCGAGAGCGAACACACCCTGCGCAATGGAACGCCCATCGACTCCCAGTTCCCGGCAAGTCAGGCTGCCATGACCCCCGCAACGGCATGCTGCAACAGCACCGGCGGCCGCTGCTCTGGCACCGACTGGTCGGACCCGACCTGGCAGACCCTCAAGTTCGCCATCGACGACCCCCACTATTTCCAATATCAGTTCGTCTCCAGCGGCTCGAAGGCCGGTGCCAAGTTTACCGCACGGGCCCAGGCCGACCTGGACTGTGACGGTGTCTTCTCCACATACGAACGTGCCGCCACCGTGTCCGATGACCTAAAAATCGTAGGCACGGGAGCGCTCTACGTGAACAAACCCATCGAGTAGAGCGGCACACGAGTCGGACGAAGGCCGGCCCCTTGGGTCGGCCTTCTCCTTTTTTGGAAGACGCCACCATCTGCCATTCTGTGGATGTCTCGATTCCCGATCCCGACAGACCGCCACGAAAAAGCTGTTAGAATCCTTGACCTGAGCCGACGGGGCGCACAAAATCGAAGCACCATGGAAGATGATCATCGAAACGAAACCGTCCATCCGATCCTGGCCACGACCCTCATGGTCGTGTTTCTGGCCTGCGGCCTATTCGCCACGGCCTATGCGCACCTGACCGCCCACATGTCCAGGGTAAACTTTCCCGACCAGGTGGACGCCTATTACCTACCCCCGGCAAACGTCCTCAAGATCATGAGTCTGGGATATCACGAAGCAGTCGCCGACCTCGTCTGGACCGAGGCAATTTTGTACTTCGGCAGGCAAATCGCTGGAGTGCGCCGCTACACATATTTGGACCGATACCTCGACACGGCGATTGTCCTGAATCCATACAACAAGAGGCTCTACAAGTGGGCCGGGGCGGTCAGCATGTACAACCTCCGCCGCATCGACCAGGCTTCCGTGTGGCGCAGCATCCACTATCTCGAACAGGGGCACCGTGCTTTCCCGAAGGATTGGCAGATCCTCTTTTCCCTGGCCAGCAACTACCTCAACGAACTCCACAGCAAAGACCCGAAAGTGGAAGCAAAATGGCGTCGAATCGGCGCCGATTACCTGTGGGCGGCTGCCAACATCGGAGGCGGGCCGGCCTATCTCCATTCCCTGGCCGCCAAGATCTGGAGCGACAAGGGCCGATGGGAAGTGGCCTACCGTCGCCTCCAATCCGTTTACTTGAGCACGACGAATCCGGCCATACGCGAGAATACGCGACATCGCCTCACCCAGCTCCTCATCGTAGGATCCGATCGCGTCCTCGCATCCGAACGCATTGGACTGCGGGCCACCCTGACTGGACTGGGTGGAGGACTCTTTCGTGCCATCGATGGATACCTGGAATCCAGCTATCTGCTCAGAGTCCAGAAGGTCACACGCAATCGAATGAAAACGGTCAGCCTGCAACGGAAACGGACAGAGCAACGTTGGAAGCAGGACATGGCCTACGTACCCGAAGATCTCTTTCTCCTGCTGCGCAAACCAGTAAACCGCGTGTGCATGGAATGCCTGGAAAGCGGTGCCGCAACAACCGACGATCCCCCTTCTTCCCTGAAGGCAGCCCCACCTTCTTCTTCGCCCAAGGCTACACCCTCTTCTTCGCCACGTTGACGGCCACGAGAACGGGATCCCAAACGGGCGCAAAGGGCGGTGCATAGGCAAGATCCAGCCGAGACACGGCTTCCAGATCCATTCCGGCAGACAGGGCTGTGACAAACGTGTCGATGCGTTTCGCCACGCCATCGCTGCCCACCATCTGGGCACCCAACAATCGCCCTGTTCCTTTCTCATACAGCACGGCCACGTGCAGAGGCGCTGAACCCGGATAGTAATGGGCCCGAGACGAAGCTTTGATGGCCATGATGCCGGCATCCAGTCCAACTCGCTGCGCATCCGCCATGGTCAAGCCGGTTCTGGCAACCTCCAGACCGAACACCTTCGTCACGAAGGTGCTGTACACGGGTGGATTCGTCAGTCTGTTCGACGATCCAGCCACGACGAACCCGGCGTTGGCACCCGCCACCCGCCCCTGCCGATTGGCGGACAGGGCCTGGGGCACGAAGACCTTCTCACCGGAAACTCCGTGCACCTGGTCCACGCAGTCGCCGGCCGCAAAGACACCGGCTGCGGACGTCTCCATGTGCTCGTCCACCGCAATCGCCCCCTTGACCCCAAGCGTCATCCCTGCTTCCCTGGCCAAATCGCTCGCTGGCTGGACGCCCACGGCGAGCAAAACGAAATCCGCAGGGATCACCTCGCCGCCGCCCAGCACCATCTCTACCCGGTCCGTCCCTTCGAGCCCTTCCAAGGCAGTCTTCATCAGAAGCGTGCATCCGTTGCGCGCCAGTTCCTCGGCAACGACTTCCGCCAATTCGGGATACAACCCAAGGATTGCATCCCCCGTCCTCTTCAAAATGGTCACCGCACTCCCAAGGGACGTGAGGGCCTCAGCCATTTCCAGACCGACCAATCCGGACCCGACCACGACCGACCGTTTGGGCACATGGTCAGCCATGGCCTTACGAATCACCAGCCCGCTCTCAAAGCTCCGCAGAGTCATGACGCCGTCCAGATTCACACCAGGAACCGACGGCACGATGGGAACGGCCCCCGTGGCCACGACGCAGGAACCATAGGGTAACTCGTCGTTTCGCCCCTGCTCCAAGTCTTCGAACTGGACGACCTTTCGCTTCACATCGATTCCCAGGACGCGATGACGCATGCGGACATCCAGACCGCGACGCTTCCGCGCCGTCTCAGGCTTGAGCACCAAGAGAGAATCCGACTCGGCCACGGCCCCGGAAATCATATAGGGCATCCCGCATGCGGCATACGAGATGAAGTCTCCTTGCTCCAAGACCACCACGTCCAGGTCCGGATTACGCCTCTTTGCCTGACTCGCCGCACTCATACCCGCGGCATCGCCGCCCACGACCACCAACCGTTGCGTGTTTTCGTTCGACATCGTTCCTCCTTGGACAGGGGCCTGAGGCCCCCACTCCCACCTATATCGCACCGGCGTCTTCCAGCCCGACCCGAGACGCCCTCGGCTCGCTGCCATGAGACGCACCAGCCAGAACGGGGCCCGTCTCGCCTGGCAACGACTTCCACATCAACAACGCGGGCCCATAATCGACAAGAAAACTTAGCTCCAAAATGTGAGTGGAGCAAGCCCTGTCCGCCTGCCCTCAATCGTCGGATCGTCGGGTCATGGAGTAAACAGCAAGGGGGCAAAGAAGCAAGAAGTACCCACGTGTGGTTCCTGGCCCCGTCAGAGCCTCGCCCCCCATCCTTCGATCACTTGCTGGCACTTGCTGGTTTTTTCACGAAATCGACCCGACGATTGAGGTCCGCTGCTTGCCTTTTACCTCGTTTCGTTGCACATACCATGAGACAAAAGTTCAAAAATCACACAAGAAGGACGACGGCGGATACAGTCTCTGCTCCGCTCGAGCCCTAGATGGCAGCGGACAGGCTCGATGCTCCGATGTCCACGCAGATGGAAATGATGACGGCAGCTCTCATAACAGGTCTGGTCGCAGCAGCGATTGGAATCGGTATCGTCTGGTCCATGATGCGCAAGAAGCGCGAAGCCAAAGCCCGCACGCTACGCGCCAAGGCAGAGCAAATCCTGAGGCAGGCGCGAAGTCGAGCGCATCGATCCATCACCGACGCCGAACTCGAAACGCGACAGGAAGGGCTTCAGGCGCGCCACGAAACCGCCGAAGAAGTCGAACGCGTCAAGGCGACCCTCGTCGATGAGCAAATGCGCCTGGCTGCCATCGAGGAACGAAACCTCCTCGAAAGCAAAGAACTGGACGATCAATTCAAGCTTTTGAAGGAGAAAAGGAAAGTCGCCGACGCCCTCAAACAAACGAACCGAAACAAACGACGCGAGGCCGAGAGCCTCGCAAGAAAAGAATTCGCCATCCTGCAACAAAAGGCCGGTGCCACGGCCGACGAGGTCAAGGCCCGCCTTGCCGAGGCGTTCGTGGCTAGAACACGTGCCCACTGGTCCGATCGGCTCAGGAATCTGGACACGGAACTGACGCCTGAATTGGAGCGCGTGGCCAAACGCATCGTGGGCATCTCCATCGGCAGGTATCGCAAGCTGCCCGACATGCCTCGACTCAGCAGCTATGTTCCACTCGGCCCCAATGATCTGGCCTGGTTCCACGGAGAAGGGGCGGCCATTTTGACGCAACTCGAAGAGGAAACAGGCGTCAAACAAATCCTGCAGGACGAGGAAGAGAACATCAAGTTGGACTCACCCAACGGGCCGGCCAAAGAGCTGTGCCGAAGAACACTGGCGAAACTCCTCGCCCTGGACAAAACCAAGAGGCAGTCCTTCCAACTTCCGGTGTTCGTCTCAGCCGCCAAAAAGAAGCTGTTCGGTGAGATCCATAATCTTGGTCTGACCGCCTTCCGACGACTCGACGTCAAACCGCCCAAAGACGAGATCGTGGATCTGGTGGGACGTCTGGCCTACCGAACCAGTTATGCGCAAAACCAGTACCATCATTCGTTGGAAGCAGGCATGCTCGCCGGCCTGATGGCCGAAGAATTGAACATGGATCCACGCATTGCACGCCGGGCAGGCCTGCTCCATGACATCGGCAAGGCCCTGACCCATGAAATCGAAGGGTCTCATGCCCTCATCGGAGCGGAAATTGCGCGCAAAGCGGGCGAGTCAGAAGAAGTGGTCAATGCCATCGGCTCCCACCATAACGACATGCCAGCAACATCGCCCTACTCGCCCATCGTAACGGCTGCAGATGCGGCAAGCGGGGCCCGACCCGGCGCCCGACGTGAACTAATGGAAGCATACGTCGACAGAATCGGCGATCTGGAACGAGCCGCGGCATCCTTCAAGGGCGTCTCGAACGTGTATGCCATTCAGGCGGGACGCGAACTGAGGATCTTGGTGAATGAAAAGCAGGTGAGCGACGACCGGGCCAAGCGACTGGCATCGGAGATTGCCAGCAAAATTTCCGACGAACTGACCTTCCCCGGCCAAATCAAGGTCACGGTCATTCGTGAAACGAGCGCGGAAGCCGTCGCGCGATAGGACTTTCCCACACATGACAGCACACATGGACCGATTCGCGGCTGCCGTCGAGCACCACCTCGGCCAGAAGGCGGTCGTCACCCAACCCGAGCGGCTCGAACGTCTCGCCGTGGACGAATCCGGAGAGGGCCCCTATCCTCCTCTGGCAGCGATCTACCCAACGACGCCCGACCAGGCAAGGGCCTGTCTCGCCCTTGCCAGCGAATTCCGCGTGCCGGTGACGCCACGGGGTGCGGGAACGGGAAAGAGCGGCGGAGCCCTTGCGGTCCAAGGAGGCGTTATCCTGGGCACAGAACGCATGGCCCGCATCCTGGACATCGATGAGGCGGATATGGTTGCCGTCGTCGAGCCAGGCGTCATCACCTCGGTGCTCCAGGAAGAAGTCGAGTCCAGGGGGCTGTTCTATCCGCCCGACCCCTCCAGCCTCGAGTCCTGCACCATCGGCGGCAACCTGGCAGAAAATGCAGGCGGGCCGCGAGCCATGAAGTATGGTGTCACCAGACGATTCATCCTGGGCGCGGAAGTAAGCCTCATGGACGGCACCAAAATGGAACTGGGAGGGAGAAACCTCAAGGACGTGTCCGGATATGATCTCACCTCCCTCATGGTGGGCTCCGAGGGCACCCTCGCCTTGGCGACCAGGCTCCAACTCAGGCTGCTCGCTCGGCCGCGGACCGTCGGCGCGGTCTGGGCATCCTTTCCCACGTTCGAAGCGGCGGGTCGCGCCGTGTCCGCCTTGCTCCGCTCCGGACTCGACCTGAGATGTCTCGAACTCATCGATCACGCCAGCCTTACCTATGGCGTGTTGGAGACAAGTGGATTGGCCGCCCAGGGCAAGGCCGCCCTACTGGCCGAAATGGATGGCTGGGAGGAAGACATGACGCCCCGGCTGGCCGAAGCCGGACAGGTGTGCGAACGCGAGGGAGCCGTGGACGTCAACCTGGCGCTGGACGCAGCATCCTTGCGTCGCCTGTGGTCCGGCCGACGGCACCTCAGCGATGCCCTAAAAAAGAGCCATCCCCACAAACTCTCGGAAGACGTCACCGTTCCCGTCGGTCGTGTGGGACAGATGATGTCCGAGGCATGGGCCATCGGCACGAGACACGACATCGAAGTCGCGGTCTACGGGCACGCCGGCGATGGGAATCTCCACGTCAACTTCCTCCCTCATTCGGCAGGAGAACGACAAACCGTGGAGCAAACGGCTGCCGCTGAACTGATCAAGACGGCCCTGGACCTGGGAGGCACCCTGTCCGGCGAACACGGTGTCGGTCTGACGAAAAGGGCCTGGATGGTGCTCAGACACGGCCCAGAAGAACTTTCCATGATGCGCCGAATCAAAGCAAGCTGGGATCCTGTGGGCCTGCTCAACCCAGGCAAGCTGCTGCCGTCACCGTAACGGCCACCTTCCCCCGCAAAAAAACCTCTTCATGACGTTCTGGTTACTTGCCGTGGGTCAAGCGCATGATGAACCGGACGAGTTGATTCCCGCGTCGCTTGGAGAGCGGACCTGAACTCCTCCAACGAAGTCGCCGATGTGAATCCAATAAGTAGATGTTCGACCTTCCGTTTCGAAAGCCCCACTTTTTCATCATGGCGCCAGTCTTGTCGCACAAAATAATAGCGCCGGTCTTTCGGGCTTCACTCTTGATAACCGCCTTGATAATGAAGTTGGGAACCGCCGTTTCCTGGAAGTTCGCAATTCCGACCGAACGAAACTTCTTCTGTGGGATGATGTTCTTGTCGAAAAGCCGCTTGATCTTCTTCTTCAGCCAGCGGTTCTGTTCCTTGGAATTCTTTCCCTCGTACCAAATGGCCAGAACCGACTCGTGAAAATTCGACAACCTGTAGGTCTTCCCGTGGGAATCCTTCAAGGTGAAGGCCGGCACCTTGGAGCCAATGCGAATATGCTGCGCATATGCGCTGCCAGCGGCCAGCATCCCAGTCAACAACACAGCCAAACCAAGCATTCGTCTCATTGCCATTTCTCCTATAGCGCAAGTTACCCCGGCACAATGGCACCGGTTCGTTGAGCTTGTGACCCGTCGCATTCTCCAGGTCATCTGGTTCCGTCCGCCTCGTTCCACGAGCCATCTTCACAAGGCGGCAGAATATCACCCACATCGCCCCATCGTCTAGATCGATCTCAAGTCGCATCTAAAACCGGATCCCACCCCTCCAGCCCGCTTCCTCGAAACCGACGCACCACCAAACGGATGCCTCCAGCCTCCACATCGGACCCAAGTCGCCCATGGTGACCCATTATGATACTGAGACGACACAGGCGTCGAAGTATTTACCTTCCTACTTGGCTTTTGCTTCTTCCTGCTTCGCCTTTGCTTCGCCGAGTCCGCCTTTGCCCGAATCTGGAGCCGCTCCCTTCGAGTCCAACAAAATGGCCACCCAACGGTATCGATCGCTGTGCTCCATTCCCAGCTTGGCCACCATGGTCAAAGGAACAGACAAAAGCATGCCGACCGGCCCCCACAGCCACCCCCAAAACACCAGGGAAGCAAACACGACCAGATTCGAAAGACCAAGCCGACGCCCCATGACCACAGGCTCCACGACGTTGCCGAGCACCATGTTGACCGCAACGAAACCGGCAGCTACGGCCAAGGACCGTCCGACGCCCAACTGAAGCAATGCCACGAGCACAGGAGGGACCGCGGCGAGAATCGACCCAATATTGGGGATGTAGTTAAGCAAGAAGGCCAACAATCCCCACAATAGAGGAAAATCCACACCAAGGATCCAGACCCAGAGACCAACAGTGACGCCGGTGGCCAAGCTCAATAACGTCTTGTACACGAGGTACCGCTTCACATCGTCGACCATCTTCTGGAAATGCGACAGATCCGCGTCAGGATCTCCAATGGCCGCCCTGAGTTTCCCTGGAAATTCCGCTGCTTCTGCAAGGATAAACACCACAACGAGCAGCACCAACACCGTGTTCGAAAGGGCACTGGCCAGGCCCATCAGCGTCCCCCCCACCAAATTCATCACAGCCCCTGGATCCACGACCGACAGAATTCTCTTCTGCGACACCGCGATTCCGTGGCCATCGAGCCAGACCGTAGCCTGTGCCGCCAACACTTTGAACCTGGACTCGTAGCGCGGCACGGCGCGACGAAGGTCTGCCACAGAACTCCCTACGAGCAGCACCACCACGGCCACAACAACCATCAACCCGACTACGACGATGGTAACGGCAGCCCAGGTGGGCACACGGCGACGACGCAGCCACAGCACCGCAGGGACTGCGAGCATCGACAGAAACACGGCAAGCAGAAAAGGCACCAACAGCGGCCTGGCCGCCTTCAGCCCAGCCAAGATGACCACCATGGCGGCCGCGATCAGGACCCAAGAAATGGGTCTGCGTCCCTGATCCAACTGCTCCGTCGTAGCCCCATTCTTCATCTGCCGTGACCTCCTGCACGAGATGCCTGATTGTACGCCGACCGACTCATAAGGGAGAAAAAAATCGCACAAAGCATCCTTGACAACAAACAATGCAAAAAGTACAAAGTATGTGCAAACAAAAATTAAGAGTGCATCGGTGTATGGTTGTTTGCTTCAGTTGCCCGTATCGACTGTTTGGGACGACTGGTTTTGAAATATGCATTGAATAGTTAAGCTTAGAGATTTGCACACAAAAACAATCTCGTAGGACGACGTCTCCAAGCATAACGTTGCACCAACAAGGACTGTTCACGAAGTCGCGTGACTGACGTGTTCAACTCAGCAAGCCCCGAATGGCGGGGCAAAGGAGGACAGAAGATGTTTGCCAAGAAGTATCTGTGGTTGGGTTTGGTGGCCGTTGGGCTGTTTACCTATGCTGCCTGCAGCGATGGAAGCAGCACAAAGAAGGAAACGAACTGCACCGACGGCGTGGACAACGATGGCGACGGCCGCATGGACTGCGCGGACTCGGATTGCGCCAGCAATGCCGCATGCCAGCACCAGACTGAGACGAACTGCACCGACGGCGTCGACAACGACAGCGACGGCAGCACCGACTGCGCCGACGCTGACTGTGCAGCCGATGCCGCATGCAGCAGCAACAAGGAAACGAACTGCGCCGACGGCATCGACAACGACAGCGACGGCAGCACCGACTGCGCCGATGCTGACTGTGCAGCCGATACCGCCTGCAGCAACAACAAGGAAACAAACTGCACCGACGGCATCGACAACGACAACGACGGCAGCACCGACTGCGCCGACGCTGACTGTGCCAGCAATGCCGCATGCAGCA
>JAGGXR010000059.1 GCA_021162935.1 Deltaproteobacteria bacterium
ATAGTCATGACCTTCATCCAGACACAACTGGGAGTCCTGCGGCTCGACACCGAGGCCTTCGACGCAGTTTGACTTGCCCGCCCTCGGACTGACTGTGGCGTCGCCCCGACAGACCTACCTGCCGCTATCCGGCCTGCATGCCGGGGTGGGCGCCTCTATCTCCGGCTTGTTGACATCCCCTCTCCAACACCGCGCATGCCCCCTTTCTTCCAAACGCCCCCTGTTTCCCCCCAATTGCTGATCAATCAATCCCGTTGACAATACGACGGCAATCCCGTTGACAATACGACGGCTCTTCCCTATGCTTATGCCATGGCAACAAAAACAAAATGAAAGAGGTTATGCCATGGCAAAAAAAACAAAATGGTTAAAGAGGCTCAAGTTTGAAGGTCCATACCAACTGTCCAACGGAGCGTGGCAAGAGCATGCCCGGTCGGAGCCGATGGTTTATCGGATTCGTGCATGGGATCTCAAAACCAAGAAGCCCCGGCCGATTCCACGAGCTGCTCGTCTCGACACCAGCGGCATTTTGGATATCGGAGAGAGCGAGAAAGGACTCGGGCGCATCGAAGCTTTCCTCGGCGCAGCGCAAGGCAAGAAACGTTCCCACAGGGCGGGGTTGGAGTACTCGGCAAATGAGTATGACTTTGGTTCAGTGTTTCCGCTGAATACGCTCATGGTGGATTTTCTCCATGTGGAGTCCAAGGAACTGGCGGAGGCATTGGAACTGGCATTGCTCGAGGAGTATCGTTGGCTCTTCAAGGATAGACCTCCGCTCAACGGTTCCGCGGGGAAATACAGGAAGGTCTACGACTGGTTACACGACACGATCGGGCGCGATCCTCGTGATGCCGATGGCTGGCTCGACCTCGAAGGCCTGTTGCCGAGGGGCTAGGTACATCATTTCGATTCAGGGTGCATGATTTCTGTGAAGTGGGGATGGGGGACGCTCGTGTGGGCCGACCGTGCAGAACCGGTACGGTTTCAGGGCCGTGCCGGAGGTCGGCACTGCTTCACCCTGGGCGTTCGCCACGACGCGGGCGTGCTGCACCTGACCGAGCGCGAGCCCTATCGCTTCCACACCCACCGGGACAACCGGATCCACGCGGTGGTTCACGGCGACACGCTCTGGGACCTGGCGGGCGCTACTTCGCGCCGCTGCCACGGGCCTGACGCATCTGGTGGGCCATCGCCGACTTCCAGCCCGACGACCCGATCATCGATCCGACCCTGGAGCTGGAGCCTGGGCGCCGGATCTTCATCCCCTCGCTGCCTGTGCTGACCGACGTGATCCTCGGCGAGGCCGGAAGCAGGGCGCGCGGATGAACGCCATTATCGATCGCAGCGCCCCGGGCGTTCGCATCACCCTGCTCGACGACGAGCGGGCCGCCGGCGGAGAACCCCTCGACCTGGGCGACCGCATCATCGGCTTCACCTTCGAGGACGCCGAGCGCAAGGCCGACAAGCTCTCGCTGCAGCCCGACAACTTCGACCTGTCGCTCTTCGACCACGAGGACCTGATGGGCGGAGCTACGCTGGAGGTGTCCTGGACCTACCCCGGCAACATGTCTGTGCCGCGCCGGGTGGTGGTCAAGAAGCTCAAGGGCTTCGGCACCCTCACGGTCGAGGGCCAAGCCACCTCGGTGCTGATGAGCCGCGAGTCCAAGACGCGGAACTGGGAGAACGTCACCCGCGCCGAGGTCGCCCGCCAGATCGCCGAGGTGGTGGATCCAGAGACCGGCGCCACCCACATCGAGTACCACCGCGATCACCATCAAGGCGGTGGGCGCTATCAGTCTCGAAGCGGCGCAGATCACCATCGGCGGCCGAGCCGTGAGACCAGTGGCGGACCCGATCTGATGGGGGCGATGATGTCAGGGCGAGCTCGCCACCTGAGCAAGCGTCGCAGCGATCGTCTCTTTGTCGCTCTTGCCCTGTGCGACCTCCATGGTCAGGTCGTAGAGAGCTTCGGAGCCCTGCTCGATGCTGATGCCGTTGATGTCGAGAAAGACCAACGCGGACAAGAGACCTGTTCGCTTGTTTCCATCCACGAAGGCGTGGTTGCGGACAATATGAAACAGGTAGGCAGCCGCCATCGCGAACAGGTCCTCGTGGACGAAGGTACCGCCAAAGCTGGTCTGCGGCTGAGCCAACGCAGATTCAAGCAGTCCCTGATCTCGAAGGCCGTCTGCACCGCCGTAGCGAGCAAGCTGCAGCTCATGAATCTCGATGACATCCTCGACAGAGAGGAACTCCGGGCTCATTCAGCGAGCTTCCGGAGCGTGTCGTCGTGTTGGTTCATCAATCGCTCCGCGGCTTGCTTGATACGAGAGCCGTGCTCTTCTCGCAAAGGGCGAATGATGAGCGCCTCTCCATCGGTTCTGACCTCGAGCTTGGTGTCTCGATCGATGTTCAGCAGGTCCAGGATGGGGCGCTCGATGATGAGCCCCAGGCTGTTTCCTATGGCGCTGAGCGTTTTAACCATGGCTTTACCTCCGTACAAACAATGTTCTAATCTCAGTATAACCATCCGGGTGTATCCGGTCAAGATGGATCTTCCCCCGGAGAAGCGGGCCGAACTCCTGATAATTCAATGAATATATTGAGATAATTTAATTTTTACCCAAGATATGTGTAGCCACTAATACTCTTATTGTGCCCTTGACATGGCAGGGTCTCCCTGCTGTTTTGTGGTCCCTATGTACGTCGACACATCCACAGTCAAAAGAAATCACAAATCCTACACCAGGCACTTACTGCGTACTTCGTTTCGGCAAAACGGAAAGGTCAGACACAAGACCATCGCCAATCTTTCTCTTTGCTCGGACGATGAAATCGCCGCGATAAAACTTGCGCTCAAGCACAAAAAGGACATCTCGTCTCTGGTTTCACTCAAGGATATCGAGACGACCATTGGTCGTCGGGTTGTTGGCGGATCAGCAAGGCAATCCAGTCCCTGTGCGCGTCTTCGAGGGCAACACGGCGGACCAGCAACTGCGCAAACCATCCACGACCGCTATTGTGACCTGGAAAACGTGGAGCGGGCCTTTCGTACGATGAAGACGGCTCATCTGGAGATGCGGCCGATTGACGTCCGCAAAGAAAA
>JAGGXR010000081.1 GCA_021162935.1 Deltaproteobacteria bacterium
GTAGAATGGCTCAACGTGGGCGGCACCGCGGACATGGTCAAATTCATCCAGTCCGAGTTTAGCCGCAACCCCAGCGGAATCGGCGTGGACATGGTCTTTGGGGGCGGAGTCGAGGCCCACCGTCATCTCGCAGACAAGGCACTGCTTGCTCCCATCGCGCTCAGCCCGAAGCTGCAGGCCGCGGTGCCTGTTTCGTTTTCCGGAATGCCGCTTCGGGACCCACAAGGACGCTGGTTCGGGGCGGCGCTTGCTGGCTTCGGCATCCTGTACAACAAGAAGGTGTTCCAGTGGCTCGGCCTGCCCGTGCCAAGAACATGGAAGGATCTGGCTGCGCCCGCCTTGCGGAGTTGGGTGGGATCGGGCAACCCGAGGGCGAGTGGCAGCACCCACATGGTGTACGAAATCATCCTCCAGGCATACGGTTGGAACCGGGGTTACCGGACCCTGGTTCGTCTCGCTGCAAACGTGCGCAGCTTTCCCCGCAGCTCGGCCGAGGTGCCTGCCGACGTGACGCTCGGCGAGGTCGCCTGCGGCATGGCGCTGGACAGCTACGCATGGAACGCCATCGGTCGGGTGGGCACGAAGCGGCTGGGCTACGTCCTGCCCGAGGGCCAAACCGTGATCAACCCAGACGCGGTTTCCGTCCTCAAGGGGGCGCCACATCCCCGACTGGCCAAGTGGTTCGTGGAGTTCGTACTGAGCCGCGAGGGCCAGGCCCTCTGGATGCGCCGACCCGGCAAATCCGGAGGGCCCCATCGATTCCTCCTCGCCAGGATGAGCGTTCGGCCCGATATGTACGGAGGCGACAACGCGGTGCATGTGAATCCGTTTACATGGCAGGGAACCCACTTCTACGACGAAACCAAGGCATCTAGGCGGTGGGAGGTGCTCAACACACTCATGGCTTCCTGCCTCATCGACAGCCACAGGATCCTCGAAAAGGCCTGGAAGGCGGTGATCGACGCGGGACTTCCCGCCGCGCAGGTGGCGCGGCTCACCGAGCCCCCCGTTTCCGAACAGGACCTTTCGCGCCTCGCCAAACGGTGGGGCACAGACCAGGTACTCAGGAGCAGGACGTCGGTCCAATGGACGATCTCGTGCAGGAAACGGTACGAAGCGATCATCCGTACGCTGGGGCGGCGATCGTTCGGAGGCTGCGGTGGCTGAAGGACGGCGCAATTCCTGTCGTCCGCCGGCTTGGCAGGGCGTTGGCCCGACCGGTCGTCTGGTGCAAGACTGATTCGCTCCGGGTCCGCAATGGCGGCCGAACGGTCACGGCAACGAAACGAGAAAGAAGGACAAACGCATGGTAGCGGTTCGCGTGGAACAGGCCACGAAACGGTTCGATCAGGTCCTGGCCCTCGATGGCGTCACGGTGGACATGGAGTCCAGTCAGTTTTTCTTCTTGCTGGGCCCTTCTGGCTGCGGCAAGACCACCCTCCTCCGGTCCATTGCCGGACTCGTACCCCTCGATGGTGGCCGGATCCTATTCGACGATCGGCTCATGAACGATGTGCCGGCCCATCGTCGCAACGCAGCCCTGGTGTTTCAAAACTACGCTCTGTGGCCCCACATGAGCGTGTTCGACAACGTGGCGTTCGGTCTCGTGGAGCGCAAGGTCCCCAAGGCAGAACGGTCCCATCGAGTGGCGCGCGCCCTGTCTCTGGTCCATCTCGCCGAGGCCGCGGACCGGCGCCCCACCGAATTGTCCGGTGGGCAGCAGCAGCGGGTCGCCCTGGCTCGTTCCCTGGTGGTCCGACCGGACCTCATCCTCCTCGACGAGCCACTGTCCAACCTGGATGCGAATCTGCGCCATGAGATGCGCTATGAATTGAAGCGTATCCAGGAAGAAACCGGCATCACCATGATCTACGTGACCCACGACCAAAAAGAGGCGCTTTCCATGGCGCATCGGATCGCGGTGATGAAGTCGGGCCACGTGCTGCAGGTGGGTGAGCCCGAGGAACTCTATCGATCGCCACGGTCTGTGTTCGTGGCCCGCTTCGTAGGCCGAACGAACCTGGTCGCCGGCCGAGTCCGAGACAAGCGGGACGGCTTCGTCCAGGTGGAAACCGACGTGGGGCTGTTGTGGGGACGCAGCACCGACGGAGCAGACGCGCCAGGGGCCGCGGTTGTCTGCTCGGTGCGCCCCGAACACCTCCAATGGAATCACGAGCGGCGGATAAAACCCGGCCCGGACGCCGAGTCGTCCCAAGCCGCCGCCCCAGGAAGTCCGCCTCCCTGGTCGTCGATCACGGCGCGTCTCGCCACGCGACTGTTCATGGGTGAGGTGGAGGAACGCTGCTATCTGGCAGGCGATCGGGAGCTGGTGGCCATCGATCTCGCTTCGGGTCCATCCGCCCACCAAGGAGACGAGGCCGACCTGGTCATCCGCGCCAGAGACGTGGTGGTCCTGCAACCCGAAGAGGAGCAGGCATCGTGACGGACGGACGCAAACCGGGGATTGGGACCTGGGTGCTCTTGGGGAGTCTCGTCGTTTTTTTCATCCTCTTTTTCTTCTACCCCTTGGGCTACGTGTTCGAGCGTGCCCTGTGGCCCAAGACGCACTTCACCCTGGTGTTCGTCAGTTCGGTCCTATCGAACCCGACGGTTCGCGCCGGATTCGGCAACAGTTTGGCCCTGGCAGCGGTGACCACCACGGCGGCATTTCTGCTCTGTCTGCCTCTGGCGTTCGTGGCGGCGCGCCGGGCGTTCGCCGGTCGGGACCTGTTGGCCGGGTTGACCCTACTCCCTTTGGTGCTCCCTCCCTTCGTGGGGGCCATCGGGATGAAGCAACTCCTATCGCGTTTCGGTTCGGTGAACCTCCTGCTCATGCACGCCGGGATCATCCATCAGCCCATGGACTGGCTCGGCCAGGGGAAGTTTTGGGGAGTGGTGGTCCTTCAGGTGCTCCACCTCTACCCCATCATGTACCTCAACCTCGTGGCAGCCCTGTCCGGAGTGGACCAGTCCCTCGAAGAGGCGGCTCGCAACATGGGCGCCTCGCCGATTCGGACCTTTTTCAAGGTGACCCTGCCCATGGCGGCACCGGGCGTGTTCGCCGGAGGCGTCATCGTCTTCATCTGGGCACTCACCGATTTGGGGACGCCGCTCGTGTTCGAATACAAGGAAGTGCTGTCGGTCCAAATCTTCGATCGGATCACGGACATGGAGGAAAATCCGGAGGGCTACGCCCTCGTGTTATGGGTCCTCCTGCTCACGACGCTCGGCTTCGTGACCGCCAGGTACCTGTTCGGGCGCAAGAGAAACGCCGTTTCGTCCAAAGGGGGACAGATGGGCGTGCGGCCCAAGTTGACTCGATGGGGCCTGGTGGGGACCTACAGCCTGTTCGCCGTGGTGCTGATGCTCTCGGTACTCCCTCATCTGGCGGTGATCCTCACGTCGTTCCGCCAGGAATGGTTCATGTCCGTCGTGCCCCAAAAGCTCACCCTCGTCCATTATCACGATGCGCTCGCCCATCATCTGACCGTGTCCTCCATTCGAAACAGCCTCGTGCTCGCCTCGGCGGCCACCATGCTCGACGCCCTGCTCGGCGTGGCCATTGCGTACGTGCTCGCCCGGGTCCGATTCAAGGGGGCGGCGCTCCTCGACACCGTGACCATGCTCCCTCTGGCCCTGCCCGGAATCGTGATGGCATTCGGCTTTCTCGGCGCCTTCGGGGATACGATGATCGATCCCCGCAAAAATCCCATGGTGCTCCTGGTGATCGCCTATGCGGTCCGCCGGCTTCCCTATATGGTGCGTTCGGCCTACGCCGGTTTTTCTCAGGTAGACGAGAACCTCGAAGACGCTGCCAGAAATCTCGGGGCCTCGTCCTGGAGAACCATGTGGCGCGTCACCCTGCCGCTCGTGGCGCTGAGCATCGTGGCCGGCGGCATCCTGGCCTTCGCCTTCGCCATGATGGAGGTGTCCGACAGCCTCATACTAGCGCTGCACGAGCAGTATTATCCGATCACGAAGGCCATCTACATGCTGCTTGGACGGCTGCGCGACGGGTCGGAACTCGCCTGCGCCCTGGGAGTATGGGCCATGGCGTTTCTGGCCACAGCCCTACTGCTCGCCCATCGACTCTTGGGCCGTAGGATGGGCGAACTGTTTCGTGCGTAGCCGCGTCGGCCTGTTAGGAGGCTGGTCAGAACAAATCTGCCATCTGGAACGCCGATCCAGGTTTGATCATGGGTTGGAGGAATCGACCAGAGACGTCACTGGCAGGGCATCAGAGAAACTTGTGGCAATGCTCGCAGTACCAGCGTTGATGATCTGGGTACCAGACAGGGTCTCGACCACAAATGTCACAAACGCCTCGCGCAACGGCCTTCTTGCCTGCTTTGGCTTGGTCTGGAGGGGGCGGCGGTTTGGATGGATCCCGATCCGCTTCGGCTTCTATCTCCTCCAGTTCTTCGGCCGGCTCGATTTCTCCCATAAAAGAGTCTTCGGCCGCGCCGTCGAAGGTATCGGGAGGCGGTACCACCGCATCCTGATCGATGAGGCCATCGGGTTGTCCCATCCCGTCCAGGGTCGTCCGCGGCGACGCACCTCCATCGACATCAAGCTGTGACATCCCATAGTCCGGCATAGAAAAAGGACGGTCTTGGCCGGACGTGCCTCCTGCCGATTCTTGGTCGGAAGGCCGCAGTGTCGTCGTGGCAGACAGCACATCATCCGGGTCCGGAAAGGCGGATCCAGTTGGCGCAGGAGCGCCCGGCGGGGGAGGCGTCGATCCCGCAGACGGCATACCTGCATCCGGCGGTGGCGGTACGGCAGCTCCAGGCGGCGGCACGATAGCTCCAGGCGGAGGTATCGCCGCGTCCGGCGGAGATACGGCTCCCCCAGGCGAAGGTATCGCCGCGTCCGGCGGAGGTACGACTCCCCCAGGCGGAGGCATCGCCGCGTCCGGCGGAGGTACGGCTCCCCCAGGCGGAGGTATCGCCGCGTCCGGCGGAGGTACGACTCCCCCAGGCGGAGGCATCGCCGCGTCCGGCGGAGGTACGGCTCCCCCAGGCGGAGGCACAACAGCGCCAGGCGGTGGCGGAACAGCCGCGGGGGGCGGAGGGAGCGATCCATCAGGGGACGCTCCATCGGGTGGCGGCGGCACGGCTCCACTTCCTGGAGCGCCCGGACCACCGGACCGAGATCGTCTCACCCCTGGCGTGGGTAGAGAGGGACGTTTTCCTTTTGGGGGAGGTAGCTTAGAACTCATATCCTGTTTTCGACTCCTGAAAACCGTTGGTCTGTGTTGTTTTCCTAGAAAACGGAGGCGCTGTCAACCGACACGCTCGGAACCTCGTCCGTCACTCGTCCGTGGAAGTCGGTTCGTCGTTGATGGCGTCCACCATGTCCACCGTTCCCACGCAAACCTGCTCGGATAGGGGAAGACGCACGGTAAACCTGGTTCCCTTCCCAAGAGTGCTTGCCGCACTGATGGTCCCTCCATGGGCTTCGACGAGCCGGTAGACGATGGCCAGGCCCAAACCAGCTCCCTCGCGCCTCTTGGCGGTTCTGACGCGATAGAAGTCCGTAAAAACGTGATCGAGGCTCTCTTGGGGAATGCCGATCCCCGTGTCCTCGACCTGAAACTCCAGCATATCGTCCTTGGGGGTCAACCGGATTGTCACGCCCCCTTCCTCGGTGAACTTGAGCGCATTGCTCACGAGGTTGTCCACGACCTGTCGCAGCCGATCCTGTGAACCGCATACGAGGGGAACCTCATCAGGAGACTCGAGGGTGAGGGTGAGCCCGGAGGTTTCGGCCTGGACCCCAAAGGTCTCGCATGCTTCTCGGGCCAGAGCCAGCAGATTGACCCGGGTCTTGTCGCTCAGGATCTTGCCGGATTCGATGCGCGAAATGTCGAGTAGGTCCGTGACGAGCCGCCTCATTCCTTCGAGGCGCTGTCGGGATCGCTCGATCCATTGGCGTCCGCGATCCGACCCCGGGTCCACGGTACCGTCCGACAGGGCGCGCAGATATCCTTCGACCGCAGCAAGCGGCGCCTTGATATCGTGGGTCGCGATCCCGAGGAAACGGTCCTTGATGGCTCCGAATCGCTTGAGCTTTCTATTAGCCGAAGCCAGGCTCTCGTTCTTGGTTTCGAGATGCCGCTGCAGCTCGACGATGTGGGCCGTGCGTTTCCTGAGTTGCTCCATAATGCTCGTTGCAAGAACTGCTGCCACGGCCATGGTGGACAACAGGACGAAGGCGATGGCAAAGTCGGCCTTCAGGCCGATGGGCGGACCGAACATGGCGGTCCAGCCAGCCGGGATGGTTCTCGGCCAAATCCCCGAATCGTGCACCAGAACTTCCGACACCACCATCACCGCCGCCCCACCTGTGACCATCCAGCAGGACTTTGGCCTAAGAAGAATTGCCGAGATGATCACATGAAAAATGAAGTAGGTCGAAAAAGGATTTTGGAGTCCACCAGACATATGGAGGAGGATGGTCAAGGCAGCAAGGTCCACCACGGATTGCAGGACCGCCAGGAACCGCGCCCAGCGCAATCGAGCATCCGGGTCGCTCATCTCGCCCATGCAAGCCTTTCGACAGAAGCTGCAACCGGCATTGAACAGGAACATCACCCCCGCGACGATGAGCACCGGCGTTCGGTGAACCCGGATTCCAGTCAGAACGCGGACAACGTCTGGAGTGAGAGCCACGGCCACGATGGCAATCCAGCGCAGCCGGATGAGCCAACCGATCCTCTGTTCCAACTCCACGTACCTGGGCAGAGCTGATTCCAGGCGGACTTCTTCAGTCTTGGAACGAATGGTTCGCTGCGTATCCTTGTCTTCGGCCATCAAAGAAACCAACCCTTTTTTTCAATCAAAAGCCCCTCATCCTGTTGCTCCAACATGAGTTTTATAGCGGTTGCTTTGCACATCCGTCAATAGTTCTGGACGATTTGTGCTATAAAACCATACAGGCAATCCACAAGAGAACGAAGATCGGCTCAAAGAAATGACGCGCGATACGATACGAATTTCTGTCCTTGTAGTTAGTCTCGGTTGTCTGTTGCTGGGATCCTGTAACGCCGACCGACGCCAGGCCATCAAAGAACTCCACAGTTCCACCCCTGAGGTCCGGGCCAAGGCGGCGCTGCGCCTGGCCGACATGGAAGGAGCCAAGTCCATCGGACGGATCCGCCCCCTGCTCTATGACTCCGTTCCCGGAGTGCGGCTCTCCACTGTTTCCGCCCTCATTGCAACGGGCAGTTCCAAGGCTGTGACGCCACTGCTCGTTGCGTTGAAGGACGCAGAGCCGCAGGTACGCCTCGCCGCCATCCGCGGCCTGGCGCTGCTCGGGGATCACCGGGCGATTGCTCCTTTGTTGATCCGCCTCGACGACAGGAGTCCTGCGGTTCGCAGAACGGCCCGTGCAGCGCTCTTGCGGCTGGGCCTGCCCGTCGAACGTCAGATCGCCCGACAGGCCGACACCCTCCGTACCCGGTACCGCGCCATGCTGCGTTCCTCCCACTTCGCTTCGGTCCTCGCCGAGGCGGCCAAGATGCTTGGGCGAAGTGAAGAACCCAAGGCGGTAGGTGATCTGCTGCCGCTCCTGCATGGCCAACCAGCAGAAGTCGTGATCGCCGTGGCGGCAGCCTTGACGCGTATCGGCGGCAAGCAGGCCCTGTCCGCACTGGTGCGGGTACTGCGCGCCTCCCCGAGCGCCTCTGTTCGACGGGCGTTGCAGGCCGATCTGGTGGCGGCATTCGAAACGACGCCTCCCGGCCCATGGGCCTATCGGCTCCTGGATCGCCCCGGGCCTGAGCGGCGCATTCTGCTCGTCGCCATGGATCGATGGCCCATCAAGGCCGCTCCCGACTGTCGATTCCTCTGTCCGGAAAGGAGCGACGACGCGAGCCCCCAGGCGTTGTTGGCCGCGGTGCGTTTGTCCCGAAAACACGGCTGTGTCTGTGACACGAAATTCCTGAATCCAGAACTCCGTACTTGGGTGGACGCCGTGACGGGCCGAGTTCCCTCGCGAGCCATGCTCGATCGGCTGTCCCACTGGTATGACACGCACCTGCCGGGCCCCGGAATGGGGCCAAACCTGCGCCGATTCGATCCTTCGGTTCTGACCCCATTACGCAAGCACCTCGCGCGCCTGGTGTCCGAGTACGTGGAGCAGTCGCGGCCTTGGCTGACAGAAGCACAATGGAAGAAACTCGACCAGGACCCCAAAGCACAGCCTCTCGGGTCGAAAACCGCGGCGCCACGGGATCCCAAAGCGAATCGTCTCCGTCGCCTGCTCGCGCGATTTCCCGCTCGCTCCTGGAAGCACGTGGTGCTCCTCCCGCCTGCCACGCCGAATGCGACGGTCGGCAGGGCGCTCGATCTCCTCGGCTACCTCCCTGGAACGTCAGACCTTTTGGCGGAGTTCAGCATGAAACTCCCTGCCGACCTTGCCGTGGTGGCCCTGGCGGCCATTGGGCACAAACCCAGGCCCGGGGCGCCGAGCCCAACAGTGATCCATGCGGTGCGGCGTGCGCTTGCAGGTGGGCCACAGAGGCGGATGTCCGCCGTGGCAGCGTTGGCGGCCGTGGGAAAGCCGGCCCTGGTCATGCTGTCCGAAATCGTAAGACGCGACCCGGATGAATCGGTCCGCGATACGGCGGCGCTCGCTCTGGCCCACATCGGCACACCCGAGGCCGCAGCAACCATCCGGAGGGCTCTTGCCAAGTGGGCCAGCCCCTCTCTCGTCGAAGCTGCGGCGCGGTCGAAGGACACTGGATCCACCCAGATGCTCCTGACCTGGCTGAATCGGGACCCAACGAATCGGGCCGTCCGAATCGCGCTCGTCCGGGCGCTTGGCACTTTGGGGACAAACCAAATCCCTGGTCTGGTGGCAACGATTCGATCCCAATTGGAATATCCAGATCCTGACGTGCGGGTCGCCGCAGCACAAAGCCTTGCGAACCTGGCGGCTCGCGAAGCCAAAGGCGATCTTCGTGCCTGCCGTCGCGACTTCGACGGTGCGGTGCGTCGAGCCTGCAAACAAGCCCTTGCGCATTTGGCGCGCAAGGATCGAGGCGGAATGCCCAAGAAGCCTAAAGCTTTTTGAGAAAGACCCAGACGTTCTGACTCGCGCTGCGGGCGGCGTTGTCGATTGCCTTGAGTTTGAGCTGATGATACAGGGTGCGATCCGCACGACCTCCGGCCGAATGCTGGGAAGCGGCCGCGCTGCCAGCCGTGATCATCACGATCTTGCGCATCGGATATTGCGTCAGAGTAACACGCACCTTGGCCTTCACCACGGTCTTGCCGCGGTGATGCCGTGACCGGAGTCGCACGAGTGCTGCATCGAGCACGTATCCCCGCAGACCATAACGATGTAGGTAGCCATTGGGCGGATGATCCGAGGCCATGGCCAGGTCCACGCGTTGGTGTCTTCCCAATTCGGCCCAAAACGTATCCCGCATCCGATGTCGGTACACCTGGTTGACGTGCCTGTGGGTCGTGTTCATGGGAAACAGGAACACGAGATACTTTGCGTGGAACTTCGGCGGTCGGTGCCAGTTGCGCTTGTCGTTTGGGGACAGCCGTTGCGCGATGAAAGCAAGCGCTTTCTTGACGCGTTTTCGAACGAATGCATTGTGATCCTTGAGTGCGGCCTTAAGAGCTGGCACGGCGCTGCGATCCGCAATCTTGCCCATGGCGGAGGCGCACATGGCTCGGACCAGGTAATGTTCGTCGAATCGAAGACATTGAGCAAGAGCGGGCACGGCGCGGGGGTCACGCCGTCGTGCCAGAACCGCTGCCGCCTGGAGTCGGACCTTGTAGTTGTCGTGCCGAAGCACCACCGCGGTCAGGTCGGCAAGGCCGGATGCGCGGCTCGTCGAAGACGCCGCCAGCACAGAAAAGATCGCCCACAGAAACACGGAATGGGTACGTCGGGATATCCTGATCATTGCCACGTTCTTCGCCTTAGTCGTTGTCCAGGCAGACGCATTGACCGTTTTTGTGGGACACGTGGGGTGATAATCGACGCGACGAGAGGTTGTCATGATACTTTTACGATGTAGCGTTGTAAAATATTCTGTCAACGCCGTTTTTGACAAAACCAGTGATTTTTTTAGGTCTCTACTCGTATCATCTCCCACCGAACACCTGCTCGACGAGGCCGATCCGGTCCGAAGGAACCTGGTCCAAGAAGAACAGCTTGTCGGTCAAATGAAGGCTATCGATGATCGCTGCCTGATCCTGTGGCACCCGTTCGGCTCCATCTACGAGCAGCGTTTCGATGTGGCGACGGACGAAGGCGAGATGGTCGTCTCTCAGATCCATGTTCGTCATGCCCGTTGCCCAGGGTCGAAACACCACGGCCGCATCCAGGCCGGATCGAGACGCCACGTAGGCCGTGGTGGCCGCATCGAGCAGGACGGACACTCCGAGAATAACCCACGCAAGCAGGTGTCTCGCCACCGAATACTCCACCTGGCTGGCCACGAGTTTTTTCGCGAGCGCATATCCAGTGCTCGTCATTCCGTCCAACAAAGTCGCGACCCCATCGAATATTGCTGGAAAACCGACGCGTTGGTACACTGAATCCATGAATCGCCAGGCTGGCGACAACGTCCGGCATGTGGCCGCGAAGATGATGGGCGCGGCGGGACATGGAACATTCGGCAGGAGGTGGACGCATGAAACTGCCAGTCGTATGGAAATTGGTGGTGACGGTGGCTGCGGCGCTGACGGCCTGTTCCGATTCTTCGTCGGGCGAAACGCACGACGGAGGCCCTCGACGAGACGCAGCATGGGACGGCCAGGTCCTCGACGACTCGGGCGACCCATCTGACGGCCAAACGGCCGACGCGGCCGTGGGGTGCCAACAGACGCCCATCTGCGAGGCCGCCTCGAGCCACCATTGCTATTACGTGGCCACGGACGGAGACGACCAGGCCGCAGGGAGCATCGACGCTCCTTTTGCGACCATCCAGCACGGAGTGGATGTGATGGAGCCCGGAGACTACCTTTACCTACGGGGGGGCACCTATCACGAACATTCTATTATACTCTACAACAAACGAGGCTCCCAGGACGCCTGGTTCACGGTCAAATCCTATCCGTGCGAATGGGCAGTGGTCGACGCCCAGCACGCACAAGGGAACGAGGGGATCAATGTGTTTATCTCCACCTCGCCCCACGAGTATGCGCCGATTTATTGGAGCTTCGAGCATTTCGAAGTAACCGGTGCGGGGCCACCGCTCGAAGGAAACACCTACGACGACATCCAATCCATTCGAGGAGCGGGTTTCTTCTTCTGGCCCGGGTATCACATGCGGTTTCGATACATGTATGTTCACGACAACTACGGAGGCGGCGGACCGAACGGAGGTGCCGGGATCAAGTTTCAAAATGAGGGCGGCACCGCGGTGCATCACGTCGAGATCACCCATTGCCATGTCTCGAACAATGGTTGGCCGGGCGCGACGAACCACAATTTGGGCAACATCATCTTTTTCTCAGACTACGTGCAGAATCCTGCGGACGTAGACATCGACCGGTGTCAGCACAGCAACGTGATCGCTTACAACCTCATCGAGAACAGCAACACGGGCTTCAAGACGAAGAATGACCAGCAACTCGTTCGGGATCATACCGGCCAGGACATGGCGGCCAAGAACCGCGGGAACGAAATTCACCACAATATTTTCAGACATCATAACGGCATCGCCATTTGGTCGGCCCAGGATTTTTCGCAGATTCATCATAACGTGATAGACGATGCCAAAAGCGGCATCCTATCGGGCAAACCACCTTCGAATGGAAGCCGCGAATCCTTTTACGTGGTGGTCTACAATAATCTGGTGCTCAATTCCGGAGATGGCGGGAGCATCAGCATCTACCATGGCAGCGAGGACACGACCAAGAACTACCAGACCGAGCCGTGGCATCCCTTCTGGTTCGTCTACAACAACATCATCGAATCTGGAACGGACGGCAACGGACACAACGACATCAACGTCCTGTTTTCCTGGGCCGAGCATCAAGTGGATATGGACACGGTGCACATCGATCACAATTTGTTCTATCCCAGAACGGTCGACGATCCCGTAATCGACGTGGCCGACGATGCCAACGATTACAGCGTTGCGCAGTACGAGGCCGCTGGCTGGGCAACGAATTTGTACGCCCACCCGGAGGCGACGGACGACCCGCTGCATCCATCGGACGATCCGTACAAGCTGCGTCTGGAGCATCACGTGGAAGGTGCGACGACCATCCAAAATGCCGGCCTGGATGCGCCGCATCCCTATCTGTCCGGGGTCACGATTCCTGCCTACATCGGACCTTGTGATGACGACGACTGCTCGTGGATCGACGATGTGGAGGCTCTTTCCGACACAGCCAACCTCACAGAATCCCACTGGCCCTGACTCGGCCCTCTCGTTTCGATCCGACTCAAACTGGCTGCATCTTGGCTCAGCACAGAGCAGCGAATGCCTGTTCGCAAAAAATATCTGGATTCGCAGAGAGCCTCCACGTATCATAGAAACCATCCACTTGGATGGAGACCCTGGGCGCAAAGGACAAGCTCGGACCGAATCGTATCGGTCAAAGAATCGCCTTTGGGGATGAAAGGATGTCGAACATGACTCGAAAATTTTGGATCCTGATTTTGGGTCTCTCTGTCGGGACTCTGTCCTGTCAGCCGAAATCGCCCGCACCCTTGAATCAGGATGACTATTTTGAAGGCGTGGCCTACGACGAGGACAATCCTGGCGCCGCGCTGACCGGCGGCAAGGCGGACAACCTGAGTCACGTCTACGACGTGCCCACGAACCTGCCCGACTTGATTGCACCCGAGATCATCGTTTCAATCAAGCAACTCACCTTGCACATTTTCGATCGGCAGACCGGATTTTCCCGCGTCTTTCCCGTGGGCCTGGGCGTGATCAACCAAGACGGGGTGAGCGTTTCTCCCACGGGACATTTCGCCACGGGACCAGACGTGTCGGACCGATGGTGGTACATCCCGCGCCGGACGGTTCCTTCCCACTTCGGCGGCTGGCCGTTTCTGAGGCTGACTACGGAAAACTCGCTAGGACAGAACACATACGGCATCCATGGCCCGATCACCCAGCACCTGACAAGGGGCTATGTCTCCCACGGTTGCGTGCGGATGGAAGGGTCGGACCTCATCCAAGTCTATTACTTGGTTGCGGACCACGCGTCCACGCCCGTCACCATCCAGCGGGAGCCGGAGTTGGACGCCGCCGGACACGTGGTGGACCTGGACTCCAACGTGACGCTCTGGGGCGTAGACGATGACATCCAGTACGGCGACTCGGTCGGCGACGCGCCGCCCAGAGACAATACGGGAACCGACAACAACGGATGCGCCGACGATCGGCTCGAATCGTCCGATCCAGTCACCCTGGATCCTGAACTGTACCGGGGGCTGGTGGTCTGCCCATCGAATCGAGACATGTATCGAATCCACGTTTCCCAGGGTTCGACCCTCGCCGTCACCATCACGTTCAGCAATGCATCTGCGGATCTCGACATGCTGTTGACCGATGATCAGGGCGTGGTGGTCGACCGGAGCGACTCCACGTCGGATCGCGAGATGGTCCAGGTGCAGGCTGACCAGGACCGATTCTACGACGTGACGGTCTATGCCTACGAGGCCGGCGCCACCACCTCGTACGATCTCACCATCGAGGTGCAGTAGCCCGGCGTATCTTGTTCGGAAGTCAAGCCCTATTCGAGACACTGGATGCTGCGGCCGTACAGGGCGTAATTGGCGTCCGTCTGCCAACCTCCCCAGATCACGGTGAACAATCCTCCTCCGGCTGAAGAGACGCAGCCCGGCCACAACGAGTAGGTGGATGTGGACTGTTTGATAGGATTCGAGATCAGGGCCGGACCCGCCAAGGGTGCCTGGCGTCCTGCCAGCACGAGCATGCCGTGGACGCCGGCCCCGCAGGGCCCGGTCATTTCGCCCCAGACCACCGAGGTCACCGTGAGCCTGCGGCAGACCGAAAGCCCCATGGGCAAAGATGCAACCTTGCTGTATTCGTGCTGGCTCGTCACCTGTGCATCCTGGTCGAGATTCACCTCCAAAATGTCGCCCAGGGGTTCTCCGCTGCGAAAGGCCCACAGCACCACGGTCCCATCGTTCGCCAAAAGTCCGAAATCCCCCGTGATGCCAGCAAGGCCGAGCGGCGTGGGGCCCACGATGAGTTGGCCGTCCCACGAAATCACCTGGGCCACGAGATCCTGGTTTTGATGATAGACCGCCATGACCCGATCGTCGAGCGCCACGAGTTCTGGCTCATCGCCGCTGTCCGATGTCACCCAGGTCACCGGCTGGTTCCGATGGATCAGGCCGATGTCCAGAGACGAATCCTGCTGATGCTCCACGGCGACTGCCACCGTCCCTCCCTTGACCACCGGGCCCTTGAATGCGGGGAAACACTGTTCACAAAGATTGGTGGGCGCTGACAGGTCGATCGAACCACCCTGTGCATCCATCCAGATCACATCCGTCGCGCCTGCCTCTGTGTGGCGCAACAACGCCGCCGTGGACATTGTTGGGGCGGCTCCGGCCGAAAGCCAATCTCCCTCGACAGTGGCCCTGGCATCCACGGGCAGTTCCGTCGTCGGGGACAGAATCCAGACCACCAGGTTGTCCTTGCCGGTCCAACCTTCTGCCCCCGTGACGAGGATACGTCCGTCTGCCATGGTTTCCACGTCAAAGGCGAAGCGGGGCGCCGTCTGGGCCTCGATGGTCGTCAAGGAACCAACCGAGCAGGCGCCCGCCATGATCTCATCGCAGGCGCCGTCCGTCGGTGAAGCTGCATCCCAAAGCTGGCCGTCCTTGGTCGATGCGTCCGGCGAAGCGTCGACTCCGCCGTCCGGGCCGCCAGGAAGCACCGTCCCGATGGGCCTCGTGCAGCCCCAACCGCCCAGGGCAATCACGAGCGCAGACATCATCACCGAAATCGTACGGCTCACCATTGTGCACCTCCTGCATCCTTTCCGACCGGTGGTCGCAGTCCAAAACGATCATGTCACAGCAGGCCGGCAACGCAAGATCGAAGGTGCGAGAGGAGCAGACCACACCTCGACGTTTGCCACGAAATCCTTCGAGCAGATTCGTGGGATCTCCATCAACGATTCAGACAAAATCGTGGTGGGCCATGTACGGATCGTCCTGGGCATGGTGGTGCCCAGTTCGCAAGGTTGAGACAAAATCGAGATTGGGTACAACGACGTCCGGCATCACACGCGCTATGTCAAGTGCCGAGCAGACCGCCATCAAGACCGACAACACGTTCGTGACCCAGTAAGGCGCAGCACGACGTTCCCTTTCTGACCGCCGCGTCTGTTGTCCTCTGGATCACTTTCGCAGTCAGAGCGAACGGTACCAGGCCACAGTCCGGTCGATGGCTTCATCAAGCGCGATGAGGGGCCGGTAGCGCAGCAGTCGGCGGGCCTTGGTGCTCACGAAGTGACAGTCTCGTCCGGCCAGCAGCACCCGGTATTCGGTCACAGGAAATGATAGACGATGCTCGAACCGGTCGGCCATCCAATCCGCCGCCCGCCCAACAAGTCTGAGCGGTCCGAATGGGAACGACAGAAAAGGTGGCCGCGCCCCCAGCGCCAAAGCGATCTTCGTCAGGAGTTCCTTCCAAGTGATGGGCCAGTCATCTCCGAGGACGAAGGTCTCGCCTGCGGCCTCGGGCTCAAGCGTGGCCACCAGACCCTCGACCAGGTTCTCCACATAGGCCGTGGACAGCACCGCCCTGCCGCCGTCGATGAGCGGCACCATGCCGCGTTCCAACGCTCTGGCCAGGGGCACGAATCCGGTAAAATCGCCGGGCCCGAAAGGAAAAACCGCGGGCCGGACGATGACCCAGGACACAGACGACGCCAGGTTGCGTACGATCTGTTCCGCTGCCAGCTTGGAGGCGGCATAGGCATTCATGGATCCGTCGGCATGATACGTCTCGTCGGCGTTTCTGTGGCCTGAGCCGTAGTGATGGACCGCCACCGAAGACATGAGCACGAACCGCGACAAACCGGCGCGCTGGGCCTGCTCGGCCAGGTTTGCAGTGCCCCCTGCGTTGATGCGGAGGTACTCGGCACTCGGTCCCTGGTCGCCTACCTTCGCTGCCAGGTGGAACAGGGCGTCGCAGTCCTCGACCGCTTTGCGGCAGTCGTCGGGCGAGGTCACGTCCCCAACGATCTGCGTCAGTTTCGGTGGCGCGTGGTCGTCGCGGCGACGGTCCAGCCCCACCACGTCGTGGCCCTGGACGACGAGCCGCCTGACCAAGTGGCTGCCGATGAAGCCCGAAGCGCCGGTGACCAGGATGCGCATGGCGGTATTTCCTTTCGTGGTCCGTGTTCGCGGAGCACCGCTCAGAACCCTCGCAACAAACAGAACAGGTCGGTCGCTGCCCCCACGTACCAATGGAGCAGCACCACGTACCAGATAGACCGGGTGCGCAAAGCGAGCCACCCGAATCCCAGGCCCGCCACCAGCGCCGCCAGGGTCTCCGGTTCGGGCCGATGGAAGTGGGCCACCGTGGACAGCACTGTCTGCAGGACCATGGCAGGCCACAGCCCCATCCGGTCCTTGAGTCCAATGAGGAGCAGACCACGGAAGAACCCCTCCCAGGCGATGTAATAGCCGAGGTAGATGAGTTCCCAGACAATGAAGGCGGAGACCGAGGCACCAGCAGCTCGCACGAGCGGATAGGTGGACTGGAACGCCGGATTTCCCGCGTTGACGAAAAGCAGCGGTGTCAGCAAAAATGCGCCCACCACCGCCGCTGCCAGGCCGAATCGCCAATCTCCGACCCGAAAACCCAGTTCGGTCGGGCTGCGGCGCCTACCCACCGTCCACCACAAAACAGGGACGATCACGAGCAGCAGCAACCCGGCACCGAAGGATCCAGCCTGGCCCAACCAGGGCCCCAGTCCCGGACGATTCGTGGGCGTCAGCCAGGCTGCCATCTTCGCCGGAGCTGCCTGGTAGTAGAAAACCACGAACAGAAGCGTGCCTGCCAAAACCTCGACGGCACCCGACGCATCCGCGTCCTTGAGCCAACCGGACGCCTTGACCCCGCAGGCTCCTTTGATCCATCCTCCCGCCTTGACCCTGAGGACTCCTTTGATCCATCCCACGTTTTGCTTGGGATCTTCCGATCGAGGGCCATACGGTTCCGACCCTCCTGATGCCGTTCGTCGTGCCCGAGTCACAGCCATCTCTCACTGTGGTACCAACGGGCCGTCTGTTCGAGGCCAGCGTCGAGGCTCCACTCGGGAATGACTCCAAGGACTCGCTGCGCAGCCTTCTCGTCCACGACCCAGTCCCCGGCCGTCAACTCCCGGGCCTTGTCTGCATCGAGCATGGGGGCTCTGCCCATGATTCTAGCCAGCCCTCCGGCAGCCAAACCGGCGAGCCGGAGCAGGGCAGGCGGAAGCGGGATCGTTCGGTGCAGACGCGGCCACCTCCTGCGCGTTTGGTTTGATTGGCCTGTCTGATCCAGGGCTCGATCGACGGCACGAAGGAGCGTCTTGGAGAAGTCACGCATGGAGATCCGCCCGGTTGAAGCCACCGGGATCACCGATCCCGATGGAACGGATTGCATCGTTGCGGCCGCCACCATCTGCGCCAGGTCCTCGACGTGACAGAAACTGACCTGCTGGCGAGCGCCTGCCGGCTCCACCGCCAATCCGAGGGCCGCGGCCCGAAAGGCAGGCAGCATGGCGAGGTCCCTTGGCCCATAGACCGCCGTGGGTCTGAGGATCACCACCTCGATTTCCTCTCGGAATCGAAGGAGTGCCTCTTCGGCCTCTTTTTTGGATTGCCCATACGCACTCACCGGTTTTTTGACGAGCCCCATCCGTTCGGCTCTTGGCCCCGTGGGGCCGGCAGCCGCCAGACTGGAGAGAAACACGAAGCGCTTCGGTCCGCGCCGTGACAGGACAGCAGCTTGCCCATTGACCGATCGATCCGCCAAGGCGGCACGGAGTATCTGTTTGGTCACTCCCACGTTGACCGAAAAGAAGTCGGACGGTCTCTTCGCCTTGACCGCACCGGCCAGGTGAACCACCACGTCCTGATCTTCGAGCGCCTGTTCGAGGGAGTCGGTCTCTGCCTCGAAATCCAACCGCAGGGTCCGCACCGGCATCGAGGCAATCCAACGCAGATCACTCGTGGGCCGTACGAGGCACGTGACCTCGCACCCCTGACGCATCAACCGTTGCGCCACGTGGCTGCCCACGAATCCGGTGGCTCCGGTCAGAGCCACGCGGAGACCAGCGGGCGCGCCTGTGTTGTTTCGCTTCTCGTGCTTCATGGTGCAATCGTGATCATGTAAGGTAATTGCTCGATTGGTATGCTGTCAATTCAGGATTTGCAGAAGGGCTGGAAACCAACCGGAGAAAGAACGGCAGGCTCCCATAAGCAATCGATTGGCACGACCAGGCGTGGTCGGTCGGATACCGAGAGAAGTCGACCTGGGTTACTGGGCCAGTGGGAAAATGCCGCGACGAGCGATCTCGGATCGGATGGCTGCAACGAACTGCTCGGCCGCCGCAACGTTCTGGGGGGCAATGCGGATTATTTTTCTGTGGACGAATCCTTTTCTTCGATCCTCGGCGAGGATGTGAGAACATTGAGGCCCTTCGATCCTCGGCGGCGGTGTTGGAACTTTGAGGTCCTTCGGGTCTGGACGGTGGTGCTCGAACGTTGAGGTGGTTTGGAGGGCAGACCTGCGCATTGTACAGGGCGATCGTTGGCGGTCCGGGGGCGGTCCGGTGGCGATGAACGGACGAACTTCGTGCCTGGATGCCCCATCTGTGAGGCGTGTCGTTGCGGCGACTGGAAAAGGAACAGGAGTTTAGAAAACGATGACGAATGAGCAGTCGAAAGGCAGGGACGGTGGAGACGAACTTGGGGCCAGGTTGGCGGATCTGCCCACAGTGGCCGGATTTCCAGAGAAGCGAGGCGATGGACGCAAAGCATTGGCTCTCGACCTGCCCAACGCTGCCCACGAAGTTCCCGAGGAACGGCCCGAAGGACGATCCGGAGGTCAGGATCGATTCGTGGTCCAGGAGGAGATCGGCCGTGGTGGTCTCGCGTCGGTGGAATTGGCATTCGATCAGGACCTGAGGCGCCACGTGGCACTCAAGCGGCTGATCCACGATCTGCCAGGGGCAGCGGCCGTGTTGAGGCGTGAGGCCCAGGTGACGGCCCAGATCGAACACCCCAACGTGCCAGCGGTGCATTCTCTGGAAATGGACGCAGCCGGTAAGCCCTACTTCACCATGACTCTGGTCGAAGGACGTTGTCTGGCGGACCTGCTGTCCGAAGAGGGCCCGCTTCCCGTGCAACGGGCCCTTCGCATTTTCCTTCAGGTCGGCTACGCCGTGGCCTATGCGCATTATCGGGGCGTGATCCATCGCGACATCAAGCCGCAGAACGTGGTCCTGGGAAAATTCGGTGAGGTCCGTCTCATCGACTGGGGCCTGGCCAAGGTACGGACCGCAGACGATGGCACAAACGCCTCACCGGATGGATCCAGGGTTGACGTGGTTGGAGATGGTGACCTGGAACGGACGACTGCGGGAACGGTCAAGGGCACTCCTGGATACATGTCTCCCGAGCAGGCGTCGGGCGAGGTGGACATCGACGAACGCTCGGACATTTACGGGCTCGGAGCCTTGCTCTATCGGATGGTCGCCGGACGAAAGCCTGTGGAAGCCGACAGTCTGGTCGAGTCCGTGGTGGCCACGAAGCAGGGCCGGGTGACACCGCTTGGCGAGGTGGCCGACGTGCCCATCCAGCTCCAGGCCGTGGTCCATCAGGCCTTGGCCCTGAATCGCGAGGATCGCTACGCTTCGGTCGAAGCATTCATTTCGGACATCTTGGCCTTCATGGATGGCAAACCTGTGGCGGCTGCCCAGGAGAACCTGGGGCAAAAGGCGATGCGGGTGTACTTCTCCCCGTTGGACAGATGGCGCCTGCGATTCGTGGATGTGGACATGATGTGCGGCACCACGACCTTCTGGTCCTTCGCCGTCGGCCTCGCGCTGGCCGTGGTCTTGGGTAGGTGGCGGATTCCCCTCCTGCTCCTGGCGCTGCTCGTAGGCCTGCTCATGATCATCCCTGTGGTCGTGCACATGAGAAAGGTCCGTGAGGAGGACGAGCAGAACCGGATGGGCAAATCGCTCACGCCAGGGGCAGTGGAAACATCGATGGGTTCTGGTCGGAGCAAAAGTTCGTCCAAGCAAGGGTCCGGGAGCAGACAGACCGGACCTGGTTCTGGTGGGTCCTCCAAATAGGCGGGCTGAATCCGTGTTTCGCAGCCTGTGTTTCGCAGCCTGTGTTTCGCAGCCTGTATTTCCTGCTCGGCGCTCCGCAGCCTGCGTTTCGATAATCGACGAACGGACCTTCAGGGGACCATGTGCATGGCGCGCAGGATGGACCGATGGAAGCGCAGTACCTGGATCCTGGCGGGCGCTTCATCACGAATCGGGGCTTCAGTCAGGCCGGCCAGATAGCCCACGTGGAGGATCAGGTCGGATGGATCCAAGACGCCTGGTCGGCCGCGGTCCTGGGAAAGGACGGCCACGTGATCCCAGGTTCGGTGGGTCTCGTTGAAGTTCACGTAGTCGATGAGCACCAGGTCACCAGGCCGCACGGGGCGCAGCGCGTGGGTGGAACGCGCCAAGTGGGTGCGGGCACGGTGTGAGGTGCGGCGGAAGGCGAGGTTCCTGTCGAAGGGAATGCTCAGCAGACGCCGTGCAGATGGCGCAGCACGACGGCCCGGCTGGAACCGAGGGGCGCGACCCGGCTGAGAGGAATCGGCCCGGCCTGCAGCAGCCGATCGGTTGCTGCTGATGCCGCGGCGCACGGGAGCGAGCGCCTGAATGCCCGTTTTTGTGACCAGGATGATCGGGGTTACGGGACGGGCCAAGTGTCTGAGACCTGCGGCGCTCGTGTAGCGCAACTTGGCACCTGCCCGTCGGGCGGCTCCGATGATCACGTCGGCGCAGTCGGCGCCCTGGTACCGATCGGTCTGGTGCCCCCAACGGCCGGTGGAACTGCCGAACACGTTGGGCACGTTGAAGTAGGAGGTCAAGAAGCCGACGAGCCCATCGGCTCGCCGAAAGCTCACGCGGAACACGGTGGGTCGGATACCGCCTCGGTCATTGGCATCTTTGCCGTCCGATGCGATGCGACCGCCTGCCCATTCCACAGCGACCTTGTAGCGCATGGTGCCCAGACCATTCCAAACGCGCAGGCGTGGGGCGGTGGGCGTGGCGCGGGTGATCTCCAAGATGGATGGGCGGGAGCCCAAGGCCCAGCCGCTGGGTGAGCGCCGGCTGGTCATACCTCTGGCGAGTCGCGAGGCCCAAGGGAGTCTGATGCCCCGGCGCCTGGTTGGCGGCTCGTGCGGCTGCCCTGGCTGTTGCGGCGGTCGCAGCGGCCGTGGCGAGCCTGGCGACCGTAGCCGGATGGCCCTAGAATGCACGAGCCGGGTTTCGTGATACTCGATCCGATCCAGCCCGATCCATCGTCCGTGTCTGGGACCAAACAGGACCGCGTTCGAGTAGGCCGGATTGCCTCGATTGGGCGGCGGAAGAGCATGGTGCTGCTGGTAGGGTTCCACCTGGCTCCACGAGAACGTGATGGGGCCCAAACGCTGTTCGAGTCTGGACAGGGGCTCGATGTGCCGCAGTCTGCGGCCGTCGAGCATGGAGCCTTTCGGGGCGAGGCTGTAGACCCGTCGGTTGCGTCCCCGGCCCCAGAGGACGACGGCATAAAGTAGGATTTTTTGCCCCATTTTCGCCTGGATGGGCCGACTCGATGAGGGCGCAGTGCACAGCGAAGCCGCGGGTCGTCTCGGGCCGTGGCGGCCGGCCGAAATTCTGGCTGCGCCGGGCGCTGCGATGCAACCCACGATACGGACCATCGCGTCCGGCCTCGTCTGGGCCAAACCCGTCGATGGAACTTCCAGGATCAGGAGACCGAAGATGACGACCAAAAATTCAGAAGACACCATGCGAGGCTTTTGCGATTGGGCGAAGGTAGAATCGTTCACCGTCAGTCGCCCCGGTTCACGGTGATATCGATGGGGCTACCCTTGGGCGCCTTGGTCCCGGCCTTGGGCTCCTGCCCCAGGACCTGATAGTCGTCGTAGTCGTCGTTGTCCCGCCAGCGGACCTTGCCCACGACGAAGCCTGCCTCGATGATCTTCTTCTTGGCGCTGCTGTAGTATCGGCCTTTGAGCTTTGGAACTTCGGCGGTGTCCAGTCCCTCGGACACGGTGATGTCTATGGCCTTGCCGCGATCCACGGTGGCGCCCGGAAGCGGCTTGACGGCCACCACGAGATCCTTGGCCATGGTGGGATGATGGATCCGACGCACGGCACCCACCTTGAGCCCCGCTTTGCTTAAGGCTGCTGTGGCTGTGGCGATGTCCTTGCCCACGATGGCGGGGACTTTGACCCGCGCGATGCCCGTGCTGAGCACGGCGGTGACCACCGAGCCACGCGGAACGTGATCACCGCGGACAGGCACCTGCGTGCAGATGGTCCCGGCGGGAAAAGCGCGATCCGGTCGGCGCTCCATAATACTGAGCTTCAATCCTTGCTGGCGGAGCACCGACTCGGCCTGTGCCTGGGAAAGGCCCAGGACCAACGGAACATCCACCTTGTTGGATTTCGCCCAGGGGCGCTTCCTGATGATGTCCAGACCGAAGTAGGTGACGATGGTGGTCAGAATCGAGGTCAAGACCGCGGTCACGATGACGTTCTTGCTGCTCATGAGAATCCTCGTTGTGTCTGGTCCAGATCACTTCCGCTCATCGGCGCCCACGTCTCTGGGGCCGGTTCTCGGGTCTGCGTCGATGTCGTCGTCGCACAGTCCGGCTGCCAGGTCCACCCCCGAGTCGACGGCGGACGAGGAGGCGGCAAGGTGCAGATCGTCGCCTGCCAGATCCACGAAGTCGGCAGAGGTGGCGCTGTCCAGATTCCCTGCCTGCTCGGCGGTGGCACCGTTTCGCTCCAGGAGGGACAGGTTCGTCAGGTTGTTCTTCACAATGGCCGAAGCATGGTCGAACCGCCACTCGATGGCGCTGAATCCGCCCTGTGGTCCCATTACCGTGTTGTGATACACCTGCGCCCCGTGGGCCTGCCACAGGTCGATGCCCGAGTCGTAACCCGAAATCGTCGAGTGGATGAAGTTGTTGCGTATGATCCCATCGATGTGATCCATGTATCCGACGTCTGAATACGGGTTGTCCGGGTAGGCCCGATCCCTGCCGCTCGAGGTCTCGGACATGCCAAAGCCGATGGCCCTGGCGCAGTCGATGATCCGGTTCCGCTCGATGAGGCTGTCTCGGCACATGCGCCACATGTGGATGCCGTGCTCGCTCAGACCCGAGTCACACCAGAAACCTCGAATCGTGTTGAGGCGAACGATCCACCCCCAGGCCAGGTGGGCGTCGATACCACCCGTGTAGCAGTTGTTGCGAATGTGCGACCGACCCGCGTCGGTCAGCTCGATGAGGCTGCATTCGATGCGACCGTGATCCGCATAGTGATTTTCGGTAGTCGCGTTGATCTTAATGCCTTGCTCGCCCGGGTCGATGATGTGCACGTTGTAGATGAGCGTCCCATCGATGTCAGCAGTCGATGTCCCGGTGACGTGGATGGGGTGGTCGTATGCTTTTTGGATGGTCAGATCCGCAATGGTGATGTTCGATGCGGTGATCTCCACGATCTCGTTGGTGCCGTAGCCGCCGTCGAGCACCACCGCGTCGCGGTTGCCACTGGCACCACGCAGAGTGACGTTCGGGGTCTGGAACCAGAGTCGGTAGCCCGAATCGCCACCGCTCATGTCATAGGTTCCGTCGTCGAGCAGGATGGTCGTTTCCGATTCCGCCTGGGCCACGATCCCGGCAAGCTGGGAGGCCTTGTCGGGGCTCACGTGGACGATGGTTCCGGTGGGAGCCGGCAGGGCGGCGCAGTTGTCGGGCGGCGGCGTGGACGAGTCCGGTGCGTTTGCATCGGATCCAGACTGAGCGTCTTGGCCGGCGTCTCCGCCGACCTGACCATCCTGGTTCACCGAAGCGTCCTGGGCCGCATCGACGCTGGTCGACCCGGAGTCGTCGCCGCAGCCTTGGACGATGGCGACGACGGGCCAGGCCAGGGCCAAGCAGGCAATGAGTGTGCCGATCGGCGTCGGCGGTGCCCTATGTTCCATATGCTCCTGCATCCTGAAAACCTCCGACTGGTTGTTCATGAGGGCTGTGGCAAGAATCCACACCGCGCCCATCAGCCGGCCCCATTGTACCAGAGAGCGGCTCGATTCAAAGGATGAACGAAACAGGACGATGTAGGGAAATAGGAAACAAAAAACAGGGCAGAACAATGGGCGATACTGGATTCGAACCAGTGACTTCCACCGTGTGAGGATGGCACTCTACCGCTGAGTTAATCGCCCAACGACGGTGCCGGCCTATAGCATGACCCGCCGTTGCTTGCAAGATGGAATTTTTCGAGCGCTTTCTTAGTAGATGCGCGAGTTACTTGACGACGGCAAGAATGTCGCCTCGCTGGACGATGAGGTGTTCGACTCCGTCGATCTTGATTTCTTCGCCGGAGTACTTGGCATACACGACGCGGTCCCCCTTCTTGAGAACTTCTCGAAGGTCCTCGTCGGTGCCGACTTCTATCACCTCTCCCATCTTCGGCTTTTCCTTGGCCGTGTCGGGAATGATGATGCTCCCGACCTTTTGTTCCTGTTCCAGTGCTGGCTTGACGAGTACTCTGTCGTCCAATGGGATAAGCTTCATCGTTCCGACTCCTTTTCGTTCCCGGGGGTCTTGCGACCCTCCATGTTACCTCAGACCCAACAGCCGATCGATTTGCTGCTTGTCGAAGCCAACGATCGGCCGGTTGTTGATGAGCAAAACTGGAACCCCGCGTTGTCCGCTGACCCGAACGAGGTCTTTTGCTGCCGACGGATTACGACCCACGTCCACCTCTCTGAACCGAACCTTGTTCTCTTTGAGGTACTGCTTGGCCCGCCGGCACCACGAACAGGTCGAGGTTGTAAAAATCACGACTCGTTTTTGCTGCTTCTTTTCCATGTGTTCTCTCCCAACGGTTCTTGCGTTCTTGCGCACAATGAAACCTAACTCCGAATCGACCAAAGTCAAGGCCGCGGGAGACGAGACACAATCTGTGTATTCAGGCGCCACAGTCAACCCCCTGGATGGACGTTTTTGGGGAAAGTTGCCATTCATGCCGAGGGTGGGAGATCGCGTCGCACAACATGACGTCGCCGTTTGAGCCGCGGCCCGACCAAGGCGACGAGCCCCATCAGAAGCAGGAACAAAAGGCCACCTGACGGCCCATTCGTTTGGTTCCCGCTGTTCGGACTCGTGCGACCCGAATGCGTGGCTCCCGGCCTCACGCGTCCAAACGAGGTCACAGAACCCATGGACATGGTCCTGCAGGAACAGCCACCTCCCCCACTCGCCCAGAACTGCCGTTCGTCCGGTTTCGCTCCCGCCGGGTCGGCCCGAGCCTCGAATCGCACCGGAGATCCGGTAGCTCCGTCGAGTACGGCCTCCATGACGTTTGCCCCGGCCACGGTCCCCGTGGTCCAGGACACGGTCGCCAGGCCGCCCGCGTCGGTGGTCACGTGGAACGTGGTGGCGGAGGTGGTCCCGTTGCCCACCAGACCGCCACCTTCCACGACTCTGAAGATGACGTCCACCGACGGCACCGGATAGCCGCTCGCCTGACTCGTAACCCGAACGGTCGGCTTGTCGGGCAGGGTCGACGACGTGGTGCCCACTTGTTGGTCGCCGGACACCACTTCGATGGCCAGGGATGAATGGTCCGGGGCGACGACGGAAAATGGATCCGATTGGCCGAAGACCGCCGAGGCGGTTGCCAGGAGCACCACATGGGGGCCGGTCTCGGCAACGGCCAAATCCAAGGTCACAGATCCATGGTCGAAGTTGGGGGTCTGCCTGGGAAAGACCGTGTCGTGCAGGGTGGCCAGAAAGGCCGACCCCTGGTAGACATCGGCCTCCAACCCGTTTTCATCCAGGGCCGTGATGGTGACTGAAAAGGGAATCCCCGCGACTTTGGTTCCATCGATGGTGGAAAAAACAAAGGTTGTGGCCTGCCCAGGTCCCACGTAGCCCACGTCGACCTGGTCCAAGATGGGGGTTTTCGTACCAGTGGTGCTCGTCAAAATAGCCCGCACCTCGACAGTGCCATCCGATACGTCGAACCGGCCTGCCGCGGCGTTCACCTCATGGGCCCGGTTGGACTGCGAGGTCAGGACCGCCTGCTTCCACTGGTCGCCGTCGAAATAGTACCAAGTCTGGCCTTGGTCGTTGGAAAGTTGGTACGAAATAGCGGTTCCTTCGGGCTGCTGCGCGGTCTGGTGGAACGAGGCCAGCCTGGCCATGCCTTCGGCCGGCACGAACAGCGGCGTGGTGACCCAGCCGTCTGTCTGGGGATACTTGGTCTCGACGGTTCCCAGGTCGTATGCAAGGGCCGGATGGGCCACGGGCCGGTGGATCTTCATGGGCCACAGGTTTCGTTCGTCGTTGGTGGCAGCATCTTCGGCCATGGCATAAACTGGTTTGTCGCAGGACAGTTCGGCGCCCGCAGGCACCGCATCGAACTTGAGCCTGTTCGGGTAAGGTGGGGCCAGACCGTCTGAGGTCTGCTGGGCGAGCACATGACCCGACTGGTCCAGGATCTGGCAGGTGACCACGGGACTCGCGGTGCCCACCAGAACGTACTCGGCAGCCAACGGGATCAGGTAGCGTCGTCCCAGCTCCCATCTGGGCATGAAGGTAACCGCTTCGCCTCCATCGCCGTCGCCGTACGACAGGGCGGCCACCGGGCCCGAGGCGATGATGTGGATGGCAGGTCCACTGCCCTGGCTGCCCGCGTGTGCCAAGGCATAGACCTGGCCGGCGTCCAGGGTCACGTGGATGAAGTCGGGTGAACTGTCGTAGATCCACACGTCCGTGTTGTCGTGGAGGGCAACCAGGAGTCCGGTGCCCGAGTTGGCTCCCACGAGTTCCCGATTCGGAGGAAGATAGGACATGGCGTCGTAGGCTGTTCCATTGTGGTCCACCCGTCGGTGCACCACGATTGGAATGTCCGATTCGATGCGGAGGGCATGGCCGTCCGTGACGTCGGCGGGCATGGTCACGACCGTCTGATTCGAGACCACCTGGTTGGCCACCAGCGTGGCGCCTTCGTACACGTTCACGTGGGCGTCGCCATACGGAGAAAACAGGTCCAAGATGTCGCTATAGCGCGGTGCTGGGTAGATGAATTCGGTGGCGTCGTAGCACAAGGGCGCCAGGGCATCCGTCCCGTCGGCATCGAACGCTCCGTAGTAGGGCCCCTTTGCCGCAATGAGGGTCGCCTGGAGCAAACCAGAGGTAATTTGGTGCGTCTCGCGTTCATCCAGATCCCACGCGTCTGCCGAAGACGAAAGCTCGAAGTGGTTGTGATCCACGAAGCTCTCCACGGTCATCTGGGCGGCGGCCGCCAGCGGGCTGAGCACGAGGGTGCTGGCCAAGACATCCTGATACGTAAACATGGCCTCGGCGCTGCCAGGATCGTCTGCATCCGGATTGCCGAAATAGAGGTAGAAGGTGCTCTGACCGGTCGGCAAATTGGCCACACGGAACCACAGGACACCCTGCCTGGCAATGAAATCGAACCACTCGACCCATCTGGGAGTCAACTTCGTGCCCGACGCATCGGTGATCGTGAGGTCGAAGCCGTCGAGTCTCGACTCGTCGAACAACTCGATGGGCGCGGACGCGAGATCGATCCGGAGCGGGAAGTGGGACAGCGCCGCGTCGGTATCGTTGGTCACGCGCACCTCCAGCCGATAGCTCCATTGAGGCAGGTTCCAGGCCGGATCGCTGCGTTCGGCGAGACGGGCCACGCCGTTGGACAGTTCCACGTCCGGCGATGCCTCGTAGTTTCCTTGTTGGTCCTGACCGGCGGATTCCATGTCGAAGGATGTCTGTTGCGCGAAGACCGGGGTGGGGGCCGTTGCGACGGCCACCGAGCAGAGAGCCATCAAGAATGGAGCGCTGGCTCTGTGGCATCGCGTCCTCGATACCTGCCTGCGTCGGCTGGTCGATGAATGGTTTCGTCGGCTCGTCATGGCTTAGCTCATCTCCTTGCATCGTCTGATTCTTTTAACCTTTGATTCCATCAACCGGGAATGTTCGTGCAGCCCTGGGCGCTGTAGTCCGACGTGTTGTTATCCTCGTGGCATTCGTGATTCGCGCCGTCTTCGGTACAACCCCAGGTCCCGTTATCCACGCAGGCATGGACCGATGCCTGGTTCGGCTGGACGGGTGGATCCGGCCAAAGACACTCGACTGGTTCGCAGCGACCCGGATTCAGGGTTTGCGAGGTCACCACTGGTTGGGCGCAAACGATCTCCTGTTGGGTGCTCTGATCATAAAAGACCACCGAGACGCCGGGACCGACCCGCAGATCGCCCTCGTTACACACGAGGGCCTGGACCGTGAGGTGCTCGGGACACGTGTTTCGCTCGTAGCCGGTGATGGTCACTGTCAGGTCCGGAGCGGCGAACACGTTGTAGTCGGGCATGTTCTGCCGGTAGTTGTTGTACCGGGCCCAGTTGGGCTGTTCGCCGCCCGGCGGCAGCAACCCGTCTTCGGTGATGTTCGTGATGTGGTAGGCGTGTTCGTTCCAGATGCGCCGCGTGGGCACCCACGAGTCATTCGAGTCGCCCCAGACCTGGATGGGCGTGGTCGGATCGTCACCCGTCTCTCCCCAACCATTTTCAATGAACACGATTTCAGCGTTTCCATCGTTGTCCACGTCCACGATGTCGGGGTATTCGAGCCTCGTGTGGGAGTGGTTCGGCTGGTCGAACAAAATCGCTCCATCCAGGCCGCTGAAGATACGAAAGTCCCGTTCGTCGTTATAGATCACCTCGGCTACGCCGTCGCCATCGAAGTCGAACACCGACGAGCCGGTGACGCGCGACGAGCAATCCTGATTGGGGACCTTCCAACGGATGCCCGGCCCGCCGGTGCAGGCGCTGTTTCCCTGCGGGGTGGCGTCGCAAATGGGCAGGCTGGCGCAGCATTCCAGGTCGATGACGCTGTAAAAGTCGGCTCCAGCCACGCCGATTTCCGGTTCGCCGTCGCCGTCGAAATCCGCCACCGTGGGCGGACCTCCCTCGTTGCCGCGGGAACAGTCGTCCCAGGGCAGGGCCACTCTGGCTTTCAGGGTCCCGTCGTGCTCCCAGACATATACGTTGCCCTCACGGACCGTGACCACCTCGCCTTCGGGATCGTCATCGAAGTTTCCGGTCGCGTTGTATCCGTCGCAGGGATACGAGCCGCCGCAGCCCGTTCCTTCGTTGCCGTACTGGTACGTCCATTCAGGCGTGCCATCGGCTCGGTAGGCCGTGTTGCCGGCGATGACCTCCATGATGCCGTCCAGGTCGAGGTCGGCGGCAATGGAGATGGGCCCCATGAACGAGTTGATCCCGCGGCCGTTGCGTCCGCGCCACTTGAGATGACCGTTGCGTCCGTCGAGCACCAGACGCCCGATGATCACCTCGCCGATACCGTCTCGGTCCAGGTCGGCAATGGCTGGTTGCGCCGCCGTGTAGGCATCGTCCCCCGTTGGGTAGGGTGACTGCCACTTCGTGATCACGTATCCGACCGTGATAAACGCCTGCGTCACCATGACTTGGGACGTGGCGTCGTCGGTGCGCTCCACGCCGAATTCGAGGCCGCCCATGTCGCCGTCCTGCCATTGGAAGTCGCTGTTGAACGGGTTCTTGGAAAACTCGACGGTCACGGCGTGATACGGGTCCTGGTCCGACACCACGATGGGAGCGGATTCGGCGGTCTGCCCGCCTGATTTCAGATACAGGGCGATGGTGGCATCACCGTTGGAACTGGCCACCACCGCGGTCACCCGAACCGTGGCGATGGCGGTCGTGGTGAGCCCATAGCTCCAGGTGAAGGCCTGTTTGACCTGGCTCGACGCCTTGATGACCGTCTGATTGCCGTCTGGCGGATCCTCGCTCACCGCGGCATAGGCATCGCCCTGGGGCACGACCTCCCACGCATCGTCGTCCGCACTGTCGCCGTCCGGGAAGAACCGATCGTAGAGCACCGAACTGAAGGCGACCGTTCCCGTGGTGTGCCCCTTGGACTGGCAGACCATACCCACGATTTCAGGTTTGCCGTCACCATCGATGTCGCCGATGGCCAGACCACCCGAATTGTCCAGAAACGGCGTCGCGATGTGGAACTCCTCGTCGAGGAGGGTCGAGTCGGACGTGGGCCGTCCGGATACCACGCGCAGCACGGACGGCGTTCCACAGCAGCCGTCCTGCTGATATCGATAGGACGCAAAAATGATGTCGGGCACGTCGTCCGTGTCGATCACCCCATCCCCATTGTCGTCGGTGACGTTCGCCACCACCGGTTCCATGACCACGTCGTCGTACTGACTGTACTCGACCGGGTTCTCCCATCGGCCCTCCATGCGGGGCAAAAACTGACCGGGCGTCGGCACGTAGAGGCAGGTCGCGGGCCCTGCGTCCACCTCGCCGCCGTCCTCCACGCCTCCATCTCCCGCGGTGCCATCCACCTGCGCGTCGCCCACCTCGCCGTCCTTCGACGCATCGACCGCTGCGTCCGTGGCACCATCTCGAGCTGCATCCACCGCTGCATCCTGGAAATCAGACAGGAGAACACATTTGCCCGCATCGTGATCACATGTCCAACCCACCGGGCAGTCCAGCACGGACTCACAGGACCGTGCACCAATGGTGATGGCATCGTGGCCACAGCCAGCGAGCACCCCCGCCAACCCGACGAACCACCAGCGCAAGACAGTCTCATCCACTCTATTGGCCCTCTTCGTATTGACCTGCATCCCAACCTCCACGTGAATGTCGACGGGGCGACGTCCACCAATATTTTCTGTTCGTCCTCTCACGTTCCGTTCGGCCACGAGGCCCTGCCCGTCCGGTCGTCTTCCCGAC
>JAGGXR010000044.1 GCA_021162935.1 Deltaproteobacteria bacterium
CATCCCAACCGCTCGGCCGACCCCCTTGCCGAGCATGCCCATGAGCCCCACGGAAAATCGAGGATCCGGGTGCAGGCTCACCGCCTCGAAAGCCGCCTGCCGAACGGATGATGATGCATTGAGAAGCAAGGCGCCAATGCGGCTCGACGCGGCGGTGGTTGGTGCATCGACCCAAACCGATGCCGACACCAACCCCGACTGGACGAGGCGAGCCAGGGCGGCCAGCGACTTTTTGGTTCCGATCCGAGCCAAGGCCCGCCCCAGGAGGTCCGGTTGGATACCGCGACGAATCGCATCCTCGACGGCCCGAACCGCCTCATTGCCGAAAAGCGGCAGGGCGTTGGAGACGGCTCGACCATAGATGGGACGACGCGCAGCTTCGATCAGAGTGGGCAAAAAACGCCTCCCGCGAATCATCGCGAGCGCCTGAAGCGCCATGGACCGCATCGTTGAATTCGTCGCCAAACGCAACGTTCTCCACAGCAAAGGCTCTGCCCGACGGCAGCCAGCGATACCCAAAGCATACAGGTGCAATGGGGTCACGTGCCGCCCTTGCGCAGCCGTTCTCGTCACGAGCGCAACGAGCCTGGGACATGCGCCCGAACCTCGCCTCGCAACGAGACGAACCAATACCCTGGTCCAACTCACAGGTCCATGATTGACTCCCACCTTGGGCGACACAGACGGCTCCCAAGCGCGGTCCAAGACCATCGATTCGTCCGGCCCCAAAACTTTGGTGAGGATCCCCTGGGCACGACCGGCGGCAGACGCCGAAACGACCATACAGAACAGGGCCCACCCTGCAACACATGTTTGCCGCCTCGTTGTCATCGATGACATCCTCATCCTGAAACGGGTCAACGGACCAGGCCGACCAAAAACCGCGAAAAGCCCTTGCGCAAACCAAATCCAGCCGTGATAATAGACAATCTACAGGCACTTGCAAGAAGGTGGTGCGGCACATGAAGGGCTTCAAGCGAATGCAGTTCCGTCTGGCCTACTCCATGGCGGCGGCGGACGGTACTCTGTCCACCAGCGAAGAGCAGATCCTCAAGGTTCTGGCTCAGGCCTATGAAATCGAATCCGAAGAAGTCGTCCAACTCAAAAAGGAGGCATCGCAGATTGATTTGAAAGCCCTCAAGACGGTCGTGCCATACAAGAAAAATCGCATGGAATTGCTCGAAACCGCCTGCCTGATGGCCATGGCGGACGGCCAGGCGCAACCCGAAGAGTGGCGCATGAGCATCGATATCTGCACGGCGCTGGACCTGACCCGCAATGACGCCCAAACCTGCGTGCGAAGAGCCAGACGGCGCCTCATTTCTCTGGCCAAGCAGCATGGGCTCGTCCATGAACTGCGGCAGAATTTGAAGCGAAACGGAGTTTTGTAGATCCACGGGGGGAGGGAACGCCCCCCCTTGACAATCACCTCCTTTCAGACAAACCCTCAATCACCGTTGTCCAGGCCGCAGCGAAGCGGCCTGAACGGAACCACGAGACGCAGGAGACTGTCATGAACGTCGTCAAGGCGATGACCGCTGTTTTTGGAACGAGGCACGAGCGGGAAATCCGCCGCATGATGCCCACCGTGCATCAAATCAACCGTCTCGAGCCCACGTATCGGAAGATGTCTGACTTCCGCCTACGGGACGCCACCCGACGATTCCGGGAACGACTGGCCCGCGGGGAAACCCTCGACGACATCCTCCCGGAGGCCTTCGCTGCCGTTCGTGAAGCGGCGATCCGAGCCATCGGCATGCGCCCCTACGACGTCCAGCTCATCGGTGCCATCGTTCTGCACGAGGGAAAAATCGCCGAGATGCGCACCGGTGAAGGCAAAACGCTCGTGGCCGCCCTGCCCCTTTACCTAAACGCCCTGACGAAACGCGGCTGCCACCTGGTCACGGTCAACGACTATCTGGCCAAGCGGGACTCGGAATGGATGGGCCGGATCTACCGCTTCATGGGGATGAGCGTGGGCGTGATCGTCAACGGCATGAAGGACCGGGAGCGTCAGGAGGCGTACCGGGCGGACATCACCTACGGAACGAACAACGAATTCGGATTCGACTACCTGCGCGACAACATGAAGGACTCCATCGAGCAGTACGTGCACAAACTGCTCCCCGAGGAGGAACGCGGGGTCAAAAACTCGCTCTTCCACTATGCCATCGTGGATGAGGTGGACTCCATCCTCATCGACGAAGCCAGGACCCCGCTCATCATCTCCGGCCCAGCAGAAGAAGCCGCAGACCTCTACATGCGGGTCAACGAAGTGGTCCGCAACCTAAAACGCGACGTGGACTACACCGTGGACTACAAGGACCAGAACGCATCGCTGACAGACCAAGGAGTGGAGCGCGTCGAACGACGCCTCGGGCTGGCCAATCTCTACGACCCAAGAAACCTGGACTGGCTCCACCACGTCAACCAGGCCCTGCGCGCCCATACGCTTTACAAACGCGACGTCCAATACATCGTCGAAGAGGGCAAGGTCATCATCATCGACGAGTTCACCGGCCGTAAAATGGAAGGCCGGCGGTGGTCCGACGGCCTCCACCAGGCCATCGAGGCAAAAGAAGGCCTCAAACCCGAAGAAGAAAACCAGACCCTGGCCACGGTGACCTTCCAGAACTTCTTCCGCATGTACAAAAAACTGTCCGGCATGACCGGAACCGCGGAAACCGAAGCGGAAGAATTCCATAAGATTTACGAACTCGACGTGATGGTCATCCCGACGAACGTACCCTGCATCCGAGATGACCACGACGACGTGATCTACAAGACCGAGGAAGGTAAACTGGCGGCGGTCATCGAAGAAATCATCGACGCCTATCAACGCAAGCAGCCCGTCTTGGTCGGCACGGTCGCCGTAGAGAAAACCGAGGAACTGTCCAAACGCCTCCGTCGGAAAAAGATTCCACACGAGGTGCTCAACGCGAAAAACCACGAGCGTGAGGCGCTCATCGTGGCGCAGGCCGGTGCGCCGAGCGCCGTCACCATCTCCACGAACATGGCCGGACGGGGCACGGACATCATCCTCGGCGGCAACCCGGAGTTCATGGCGAAACGAGAAGCGGATCCGGAACTTGAGCCGGAACGCTACGCCAAGGTCCTCGACGACTACAAAAAGAAGTTCGCCAAGCAACGAGAGGTGGTCCTCGAAGCGGGCGGATTGCACATCCTTGGAACGGAGCGACACGAATCCCGCCGCATCGACAACCAGCTCCGCGGCCGGGCCGGCCGCCAGGGGGATCCCGGGTCATCGAGCTTTTACCTGAGCCTCGAAGACGACCTGATGCGCTACTTCGGAGGAGAACGTCTCCACAAAATCATGGAATGGGCAGGGATGCCCGAAGACGTCCCCATCGAGCACCCTCTCGTCAACAAATCCATCGAACGCGCCCAGCGTCAGATGGAGGCCCAAAACTTCGATATTCGAAAGAACCTACTCGAATACGACAACGTCATGAACCATCAGAGGACCGCCATCTACGCTCTGCGTCGCCAGGTTCTCGAAGGTAAGTACGTTCCCGAATTGACCGAAGACGAGCGCAAGGCCGGTAAACACAACAAAGTTCCCGACCAGTCGGGCAAGTGGACGTTGGCCTTCCTTTCGGACAAGGTACGACCCTGGGTGAACAGGCTCCTGGCCGACGAATACAAACGCTCCGCCAAGTCGACGAACGAAGCCACCGGGACGGCGGACATCCCCGACCCCGAGCACCTCACCCACCTGCTCTACCGAACCTTCGGCGCCAAGGTGGACCTGCAACAAGAGGTGGACGAGGAACTCCTCTGCCAAAAGAAGGCCACGCGCGAGGTGGCCTCCTCGCTCATCCAACAAAGGGAACGACTCTTGGACATGGCCTATGACTTGGCCGAAAAGCAGGTCGCCACCTACTGCCCCGAAGGACGCCACCAGGAAGACTGGGACACGGGCGGCCTGGAGGACGCCGTCCTGCACATCTTCGACCTCCATATGGATGGGCTTGAATGGCTCTGCCATCGCAAAGAAATCGAGGCCGCCTGCGCCGACGTTTTTCCCATCAAGGGAAAACGAACAAACCTGGGTGCCGTAACCGGCATCATCAAAGACATGGTCGAACGGTACTGTCAGGGCGACGAAGATCCCGAGACCTGGGATCTCAAGGCGCTCAGCAAGGAAGCGGCCGCACAACTCGGCCTCAAGAACATGCAGTTCGCAGACATCTACAACCGCGAGGACGTGGAGGCGGAACTCAACGATGCGGTCGCAAGTCGCTGCGATCCGGATGACTGCCGCCACAAAATCCAGGAACAACTCGGCCGCCTGACCGCCAGAATCCGGCAGTATGGTGCCGACTTGGTCGCAGAGGACTTCAAAGACTGGCTCAAACAACGCCTCGATGATTTCTGCCCGATGGACACTTCGCCCAAAGACTGGGATTTCGAAAGCCTGATCACGGCCGTACGAAAACGCATGACCAGACCGGACGACGCCCTCATCAACCTCGGAGATCGGACCGAAATGGTCAACCGCATCTTCGCTGGTGTGGAGCGATTCATCGCCCTGGCGGACCAGGAAGACGATGTGCTGATCGCACATGAAGCGCTCAAGCGCTTCACGGCCAAGCACTGCCCTGCCTGGGATATCGAGGGGCTCAATGACAGCCTCAACGAATCGCTGAACCTCAGGTTCACCATCGAAGAACGCGAGACCAGGGACCAGGTCTGGGCGCTCGTGCACCAAAAAATCGCCAAAACCTTGCCACGCGACCGGATCGTCGACCGACTGACGTCCGTGGCGTCTGAAGAGGTTTGCGACCGTCTGGGCGTCAAGCCTCCCTCGACCCTCAAACAACAGGTCACGACGCTCCTCGACGAACACTGTCCGGACAAGGTCCCGTGCGACCAGTGGAACATTCCTGCAATGACCAAAAGCCTGGTCCTGGCCCTCTCCGGAGAGCCGGAGTCCGAAACAGACATCTCGGCGGGAGATCCCCTGAAATTCTTCGTACCCGTCAAAGGCCGATTCGTCACGCTGGACCGAATCCTGACCACGGTTCAGGAACTCGTCCTGGAACACTGCCCCTCGCAGCGCCCCATGAGCGAATGGGACCTCGACGGCCTCGGCGCCGAGGTGCGGCGTGCGTTCTACGTGCGCGTGCCCGGACTCGAAGGAACCATGAACCGCGCCCGTTTCGAGGCTCTGTGCAAGGAAGCCGCCCCGGCCGGAATTCAGGTCGCTTCTATCCTGGACGAATACTGCCCTGCCGATCGGCCAATTGAATACTGGGACATCGAAGGACTCGAAGACCGGGCCAAGGAAATGGAGTGGGACCTGTCGGACCTGCTCTGGCGGGCGGACATCGCTGGTCTGACCAAACGGATTCAGAAGGCGATCCAGGGGGCGGGTCACATCCGGGCGTCCTGGGCCCAACCCGAAAACCTCCCCAAGCTCCTTGGAAAACTGCTCGACGACCACTGTCCCGAAGACAGCGACCAAACGGACTGGGATTTCGCCGGCCTCGAGCAGGAAATGGAGGAAATCTTCTGCGAACGATTCCAAAACCTGTCAGCCACCACGTCCCGACGAGAGCTCAAAAAACACCTCCTTGGAATCGCCCTGAACCACTTCGCCGGCTGGGACAAGGCGATGAGCCTGGAGCGACGGCTGTGGGTCTTCCGGCACCTCTACCTCGAAGAAATCGACGATCAATGGATCGAGCATCTCAAGGCCATGGACCACCTTCGCGAAGGCATCGGCCTACGCGGGTACGGACAGCGGGATCCCAAGTTGGAGTACCAGCGCGAGGGATACGACATGTTCGTAGCCATGATGGGGCGAATCCGTGAAAACGTTGCCTCCAAGGTCTTCCGCGTACGGATCGAGCAGGAAGACGGCGACGAAATGATGCCAGAATTCGAGCACAAGCGACGCCGCATGATGTTCCTGCACGCAGCGGGAGGTCCGCAGCAGGAGGACCAGCAGGTCGCCAAACCCAAGACGGTCCGCCGTCAGACCCGCAAGGTGGGACCCAACGAACCGTGCCCCTGCGGGAGTGGCAAAAAGTACAAGAATTGCCACATGCTCAAGGACAAGGCCGCAGCCAAACGCGGTGAACTGCCCGAATGGGCGGCCCTACGCAGGGCGGCAAGCAGTGCTCAGAAGCACAACGAAGCCAGAAAGTGAGCCTGCACCATGGCCCTCGCCTCAGACCCCTTGGACCGGCTCTCCTCCTGTCTCGCCAAGACACTGAAACACGCGCGCCGAAGAACGGAACCCTTGCCCGACGGGTACCGTCGGGCTGCCGTGCTCGTCCTCCTCGTGAAACGCAACGGCTCCTTCTTCGTACCGTTCATGGAGCGAACCGAGGCAGGCGGACCCCATTCGGGGCAGATTTCCTTTCCAGGAGGATGCCGCGAACCCTCGGACGAAAACGAAGTGGAAACAGCGCTCCGGGAAGTGACCGAGGAATTCGGCATCGGCTCGAATCAAGTCGAGGTCCTGGGCCTCATGAACGACGAACTCACCCCGACGGGCTACCTGGTGACCCCGGTGCTCGCAGCAGCTCGATCCCCCCTGAACATCATCCCCGATCCCGCTGAGGTCGAATCGGTCTTCTGGGTCCCCCTGTCCTTCTTCATGGATTCCGCAAACGAAATCGAACACCGCCCCGTCTCGTACGAGGGCAGGACGTTTCGTCTCTATGAGTATCGGCCAGGCAAACACGTCATATGGGGCCTGACCGCCAGGATCCTGCATCGACTGATCGAGATTGTCGAAAGCTCCGGTTGTGCTGGCCCGCAGCCTGGCCCCGATGCACGAAACGCCGACGAGACGCAGGCACTCGAAGACACCAAACCGACAGGACCGGCAGAGGAACACCAACTAAGCGAACAAGGAGCATCGTACCAAGGTCACCAACGGAGTCGGACTGGTCCGTCACACGAACCCACCGGAGAGCCAACACATCGAGGAGAGGATCACATGGAGGAATTTGAACGCATCGAACAGGCGACACAAGCGATACGAGCCGCCTTGGGGCCGGACTTTCACCGTCCATCGGTAGGCATGATCCTGGGATCCGGCCTGGGCGCCTTCGCCGAACGTCTCGAAGGCACCAGAACCATCGACTACGCCGACATCCCTCACTTCGCCCAGTCGACCGTTCCCGGCCACGCGGGACGAATGGTCTTCGGCCGTCTGTCAGGCCTCGACGTGGTGGTGCTCCAGGGGCGCGTCCATTATTACGAAGGGCACGATCTGGAGTCGGTCGTTCGTCCCGTCCGGACGCTCGTCCGTCTGGGCGCCCAACGCCTCATCATCACGAATGCAGCAGGATCCGCCCGACGAGAAATTACTCCCGGTGAACTCGTTCTCCTCTCGGACCACATCAACCTGCTGGGCCACAACCCTTTACGTGGCCCAAACGATGAACGTCTCGGTTCGAGGTTTCCGGACATGAGTCAGCCCTATGATCCCAAGCTCCGCGACCTCGCCCGACAGGCCGCGTCCGACCTTGGCTGGACGATCCGCGAAGGAGTCTACACCGCCATGATGGGGCCCTCGTACGAAACCCCGGCCGAAGTGGCGATGGTGGGCCGACTGGGTGGTGACCTGGTGGGCATGTCCACCGTCCCCGAAGTGATCGCCGCCAGGCACATGGGAGCCAAGGTTCTCGGTATCTCCTGCGTCACGAACATGGCGTCCGGCCTCAACGACCGGCCGCTCACCCATGAAGAGGTCAAAGAAACCGCCGACCGGGTCACGGAAAAATTTGTCGCCCTCCTCTCACGCACCATGGACCTCATGGCGTCTGATCCGAACCAGGGCTGAAGGGAACGTCATGGTCCTTTCGGCCCTCGCAGCCGCCCTCTCCGCACAGGCACCCCACAGCGCTCCGCAGGCACTCGCCAATGCCTTCACCCGTCAGGCCACCCCAACCATCCTGCTGGCCCTGCTCATTTCCGCCGTCGCCCTGTACCTGCTGTGGCGATATGCAGAGGCGCCCCTCTTGTTCCTCTTCGCCAAACGAGTCAAAATGGGAGGCGATGCCAAGGCACCCCAACCACGAGGCCCCATGGCCGAACAACTCGAAGCCTCGGGCTTTTCCTACCTGGGCATTCGGTGGGAGCGACTCTTCAAGCTCTGGGGGCGCACGGCAGCTGTCTATGTCCGTCACAACACGATCATCGCCGACCTGCCGTCCCCCAGTCGGTCCGAGGGTGCCTACCTGGCCACTTTCTGGCAGGACGACTCCTGCGCCCTGACCAAATTTGGATCCTCGCGCGAAGTGACCGAGCCGGACTACCACAGCCGGGCGGCGGGCAGCCGTCGCGTGGCGTCCGTCCTCGACGAGCACATACGCACCGAAACCACCGTTTCCAAAGGACGCACCCCTGTTTCCGTCGAAACCATGGACGAACGAATCCGGTTGGCAAGAGCCTGGTGGGAACGTCACGCCCGATCAGAGCTGTCCCTTGCAGCCGCCGTGGGGACCCTGTTCCTCCTGGCCGCCGCCTCGGCCTGGATCTATGGCTTGCTCGTTCTCTTCGGTTGGATCTGATTCGATGGACAGGAATTGAACCTCATCCTTCCATTGCTTGAAAACTGTCAGACAGGAGCCAGGACGGAAGAACGAGAGCATTGCCATACTCTTCTCAACTCGAAAACTCCTGCCAAAAAACAACGGTTGACTCCATGTCCCTGCTCTCAGCGACCCTGGCGACCAGGGATGCCGATAGCGCGTGCGACCCCGTGATAGGCGTGCAGAGACAGCCGCTTCATCCACCACAGGGGAGCCAGGCCGCCGCCGGCCACCACGAGCATCTCTTGGCCGGCCCTGGCAGCCTCCAGGATACGGACCGCCACGCGATCCGGGTCCTCTCCAAGCCGTTCCATGAGGCGGGTGACCCGCTCGGTCCAGTTCCCCGGAAGCTCCACATGGCCATGCCGCATGACCGGCGTTCGGACCGCCCCAGGACACACCAGGGTGACCTGGATCTTGCGCCGATCGAGTTCCGCGGCAAGGGATTCGGTCAGGCCCACGACCGCGGCTTTCGAGGCACAGTAGGGAGCCATGTAGGGAATCCCCATCAAACCGGCGATGGAGGCGACGTTCACCACGTTCGCCCGGCCGTCCTGCTTCAGCATCCTGGGCAAGAAGGCGTGGATGCCGTGGATCACCCCCCAGACGTTGACGTCAAAGCTGTGCCGGAACAGGTCCAAAGAAATGCGGTCGGAGGGCCCTCCTTCCACAACGCCCGCATTGTTGATGAGGAGGTCCACGTGTCCGTGGCGTTCGTACACCTCGTCGGCCAAGGATAAAACCGCGGCCTCATCGGAACAATCCACCTCATGGGTCCAGACCTCTCCACCAATCGCACCGGCTTCGCTGGCGACCCGTCCGAGCCCCCCAGCGTCGATGTCCACCATGTGGACGAAAGCACCGCGCCGGGTCAAAGCCAGGGTCATGCTCCGACCCAGGCCGGAGGCAGCCCCAGTCACCACAGCAACCTTATTCAGGTACCATTCATTCTTGCGCACCATCACACCTCCTGCTGGCCTGATGCGACCGAGCACTTCTGTATAGAAGGTCTACTGGGGGAAACGCAAGAACTGTCGGTTGCCGCCACCGATCATTTCGGACGTATGAATGCTGGAATCCATCCTGAAAATGATTGACTTCCAGTACCGGTCGGGCTGTGATGCCGCCATCGTTCGCTGTTTGGACGCGTACAGAAGCCTCGCAGAACAGGTTTGGCACGCCGCCAGGACGCTTCCAGGCCATTCGTGGCTGATGTGGCGCCTGTGGCATCTGCGGCAGGAAGGCGCCACACCTTGGTGTTCCGCGCGCAACGAGACGGGAGAAAACGAATACTCGTGGGTTGGCAGGACAAAGCAGAAAATCTAGCGGCCTGGTACTTCTCGGTCCGCGACACGAGGTGGTTCCGCTGGGCTGAACTGGCGTTGGTGATCCTGTCGGCTGGCACGTTCTTCTACTTCTATCAGTTCGCCTCGGACCATCTGTGCGGGACCGATCCTTACTACCACATCAAATTTGCCTATGTGACCCGCCATCAGGGCATCATCCACAACTTCCACTGGGCCCGCTTTTCCTGGTGGCACGAACACTTCTTCGACAAGGAGTTCATCTACCACCTCTATCTGTCCATGTTCACCTTCGGAGACCTGATCCAAGGAGCCAAGTGGGCGACAGTGGTCATGGGCACCGCCATCTTCACGGCCTACTTCCTGGTCCTCCGGGAAAACGGTGTTCGATACCGCTGGCTCTGGTGGTTGTTGCTGGGCTCCTCGGGAGGCTACCTCCTGTTCCGGGTCAATGTGACGAGGCCCCAAACCCTGTCCATCTTCCTGCTCATCGTCGGGCTCCACTTCTTGATCAACGAACGGCACTGGATCGTGGGGCTTCTGTCCCTCGTCTATTCCCTGTCCTACACGGGCCATTATCAGTACGTTGGTCTTGCGTTCATCTTCCTCGTAGTGGTTCGACTCAAGGACCATCGGTGGTCGTGGAAGCCGGCGGTCTGGGCCTTGGTCGGCATGCTCCTCGGGTGGCTCATCCACCCGAACTTTCCGAACAACATCCAGGGATTCTTCGTGCAGAACGTCCTGGTCATTTTCCATCAACTCCACAAAACCGTAGACCTGCACATGGGCGGCGAACTCAACTCGATGACGGCGCGCAGCCTGATCAACGTGAACCCGGCGACGCTGATCCCGCTCTGGTTGGGCATCCTAGTCGCCATCGTGCGCCCCTTCGCCACGAACACCCGAACCCTATTCCTCTTCGTGGCCTCGACCATCTACCTCGTCCTGACCTTGAACACGAAACGATTCGCCGAATACTGGATCCCGGTGACCGGACTGTTCAACGCCTTCTATTATTCGAGCATGCCCGAAAGCCTGACCTTGGGTTCCTGGTGGAAAAACAGGCGATGGGCTTTTTATGCCATGTCGGCCGTCCTGATCCTGGGCATCCCGTTCCTGGCGTATCAGAGCCACAAAGACACCTATCGCCAGCTAGACCGATGCGGAGAATCCACCTACATGCCGTCGGCCCGGTGGCTCGCAAAGCATGTCCCATCGGGAGCCGGCGTGCTCACCTGCGACTGGGACGACGCCCCGTACCTGTTCTTCGAATCCACGGAGCACGACTACACCGTGTTCCTGGATCCCACGTTCATGTACTTCTGGAATCCGGACATGTGGCATCGTTGGGATCGACTGACCCACGGCAAGGATGCGCACCCCATCGACACCATCGTACACAGGTTCAAATCCCGCTTCGTGTACTGCACGAGTGATTTCGGTGACTTCAAGAAGCAGTTGAGCCGCTACACGCAGGCACGACTCATCTATCCGGTGCCGAATCGAAGTCTGCTACCCCACGCCTGCGCTGTGAACCTGGACTGTCCGGACGCCACCATCTGCAACAACCCGAAGTGCCGTCCCGGAAAGCCTTGTCATAAACGAACCGGCCAGTGCGTTCCAGATCCCCACGTCTTCATGTACGAAATCTACGACCAGCCGGTCCCAACGCCGAGCAGCCTCAAGGGAAACGGGGTGATCCCCACAGAACACACACCCCGCGGACATGCGACGATCCAACCGCAGCACCTTGGCAAGATATCGAGGCCCACACCATGACCCATCGATGGTTCGAGCCCATCTATCATCTTGAACGGATTCCGGCCTGGACGGAGCACCTGCCTGGCACTGGAGGCCACATCGGCGGAGACATCGAAGCCTTTCAGGTGGAAGAGATTCCCGCATACCCAGCCGCCGGGCGTGGCGACCACTGTTTCGTGTTCGTGGAAAAACGCGCCATGAGCACACCGGGCGCCATCACGCGACTCGCTCAGGCTCTCGACGTCCCCAGGGGCGCCATCGGATACGCGGGACTCAAAGACACTTGGGCGGTCACGCGCCAATACCTGTCCATCCGGGACGTGGAACCGAACAAGGCCATGCGGGTCAAAATCAAGGACCTCACCGTCTTGTCTGCACGACGGCACGTAAACAAGCTCAAGATGGGCCACATGAAGGGAAACCGCTTCGCCATCGCCATCGAACCCGAGGCGGACGACGCCCTCGACCGGGCGCAGCGCATCCTGGACGACGTGACCCGGAGGGGCATAGCGAACCTGTACGGCCCGCAACGATTCGGCGTCAAGAACAGAAACGTCATCGAGGGCATCCGCATCCTCAAAGGCGAAGTCCAAATCAAGGATCGACGCAAGGCAAAGTTCCTGTTGTCCTCCGTTCAGTCCATGCTGTTCAACCAGTACATGGACGCGGCCATGACCAGTGGCTACCTCGATCAGATCCATCCAGGTGACATCTGTCGCGTGGGCCACCGCATTTTCGTGGCTGGAGAGGACGAATTGCCTACCGACGCCGCGCCCACTGGGCCCCTGTTCGGGCCGAGGATGCCGCATCCCGGACTGGACACCCAGGCCCGAACATTCGAAGACGACGTGCTGACCCGATCGGAACTCGACCCGGACCTCTTCGGATCCATGGGCAGACTAACCAGAGGCGGCCGACGGGATGCCCTCGTGTATCCAACCGACGTCTCGTGCCACATGGAAGGTGCACGTCTCATCGTGCAGTTCACCCTCCCATCGGGAAGCTACGCCACCGTCCTGGTCCACGAAATTTTGAAGGTGCCCTTCAGCCGTATCAGACCCAGACCCAGGTCTGAAGAGGATGATCGCCCGCCACGTTGACCCTGCGCCGAATCGACCCAATCCATCATATGAGCGTCGGTGACCATTCTCTTGCCCTGCTCACAAACTTTGCTATGGTCTCATGGCGTCTATCGTCCATGGATCGCAACAGGGGCGCGGCCCCTGCAACCACAACATCGGAGACCGTGATGAAACGAATGAAACGTGCCTTTGTTCTTGCTGCTTTGTCCATGGCGTTGACAGCCGCGCCTGCCTTGGCAAAGACAGGAAAGTTCTTCCTGGTGGCCAAGGGCGGCAAGGGCCCCACCGCTTGGAGACTCTACCGTGGAAGTCGCATTCGCCATGCATCGGACCTTCGTTGGCTCAAGTCCAAAGGCGTCACCAGAGTGGTGGCCCTCGAAAATTGGAACCACAAGTCGCTCATGCGCGCCGCCAAGCGCCTCCACATGGAGTATTTGCCCAGGTTCATGTCCACCGGTCGCCCTCATGAACTGGGACGGCGACGATTCGGAGAAAACGTGACGGACGATCTCGTGGTGCCAGGCAAGAATACTTACGTATACTGCACCTACGGCGTGCATCGGACAGGCGGCGTCGTTGGCCGCTTTCGCGCAGAACACGGTTGGGGCTGCGACCAAATCCTGGCCGAAGCGAATCACTACGGATTCCACAAGAACAAGTACCGCAAGTACCACTTTCTCATCGACTGGATCATGAGACGCTGCCGCCAGAATGGGAAGGCAGCCCAGACAAATGGGGCGTCTCGGTCATCTCGAACGGGCACGACCGGCAGCACCAACCACGCACCGGCCGCTCCGGCCACACCATCGGGCAAGTGACCACGCAGCAACCACCGACGCGGCCCACGCGGATCGGCCAGTCCGACATCCCGGGCGACTCGAACGGCAATCACACGCCAAGAGCGACGGCTCTGTCCAATGAGAGCCACGGGCAGAAACCCGACTGGCTCGAAACCGTTGTGGGCCACATCCGCCATGCGGCAACGACCAATGGACCGGACATGGACCGTCATGCGAAAACCGGCGATGCCATGCCAACGCAGACGCCGGCTCATCGCCCCTCATCCATCACCGTCGTGTCCGACCCAAACGACTGTCTCGACCGTCTGCTTCCCAGTGACGCCCTGGCGATCCACCCGACCTGGTTCGCGGTGGACCGCCCCACGGCGGGGCTCCCCGAAAGCATCCTGGCTCACCTGCCCTCCCAAATCAGAGATCAGGTCGCCCTGCTCTCCGGATCCTCTGACCGAAGTGAAGGAAGCCTCAGCCCGGTTCAGGCCGCAGAAGCAGCCAAGGCGCTCTGGTCCAAACTGGAGGGGATGGACGTCACGACCGCCTCGGATCTGACGGCGCGACTCGTGGCACTCGACCCGGACTGGCTCGAACACCTCATCGAGGTCCTTGGGATGGAGTTGTGCGGCGTGATCCTGTCTGCGGTCCCGCAACGGGTGGCCGCTGCCTTCTGTGCAAACCTCCCCAATGCGCAGGCTCGCATCGTCTGGGCCCACCGACAGCATCCGCCGTACCGGCCATCCAGGTCTCTGCTCAAAATGCTCGCCCCCAGGACCGATCCGGGACAGGCACGTCAGACGGTGCAGGCCATCGGGCTGACCGTGCTGGCTGCCGCCTTGGGCAAGGACACCCGTGGATTCAACATGGTCCTCCAACGTCTTGCGAGGGCCCCATCGATCGCCATCACGAAACCCGGACCCGAACTGAGCCACGAGGCGGCGCGTGCCCGTTTGGTCGCCCAACTGGATGTTCTCCAACCGAATCAAGGCGCACAGAAGGGGCGTGCCATGAACCAAACAGACCATGACCAGCAGGCCCCGGATTCCAAACCGCACTCCGAATCGGAGCCATCCTCCCAAACTGGATCCGACGAATATGATCCCGAGGGGCAATCCGGACGCTGAAGGACGACCAAAGCTCCACAATTCGAGATCCGAAACAGTCGAAACCATTCGAAATCAGGGTACGGAACGGTCGAAGCAGCGCGACGAGCGCCCTGGGCCGGATCCAAAATCAGGATAGAAAAAAGAAGGAACGGATGAAAAGAATCAACGAACCATCAATGGTGACATTGGGCCTTTTTCTTCCATGTCTTGGTGAAACGCTTCTTGGGGGACTGCCCTTTGAAGGTGACCCGCAGCCTCGCCACCCTGGGCGGGCAAAGCCTCTTGAACCCTGGTAGTTTGATCGTGTACTTCTTCAGATGCAACGAGACCTTGGTCTTGTCGTTCAGGTCGAACTTCCGCTTGGAAGCAGGAGCACGCCGATCATTCAAGAAATTGGACCAGTAGGAAAACTCACCGGCCAAAACCTTGGTCACCTTCCCCTGAGCATCGTAAAACTTGAACGTCACCACCGTGTAGTTCTGGGTAGGAAACACCTCGAGCAGCTTCATCTTCACCGCTGGTCCAGGAGGATGTTTCGCCGGGGTGCCTGTTGCGCTGGCCACTCCGGACACAGACAACAAAGCCACCAACACTCCAATCGTTTTCGTGATTTTCATGACCATACTCCCTCGTTGTTGCGGTTCAATCAATCTTCCAACCGCCATGCCCCTTCGTAACACGAAACAGTAATATGGAACTCTTGCCAGCATCGTGCCAGGCCTTCACCTTGAAAACGACCTGAGACGATCCTCGGCTGGACCAACCCATGGTCTTGAACTTGACATATCCCATATAGTCTCTCGTCTGCCTCGCAACAAGAACAAAACGCTCGAACGCGCGCTTTCGAAACGCCGATCCTTTGGATGGGTCGATGCCGGTCAATTTCCGAACTCGTCTTGCCGAGGTCAAATGATACATCGCCTCCACGTCGTCCGCGAGCCAGGCCGCCGTGTAACGCTGCACGACCCGCCTGGCCTTTGCCGCATCCTGCTCACTCACCTTGTGGCAGCCACCAACCACAGTCAGAAGCAAGACGAATGAAACGATGAACCTATTCATTGTCGATACACCATTCGACCGCGCCGATTCTATCCACGCGCAGGCTCTGTCGCCCGCTATCGGACTCCAGCCAACCAAGACGTCAACAGAGCCGCGAGACCACGGTCCACACCTGACGGAATGAACCACTCTTCGGGGGCAATCTCCAAGCGATAGGGTGAACGCTGCATGGCATGCCCGACGAACGAAACGGCCCTCGGCGCTCGGACACGACGATTTCGACTCAAGGCCGCCACCAGCGCCCTCGTGTCCTGTTCCGTCGTCATCACGTCCGAAGCACCACGCAGAATCAGGACCGGACACCGAACTTGACCGAGAAACTGGGCAACATGAACCGCGTTCATGGACCTGAGCCATGAAACAGGATACGCTGGCCAGGCAAGCCACAGGGCACCAGAGAACGTCCCTGAAGCAATCTTGGCAAACATGCCCTCCAAGTAGGCAACTCGAGATGCGACCGTCGCTGCCGGCAGACCTCCATGAATGAACTCCCGACGATAACGCTCCACCACCGAATCACCCACTGAACGAGCTGGCGTGCCGAGGAGGACCAGGCCGGAGACGCGTCGGTTCCGCGCTGCGGCTCCCGCCACGATCCCGCCGAACCCGTGTCCGACCAACACGAGTTTGAGTCGGCGTAGCCGCCTGTCTCGACGGATCCTTCGAATCCAGGTTTCCAGGTCCGACGTTTCCTGTTTCCAGGTCAGATGCTCGTAGACGCCTGTCGACCGCCCCACGCCCCTGCGGTCATACCGCAGGACGGCCGCACCCGATTGCACCAACGCCAACGCCAAGTCTGCATAAGGTTTCCTGAGCGCCATGGTTCCATCACGGTCCAACTTGCCGATGTCGGGAACGATGACCGCCAAGACACGAGGCTGGCTCTTCGGCCAGCTCAACGACCCCGACAACGTAACCCCGTCAGAGGTCCGAACGGACCAGGCATCCTGCCGAAAACCATCGGGCCATACGAATGGTGTGACGGTGACGAGCTTGCTCGGCTGGACGGGAACAGGAACGGCCACGGGCCGTCCGCCCGCCACGGCCACCGTTCCATCCCATCCCTGGAGGGACCGGATGCCGCCCGTCGCAACGTCGTAATCCAGGGTCACTTTGCGCTGCCCCTTCTGGATGGTCAGCGTCAACAGGGTCCCGCGCGCCGTGCCGGTCGCCAGAAGTGGAACCGCCTGCCATGTCTTCGAATCCAAGCCAACAAAATGCTGGGTGCCCATCCTATGCAGGTCGTATCGACGCGCCAAAGTCGAGGCGCCGATGAGCCAGTCTCGGGCCAGAAGTATGGGGGCTTCGGGCAGGGCTACGCCGCGTCGCCAGCGATACCCAAACGCCTCATAGGTCACCACCCCTCTCATGTCAGCACGATCGCGGCTCTTTGGGGGCCCTTCCACCATGATCGTCTCGACGAGATCGATCTTGGGTGCCACTTGGTGCATGCGGTTCATTTGGGCCCGCTGCAACGCCCAGTCCCTGTCGAATGAAATATGGTCACGACGAAAAACCGGACCCGTGGGCGAAGAACCACGATACCGAAGGTCCAAATGTGTCGTCTCCCCCTCCTTGGTCACACCGACGAAGGCTCTGGCCACATCGGCTCCATTGAGGCGAATCACATAATTCTGCTTGAACCGAGCAGGAGGCTGAATCCGATCGATGGGGACGCGAGACGCGCCATGCCTGGTCGCCAAGTGCCCCACGTGGTTCCCCACCCCACGCGACGCTGGTCTGGAAGCAGGGCGAGGTGGCGATGCCACGGTCGTCTTCGAATCTGGACGGCCGCTGCAGGCAAGCAGCAGTGAAACAGCGAATAAACCAACCCGAGGCACCTGATTCATCGACCACCTCCCTCGTTGCGAACATCCGACACTTCGTCGGATACACCCTCCACACGCACCCATTTTCTTACTCGGCACACAGCTTTTTTTCAAGCAAGGATCCCGCTGGGTCCAAGCCAATCCGAGGAAGCACTCGACAACGAATGAAAACACGGCGCTCTCTGCAATAGCCCTTCGGCTCAAACATTCGGCTCCAAAATTCGGCGAGAGGGCTTGTTGACCCGCACTTCGTTTTGGGGCAAACTGGCCGCTAATAGATGCGAGGTCGGCTCTCAAGGTAGGAAAGGAATCCATCATGATTTCATATGAAAAGCTCAGTGCGGCCCTGGAACGATATCGGAGGGGTCAGCGTGGGGAGGCCGTCGACGACCTTCCCGAGGCTCCTCTGCCCGAGGAAGCCATTGCCTTCGACGTGGACGACTCCGCCATCATCGAGGCTGCCGATGTCTCGGAAGCGTCCGCTGCCCAACCGCCCGCCTGGCCCGATGAGCCACCAGCCGTTCCCGGGGCGTCTGTGGAAGACAGCACTTGGCAAACATCCGAAACGAAAGCACCTCCGGCTGGAATCGACCAAGACGCCCAATACGGCGAGGAGGCATTCGCCGACGAGATAGCAGACCAACAGAGCACAGACACATTCGCTGAAGAACCGATGGAAGCGGATCAGGCCATGAATGGCCCCACGGGAGAATACGCTGAGGGTCCGATGGACCAGGCCTATGCCGAACAGCCCTCGGACCAGCCCTATGCCGAACAGCCCGTGCCCGATGCTCCGGTCGATGAGGTTGCATACGCCGAGGCCCCGAGGGACGAGGTTCCCATGAGTCAACCGCCCTACCAAGGCGAACCAGCTCCGGGGGAGGAAAGACCGCCCGCACCACAAAATGACCCGAATCTTCCCCCGCCTCCTCCCGGGGGCGGCGAAAAAAGGACCATCTTCGGGATGCCGGTGCCCCAGCCCCCACCACCCCAACAGGACGATGCCACGGCCGAGCCCGACAGCGGCCTCGTCTTCGTCGATGACGACGAAAATAACAAGCAGTGACAGTCGAATCGAAAACACCCATGGTACGCTTCAGCGGATTCACTGCCGAGGATTTCGACGCATACAGCCCTGAAAAATGGCGCTCGAATGTGTTCAACTTGAACCGGCTCATGGTCAAACAAAAGTTGGAGCACATCGCCCCAACCCTGCTCAACGGTGTCATCGACGCAATGGAGGTTCCGGGGGGCACTTTAACCTTTGGGTTGTCGTCCGAGCACCCAGACCTGTGGAACAACCACGAGGTCAAACAGCAACATCTCTACTTCCTCAGGCCGGAAGAAGAACGGACGGCACTGTTCTCAAGGGTCTCCCGTGCCAGGAGCATGGGCAGCCTGCTCGACCAACCCTCTCCATACCTGGAGCATGTCCATCTGGCCGTGACCATCGCCCAGCAGGGGCTCCAAGTGCGTGTATGCATCATGCCCGAAGCCACGGTGGACCGGGAAAATGTTGTCCTCAAAATCCGGGATCCCTGGCAACAGTCGGAACTGACTTCCCTGCTGAACGACCTGGCCCAACGATTCACCATCTCAGTGGCAGGAAACCCACACGTGGAGGCATCGACAGCCATCGAAGCGCTGTCCGACTCGGAGACACATTCGGTCGGGCAACCAAGGCAGCTCGGAAAGGCTGATATTCCGATTCTGAACGTGGCACGAGACCTCGATCGAGGCGACCCCGACATCCAATCGGACCGCATTCTGGACATTCTCCAATCGGACCTTCACGCGCTCATTCCTCTCTACCGTTTCATCGAATGGAGGCGGGACAACGACCACGTCGAGTTGGGTAAGGAACTGAAACAGGAACAGGAAGTCCGCCTTCGCAAGGGTCTGGAAAAGAACGACCCGGTCCGCATCACCGATGGACTCTGGGCCGGTAAGACCGGCAAGGTCCAGGCCATCGAAGCTCGTGGTCAGGTCAAAGTTCTCGTGGGCACCTTGACCGTTCAGGTCAAGGCAGACGATCTCCAACGCATCAGCTGACGTCTCGGCAGCAGCACACCAAACAGCACGGCCAACCATGGCCAGGAGGGCCTGTAGGGCCAGTCCTGGAAAATCGTTCCCGGTGCCCGCCCCTCCAAAAAGCTCAGCCTTTTTTTTGGACTTCTTCTCTATTTTCGAGGTCGGGGACGGGTAGCCGGACGGGCATCGACTCGGGCCGCCGGCTTGGCGGCTGGACAATGAAACTGCCCCAGCGTCTTGGGGCAGGTGCCGTTCTTGCCGACGATACCAGCCCCTATGATCTTCTTGGTCTTCTCGCTCACCACGAGGGTAACGACCAAGCTGGAAGCCAATCGACAGGTCACGGTCGCGATCCCTTTGACCACGACACGCTTGACCTCGACACAATGGAACAGCCCCGTGGCCGCTCCCTGTGCCATGCCGACCTGAACCTTGTCGAACGCCGGGACTTGCGGAGGCACCGTTCTGGGAGCCGGCGGCGCTGGTGCAAAGAAATTCAGGAGGCGCGCCATCTTCGCCTCGACGCCCTTGGGAGGAACGGCAAGGTCACCGAGGATCCTTCCTGCTCGATAGGCCTGCTTCCACATGCTCGCATCCCCGCCCACATAAACCTTGCCCTTGGTCCGGTCCAAAGCCGCGACGAGGCCGCCGATGATCTTCTTACGCAGGTCCTGGTATTGTTTCTCGGCTTCGATCGCCTTTTTTCGCCCCACCACGTTCACGAAAGGAGACACCTTGCGACGGCGACGATGATGCTTTCCTTTGACCGCCTTGGCCTTGGCTTCGAATGCGAGTTTCCGTTCGAAGGAAACGAGATATTCTCCCGCCCCTGGAACAGCGCCCGGAAACAACGGTTTGACCCCCTTGGCGACGAGCGCAGCCCACAAAGCCTTGGTCTCTCCTTGAGGATAGGCAGGCAAGGTGGGCCGGACGATCACGGGCGGCGGAGGCTCGAAATCAGGTATGACCTGCTGCAGATCATCGAGCACAGCCTTGCTCACATTCGTCTTGGGAATAGACGACCACACAAAATATGCGGCAAACGCAGCGATGATGACGATAACCCCCACCACGCTAAACCACACCCCAACCTTTCTCCCCTTGTCCAAAGACTGAACAGCTTCTTTGTGCCCGATGGGCCGCATCACAGGGGCTGGTTTGTCCGGGATGCTCACCGCCTGCATCATGCCCGTACGGCCCGTACGCAAAGAAAACTTGGCCCGATCCTCGGCGGTGATGGAACCATCGTCCCGATACCGTTCCTCGAGTTCCTTTTCCGTATCGGAAATGGATCCATCTCCGGCCGTCACCTTGGCGAGTTCATCTTCAGATGCCTCCCCAGGATCCATCTGCATCTTCTCTCCTTTCATGAACCACATCGTGGCACGAAAAGAGCCTTTCTTGCGACGCCGGCGAGCAGCAGCAGCACCGCCCCCCTTGGCCAGCGGAGTCTCGCTGCTCGTGGCGTCCTGTGCTCCCGAGTGCTTGCCAGCCGGAGCCCCCCCCACAGGATACGGCTGGGCCGATGGAGTAGAAACCGATGCAGCAGCGGCCGGAGTGGGAGCAGCGGCCGCGGGCGCTGGCGAATTGGCTGACACGGCCCCTACTGCCGCCACACCTGCAGGTTGTGATGCGACCGAACCAACAGAGAACCCAGGAGCCAATTTCTGCAGGGCCGTGGTAACCTCATCGAAAGAAAAGAACCGTGCAAGAGGACTTTTGGACATGGCTCGGCCAACGAACTCGTCCACTGCAATGGAAAGGCCGAGGTCACTGCGCAATTTCGTGGGAGGAACCGGATTGTCCGTACGATGTCGCTGCACGAGCATTTTCGGATCCTGGTCGGTAAACGGCGGTGCCCCTGCAACGGCATAGTAAAACAGGGCGCCCAATGAATAGATATTCCCTTTGGGATCCACGGGTCTGCCCTCGGCCTGCTCGGGCGACATGAACCAGGGATCTCCACAGACGTTACCACCAAGACAGGTGGCAACCCCTAAGTCGAGCAACTTCGCGTTGCCGGCTCCATCCACAAAGACATTAGACGGAGACATGTCCCTGTGGGCGAGGCCCTGAGACTGAAGCATCTTGAGGGCCGTGGCGATCTTGACCAGAGACGCGACGGCCTGATTCACAGGAAGCGGGCCGTGAGTCCCGACGTGCGCGGCCAGCGTAGACATGGCAATCGATTCGGTCACGACGTAGACCCGACCGTCCTCCACCACACCGCTGTCCACCACCGGCACGAGCACATCCGAACGTACAGACGCCGTCTGCTTGAGCTCTCTCAGTGCCTGATCACGGCGTCCACTGCCCTGCAGCACCTGGGGGCCAACGAAAAGGACCCACACGGATTTGCCGGTCTGGTCGTCGGTCGCTGCATAGATGTCTCCGACCGGTCGCCTCTCCACGAGGTCACCCAGCGAAAATCGTCCAGCCACCTTGTACACAGAACCAGCCGGCTGAACCGACGATGCAGCGACCAACGTTGCACCGTCCACTGGGCAGAATTGGACGTTGTCGGCATACTCTGCTCCGCACTTGGGGCACCGCTTCATGTCAAAACTCCTCCCGTAAAAATATGCAGGATAATAAGCACAAATTGACGGTACGGCAACAATAACTCCACAAAGAGCCTTTCTTTGCCTCATCATATGGATAAGATGCTTTCCATGCAACATTTCGACAGTTTCCATAGGTTTCCAGACGGACCGGCCAACCGCGGCAGGCCCGACGAGGCGGGGCTCACACGCTCTAGACGCCTCGACTGGGTCCTCATCCTGGGAGCCCTGCTGCTCGGCCTCGCCGGCCTGTGGCACGCGACACGCTTCGATTTCGTGTGCGACGATGCCTACATCTCGTTTCGCTACGCCCAAAACCTCTCCCGACACGGAGTCCTCGTGTGGAACCTGGGGGAACGGGTCGAGGGCTACACGAACTTCCTATGGACCGTCTTGCTTGCCGGTGTCGACCACGTGGGTATCGCCATCCCGAAAGCAAGCCTGATCTTTGGACGGCTGTTCGGCGTGGCCGGTCTGTTCGTCCTGCTGTGGATATCCATCATCCTCCGCAGAGAGGTGGGTTCCTTTCGCAGTGGACCAGGGTCACCAGCGCCCACCGATAGGAATGGAAGATCGACCTCGCAAGAAAGGCAGCGCAGCGCAACCATCCGGTCCGAGTGGCAACGAGCGACCAGGGAACCCCTGACCTGGCTCGCTCCACTCCTGGCCGCTTCGACAGCGGGATACGCCTGTTGGAGCAGCGGCGGCCTCGAAACTCAGATGTTCACGTTCCTGGCCACCGCCGCCATGGGCATCTACCTCTACGAAGCCCAGAAGGACCACCACACGATCCTGTCCAGCCTGGTCATGGCGCTGGCCGCAATGACCCGCCCAGAAGGCGTACTCTTATATGCGATCATGGTCCTGCACCGCCTGACCTGGGACATCCCCGCCGCCCTGTCAACTCTGAAGCGACATCGCATCTCGTGGTCCTCCCTGGGACGACGTGTCCTGTGGGGCGCAGGCTTCGTGATGCCCTACGGCCTCTATTTTCTGTGGCGATACCATTACTATGGGTATTTGTTTCCCAACACCTATTACGTGAAGGCTTCGTCTCCGAACTGGGCCCAAACCAGGACCTTCGGATGGACCTATCTGTCCACCTTCGCCCGGGACTACCACCTCGTTCATCTTACCTGGATTCCTGCAGTGGGACTTGCATGGTCTCTCGTCGAAGCCATCCGGAAACGACCGTTTCGGTCCTTTGCCTGGAGCCTGTGGATCCTGCTCGCCACAGGCCTGGCGGCCCATGTCATTCGAGTCGGTGGTGACTTCATGGCCATGCACCGATTCTGGGTCCCACTCATCCCCGTCCTCGCGTTGATGATGCAAGAAGGGCTGCGCCCCTTTGAAAGTCTGGTCCACGTCCATGCGTCCATCTCCTCGCAGCGATTCCCATTGGTCCGTGCGTTGTGGGCCACGGCTCTGATCGCGCTGCTGGGAGCATCAGCGGTCAACTCCTACCACCTCGGCCACCGAAGTCTGACCACACTCCACGTCCATCGAACCGGCTACGACGGCGAGTACGACCATCTCGAATCCGTGGCGTTCATGAAGAAGTTCGCCGACGACCGCGTCCTCATCGGCCGATTCTTGCAGCATCGCGTTCCCGCGGACGCCTGGATCGCGGTAGGTGGAGCCGGAGCCATCGTCTACGCCTCCGGTCTGCGAGCCATTGATTCGTTCGGTCTATCGGATCTGCACATCGCCCATGATGTCAAGGCAACGAACGTGCGACCTGGTCACGAAAAGAGAGCCTCGCTCGGCTACATTTTATCCCGCCACCCAGACATCATCTGCACGCCGGGCATCGTCCGACTCCAGGACTGGGAGTATCGCCCCAACCGGGCGGAGCGGGCCCGCTGGGAACGACTCGGCTACGAATACTTCTGCGCCGATCCGCCCCACCTAAAACCGAGCCACTACTGTTGTCTCATGCGTGTCGATCGCGATCTCGGGCTCAAACCCGTATCCGCCTACCGTTATTGACTGAAGGAATGGACGACGTGAATCTCGACGGAAAGCAAGGAAACATGCAGGCAACCGTTGCAATGAACATGGTACTCGACCGCCTTCGAGCACAATTCGGTCGTGTGTGGCTGCACCCTAAGGGCACCCGCGCCTTTGGAAAACTCGATGTCCCGGTCCACAAAGTGGCGGTCCACGGTTGGTACCCGGACATGCTGTGTCTGACGGACGACGATCGGATCATCGCCGTCATCTTGGAATTGCAGGACGCAGACCTCATGCGTGGCCTAGGCCGAGCCGTCGCCGTCCGCAGTGGCGTCCATGCCACCCTGCTGGCGGCGGATAGGGCGCCATTGGAACGCATCGCCGACACAGTGCTCCGTGCGGGCGTGGGGCTCTGCCACATCGGCCCAGGAGCGGACGTGGCTGTCACCATGCCACCAAGAAGTCATGTGACATCGGGCAGTCTCCCCCAACACAACGACATCCTTCGAGAGCTGGAAATGCTGTCGAATCGGTCCATCCGGAGACGCTTTCCTGTCCTGACCTTTGATCATCCTCTCCATTTCCTGGCCCCCGTTCTGGCGATTCGACCGGGACAGCCCCAGGTCAAAAAAGAAGTGGCGGGACTGCTCCTGGAGCGATGGGAGTTCGACGGACCAAGGATCGAATCCTGGTGGAACAGCCTGTATGGAAGTCTCCTACTGGGTCTCGTCGATGAACAGGACGGCGGCGAACGGCTCGTCCTGACCGAGCGAGGACAGTACGTTCGAACAGCCCTCCTGGCCCGTTACAGCGCCGGCGAACTGAAGGCCATGACCGGAAAGAACCCGATTCTCATGGAGCAATCTCCGAATGTAGCGTTCCTGCTTCGGAGTCTCTACATGGCCGAACCCGATGCGGCCGTGATCCTCTCATGCATCCTGTCGACTCCAGGGCGCCCCCTGACCATGCAGGGACTCATGGCCCTGATGATCCAACGACATCCCAACGTAGCCCTCAACGTCTTGGTCCGGCCGGATGTACAGAATCGATTCGCCGAGGCCTGGAGGCAGGGACGACTTGCTGAAATGTTGCATCCAAGAGAACTGGGCGCCATGGTCCACCCTGCCGTGGTCGGATACTTCAAGAGACAACTCGTCCACCTGGGCTTCCTCCATCCCAATAGTCCGATCTGGTTCGATGAAGAAGGCTACGATCCGGAACGAGACCTGTGGGGACGACGTTTTTGACCAGGAGAGGACGAACCCATCGGCGAGGTCGCTCATGACGGACAGCCGTCCCGGACATTTCCTCGGCCCCGCCCAAACCAACTTCAGCTCAAGCCTTTCACTACAAAGAAAACGACAAAGCCATTCCCCCGATTTTTGCACTTGCAGGACAGGCACAGGAACAGTAGGCTTCTACCCCTATCCAGATTATGGGTGAAGACAAATGAATCTGCCGCCAACCGCGGCATCCAGTGAGGTGGGCCATGAACTGTGTAATACGACGATCTCTCAAACTGGCGTTCCTGTATGGATTGGCCATGCCAATTCTGTCGGGCTGTTTCCCTGAAACACACAGCAGCAGCGGACTCCACATCGGCGATGTATGCGAAACATCCAGTCAATGTGCAGCAGTCGGAGCGGAATGCTCGGCCAGAATCGATGCAAAGAACCGCTGCTGGTCCAACTGCCACCGAGACGAAGATTGCGGACCTGGGGGGCGCTGTCTGATGCCTCCAGACACAACCGAAGGCTCAGGAACCTGCTATCTGACCTGCAAGGGGACAGCCGACTGCCCCGCCCCTGCAAGCAACAGCACATGGACCTGCGGACAGCTTCCCAATGGCAATGAAGGTGAATGGTACTGCCAACTCGCACTCAAGCCGTTCTGTGGAGACAAGGTCATCGAGCGTGGCGAGGAATGTGACGATGGCAACTACCAGGACGGTGATGGTTGCACCGCGGATTGCCAAACCGAAGTGGGCTGCGGAAACGGCTATCTGGACGTGGACACGGATGCAAACGGGTTATCCTGGACCGAGGAGTGCGATGATGACAACGTGGTCGATGGCGACGGCTGTTCGTCGACCTGCCACCTCGAAGGAAATCAGCCCGTCTGCGGCAACGGGGTCGTGGAAATGGGCGAAACCTGCGACCCGAAGGCCCCACGCTGGCTCGACGGCGGCTGCACGGCAGATTGTCAACGCGAAGACGGCTGCGGCAATGGAACCACCGAGGGCGACGAGCAATGCGACGACGGCAATGCCGTTTCGGGCGATGGATGCGACCAGGATTGCCATCTCGAATTCGTGTGTGGCAACAACGTCTGTGAAGCAGGCAACCACGAGACCTGCGAAATGTGTCCATCCGACTGCTGCTCCGCCTGCGGCGACGGCATCCTGGACGAGGTCGGCGGTGAGACCTGCGACGACGGCAACAATGTTTCAGGCGATGGCTGTTCGCGAGGATGCCATGACGAGGACGGCACCGCGACCTGCGGCAACGGAATCTGGGAAGCTGGTGAAGAATGCGAAGACGGCAATACGGACGCCCAGGACGGCTGTGCTCCGGACTGCACGTTGGAATTCGTGTGCGGAGATGGTCAATGTGACTCGGATAACTACGAAACCTGCCGACTGTGCCCTCAGGATTGCTGCCCCCATTGTGGTGACAACGTCCGGGATCGTCAGTACGGCGAGGTGTGTGACAGCGACGATCTGGCGGGTCTGACGTGCCAAGATTTCTGCTACGACGGAGGCACGCTGGGCTGCACGGACTGGTGCGAAGTCGATGTCAGCCAATGTACGGGTACGGGCCCGGTCTGCGGCAACGGCACGGCTGAATGCGCCGAAGAATGCGACGGAACCGATCTCAGGGCGAAAAGCTGTGCCACCTTGGGCTACGCTGAGGGCACCTTGACCTGCGACGAACAATGCCACCTGGATCAGTCGGATTGTAGCGGCCTGCTCTGGTTCCTGCACGAGGATTTCGAGGGTGCGAGCGTCAACAACTGGGAACTGTCGGGAGATTGGTCCGTGGGTATTCCGTCCGGCAACAGCGACGAACCCGACGCCGCGCATGGCGGACAGGCCTGCGCAGGCACCAACGTGGGTGGACAGTACAGCAACGACGACGATTGGGACACTTGTGCCCTGGTCAGCCCAGCCGTCGACCTGTCCGGAGCAACGGCCCCGATCCTGCAGTTCTATCAATTCGTGTTCACGGAAACCGGCTGGGACGGGGGAAACGTGTGGGTCAGCACGGACAATGGGGTCACATGGACCTATCTGGACAACAGCCTCATGACCCCAAGCTACTATGACAGCGACGTGGGCAGTCATGGCGCCTACTCGGGGCACTACGACACCGACGGATGGACGAGAGTCCTCGCTGACCTCAGCGCTTACGCCGGCCAGTCCATCAGGATCCGTTTTTCCTTCTACTCCGACTTCTCCGGAAACAGCTATCCTGGCTGGTACATCGATGACGTCATCGTGACGGAACCTTCTGCGCTCCCCGTCCAGTTCGACACGAACACAAACCTCGGTATCGCATTCGTGGACCAAGCGTTCACCCGAACACTGAATGCCTCGGGTGGATCCGGCACGTATACATGGAGCATCGTGTCGAACACGAACGGCGCCTGGCTCAGCATCGACGCCAACAGCGGCATCCTGCAGGGCACACCGACGGCAACGGACCAAGGGCCTGTGACGGTCACGGTTCAAGCCACGGACGCGGCCATTTCGACCAATGCCGTCCAGGCTACCTTCTCATTACAAGTCATGCAGGCCCTTGCAGTGGAGCACTTTGATGCGGCTTCCCAGCCAAGCGATTGGACCTTGAGTGGCCAATGGCAATGGGGCACACCATCGAGCGTGGGGCCATCGTCCTGCTTCGACGGTACTGCGGGCTGCGTGGGTGTGGTGATGAACGGCAACTATGCCGACAACGACGACTATGACACCTGCACCTTGGTCAGCCCAACCTTCGACCTCACCAATGCCACGGGCCCAGTCATGACCTTCCAGCAATATATCCATACTGAAGGCTGCTGTGATGGGGGGAACGTCTGGGTCAGCACCAACGATGGCGCCAATTGGACCCTAATCGGCAATTCCGACATCGAGCCGGACTACTATGCGGCCAGCATCGATGGACAAGCCGCCTACTCAGGAGACCACTCCACAGAAGGTTGGCAGCCGGTGACCGTAGACCTCTCGGCCTACGCAGGACAATCCATCAAGGTGCGCTTCTCCTTCCGCAGCGACTCGTCTGTCGAGTATCCGGGCTGGTACATCGATGAGGTTGCAATCCTCGATTGAATCCCGGCAGGCCCTCCCCTATAATGGCTGTATCCATATGTGACGACTTCCCGATTTCGACAAAGTGATCATGACCACATCCTCGAATGAACAAAACATCATCGTCCTCATCAGGTCAAAGGGCCTCGTCTCCACCATTGAAACAGCCGTGCGCGCAGCCGGAGGGCATTGCGTCGTCGTCGAAAACATCGAATCGGCCCTCGAACGAGCAGCCGAGGCTTCTATTGCCCTGGTGGAGGCAGCCGCCTTCGACATCGCAGCCATCACAAAGAACCTCCGATCGACCGGCGTGGACGTGGTCGCCATCGTGGATGACGAGCCGTCTGAGCGAACCATCGAAGCATGGAAGGCTGGGGCGACGACCCTCATCTGGCCGTTGGCGGTCCAGGCAAGCGACCTGGCCGATGCGCTCCGGCGTCTCCTGGAACGATCCACACGAAACTACGCGGCCTTCCTCAAGGCCACGTGGGACATCAACGAGTCCTTCCTCAAAAACATGGTTCTCCTGGAACGCCGAAACATGGAACTGGAAGAAGAACTGAACAGCACTGGACAGGAAGCAATCGAGGAAGGCAAACCCAAGGCCATTCTGGTGGTTGAAGACGAAAGAGACGTGGCCCAATTCATGATGGACATGCTCCAGGTCACCGGCTACCAGGTGACGGTGGCGGCAAACGGCATGGACGCGCTGGAACTGTTCTTCGACCATCGCTACGACCTGGTCCTCACGGACAAAAACCTGCCCGGCATGACCGGCATCGAACTGACGCGCAGCCTCAAGCAAGTACGCAAGGACGTCCCGGTAATCATGGTCACGGGCTACGCCACCGTGGAATCCGCTATCGAAGCGGTCGATCTGGGCATGGCGGCCTATATTCAAAAACCTTTCAGTTCCAAGGAACTCCTGAACAAAGTGGCCAAAATCCTCGAAGATCGAGCCAAGTCAGAACGAGCCAAACAGTACCTGATGCGGTTCAAGACTCGAAACAAGGAATTCCTCGATCAATATCGACTCATCCGGATGGAACTACGACACCGGCTTACCGATGCGACCGGCATCGATCCCGATGCGTGACCACAGCGTTGCTTCGGTGCGATCTCTTTGCGCCATCGTTCCGGCCTCCATCCTTTCTGCCGCCTGCCTCCTGACCGCCTGCCATGTCTCGTCGAGGGTGCTTCCCCCGCCTCGAACGTGCATCAAGATCCGAGCAGCAGGCCGCCCCCAGCGCCGCCTCGCCCGTTTGGCCGCCGGCCTGTCCGGTGTGGCCGTCTGCCGCTCCCGTCACCAAGCACAGGCGAATTCCGCAACCCTGACAGTCGCCCAGAGCCAGGCATCCCTTCGATCCGGTCGACGCAAAGCCCAAATCACAGGGCCAGCTCTCATCCGCTGGAAAGTCGTTCTCACCTGGCTGCGAGCACAGGGAAGCAACCGGCTCGCAGCCCCTTTGTGGCGGTCGGGGCCGATACGACGCACAGACCTCTATGCCGCCTGGCTGGCCGCACTCGAATGGCACCAACGCCATCTGAGACACTCTGGGCACGCCGAGCTATCCGACTACCTCCAGTTTGCCTTCATTCTCTGGAAAGGCACCTGTCAGCCGGCGCTTCGCCGATTCGGTAAGGACCTGCTCCACGACCTCGCAATCCGGTACCGACAGGCTCATCCGATTCCGGATGCCAGGGCTCCCATCGAAGAATTCTTCGATGCGGCAGCAGCCCTCTACTACCTCCACCAGATCCGCGTACCCTTTCCTGATCTGGAAAGGCAAATCGCCATCCTGTCCCGTGACCTGGAGCCATCCCGGCTCCTCAGAAACAGCAGAGCCCCCTGGAATGCCACGGCATCATCCGTGCTCGATGCACTCGTGGACCTCTACTTTCTCGAACGGCTTGGTCTCCACATTCCTATCGACTATGGAACCGTGCGCACCCAAGCCGTTGCATGGCCCTATCGAACCGTCACCAGCCTGGGAGCCAGACGATTCGATGACCAAACCTACCTGGTCACCCACACGGTTTACGTCCTGTCGGACTTCGCGACCCACGCCCCTGTGATCAATCTGGACCGGCAACGACGATATCTCCGGCAATGGGTGGACTACTACTTCAGGATTCGGGATGTGGAAACCCTCGGAGAAATCACCGACTCCCTCAAGATCTTGGGTTCCGACTACCACGACCCGCTCATCAGACGACTGGTCCTCAGGTTGCTCGAATCACAGACAGTCGACGGTTCATGGGGAGGCACGGGCTACGATCAGGCCCATACGGCCTGGACCGCACTCAACGGGTTGGTCGAATACCGTTGGTCGGGGCACAACCAACGACGGTCACACCCGGGCGAGGAGTCCCACGATTTCAGCCACCACGCCCACGACGGCGGCAGCGACCGTGGCAGGTAGACCGAATGTGGGGGCACCGCGCGCGCCGGGTTCGATCAACACGTATGCGGCAAGGACGCCCCCTGCGGTGGTGAGCAGAATCTGGACGAGAGCAGCACCAAGGCCCCATCGCAACTGGAACCGCACGTAAACCAAGATGAGAGCGGCCCCCAGGCAAGCCGCCGCGATCCATCCAATGGTTTCGACGCCAGAGACGAGGCCAGTGCCCTTCACGTAATACCAGGGTGAAAAAGCGCCCACGAACGCCACGACAATGGACCAGAAAGCGACTCTTTCAGCGGCGTGCAGCCGCTTGTAGACCGCCCGAATTCCCGCCAAAGCATGCTCGAATTCCTCGCTCAGAATGGAATCCGCCTCGGCGGAGGCCGCACCCGACCCCGGACGTGGCGGCAGCCGAGGCGGAGGCGGAGCCTGCAGCACACGCGTCGCCTTGCCCCGCTCTGGATCCGACTCCAGCACCCTGGTGGCACCCGGGCCGGCCCCAGAAGCGGCGGGCGCGTTCTCTGCTTCGTCGACCCCCTGATCCGCTGCCCAGTATTCCCATTCGAGCTGGCTCTCGTCGAGCGTGCTCCTAGGGCTAGAGTCCACCAGGGGCCCCCGATAGGTTTCTTCGGAATGGAGATCGAATTGCGACTGGTCGATCTGGCCCGTGGCTTGGGACCAGGCCTTCGGATCCTGCGACACGCCGCAGACAGGACAAAACTCGGATCCCTCAGGAATCTCGTGATTACAGCCGGGACAACGCATAGAGGACATGGTAGCCGAACTCAGCCAAAGGTCAAAGGAACACGGTGTCTGAAGAAACAGGGGCTCCTGCCACGAGAATCATATCCGCCGGGCAGCGCCCAGAATCCTGCCGAAATCCCACGAACGAACCCTTATTTGATCACGGATGACGGCCGAACACGGCGAAGGTGCAAAGGACCATGATGACGAATCAATGGCATTCGGGCAGGCTCCCCCTGGCTTCTGTAGACAGCCTGAGGCTTCGCATTCTTCATGAGAAATGCATACAGATGCGCCACTCCGCCCGCCTGGGAGAGCATTTTCTTTGCGTTGGCCAATTCCTCGTCGATCTTCCGCTTGAAAGAAGCAAACGGTCGTGCCCCCACGAAAAGCTTCCCGTTGATGAAGAAACCAGGAGTCCCACGTGCCCCCAGGAGATTCGAAAGTTTGCGCTGCTGCTCAAGCTCGGCACGATGGCTGTGCGTGTCGAGGGCCTTGTTGAACCGAGCCATGTTCAAGCCCAACTTCTTCGCCGTCTCTTCCAGAAACGCCCGCGGTCCCACGCCGAGCTTCGCCTGATTCGCATACAACTCGTGATGGAACTGCCAAAAACCCTTGTTCCCTTTTTGCTTGAACGCTTCCCAGGCAGCCTCGGCCGCAATCATCGAATTGCGATGAAACGGCAGCGGATTGTTGTGCCACACCACCTTGACCTTGCCCTGATAGGCCTTCATAATCTGGTCGATAGTGGGTTCGACCTTCATGCAGAAGGGGCATTGGAAGTCGGAAGACTCCACAATCGTAATCAACGCGTTCTGGGCCCCCTTCCATGGTTTTCCCTCGATGGGGATCTTGTAGACGACCGTCGGATCCACGACACGACGGCGCACGGGAAGACTGCCTGGTAGATACTTCACCCGCGTGGCCGCCGTCTTCATGATCGTGGCATAATAGCTCGCAAGGGTGGACTTCCCAGTCTTGATGGTCTTTTCAGCCTTGGCCGCTTCCTCGTCGATGAGGGACTTGAAAAACTGGAAGGGCCGAGCGCCGCGGAGCTTTCGCCCGTTGATGAAGAACGTCGGGGTCCCCGTGGCGGCAAAAGTACGCGCAACCTGCCCCTGCGCCTGGAGCAAATGCTTATGGACGTGTTCTTCGAGCGCCTTGTTGAAATGGGCCATGTTCAAGCCCAACTTCTTCGCCGTCTCTTTCAGAAAGGCCTTCGGATCGCCACGCAGCTTGGCCTGATTCGCGTACAGTTCGGCGTGGAACTTCCAAAAACCATCGTTCCCCTTCTGCTTGAAGGCCTCCCAGGCAGCCTCGGCGGCGATCATCGCATTCCGATGGAACGGCAGCGGATTGTTGTGCCACACAACCTTCACCTTGCCCTTGTATGCCTTCATAACCTGGGTGATGGTCGGCTCGACCCTGCGAGAAAACGGGCATTGGAAATCCGAAGACTCGACGATCGTGACCAAGGCATTCTTGGCGCCCTTCCAGGGCTTGCCCTCGATGGGAATGCGGTACACGGCCTTGGAATCTTCTTGGGGCCGCTTCGGACGACGATTCGTCTTGACCGGCCCTGAGCCAAGAGACGTCCTGGCGTCCCTGAGTAATTCCCGATAGACCTGGACCCCAGCCCGTCCGTTCCTCAGACGCCCCTGCTTCTTGAGGCTGGCCAGCATCTTGTCCGCAGAAGCAAGTTCCTCCTTGACCACCTTTTCGAGCTGAGCCATGGCCACGTCGCCGCTCACGTACCGCCCGTTGATAAAGACACTGGGCATCTTGTGGATGCCGAAGCGAGCCGTCAATCGTCGGTCGAAGGTTACCAGACGATTGAGTCGGGGATCCTTGAGGTCCTGCTTGAATTTTGCAATGTTCAACCCCGCCTGGCTCGCATACCGAATCAGATCGGCCTGGCCAAGCCGCGTTGACCCTGAAAAAAGCACGTCGTGGAACTTCCAAAACTTATGCTGCTGCTTGGCAGCCAAAACAGCGACCGCCCCCAACTGGACGTTGGGCTTGTCCGGATAGCCAGTGAACACGAGTCGGACGTCCTTGGAAAACTTCTTCTGCAAAGCCACGAGCCGCTTCGCCATGGCGCCGCATTTCGGGCAAGTCAGATCACTCACCTCGATGATGGTCACTTTGGCGTCCTGGGGCCCAAGCGACGGATTCGTAGCCCGAGGATAGATCCGATAGCGCACGATTTGAGCGGGACACTGCTTGTTCTTACAGGATTTCTGCCGGCTCCCCATGGTAAACTTCCCGATGAGCAGACCAGCCACGAATACCACAATGACTGAAACGACCACGGTGGGAACGGCCACACCTTCCTGCTTGGGTTCTTTCGTCGCCATCCATATACTCCTTTTTTCTTGTCTCTCGTACTCGGACACGAATAAAGTCATCGACTCGTGCAGGACAATTTCTTAATGCAACGCAACCACGACTTCAAGCGATTTATTCCGACATCCATCGGGCCATCCGTCCGTGTCCCACCGGCAAAATCCGTGTTTGACGTCCCCCTGGCAAATTTCATGAACCAAGACTCGGACGAGCCTTTCGCCCTGAACAAGGATCGATCGTGATGGCCCACTGGACCTGGCGAGACACACTCCTCATGATCGGACTCGTCAGTCTGCCCCTATATCTGTTTCCCCACCTCGCATTCCTGCAGCACGCCAATGAAATGCCCAGGATGTTCGCGACCGAGGCTATGGCGCGGGGACACCTCTACATCGACGACGGTATTTCGACCTACCGGTACCGAAAACGTATGGATATCTCTCAAAGTTTCTGTCTGTCCGGACAGGTCGCAAGAGCACTCCGTGCGTCTGGTGCAGGCCCGATACGATCGTCATCCTGCAGGCCCCATTTCTACTCGAACAAGGCGCCTGGACCTTCGGCGTTCGCTGTTCCCTTCTACCGACTCGCCCTCCTCCAATCTCGAATCACCGGCAAGCGGGCCACCTATGCCCAAAAGCTGTGGTGGTCCAGACTGGGCGTCTCAGTCCTGTCCTTCGTGCTCCTCCTTCTGGGCCTGTCCTCGGTGATGGAGCGGCTCGACATCGACCCCCATCCGCGTCGTGCCACCATGGTGGCCTATGGAGCCGGAAGTCTGGCACTCGTCTATGCTGTCCAGTTCATGTCCCACGAGCTCGCCGCTGCAGGAGCCCTGGTCTCCTTCGCACTGCTCCTGCGCAAACGCCTGTCGCCCGCCGTTCTCTTCGGCGCCGGCCTGACGGCGGGAATCGCCGTGGCCGCCGACTACCAGTCAGCGCTCGTGGTGGCCGTGGTCTTCGTCTTCGGCCTGTTCCGTCTCAGACACTGGTACGACGCCGTCATCGGCATAGCCGGAGCAGCCCTGCCCCTCGGTCTCCTCGCCTGGTACCATGCCGCCTGCTTCGGCTGGCCGCTATGGACCGGGTACGAATTCCTGGTGGACCGCTCCGACCAGGCCCTCCACGGGACCGCTCCCCTCGGCATCGTCGGCCCTCAACTCCACGCCCTGATCGCCAGTCTCTTTTCGGCCCGAGACGGCCTCTTTTTCCTGTCGCCCTGGTTCATTGCGACCCTGCCGGGACTGGCCATCCTCCTGGGAGGGGCCGAACATCAATATGAGCCGCACGACCACGAAGCACCGTCACCGGACCGATCGTTGGGGCGCCGACTCGCGACCCGTTTCAGCCTCGCCGACGTCTGGGCCCTGTTGGGCATCGCCATCGTCTCCTGGGCGGTCGTCGCCCTGCTCACCCACACAACGGCCAACCGAGGCGTCCTGGCGCCTTCGGCTGGTCTGTGGAGCATCTCGGGCATCATTTTGGTGCTCACGGGACGGATGCGGTTTCGTCGTCCCGAAACGAAGCTGACCATTGGGTCGGTTATGGTCGCGCTCGGGATCACCACCCCTATTTTGGAGCGTCTGCTTCCCCAAGGCTGGTGGCAGGTCTTCGCCTGGACCACACTCGGATTGTGGCCTGCCATGGTCGTCCGGATCCGACCCAACAGATACCTGACGACCGCCGGGATCGCCCTGGCGGTCTTCGATCTGTTGTACGGCCTTGCGGCCGGACAGGCAGGCAGCATCCACGGACACGGGTTCCTACTGGCCGGTTGGCTGGCAGCCGGAATCTTGGCGCTCACTCTGTGGGCCACGGGAAGCGACGGTCCACCCCGACGCCCTCGAGACGCCCCGTCAACCAAATCCCTGCAATTCAGCGTGGGTCTCGTCATTCTCGTCATCCTGACGCTCTCGTTGTGGTTTCTCTCCTCGGTGCGTTTTTGGCACGGTGGATGGCAGGTAGGCCCCAGATACCTTGCCGTAGCCCTGCCCTTTGCCGCCCTGGGAGCTGCTCCGGCGCTGCTGTGGGCCTGGAGACACAGATGGGCATGGGCCATCGTCTCCGGGCTCATCGTGGTCTCCATGGTCGTTTACGTCTTTTCGGCCGCGACCTTTCCCCATTATCCCAAAAGCTTCAAGAATCCGCTCTTCGACCTGGTCTTCTACCTTTTCGACCGTGGATACGTGGCCACGAACCTCGGACAATGGTTCCACCTGACCGGAGCGTCGTCCCTGATTCCATACCTGGTTCTTTCAGCACTCCTCGCATGGTTCGTGGCCGCTGGCAGGTTGGGATTCCGGTCAGCAACCGACCGCGGTGGACGACGTCTCGTCATCGGAGTCCTCGGGATCTGTCTCGCTCTGTTCGTCCTGGCAGGATATCGCCGTCTGCCCCACACGAACTTCGAACGATGCTGCTCCTGGATCACCCGAATGTGGGATCGGGAACGTCACGCCGCATCGAGGAAACAGTCGCCCACCGATCGCCTCCGCAGGTCGATGCGCCCCCGACGTCCCGGTCCCGATCGCTTGGTCAAACAAGACATGCCTCACATTCTGCTTCTCCCTCTCCTTGATGCAAATAGTTCTCTTGAATCGAACCGAAACTACGGTATGATTGATGGGTTGGAGGAAGACACGACTGGGGCTGTTGCATTGTGACCCAAAAAGGAGCGAGGGCACCCCAGGACACAGTCATCATCAGGCGGGGAGAAGAAACCTATGAAGGAAGGGAAAGCGATCCGGGTTCTCCTGCTGGAAGACAGCAGTGACGACGCCGAACTGATGGAACGAGAACTCGTCCGCTCCGGTCTGAACCTGGAGACTTGGAGAGTGGTCCATGAAGACGCCTTTCGCCAAGCCATGGAGTCGTTCCGCCCGGACATCATCCTCGCAGACTATCGACTGCCAGCATTCGACGGAATGACGGCCCTCTCCATCGTGCACGACAAATATCCCAACACGCCCTTTATTATGGTCACGGGCTTTCTCAACGAAGAAACCGTGGTCGAATGCATGAAGGCAGGCGCATGGGACTACCTGCTCAAGGGACAACTCAAGCGCCTCGGCTCTGCAGTCCAGGCCGCTTTGGCTCGACGAGACTCCCAGGCTCAAAGGCTTGAAGCGGAAACAGAACTGAGACGCAATCAGGCTCTGTTCCGAGAACTCATCGAACACGCCCCGGACCTCATTGCCCTCCTGGATAGCGAAGGAAAATTCCAATTCGCGAGTCCCTCCGTGTCACGGGTCCTGGGGTATAGTGCCGAAGAACTCCGACATATTGCGGTCTTCGACATCGTCCATCCCGAAGACGCAAGGGTCCAGTTGGACACCCTCAAAAACCTCCGTCAGCCAGATACCATTACGCATGGCACGGCTCGATTCCGGACCAAGGACGGTCGCTACCGATTGTTCAACTGCAACTCCAGAAACCTCAGCGACAACCCGGACGTGGGAGGAATCGTGGTGAACGTACGGGACATCACCGAGGAACGACTCCTCCAGGAACGTCTGTTCCAGGTGCAAAAACAAGAGGCACTGGGAAAGCTCGCCGGTGGGATCTCCCACGACTTCAACAATCTGCTGACCGCCATCCTCGGCAACATCGAACTCCTCCAGGCGGGCATGGACAAGGATAGCGATCCGTATCGCCTCGCTGAATCCGTTAAGGAAGCCGCAGAGGCAGGGGCCCGAATCAGCCGTCAGTTGACGACCTTTGGCAAGGGCGATGTCGTCCTCCCGCAGGATCTCGATTTGTCCGAGGTCGTCCGACGCGTGTCTGGCACGTTCCGAGCCCTTCTCGGAGAACACGTGACGCTGAAGTTGGACCTGTCGAATGAATCGGTCTTCGTCCGATGCGACCTCGGACGGCTCGAACAGGTCCTGCTCAACCTCGCGGTCAACGGTCAGAATGCCATGGAAGATGGAGGCATTTTGACAATCTCGACAAAACTCATCGAACGAAAAAACGAAGAAGGCGTGGTCGCCCATTGGGCTGAACTCAAAGTCGCCGACACGGGTCACGGCATTCCCACCGAAGACCAGCCCCGAATCTTCGACCTATTCTACACGACCAAGGTCCAAGGCACGGGGCTTGGGCTGTACACGGTCAAAAGCATCATCGAAGGCCTCGGCGGAACCGTCACCGTCAAGAGCGCTCCGGCCAGCGGCAGCGAATTCATCGTTCGCATTCCTGCAATCCAGGTGGAACAGACCCGCCAGACGGCTCCGGTTCACGCTGCCGCAGAGTCCCCTCCAACGAGAGGGAAAGGCGAGACCATCCTGGTCGTGGAAGACGAACCAGTCGTGCTCACTTTCGCCGTGCGTGCCCTTGGAAGCCTCGGATACAACGTCCTGTCGGCATCCGCCGTGGACACAGCCATGGAGAAAGTCGCATCGGCAGAATCCATCGACATCCTCCTCACGGACATCGTCCTTCCAGGACCAAGCATCGGACAACTGGCCAAACGGATGCGGTCCGCCAATCCACAGAGCCGAATCGTATTCATGTCGGGATACACGCAGGAAACATTTCGTCGCATCCCGATGGAAGATCCTTCGGTCGAGTTCATCCAAAAACCCTTCACCATTGCGCAACTCGCAAAAACGATCCGCAAGGTCCTCCGACCCCGCCCACGGAAATCCGCGATTTCCGCACCATGACCCGAGCTGCCGCCACGGGTCCTCACGATGGGGGGATAATGACCCACATCGTCCAGAACGATGATCCCCTTTTCTCACGTCCACAGACAAAGACACATTGATGAGATTCCAGCGCCCGCAAATACTTGACGGACGGACCTGATAAATCGTAAAAGGAGCGAGGAAAACCAGGCCTTTTCGTCTAAGATGGAGGCTATCTGATCTGGACCGAATCATCAACGGCGAGCCGACTCTATCGGTGGCCGTGACAGTCAGGCAACGTGTGTATGACGCGTCATTCCTGACGATGGGAGGTGGTCAAGTGGGGTTGTTCGACAAACTGTTCGGTCGCAAGAAAGACTCGCCAGCCGCGAGCCCACAAGAACCAGAACCGGCCGCCGCTGGTGAAGTGACACCATCGACCGACGCTAGGGAACCCAAGACGGAGGACCGGCACCAGGACACCTCGGACGTCGTCGAGTCGCAGGCCGTCGAATCGGACAAACAGGCGACCACCGACGCATCTGACGAACCGGCATCCGTCGCCACCGCCGAAGAGACGGCGACCGAAGCAGCGGCCGAGGAAGCCGAAAAAAACGAACCAGCCGAGGCTGCCGGTAACACAAATCCGCCGCATATGGCAGCAGCCACCATCGTGTGCTCCGGCTGCGGCAGGGACCTACCCGTGCCCCTGCCCGGCCATCCGACCACCATCGTCTGCCCCTTCTGTACGGCGCAAACCGACTATACACCCTGAAGTATGCCCTGAAGGATCCAACCGCCCCTGACGAGCGATTCGCCTCATCACAGCCCCCTGGACGTCATTTCGAAATGATACCCGACGCTGATCACGGATCCGTATCCGAATCCAACCTTGAAATCCCCTTGGTAGAGTTCGCTCATGACGTGATACCAGCCGGCATCGAGTTCCAAAGCAACGTAAAATCCGCGCCCGGACCGTGATCCCCCGAATCGGTACCCGACCCCCAAGCCCAAGACCCCGCCGATCACCACGAGGGGACGATTCGCCAAAACCTCGACCTGTGGTGCCACGAACAATTCCAGGGGGATGCCAAGCCGATGGGCGATGCAGGGAAAGCCCGACACCCGAATGACCGGGCCGAACGAAGCAGTCAGCATGGCTTCCTTTGCAAGCCTCGACGTGGAGTCCAACACCTCAGCCTTCGTGCTCCACCAGCCTCCACCAACCGCAAGTCGCGCGCCGATCCAGTTCGTCCCGCCGCCCTCGACGACCACACCTCCACCCACCATAAAATGGGACGTATCGAAGCCTCGAAACTGAGGTCCAGCCGTCACGATCCCCCAGGACGACAGCGCCGCCCCAGGACGGGCAAGGGCACGGCCGGACGTCATCATCACGACACCGATCAAAACAGTCCCCGCTAGCTTCGCGATGCTACGGCCGGATTTTCGCACGCTGAACCGTCCTGCCACGATGGCCTCCAAATGTGACTCTTTTCCCATGACCCGCCCAGACAAACCTTCGAGCGGTGCCGACAGAGTGCCACAGACGATGCTTTCAGGTCAACATCGACCAGACGAAGTGCGGCTCTTTTTCCCCGAGGCGTCCGACGTCATGCGGCCAGACATAGGGCTGGAAGTTGTCGCCGCCGACGTCGGGCGGCCAAGGTCAGGGCTGACAACGTTGTGGGCAGTTTCTCATTCACAAATTTTGCAAGATGGTTCCATTTCAGTTCTCCGTCGGGCTAGAAGATTACTCCAGGACAAAGCGGGGCTTGCGGCGCGGCGGTTCTTGTGGAAATCTTGTGCTGTGACCTGTTCGTATGTCGTACGGGTGTTGGTCGGTGGGAGTAGGGGTTGGGCAAGTGCAACACAAGGAGAGGTTTGGCATGAACATGAGACATGGGATGAAACATTTTGTCGGGATGTCGGTGCTCTGGACAGTGTGGTTGGCCATATCTGGAGATGCTCGGGCGGATCAACCCCGAGCGGTTGCTACTTTTCACAGCATCGGCCTGTACTGGTCTCCGGATGGAGGGGGCGGAGATCGCCACGTTTTGGTCCGATACAGGGAGGCGGATACGACCGTGTGGCTCCAAGGGTTGCCCATGCGCTACAACCCCATCTCCGGCACGGACGAAGACCTGGCTGACTACCGGGGCAGCCTGGTGCACCTGCGGCCAGGGGCGACCTATGAAATCGAGCTTTCCATGGATGACGGATCGGAGATCGCGACCGTGACCGCGAGCACCTGGCCGGAGACGTTTCCCATTTCGCAGACGGTGCAGGTGCCGTCGGGAAGTGACCAGTTCGACATCACCGAGTCAGGGACCCCGGACGGCTACATCCTCTACGACGGCACGGGCTCGACCATCGACGTGGCCGACCAGGCCGACTACGACATTTCGGTGGATGCCTCGTATGTCATCATTCGAGGCTTCACCCTCAAGGGGGCCAGCCGAGATGGCATCCGCATCCTGGGAGGACACGACATCACCATCGAAGACTGCGACATCTCGGGATGGGGTCGCCTGGATTTCGACGGAGACTACGGCCGAAACATGGATGCCGCTGTGTTCTTCAGCGACACGGATGTCACCAGGATGGTGGTGCAGCGCTGCGCCATGCACCATCCCAGATACGATGCCAACAGTTGGGCCGAGTACAACTGTCACTCCGAGAACAGTTGCTCCAACCACCCGGCAGGGCCGCAGGCGATCGTGTGCTACAACAGTGCCGGAAACCACGTGTTTCGCTACAACAAGGTCTGGTCGGACGAGGATCATTACTACAACGACATCATCGGCGGCGGTTCAAACGGCAGTTTCGTGGGCTTTCCCGGTCCGGATTCAGACATTTACGGCAACGACCTGGCCAACTGTTGGGACGATGGCATCGAGGCCGAGGGCGGTGGCCGCAACGTGCGTATCTGGGCCAACCACGTCACAGACACCTATTTGGCCTACGCGAATGCGGCCGTGTCCATCGGCCCCTGGTATTTTTGGCGCAACGTATCCGGGCGCTGCTACAGCCCCGAAGACAGCAATCCCGGCACCTACGGCCCCTTTCTGAAGATGGGATATGCCGGAAGCGTGGACTGGATGACGGGCCACATGTACCTGTTCCACAACACGGTCTGGAACGCCGACGACGAGGGCTGCAGCGGGCTTGGTGGGTCGGGCCGTTGGATTAAACATTGCGTCACGAGGAACAACATCCTCCATGTGCGGTCCGAGGCGTCGCGTTCCATTGCGATTCATGACGGGAACGTGGACAACGATTTCGATTATGACATGTACAGCGCCGATGTGCCCGACGGGTCGGAAACCCACGGGATCGAGGCTATTCCCACGTATGTCGCCGGCGCAGGGTTCGATGCGGCCACCTCCACGGGTAAGTTCCAACTCCAAGAAGGCTCGGCGGGCCAGGACGGGGCCACGGCCCTGCCCAACTTCGATGGCTATTACCTCGGGCCGGCACCTGACATGGGGGCCCAAGAAACCGGCAGCGCCCCAATGGTCTTTGGGACCCAGGCAGGACAGCCACCCCAGATCGAGACAGACAACTTGCCCGATGCCGTGGCAGGTCGGGACTACAGCTTCGAGCTGGCGGCTTTGGGCGGCAGGATTCCGATCCTGTGGCTGGTCATCGGCGGCGAACTGCCCGACGGCATGACCCTGAGTCGCGACGGCATCCTGTCGGGTCGGCCTGCGCAGCCGGGGACCTGGTTGTTTTCCCTGTACGCGCGAAACGCAGACTCTCTGCTGGCCCGGGCAGATCTGAGCATCAACGTGCTCGATTCTGGTGACTGTGAGGACCCATTGGTGCCCTGTGGAGACGAATGTGTGGACCTGAGCAGCGATCCGCAGCATTGCGGATCCTGCGACCATGCCTGCGCCGAGGGCGAGGCTTGTGTGGACTCTGTCTGTGTCACGGAAGGGCAGGACGGTGGTGTCGGCGACGGGGCGGTGGTTGATGGCAGCTCCGAGTCGTCCGGCTGCGGCTGTGCTGCTGGAGGCATGCCGTCGGGTGCTGGGATCTTCGGGTTTTTGTTTGTGGCCGGCCTGCTCCTTTTGTCCCTGTTGCGGCGTCGGACTTCCTGGAGGAACTGAGCCCGCATCCCGCTCCCGGCCCCCTGTCCCGTTCCCGACGGCTACGGCCTCCGAGCAGAGTTGATTCCGGCGGACGGCTGCGCACGGACGGCCCTTCGGGCGCGTTCACCTTGCCTGCCGCAATTTTCGTAGGGGTGTGATTCATCGCACCGATGGGGCACTCATCGCGTCCCCGGCCAGCATGCTTTACAAGCCCCCCCCCTTCACGCAGCCCTGTCACGTCGGCCTTGCATTCTGCGTTTCTGCGTCCGGTTTCGGCACCGTGATCCCAAACGTCTGTTCAATCGTCTCAATTGCGTCATCAAATGCCCCCATCGTCGCCCATCCCGAAACCCGCTTTGCCACTGAATGTGAGTACTTGCCCGCTGGCAAATTCAGCTCTCCGTCCAGCGGACAAAGCCCCGCCACTTGCTGCCCACTTTCGTACCGACTTTGTCCCACAACTCCTTCCCCAAATATCGTCCCTATGTTTCGTGTTTCCCGGTTGCGCCGATATTTGCGGGCCACACCGTCCGCCCCGATCACTTCTGCAGGCTTCTCCATAAACGCTTGCAGGTCCACGTATGCCTGCACCAATTTCCGCAACAATGTCTGACCTCGATGCCACACCTCTTCGTCAAATTCGCTCAAGGCGTCGTCACTTATTTTCGCGAATTCGACTCACCCATCGAATGCCTGTCTCACCCGAATAAAAACTCTTTCCCTTCTCCGTCGGGCTAAAAGATCCGCACTCCAGACGAAGCCTAGAAACGATCCAAAGTTTGGAGACCGAGCAGTGATATGGCTCATGACATCGAAGAAAAGGGTTACCCACCCAATCGTCCCTCAGACGCGAAAATCTCGAACCACGGCACAGAGGACGTCGAGGGCCTGGTCCACGTCATCCTGGGTGGTCTGCCAGGACAGGGAAAATCGAATCGTCCCCCAATTCGGCCCAAGCCCCAATATTTTGGCCACGTGACTCTTCCTGGTCGAATGGCATGCGGAACCAGAAGAAACATACACTCCCCGATCCGACAGGGCCCGCACCAACACATCCGAACCAATGCCCTGAATCGACAGGGCCAAAATGTGCCCGGACAGAACGCGGCCATGAAACTGCACGCCATCAATTCTCCGTTCGATGCCGGACTGCAGTCGCTCGGTCAACCCCAGAATCCTGCCCGAATCATCGTGCCGACAGAGTTCGACGGCCCGAGCGAAGCCAACGATCCCGACGAGATTCTCCGTCCCGGGGCGCAGGCCCTCCTCCTGGTCGCCGCCCCCGGTCAGAGGGGCCAATTCGATACCCCGTCGCAAGACGAGTGCGCCAACCCCACGCGGGCCGCCGATCTTGTGGGCCGACAGGCTCATGCAATCGACCGAGGAAGCCAAGGTATCGATCCCGAGCATCCCGAGACTCTGGACGGCATCGCTGTGGATCATGATCTCCGGATTCTTCAGTCTGGCCAACTTCGCCGCCGAGTCCACGTCCTGGACGGTCCCAAGCTCATTATTGACGTGCATCACCGACAGGACCGCCGTGTGTGGCGACACGGCCTCGGCCAGGGCCGCAGGTGGCACATGCCCATCCCGATCCGATTCCACGATCTCCAGGTGCGCCCCCATGCGAGACAGGATGGAACGACAGCCCAGCACTGCCGGGTGCTCAATGACCGTGGTCACAACCGTGGGGGCCGCAGCCTGCTTCCGAGTTCGATCCACGACCAAAGCGGTACGACCGATAACGGCCAATGCATCTGCCTCGGTGCCGCCCGAAGTGAACAGGACTCGCCACGAATCGTCCAGCCCGAGGGCAACCAACAGACGCTGACGCGCATCGTCCACACAGGCGGCAGCTTTACGGCCAGCCCCATGCGACGACGATGGATTCGCGAACTCCGCCCGTCCTGCCTCGTTCATGGCCGCCAGCACCTCGACGCGCAGCGGAGCGCTTGCTGCATTGTCGAGATAGATACTCGATTTCGAAGCCATCCACGCACCTCCAAGCCTTTCTGTACCAAGACCAGGCCTTCTGGCATAAATCGTGTCAATACCCTTTTCCTCAGCCCCTTTTTCGACTAGAGTCTGTTACGTGTCAGGAAAAGGGCAAGGGCGTGGCGCGAGTCGAAGGCCCGCTGCCCTCCCACATGAACCAACGGAGTCGCTTTCATGTCTTATTGCGTCCATCATGATCATCAGTTTTCTGGGGCCGTTCGATCGCCCCACGGTCGGATCCATGCAGCGATCGCCCTCATCCTTGCTGCCGTCGGTCTCTTGCTCTCTGTAACGATAGGGAGCTGTGCGAAGGGATACGGCAGCGGATCGGGAACCTGCGGCAACGGACTGCGGGACGAAACCGAGAAATGTGAGGGTCTCGACCTAGCAGGCCAGTCCTGTGCCACGTTGAGCCTCGGCACGGGGACGCTCAAATGCGCATCTGACTGCACCTACGACACCACGGGATGCTCCGCCAATGCAGCATGCGGCAACGGCGTCCGAGAAGGCACCGAACAGTGCGACGGACTCGACATCAACAACATGACATGTGCCTTGCTGAACCTCGGCAGCGGCAACTTATCCTGCAGCGCTGACTGCACGTTCGACACAGCCGGATGCTCCCAGCAAAGCCAGTGTGGGGACAACATCCTGCAGGGCGCTGAACAGTGCGACGGATCGAACCTCGGGGGGAAAACCTGCCAGACCATCGGTCAAGACTTCGAAGGCGGCAGTCTTGCCTGCAAGGCCAACTGCACCTTCGACACGTCCCAATGCACCCAAGGGACGAAATGCGGCAACGGAGTCGTGGAAGCCGGTGAACAATGCGACACCACGAACTTCAAAGGCGCCACCTGCCAGACCATGGGGTTTGCCGGGGGCGCCTTGAAGTGCACCGGCACGTGCCAAATCGATACGTCCGGCTGCAACGACAAGACCGAAATCTGTGACAACTCCCAGGACGACGACGGCGACGGATTCGTGGATTGCGACGATGCGGACTGTCACGCCGATGCCCACTGCGGAGGACAGACGGAAAACTGCACCAACGGCATCGACGACGACCAGGACGGCGCAACCGACTGCGACGACGTGGACTGCTCGAACGATGCATCCTGTTCTTCCACCGGAGAAATCTGTGACAACGGCACGGACGACGACGGCAACTTCCTGTGCGACTGCAACGACATCTTCTCCTGTCTCTTCGATCTGACCTGCATAACAGCCCCATCCAATGAAACGAACTGCTCCGACGGCCAAGACGAAGATCATGATTGTCTGGTGGACTGCGCCGACTCAGATTGTGCCAACACGGTCGCCTGTGGCGGCACACCTGAGGATTGCACCAACGGCGTCGACGACGACGGCGACGGACAGACCGATTGCGATGACTCCGACTGCACCAACGATACCCACTGCTCCTCCACGGAAAACTGCAGCAATGGAGTCGACGACGACAGTGATGGAAGTACCGATTGCGACGACCCCGACTGCTATGGAGACAGTTCCTGTCCCACCTGTCGCTCGGAACAGACCCTCGCATGTGGAGCCGAGGTGGATTCCACTACGTCCAACAACCCAGCCCTTATCGACTCGTACGGCAGTGGAACCAACTGTGCCCAGTACACAGATACAGGTCCGGAGACGAGTTTCCTCTTCCAGACGGCAAGCGGCGCTTCGGTCACCATGCATCTGTCTACGGCAAACGGCGAGGATCTCGACCTCATCGTCGTAGGGGGAGACTCATCGGACTGTGACGTCTCGGGCAACGCCTGCGTGGCAGCCAGCCAAGAAAGCGGCGCAACCGATGAAACCGTCTCGTTCGATGCCACGGGAGGAACGACCTACTACGTCATCGTGGATGGCTACGACGACGCCCATGACGACTTTCACCTATCTGTAACCTGCAACTAGCCAAAACATTCACTGCCGAAACAGCACCTCAGCGAGGAGTGCCCATGGACTTTCGACAACGATTCGGCAAGCTCCTCTCGGACATCGACTTCATGGACGTGGACATGCGCATGAAGATGGCGAACGTCTTCACCTTGTTCCACATGGAGTACGTGGAGGCGAAACATTCCACCTTCGTGGCGTGGCTCTTGGATCCAAACGCCGACCATGGCATGGAGGATCTCTTCCTCAAAAGGTTTCTGGCGGCTGCCTTGGCCAGCCCGCCACAGGATGCGAACGAGCCATTACCCGAAGTAAGCCCCATCCCGTATCAGGCTGTCCAGGAACGGTTGCTGACCTGGGATCGACTCGACGTCCTGTCCGCCGATCTTCGTGACACCAACGTCTCCACCGACATCCGACGACGATCGGACGGGGGCAAGATCGATATCTGCCTATGGAACAACTCGTACAACCTGGCTGTGTACGTGGAAAACAACGTGGAACCGAAACACACGTGGCGGCTTCGCCACGGGCCGCCCCGGCCGAAGCGTGAGCACCAGAGCGAACGTTATCTCCTGGACCTCTACTCCCAATGGGGAGCCGATGATGCGGGCAGCTACGACATCTTGCCGATCTTCTTGAGCTTCGGAAATCTTTCGCCCGGTGAAACCAGAGTCTTCCGGCACCTCAACTATTCCTGGATGCCGCTCTTTCTCCGGCGTCTCCTGGAGAGCGGCACGGTCAACCAGCAGGCCCAACCCCATATTAGGGCGTTCTGCGACTGGCTGGACTTAGAACTCCCTTCCGATCTGGCTCCCGATCTGTACGACCGACTGGTCAACCTGACAAATCGATACGGCGACGTCCTGTGCCGCCTCATGGAACACGTCTTTCAATGCACGGGCTGCGAAGAGGACGATATCCTCAGTGCCTTCCACGACGTCTACCGACGACACGGCGCGACCGTCTCCTACCTGGCGTCTTTCGTCGAATCCACGGCCGACGAGCACATCGAAGCCGTGGCGAAGCAGCTTCGCTCCAAACTTTCCGAGCAGCATATCGAATTCTATCAGGGCCCGGCAAGCCTCTCGGCCAGTTCCACGAAATGGACATCGCTCGGGGGACCTCACAACGCAATGGAGGTCTCCCTCGGCACGAGATGTCTGAGCTGCGGAGTCACCATCTACTCGGAATCCTTGACGGGAAAGCTCAATCGGCTCCTGGCCAGTGCCGAGAAGCTATCCAATAAGTTCGGCGTAGAAATCGTGGAACTGACTCGAATGCGCCGAAACTTCAGGCTCGTCCATCAGACTTTCGACACCTTCGATCAGGACAAGATGGTCGATGCGTTCATCACATGTTTCCACTTTGCGGATGCCGTGGCAAAATCTCTCTCATGACAGTCCACGACAAACTGAACAGGATCCCCACCTCACCTGCACCTAGCTGAAGCGACGGCTTCCATCCCTATTTGGTCACCCAATGCACCACCCCATGAGCTCCGACGATGATGCCGCCGACCACCAGAGGGGCCAACCAGACCAGCAGCGTGCTCATGCTTCCATCAGGTTGACGGAACACCAGTTCACGACTCGTAATCTTGTTGTTGGCGAGCACATGCTCCAGATCTTTGGACAGGCCTGGACAAAATCGGCCGAGCCTCGTCTGCATGAGCCGACGTCCCACGAGACGTACCGCCTGCTCCTTCACAAACAGAGCAAAGCTCTTGTTCGCCATGGTCAGCTTTCCGTCAGCATTCAGGGCAAACATGGGCAGAGGATTCGTTTCCACCATGCTACGGCAAGCCTCGTCACGAGGTCTGGGAGCTGGTGATGGTACGGGCGTCACTGCACGCCTCCGAAAAACTCCAAGGTCCACCATGAACCGGCTCATCGCCTCTGAAAATGCCTTGACGTTCTTGTATCGGGCAGCGGGCTCCTTGGCCAAGCATGTCAAAATAATGTCGTCGATACGCTCGTCCACGTGTGGGTCGTCCACCTTGAACGACGGGGGCGTGGGCGGCGTATCGAGATGCGCGTGTAGAATCTGCGCAACGTTTCCGTCAAACGGAACATCTCCGGTCAACACTTCATAGAAGAGCACGCCCAGGGAATACAGGTCGCTCTTTTCGTCCGGCGCGGCGCCACAGATGCGTTCCGGAGCCAAATAGGCGGGAGTCCCCGCGAGCTGATCCCCGGACACCGTGCCATAGGGCAAAGCCATGCGGCTCAATCCAAAATCGAGGACCTTGACCAGATTGCGACGTCGGTCGTCATCGCGATTCGCCTTGGCCAAGAAAATGTTCTCTGGCTTGATGTCTCCATGGATGATGCCGCTGGCATGCATGTACGACAGGGCGTCCGCTGTTTGCTGGATGATGTCGCAGGACGTCTTCATATCCACCCGGCGCTGTCGGTCGAGACGATCCGCCAGGCTCTCCCCCTTGAGATACTCCATCACGATGAAGGCGCCTCGCCGTACGTCCTCACCGAAATCCGTAATGGATACGATGTTGCGATGCTCCAAAGAACTGGCGACCCTAGCTTCTGAATAGAACATCTCACGAACCCTGGGGTTCTCCGACATCTCCGAATGGATGATCTTGAGGGCGAAAATCTTCCCGAGTTCCACGTGGCGGACTTTGTACACCGCCCCCATGCCTCCCGTGCCTATCTGGTCCAGAATCTCATACCGACTTGCCACCAAATTTTCGTACTTTGGAGTCGGAGGCACCAGATCCAGATGCGGCTCGATACTCTCCTCCACCACGGGAGGAGGAGGCAGGGGCTGCGGATCATCGGATACCATGGGCGACGAAATGTCCGCTGTGCCCTCGACCCTGGGCAGCGTCGGCACCCCGAAGGGGCTGTGTGAACTCTGTCTCCTTCTAGCCACGACGATGCCTCCACCGCTTGTCACGCGCCACACGGCGATGCCATCGATACCAACGATGAATCATGAGCTGTCGACGCCGCACGATCCTCCGGATCCTGGACAACCGATACCTAGCCCGCACCGGTCGTCGCAGCACCCACGGCCACAACACGCCCTTGACGTCCACGAGAACCGTCCGATAGATGCGCTTCTTGGCCCGATCGCGCGGGTGAAACGTCGAAATATGGAAGTGGTTCCTGTGCCCGTGGTCGTAGTCCGGAGTCAAGATTCTGCCGAACAGATTCGAGGCGTCCAGGTCACAGGCCAGATCCCGAAGCAGCCGCGCCTTCCAGGTCTCGGCATGACCCTCGCAGGTTCTGCCCCGACCCAGTCCTTTTTCATAGTCGGATTCTACCATGACCCTGCGACCATTACGCGCAACGAACCCATGGATGTCCACAGCCAAACCAAGGGCATGGAGGCTCAATCGATTCGTCCCGTCCACGTTCCTCCAGCTATAAAAGTTTGAGTAGAGAACCTCCTTGACACCGTTCACACGAAAGATGGGGGACGCCCGTTGCAAAGCCACGGCGAGGCGACAGTCCATGAGCATGTGGTCGTGACCGAAAAAAGAACGATATCGAATGGAACCAAGCCGTCCGCCCAAAATCTCCACTGGAGTCGCAACCCCCCGTACCGACCTGGTTTTACGAAAACGAACCTTGAGACGCCGTAACCGTCGCAGGCATCGCCGATCTACGAATCCCTTTTGAATCGGATGATGAAACTCAGCACCAACCAGTGGGTGCATGCGAGCCACGGGCGCTCGGCTCACGACCGGGCGAGCCCGAACAGGACCATTGAACAGCACCACGACTGCAGCAAAAACGAAACATTCGATCAAAACAAGTCGAATCGATCGGAAAAAACTCTTGTCACCCCTTCCTTTCAACGCAAGCCCTCCTTTTCCTGGGCCCCCTCAATCACATGGCGCACCCGCCACGTGGCTGCCTGCTCCGACAGGACATGCGCCAACTCCCCGAGCAATCGACTCATCTCGTCAAGCTGAGCCACCCGCTGCGGGCTGTCATCCTGTCGTTCCAAACGCTCCAATCGCCGCTCGATCCCAGCAACCCGGGCACCAAGAGACGAGGTGACCCGCTGGACGACGGCCAACTTCTCCACCAACTCATCCTGGACATTGGTTCGCTGCTTCACATCGGCGACCAGTTCGTCCACCAATGCTTGAAGGCCTTGCACCATGTCATCGACCGCAGACATTCTCTCCTCGAACCTGGATTCGAGGGCCGTGACGGCCTCCGACTCATAGGATACCTCGACCGCATCATAGGAAGCCTCGGCATCCATGACGTCTTCGACTGCACCTGTCATAGTTTCCGGCGCAGATCGCCTGGACGATTCGGCCGATGCGCCTTCACCGTCGACGCCGACCTCCGCATCCTCGATCGCGACTTCCAGGTTCTTTTCCGCCTGGTCGTCCGGTGCTTCTGCGCCATTGCCGTCCCCCTCGCCACTCATGATGCGTTCGAGCAGGGCATGCCCGTCCATGGGCACATCCGGACGCGAATGCCGCGAATTCTCCGCAAACGGGTCCAGGTCCTCTTTGATCGTTTGGAGAGTCAGACGAACGATCCGCCGTAAGGTTTCGAGGACGCCCTCACCGCTTGAGGCAACCGATTCGATGAAGGGATACCGACTCAGGCCCAACTCGCGAGCCAACTGCTCCACAGGCAATGCGGAGGGCAAATCCCGCTTGTTGTACTGGACCAACATGGGAAGGTCTTCGAGACGGATATCGTGCTCCGCCAAATTGTCTCTCAGATTCTGGAGGCTGAACTGATTCTGGTCCATGGCCTCGACCTGCGAATCCACCACGAACACGATGCCGTCCACGCCCGCCAGAACCTGCTTCCTCGTATTGTTGTACCGAACCTGCCCAGGAACCGTGTAGAGTTGGATCTTGACATCGAAACTGCGGATTTTACCGAGTTCTACCGGCATCCAATCAAAAAACAAGGTCCGGTCGCCGGTCGTGTCCAGCACCATCAGGTCGCCAGTCCGCTCTGGGTTGAGCTGATGGCTCAACTGTTCCAGGTTCGTCGTCTTGCCGCACAGGCCAGGACCGTAGAACACGATCTTGATCTGCAAGGTTCGGTCATGAGTGTCTACCAAAGACATCGTCTACCTATGGCCAACGCGAGGTTCGATTCCATCATGTCCCGTACAAGAAGCATTCGTCTGGCGAATCTTAGCATGGCTTTTTGGTTCGACACAACCCTTTGACGAAAAATCACACAGACCAAATCCATGAGCTGGAGATCCACAACATCAGACGAATCCTCTGTCTCACATCTGGGGCCCGCTCAAGTAGGCTGCAAGCCGCATCCTACCTATTGACAGGCGTTTCCCACCTGATCATCCACCCAACCGCAGGTGCCGAAACCACAGGCCGAACACCAAGTCCGACGCACGACCCCGTGATCGCACCACAACAAACGGCCACCATCACACTCTCCCTTTTCGTCCAGGCCGGGACAGTCCTGGGAAAGGCACCGAGCGCGGCCCAAACGATCGAATCCACAAGCACCATCACAGCAGCGCTGGACGAGTCGACCGTTGCTGCACCACTGAGCCACTTGGCCGGTACAGGTTCCCTTCTCGTCCAGCCCAAAACAGGGATCCCAACCAGCCAAGTAGTCCTTCCAGAAACTTTGATTCGCATCGACCCGGCAAAAGTGATCATAATCCATGCAGGACGTGTCTCCCCAAGACACGGTCCCGACCACCCGAACGGACCCATCGGCGAAGCCATAGAGCGAGGGTCCGCCTGAGTCGCCGTAGCACACCGAACTCCAGTGACTCCCGTAGACGATGTACTCACCCGCATCGAGTTCCGTCACCGGCTCGGTCGTCCAAAACCGCCTCGTGTTGTTCTCGTCCGTCTCCGTGGAGCCAAACCCGACATTTTGGACCACTTTGCCAACAAAACCCTGATCCAGATCCTCGTCATTGACCGACAGAGGCTGAATTTCCGGCAGGACCTCGGTCGCCGACTCCTTGAGGATCACGATCCCTTCATCATGGATGGCCTCCCAGTCGTATCCCTTGTGGTCATACACGCTCTGAACTGCAAACACGTGGCGAGGGGCCGATACGTCCGAGCCCACGATAAAAAATAGAGTCGAAGGATCCACCGTCTGATTGCCCCATTCGTCCAGCACGCAATGAGCAGCTGTCAAGACCACCTTGTCGGCGACAAGGGTGGCCGTGCAGAAATTCTCATACGCGCCACCCTTCCGATCCGCCAGGGCTCCAATCGCCAGAATTTGGCCGCCCGTCAGACAGACAGCCTCCGGGCCGATGGCACCGTGATAGACCAGCGGAGTCGCTGACACCTTCGAAGCTCCGCAACCACAGTCCTTCGGCCAGGTACCATCCGGGTCCTCCCCCTGCCCGCCACAGACATAGCCGGCCCCGTCCCAGCCGCACCCCTGCTCGCCACAGTCCGAGAATCGAAGCGTCCCGTCCTGACACCGATACAGGTGCGCCCCATCACAACACCCCTGTTCGGGTAGTCCATTGCAGGCCTGACAGTCCTCAGCGCAATCCTGTGCCGTCTCGTCGGAGGCGCACAGACCGTCGCCGCACCGACCCTGAGCGTCTCCCATTCCATCCCGTCCACCGTCGTCGCCAACCGGCACGGCCCTACCCCGGCAGCCTGCAACGCCCACCAACAGGATTACCACGGAAGCCGACAGGACCAAGCGCCCCCCCCCCCCGATTTCTAACTCCAACTGGTCGCCAATCATGCAAAACCCCGTTTTCGGGCCTTTTCCATGTCCGTACTTCCTTTGCAATCCGTACTTTCTTTGCAAACAGCAAAATCACTGAGAAGCATAGCACAATCATGGCCAAGGATCACGGCCCCCCCTGACATCGCTCAACGGACAGACGGATCGGGACACGTGGACCGGAGGCTTCTCTCTTCGACTGCCACCCTCAGCATCTCAGTCACAATGTAACGACCGACCCCATTTTGCAGGTTCGTGGATGAGACTGCGAAATGAGAATAGCGTGGCCCAAAGCCACGCATCCGGCCTGATTGCTGTGTTTAGCGTAACCTTTGCCGATACGTCGTGAAAAAGTTCGGTGGTGGTATTGACAGGTCGTTCCATATCAGGCGGGATAGATCGGCGTTCCAGATGGCAGATTTATTCTGACCAGCCTCCTAAGGTTCAAGATGAGTTTTCGGCCGAACCGGAATGTCGCGACGACTCGGATCGCGGGAAATCAAGTCTCGGCGAAGCTCTTGAGCTTCTTGGAACGACTGGGATGTCTCAGCTTCCGCAATGCCTTGGCCTCAATCTGGCGGATACGTTCTCGGGTGACGGCGAAGTCCTGCCCCACCTCTTCCAGCGTGTGGTCCGACCGCTCCCCGATGCCGAAGCGCATCCGCAACACCTTCTCCTCACGAGGCGTCAGGGTCGCAAGGACCTTGCGGGTCTGCTCGGCCAGGTTGGCGGAAATCACGGCCTCCGAAGGAGAAACGACGCCCTTGTCTTCGATGAAGTCTCCCAGATGAGAGTCTTCCTCCTCGCCAATCGGTGTTTCGAGAGAAATGGGCTCCTTGGCGATTTTTAGGACCTTGCGCACTTTGTCCAAAGGCAATTCCATGCGTTCGGCAATCTCTTCCGGGGTCGGCTCCCGTCCCAACTCCTGAACGAGGTATCGGCTCGTCCGGATCAACTTGTTGATGGTCTCAATCATGTGCACAGGAATCCGGATCGTCCGGGCCTGGTCCGCAATGGACCTGGTGATCGCCTGCCGAATCCACCAGGTGGCGTACGTGGAAAACTTGTACCCGCGACGGTACTCGAACTTATCCACGGCCTTCATGAGCCCAATGTTGCCCTCCTGGATGAGATCCAAAAACTGCAATCCGCGGTTCGTGTACTTTTTCGCAATGGAGACCACGAGCCGAAGGTTCGCCTCGACGAGCTCACACTTGGCCCGTTCAGCCGATTTTTCTCCCTCACTGATCTCCCGACACACGGCCACGAGCTGATGGGCGGCCATGCCGGCCTCGTGCTCCACCCGACTGACCTTGCGCTTGGCGACCCGAATGACACGATCCGCCTCAATGAGTTCCTCCTGTTTGACCCCGAGCTTGTTCTCGATGCGACGCCCCGAATGGCGGGAACGCTTCATCTCGGTCAAGGTCCGACGTATGTCCTTGGCGGACATCCCGCCCCTCCGCTCGGCCCGCTCGATCTCCTTCTCGGCGACCTCCACCCGAGACACCAAGCCCTTGATCTTCGACACGATGGACTCGATCTGATTCTTGCTCAATCGCAAGATCAACAGGGTGTGGAACATCTCCCTTTTGACCCCTTCACGCTGGGACAGAAGGCGTTTTCGCATCTGTTGCGACAAACCCTTGTCAGCGATCTTGACCGCAAGCCGCTCACGCTCCCTGTCCAGTCGATGCACCTGATCGATGAGCCTAACGACCTCGTTGATCTGGTTCTCGTCGTCGACCATAACCTCCTCATCGTCCACGTCGCGAACCACGTCCTTGAGTCGCATCTTGCCCCGCTTGAGGAAATCACCCAACTTGACGATCTCCTGCACGGCCAGGGACGAATTGAGCACGACTGCGAGGACCTTGCCCTCTCCATCCTCGATCCTGCGGGCCAGTTCCACCTCCCCTTCCCGGGTGAGCAACGAAACACTCCCCATCTTGCGCAGGTAAAGACGCACAGGGTCATGCGTTTTGGCATAGCTCGCATCCGTCTCGACCGGCTCGGCCTCTTCGGTCGCGGCGGTGGGGTCTGCCTGAGTCGCCACGTCGGCTGCATTGTCCACGAGACGAATCCCCGCGTCTGAGAAGGAACTGAGCCACTCGTCGATCTGCTCGGCAGCGAGCCCATCCGGCATGGCCTCGTTCAATTCATCGTAGGTCAGAAATCCCTTCTCTTTGCCGGATCTGAGCAGCTTGTCCCTCGTGGCGAAATCTTCCGCCTCCAGAACTCTGCCCCTGCCCAGCCCGACCATCTGCCCCCGAACGCCCAGGCCCTTGTTGTTGACTGAAGTCGCTGCTCGTCTTTTATTCGTCTTATTGCTACTCATTTGCACGCTACCTCGTCCATGCTGAAACCACCCGTTAAGGAAGCTGGTCAGAATAAATCTGCCATCTGGAACGCCGATCCATCCCGCCTGGCTTTGTCGCTCCTCGGTTGCGTACCACCACCCGGTACGCGCCCTCGTCGCTTCGTGCCAGACGGGCGCCTCGACGCCCCAAATTGGCAACCCTATTTTGAACAGCCTCCTAAGTCCGCTCGCTGGCCACCTGCTCTCGAACGAACGTCAACTCATGCTTTCGCAACGCAAGCCTCCGCACCTCCTGTCGGTCACCTTTAGCACTGGCGCGACGCATCTGTCGATCCAAATCCTTGAGCGTTTCGTTTATTTGAGCCACCTTGACCCCAAAAAGGATTTCCCGAAGCGCCTGATGACTGTCTATGGAGCCTAAAAATTTCTCCTCGAAGATCGCACTCGCCACCAAGTCGGCGAGATCGTCCTCCACGGAACCAAGCACCTCAGCCACATCGATACGGCCCGAATCCGCCTGCATATCGAGTACCCGGAGAAGCAGCTTGCGCAGATCCGGACTCGTCAGCCGATCCACGATTTCGGCCACACCTTCGGCCGCTGCTAGGTGGGGCTGCGCCACCAAAAGGGCCAGCAGATCCACACCACAGGCAAGCACTGCATCCAATTCCCGCTGCGGCTTCGAGACCACGGCGGAATCGCGGCCTCCGTGGCCCAGGACTCGATGGACCTCGGTCCTGACCAATTTCACGTCCAGCCCGAGCAGACCCGCAGCCTCTTCGGTGTACAGGGCCCGCTCCACGGGATCCTTCACCCGAGCCAAAATGGGCACCATCCGCCCAAGCGCCCTAGCCCGGTCGGGAATCTGACCACCACTGTGTCCCTCCAGGACACGCTTGAGAAGAAAATCCGCCGCCGGCCTCGCCTCGGCAATGGCTGTATCCACCGATTCGGGCACCTCCTTGAGGGCAGAATCCGGATCAAGGCCATCTTCGAGCATCGCGACCCTGCCGTCGAGCCCGGATTCGAGCAGCAACTCGGCTGCTCGAACCGAAGCCTTGCGACCGGCCTCGTCACCGTCGAACAACACAGTCACCTGCTGGCACCAGCGGCGGAGTTGATGTACGTGTCCCCTGGTCAGGGCAGTGCCCAGGGGAGCCACCGTGTTACGGTGCCCGGTCTGGTGCATGGCGATCACGTCCAGGTTCCCTTCGACCACCACGGTCTGCCCTGTCTTACGCAGATCCGTCTTAGCGGCAAAAATACCGTAGAGTCCGTCCGCCTTGCGAAACACCGGAGACTCAGGTGAATTGACGTACTTCCTGGGATCGGTGCTGCCTTCCAAAATCCTCCCGGAAAAACCCAGAACCTCGCCTCCGGGACCGCGAATCGGAAACATGATGCGGTCTCGAAAAAAATCATACACGTCTCTGGCGGTCAAATGACCGCCCCCCGCACCCTTCGAGCCTACCGTCCCGGCTGCCTCCCCGGCGCCCTCCGACGAAGCCGCCGGCTGCGTTGGCTCCGACTCGTGCTTGCGTCGGGCCACCACCAAACCGAGACGAGCAGCGACATACATGGGAACCTTGTTGCTCGTCAGCCAGCCCACCAGGCCGTCCCACCCGGACGGTGCAAAACCGAGCCGAAATCGTTTCCGAGTCTCTTCGTCCACCCCGCGTCGTTCCAAATACCTACGCGCCTCGCCTGCCTGGGGGCCTTCGAGTTGCTTCTCGAAAAAACGCGCCGCCATGTCATTGACCCGCAGGTAATTCTGGCGATCGTCCCGCCGCTGCCGACGTGCATCCAACTCTCGTTGGGAAACATCGACCCTGGGCAATTCCACCCCGGCTCGTTCGGCCAGTTCTTCGATGACCTCCACAAACCCCTTGCCCTCCATCTTACGGAGAAACGAAATGGCGTCCCCTTTCTCGTGACAACCAAAGCAGTAGTACGACTTTCTCTGGGGACTCACGTAAAACGAAGGAGTCTTCTCGTCGTGAAACGGACACAGGCCCATATAATTGGCCCCGGAACGCTTGAGCTGTACGTACTCGCCAACAATCGCCACGATATCGGTTCGCTCCCGCACCTCGGCAATCACGTTCTCAGGAATCCTGCTGCTCACGACCTGGCCAACCTCCGGCGCATCGAACATCATTTTCGAATCTGGCCGATCCATCGCGTTTGTCAAACACAAGAAACAGACCAATCCAATTGGACATCCCGCATTCGACAATCATTGGCGCCCACTACAAAGAAAGTATCGAGCCGGCTCGACCTCTCCGGGCAAGCACCATGTGCGTCCATGGGCCGACACCGGACCCTCACCTCTTCGGGGTTGGTCTTCGGCTGGCCGGCAATCAGCTACAGTGTTGCAAACTATGGCGGCGGTTAGCATATCTGTCAAATTGTGCAACCATTTTCTTGCAAGGGTACATACCACATATTGCAAGAATAGTCCCCCTGTGCTGCACGGACAGAGACCATTTTCTTGCAAGAACGCAGACCTTGTTCAGCAAACGTCCCCGCCTTACAAAAGCGCAAAGAACCTGATTTCAGCCGAAAAACCGCTGCATTTTTTGCGTTTTTCCCGGTTCCTGATACGATTCTGGCAAGAAAAAGACAATGTCGGCCCTCTGAGACAGGCCCACAGAAACGTGGCGCCATGGATCCGACATGCAACCACCCGCCCGGGAGAACAGGCATGATGAAGATCTTGACGGCACGCTACGAATCCGGTGAGCACTTCCTGAAAGACGTCCACATGGACGAAACCGGTGCCACCATCCACCACAGCACCAAAACGAACCTGTCGGACAACGAACAGATCCTGATGGAAATCATGTTCCCCGAGATTCCCAACAGAGTACTCCTGCGGGGCCAAGTCGCGTCCCTGTCCAAGAACCCATCGGGCGCTGACCTCAAGATTGCCCACGAAGATTTGGCCACGGTCGCATTCCTGATCAATGCCGCCCACCCGGGCTCCGAGGCTGAAACAACCGGCCCTGCCGCCAGACGACATCAACGGGTGCCAGTTGGAATTCCGGTGGACTGGCAGATGGAGGGGTCGGGGGACATCATCATCAGCGCCACCGACGACCTCGGGTCCGGCGGCGTCCAGATCCGCACCCTCTCCCCACCGCCAGTCGGCACTAAGGTCACGTTGAACCTCTCCCTCGATCCGATGTCAGGAGAAACAGTGGCCATCCCGGGAAAAGTCGTCTGGATCCGCCAAGACAACGAATTTCAGGGCATGGGAGTCCAATTCATGCCGGGCGAAGGCCCCCAAAAACGTCAGATCCGCGACCTCTTGAAGAAGATCCTACTCTCCGGAGAAATAGGCGGCAGCAGCACCTGATTCGGCCCCTTGCCCGGTCGTCCGACACCATCCGATCTTTCAGCTCCATCCACAAAACAAGGTCGATTCTCTGACCCGTCCCTCATATCTTGCGCCTGAGGGCAGTGAGCGGCCGCTGCCTTTGCGGTATTTTTTCAGCAACTTGCTTCCAAACCGACTTTTTCTTTCAAATCACGGTTGCCCCCCAAGGCGCGGGTTCCATTGTTCCTACTCGAACCGATGCATCTCCCACTGACGATCGACGATGAGGTGACCAAATGGGCGAGTCAATTGTTCAGAAAATTCTTTCCCAACATGTCGCAGACGGCTCTGTGGTTCCGGGTCAGGAAATTGGTCTGGTGATCGACCAATGCCTGACCCAGGACTCCACGGGCACCATGGCCTGGCTCGAATTCGAGGTCCTGGACCTGGAACGGGTCCAGGCACCGCTGGTCGTGTCGTACAACGACCACACATCCCTGGCTTTCAAGGGAGAATCCAGCGACGACCACATGTTCCTCCAAACGTCCGCATCCCACTTTGGCGCTCTGTATTCCAAAGCCGGAAACGGAGTCTGTCATCAACTCCAGTACGAACGGTTCGCCGTCCCGGGCAAAACCCTCCTCGGCTCGGATTCCCACACCCCGACCTGTGGCAGCCTCGCCATGATGGCCATCGGGGCCGGCGGCATGGACGTGGCCGTGGCCATGGGAGGTGGCTTTTTCTACATGACGGTGCCGAAAGTCATCAAGGTCGAACTGACTGGCCGCCTCCCGTGGGGCTCGTCGGCCAAGGATGTCATCCTGCATCTCCTTCGGGAAATCTCGGTCAAGGGAGGCGTGGGGTTCATTCTCGAATACGACGGACCGGGCGTCGAAACCCTGTCCATTCCTGAACGGGCCACCATCACGAACATGGGAGCCGAAACCGGAGCGACCACGTCCATCTTTCCATCCGACGAGGTGACCCATGACTTCATGACGGCCCAGGGCCGAGGGGACCAATGGAAGCCCCTCTGCGCCGACCCAGACGCTGTGTACGACAAGGTGATCCACATCGATCTGTCCCAAATGCGGCCCCTGGTGGCCATGACCGGCATGCCGGACAACGTCAAGGACATGATCGAGGTGGCCGGCACGCACCTCGACCAGGTCTACATCGGATCCTGCACGAACGGCAGCTATCGAGACCTCCAAATCGCGGCCAAACTCCTCAAGGGACGCCACGTCGCCCCCACGTTGGACTGCATCGTGTCTCCCGGATCTCGGCAGGCAGAACAGATGCTCCTCCAGGACGGCAGCATCGAAACCTTCATCGAGGCAGGAGTCAGGGTGATCGAACCTGGCTGCAACGCCTGCATCGGCATCGGATTCGTGCCGGGCAACGGGCACCTGTCCCTGCGCACCGTGAATCGCAACTGGGTGGGTCGTGGCGGCACAAACAAGGGATACCTGGCCCTGTCCAGCGTGGAAACGGCCGTGGCCTCGGCCATCGCTGGCTGCATCGCCGACCCGAGCAAGCTTCCACAGGTCTCCTACGAAGAGCGGCCCTACGTCATCGACACCCTGCTATTTCTCGAACCAGAAGGCCCGAAGGTCGCCATCAGACGCAGCCCGAACATCGTAGCCATCAAGCCTCAGAAGCCCATGGGTGACCGACTGACCGGCCGGGTCCTGCTCAAGGTCGCAGACGGCATCTCCACCGACGACATCCTGCCAGCAGGGCCCCTGACCCAGCATCTTCGGTCCAACCTGCCCGCAATCGCTCAGTTCGTGTTCCACTATCAGGATCCGACTTTCGCCAAACGGGCCGCAGAGGCGGGAGGCGGCTTCATCGTGGGCGGCGAAAACTACGGACAGGGCTCCTCGCGGGAGCACGCGGCCCTGGGCCCGTGGCAACTCGGAATCAAGGCGGTCCTGGCGCGCTCCTTTGCGCGCATCCACTGTTCCAATCTGGTCAACGCAGGCATCTTGCCCCTCCAGTGCGACACGGGCGACATCGACCAAGAAGACGAGCTGATCATCGAACTGTCCAACCTGTCGCCGGGCAAGCCAATGCGCGTCGAAAACAGGACCAAGGGACGTCAGATGGACGCCACCCCGATCCTCACCAAGCGTCAGGCCGAAATCGTCCAGTCAGGCGGACTGCTGGCCTACACCCGACAACGACACGGATGACACCACAACCCCAATCCCTTTGAGGAAAGGAACCATGAGCAAAATCAAAGTGAAGAACACGATCGTGGAGATGAACGGCGACGAGATGACCCGGATCATCTGGAACCTCATCAAGAAAACGCTGATCCTCTCCTACCTGGATGTCAAGCTCGAGACCTACGACCTTGGGCTCGACCATCGCAACGAAACCGGCGATCAGGTCACCATCGACGCGGCCCAGGCCATCAAAAAGCACAAGGTCGGGGTCAAGTGCTCCACCATCACGCCAGACGAAGGACGGGTCAAAGAATACCAACTCACCAAACAATGGAAGTCCCCAAACGGAACCATCCGCAACTACCTCAAGGGCACAATCTTCCGCAAACCGATCATCGTCAAGAACATCAGGCCCCACGTGTGCGGCTGGAAGAAACCCATCATCGTGGGACGACACGCCTTCGGAGACCTCTACCGCAGCCAGGAACTGCGCATTCCGGAACCAGGTGTGACCACCCTGTGCTACACACCAAACTCCAGGCCGGACTGGAGCCAAAGCGTCAAGCTCTTCGAGTTCTCCCAACCAGGCATCATCATGGGACTGCACAACACCGACAAATCCATCCAAGACTTCGCCGCCACATGCATGAACTACGCCTTGAGCGAAAAGATGGACCTGTGGTTTTCGGTGAAAGACACGATTTCGAAGACCTACCACAGACACTTCAAACAGATCTTCGCCGAAGTGTTCGAAGGATACCACGCCCGCTTCGAGGAAGCGGGGATCAACTATCGATACCTGCTCATCGACGACGCCGTGGCCCAAGTCATCAAAAGTAAAGGTGGTTTTATCTGGGCGCTGCGCAACTACGACGGCGACGTCATGTCGGACATGGTCGCGGCCGGATTCGGATCGCTGGGCATGATGACGAGCGTGCTCGTCTCGCCCACCGGAGCATTCGAGTACGAGGCGGCCCACGGCACCGTGAAACGCCACTTCTACGAGTACAAGAAGGGCAATCCCACGAGCACGAACTCGGTGGCCTCCATTTTCGCTTGGACCGGCGCCATACGCAAACGAGGTGAACTGGACGAGACCCCCGACGTGGTGCACTTCGCCGACGTCCTCGAGGAAACCGTGATCGACCTGATTGAACAGGGTGTGGTCACCAAGGACCTGACACATCTCATTCAGCCGTCAATCACGAAATACGAAACCACTGAAAGCTTTCTCGAAAAAATTGCGACGAACCTGGACCGGAGGCTCAACGGATAACCAACGTTCCCGAAAAACATTTTTTGAGGAGACATCCCTATCATGGCAAGAAAAGGTATTCGTGAATACGACGCCAAACGCATCTTGGCCAAAGCTCTGGCGGACCAACCAGCCCAAGTGGCGCTCGTGAGCCCAGAAGGCCGCCTCACATCCATGGTCGGCGACCACCCATGGCTCAAGGACCACCGCCTCGTGGTCAAGCCCGACCAACTGTTCGGAAAGCGGGGAAAACATGGGCTCATCGCCGTGGACCTCGACCTCGCAGCCGCCGACGCATGGATCGAAAAACGAGCGGGCACCGAGGTCACCGTGGGCAGCATCACCGGCACCCTGACCCACTTTCTCGTCGAGCCCTACCGACCCCACGAAATGGAGTACTACGCGGCCATGCGCACGACCATGGAGGGCGACCGGATCTACCTGTCGGCCAAGGGCGGCGTGGACGTGGAAGAGAACTGGGACCAGGTCACGACCCTGGAAATCCCTGTCGGATCCGACCTGGATCGTGCCGCGCTGCGCAGCCGCGCCGCAGATCTCTTTGCGAACGAACACGTCGAACTCATGGCGCGCTGGGTGGCCGATCTCTATGACCTGTTCGTTCAGGGTCACTTTGCCTACCTGGAGATCAACCCTCTGACCATCGTAAACGGCGTGGTCCACCCCCTCGACACGGTCGCCAAGGTAGACGACACCGCCGAGTTCGAGGCCAGGGACGTCTGGGGCGATCTCGAATTTCCCACGCCGTTCGGGCGTTCGTTCAGCCCGGAAGAACAGCACATTGCCGACCTGGACGCCCGGACCGGCGCCTCGCTCAAACTGTCGATCCTGAACCCGGACGGCATCATCTGGACCATGGTGGCCGGCGGCGGCGCCTCGGTCATCTACGCCGACACCATCTCGGACCTGGGCCATGGCCATGAACTCGCCAACTACGGCGAGTACTCGGGCAACCCGAACCGCGAGATGACCCACCAGTACGCGGTCACCATCTTGGACCTGATGACCCGCAACAAGGATCCCAAAGGACGTAAGAAGGTGCTCCTCATCGGCGGCGGAATCGCCAACTTCACCGATGTGGCCAAGACCTTCACCGGCATCATCGAGGCGTTGCGTGAGTATGCGTCCAAACTGAGACGAATCGGGGTCGAAATCTACGTCCGCCGGGGCGGTCCGAATTACAAGACCGGACTCAAGCTCATGCGCGCCCTGGGCGACGAACTGGACCTTCCCATCCACGTCTACGGACCGGAGACCCACATGACCCATATCGTCACCTTGTCCCTGCAGCACATGGGAGGTGCCCAATGAACGAGCATACCCTTTTCGACGGGAACACGCAGGCCCTCATCTTCGGGCTCCAGGCCAACGCCATCCAGCGAATGCTCGACTTCGACCAGGCCTGCGGCCGCAAGACGCCGTCGGTCGCGGCCGTGATCAACGAAAACCGGGACGGCTTCCACAAAGTATTCTGGCAAAACAGCGAAATCCTGTTGCCGATGTACCGCACCATCGCGGAGGCCTGCCGCAGGCACCCGAAAGCGGACGTGCTCATCAACTTCGCCTCGTTCCGCTCGGCCTTTCGCACCTCCATGCAGGCGCTCGGCGAGCAGAGCATCCGTACGCTGGTGATCATCGCCGAAGGCGTGCCGGAACGCCGCAGCCGTGAACTGCGCCACCGAGCCCAGCAAAACGGCCAGGTCATCATCGGCCCGGCAACCGTGGGCGGCATCGTGGCCGGTGCCTTCAAGATCGCCAACACGGGGGGCACGTTGGAGAACATCCTCGAATCCAAGCTGCACCGGCCGGGCAGCATGGGCTTCGTCAGCAAGTCGGGAGGCATGTCCAACGAGGCCTACAACATCATCGCACGCAACAGCGACGGCGTATTCGAAGGCATCGCTATCGGAGGCGACGCCTACCCGTGCTCGACCCTCATGGAGCACATCGAGCGCTACGAGGCCAACCCGGCCATCAAGATGATCGTGCTGCTGGGCGAGGTGGGAGGCACTGACGAGTACCGGGTCGTCGAAGCCCTGAAACAGGGTGCCATCACGAAACCGGTCGTGGCCTGGGTCACGGGCACCTGCGCCTCGCTCATGCCCACCTCGATCCAGTTTGGCCATGCCGGCGCCAAGGCAGGATCCGACCAAGAAACCGCAGCCGCCAAGAATCAGGCCCTCAGAGAAGCAGGCGCCATCGTCCCCGAGTCTTTCGACACGTTCGACAGGGCCATCGCCGAAACCTTCGCAACCCTGGAGGACAAAGGAATCGTCGCGCCCCGAAAGGACGACGAGGACCTACCCCCCATCCCGATGGACTTCAAACAGGCCTCCGCCGCCGGCCTCGTACGACGCCCCACGAACTTCATCTCCACCATCAGCGATGATCGCGGCGAGGAACTCACCTACGCTGGTATCCCCATCAGCGAGGTGTGTGAGAGCGGCATGGGCATTGGAGACGTCATCGGCCTGCTCTGGTTCAAACGGAGGCTCCCTGAATACGCATCCAAGTTCATCGAACTCGTGCTCGTCCTGACCGCGGACCATGGTCCAGCCGTGTCAGGCGCCCACAACGCCATCGTGACCGCCAGAGCAGGCAGGGATCTGATGAGCGCCGTAGCGTCTGGCATTCTGACCATCGGCCCTCGCTTCGGCGGCGCTGTGGCGGGCGCTGCCCATATGTTCAAGGAAGCGCTGGACGCAGAACTTTCACCCGAGCAGTTCGTCGCGGACATGAAGGCACGCAAGAAGAACATCCAGGGCATCGGTCACCGGATCAAGAGCCTCCGCAACCCGGACAAACGGGTCGAGCTGCTCAAGGACTACGCCAGAAAGCACTTCACCAAGACCACGTTCCTAGACTATGCCCTCGAAGTCGAGAAGGTGACCACCAAGAAAAAGGACAATCTCATCCTGAACGTGGACGGATGCATCGGTCTGTTGTTCCTCGATCTGATGAAGGATCTGGACTTCGAAGAAAAAGAAATCGCCCAGGTTCTGGAAGCAGGTGGACTCAACGGCCTGTTCCTGCTCGGCCGGACCATCGGCATGATCGGCCATTACTTCGACCAGAACCGGCTCAAGCAGGGACTCTACCGTCATCCCTGGGACGACATCCTCTACGGATAGCATTCGTTGTCGATTTCCCGTCAGGGAATCGCGAGACGCGATCGTGCCTTCCTGTCGATGCAATGTTGCAAGAAAAAATGAGCGGAGGGGGAACGTGGGAGACGAGTCTCAGACCGACTTCTTAGGAGCGGGCTTTCCAGGTTCTCCGAGAGCCGCAAAAAACTCCACCGCTGGCTCCGTGGAACGAGCCGACATCAAGTTCTTGCGCCGCCTATTCTGCTTCTTGTCTCGACGGCTTCTCTTGCTCTTTTTCATCTTGCCAAGGGAACTCATGTGACTCTCCATTCCGGTTTCAACCGCGGTTCAAGGATTCGTCGGAATCCCAAGTGGAGCTGAGGGGGATCGAACCCCTGACCTCATGACTGCCAGTCATGCGCTCTCCCAGCTGAGCTACAGCCCCGCGGGTCGGTTCAAGGCGGTACTTATACCCATGTATTTGAAGATTTCCAGAAAAAAATGCGTCACAAACGACGGGCATTGCAACGGAACAGGCTCACACGAGACCAGCCAATTCGAAGAGTCGATACAAAACCCAGGCGCCGCCGAAGCTGATGGCGGGCGTTCCGATCCAACCAAACACGATCCGAGCCAGAGTCTTGAAATTGACCGTCTTGACGCCCTTGATCACGCCGATGCCCAGCACGGCACCCACGACCGCCTGACTCGTGGACACGGGCACCCCGACATAGGCAAACATGTGGACGGTGATGGCCTCGGACAGGACCACGATGAAGGCGGAAAAAGCGTCCAGTTTCACCAGCCCCCTGCCAACAGTCATCATGACATTGTGGCTGTAGGTCAACACGCCGAGGCCAATGGACAAGCCTCCGATCACGCAGGCCCAAAACGGCGTGAGCATGCCCTTGCCCACGAACACGCCCGTCACGTTGGCCACGTTGTTCGCTCCGAGCGCGTATGCGCCGTACGATCCGGCGACGATCAGGCCAATCCTCAAATTCCGGTCATAGACGAACATGTTCGAGTCCCACAGATTCATGATCTTGCCCAAAAGAAAATAAAGAATGATGGCAATGAGCATGGAACCCACGGGCGTGGCCACCCAGCAGGCAAGGACCTTGTAGAGGGGCCCCATCTCCAGGCTGCCCTTGACCAGTCCAACGAGAACCATGGACCCGACGACCGCCTGACTCGTAGACACGGGCAGGCCCCAATAGGTCATCAACGTCACGGTCAGGGCTGCCGACAGGGCCACCACAAACGCCACGTTCATGCTGCCGCTGGCTGCCATGTGATGGTAGGTGGCCATCCCTTCGCCGCCCTGAAACACCGCTCCCAAAAAGACGAAAACGGCGCACAGGACTGCGGCGGTCCAAAACCGCACCATCCGGGACGCCACCGCGGTGCCGAACACGTTCGACGCATCGTTCGACCCGAGGGACCAACCCAAAAACACGCCCGAAACCAATTGCCACATTTCTGTTTCCTTACCTCCGACTCATGGTCCACCCGACTTCGGATGAACGGAACGGGCCGCCTCCGGCTCATGGCCCCCGGCGCTCAACGACCGGCCCTGCGCCGCACCATCCTGGTTCGGCGGCCCCCCCCTAGCCAACTCACGTCCGGACGCTGCCTGGTCGGCTCACACGCGCCGCTTGATGGCGATGATCGCCATACGATCGGCAGCGTTTTCGGCCCGATCCGAAATGTTGCCCAGGGCCACAACGACATCCTTGAGCAGAATCTTATCCGCCTTATCCATGTCCGAAGAAAACACATCCACGATGAGTCGTCGCTCGATGCGATCCGACGTGCTTTCTTTCACATCCACTTCCTTGACCAGATACGGCGTCTGCCTGGGATTCTCGAACAGCGTCTCGGCGGTCCTACGCAGCAGATGATACGCATCCATGTTCACTTCGAGCAATTCGACGAACGCATCCCGATACTCACTAGGAATCTCGATCCGCTCCGTCACAATGATGTTCAGTGCGGTTTCAGCCGCATTCGGAACACTGTCCATGGCTTCGAGCATGCCCAGGAGGTCACCCCGGGATTCGGGCAGAAGCGCCCGCCCATACAGGGTCATCTCAATGTCCCGCCTCAAATCGTCCGCCCTGGATTCGAGCTGATGGGTCTCGCCCTTGTCGGGCTCATCGCCCGACAGTTGCCCCTTGAATTCGTACTGCATGCCCCGATGGAACTGCTCCATGCAAGAATCCACCCGGACGAAGTACTCCTGAATGGTCTTTTCAATCTTGTCCTGAGCCTTGAAAAACAGTGCCATGAGCACTCCTCCAGATCACGATGTCGCTCCAACCGACCAACTCGGCGAATCAATGCCACGCGGTTCCAAATATCCGACGAGCCCGGTCGACGGTGGCGCGAACGGACTCCGGGGTCAATCCCGCCCGAGCGGCCACTTCCTGGATGACGACGTCTTCGAACCGTCGCGGTTTGCGTTGGGCCAACTTGCTATACTGCTTCGTCTTTAACATCGAATCATAGGCCTTTTCAAGCCTGCGCAGCAAGCGAAGGTCGTTTTCGGTCAGACCGGTCATCGGACGAACGGACACGACGCGATACCCGACGCGAGACTGGTCCCACCCACCACCGTCGCTCGCCAACACGTACGATCCCATCACGCCTCCAAAGTGCACGAGCCCGTCGGGCCAGGCCCTGACCCGGATCGCCTTGTAGGAACTGCCTTTCTTGGCGACTAAAGCAAAGTGCTGGAGACGCTTCTTCAGTTTGTCCGCCGGCATGGAAAAGGACACGAAAATCTCGAGTTCCAATCGGCGCCTTCCCACCTCTTCGTTGTTCTCGGCGGCCCGCCACACCCCCTTGGGCAGCGGTCCGCCCTTGGCCCGCAACCGACGCTTCTCGTCGAACATGGTGGCGTAGTTCAGGGTCGTCTCATAGGCCTTGCGAACCTGCTTTCCTTCCTTCTTGCAACCAGACATCCCACCGACCACGATCGGTGACAACACGATCCAAACGGAGAGGGCCCGGAAAAACACCCCCCGAGACGAAGGGACACGATGACCTCGATGGGCCAAACGACGCTGGCCGCCAACCTCATGCCTGCACCAGCGGCCTACCCACCATGGACGCAAAGCCCATTCGCGACTCCCAATTGAGTGCATCTCAACCATCTTCCTGTTTTTGCTCTTCCTGTTTTTGCTGTTTTTGGTTCTTCACGAAACATTCATGATTTTTCACAACAGACGGCCTCTACCGGACGATTCGATCGAACGATTCGTCGCAAGGAGATACAACGCTTGGGCCTGATACCCAGGCTCCCAGCCGACTTCAGACGATGGATCCCATACCTGGACAGCCAGAAAGCCCCTTGACAAAACGTATCGGCGCTCCAACATCCACATAAAGTCGTTGACAAAAGCCCAACCGAAGAAATAATGCGCTCTGGTTTCCACATTCCTGGTGAGTGTGCAGGACTTGCCAAGTTCTGTCAAATCGCAACCCGGCCGGCTTGTCTGATGGAGTCGGTCGTTTCAGAACGGTCGTTTAGGACCACGTAAAGAGTCGAATATGCTGTACGAAATTCGCTTTCACGGAAGAGGCGGCCAGGGTGCCGTCACGTCGGCCGAACTCCTGGCCCAGGCAGCCATCGCCGAGGGTCGATTCGGCCAGGCCTTTCCAAGCTTCGGCCCGGAACGACGGGGTGCTCCGGTCATGGCCTTTGCACGGGTCTCGGACGAGCGGATCCGAAATCGCAGTGCGGTCTACCATCCAAACGCCGTTCTCGTCCTGGACCCATCGCTCCTCAAAATGGTCGATGTCGGCAAAGGCCTGGCCAAAGATGGAGTGATCATCATCAACTCGGCGAACTCGCCTCAGGATCTCCAAAAGGAATATAGTCTTGCTGGCAAGGTGGCATCCGTCGACGCCCTTACTATCGCGACGACCATCATCGGCCGCCCCATCACGAACACGACCATGCTGGGCGCCCTGCTGGCTGCCACGAAACTGGTCGAAATCGGACGGCTCGAAGAGGCGACCACGAATCGCTTCGGTCCATTGGCCAAACGGAACATTTTGGCCATGCGCAAGGCCATCGAAACGACCGCCTTCGGCTGGTCGTGATGGCAGCAGACGTCATTTGGGGTCCAACGCGTCACCCAAATCGCGTCCCAGTATCCAACGACGTCCTAGAATCCGGCAATGCCCGCTTGAGCGGCAGAGCCTGTATGTAAGGAGTAGAATCGATGTCCGAGTCACGTCTACCGGGCTGGAAGGACCTGACCCTGGGTCTGGCCATTCTCGAGCCCATGTCGGCCCGCAACAACCTGACGGGAAGCTGGCGCTCGGAGCGCCCCGTCTGGGACCACACAAAGTGCATCAAGTGCGGGGTCTGCCAGATGTACTGTCCTGAAGCCTGTATCTCGCAGGACGCAGACGGGTACTTCCAGGCCGACATGGACTACTGCAAAGGCTGCGGCATCTGTTCGAGGGAATGCTGGACCCAATGCATCACCATGCAGCAGGAGGAAGTCTGATGGCCAAGGCAGCTCCGCAGTCACTGAGAAAGGGAATCGAGGTTTCGATCTCGATGGCCGAAGCAGCCATGCAGGCGAACGTCGACGTGGTGGCGGCCTACCCGATCACGCCCCAGACTCACATCGTCGAGCACCTCAGCGAGTTGGTCGCCGACGGCAGGCTGGACGCCGAATTCGTCCCCGTGGAATCCGAGCACTCGGCCATGAGCGCCTGCTGCGGCTCATCGGCCTCAGGCGCCAGGACCTACACGGCCACAAGTTCCCAAGGGTTGGCCCTGATGCACGAGATCCTCTACATTGCGTCCGCCTTACGGCTGCCTATCGTCATGGCGGTCGCGAACCGGGCGCTATCGGGTCCCATCAGCATCTGGAACGACCATGGCGACATCATGGCTGAACGAGACACCGGCTGGATCCAGGTCTTCGTGGAAAACGGGCAGGAAGCCTATGACATGACTTTCCATGCCTTTCGCGTGGCCGAAGACCACGGCGTCCTGCTGCCCTACATGATAAACTTCGACGGGTTCATCCTGAGCCACGTGATTGAGCCTATTGTATACTGGTCCCAAGAATTGGTGGATCAATACATCGGTCTCTACGAACCCATGCTTCGGCTGGACACGAAAAATCCGATTACAATGGGGCCCGTGGGAATCCCGGACATTTACCTGGAGACCCGAAAGGCACACGATTTCGTCCTGCGTGAATCCAAAGCAACCATTGTCAAGGCATGGGACGAAATGGAGAAACTGGTGGGCCGCCGTTACCGCCCCATCGAAACCTACAAGACTGACGGAGCCCGTATCCTACTCCTTACCATGGGTGGCGTATCCGAAACGGCTATGACCGCGGTGGACGCTTTGCGTGAAGCCGGACTCCCCGTCGGGTTGGTGCGAATCCGCCTCTGGCGACCTTTCCCCTTCGAGGAACTCTACGAGGCCGTCAAGGACTGCGAGGTCCTTGGCGTCGTGGATCGATGTCTCTCCACTGGTGGACCGGGTGGACCGGTGGCATCCGAGATCAAAGGCGCGCTCTACCACAAAGACAAACGACCCAAGGTCGTCGAATTCATCGCCGGAATTGGCGGTCGCGACGTCCGAGTCGAAGATTTTCAAGACATGGCCAAAAAGACGCTTTCGGTGGCAGACGGCGCACCGCTGCCGCCCTTTGAACTGGTGGGGGTGCGGGAATGATCGAGCCCTTCAACGTTTACGCAGCACGACTTCTTCCTTCGCAGGAACTGTTTGCCCAAGGGCATCGGGCATGCCAGGGCTGCGGCCCTGCCCTCGCCCTGCGGTACCTGCTCAAGGCCTTGGGCCCTGAGACGATTGTGGCCAACGCAACCGGCTGCATGGAAATCATCTCCTCGTCCTGGCCGGAAACCGCATGGGGCGTACCCTGGATCCACGTGGCCTTCGAGAACGCGGCGGCCGTGGCATCGGGAGTCGAGGCCGGTTCCAAGGCCCTACGTCGCAAGGGTCGCATTCCAGACAAGAAGCCCACGGTAGTGGCCATCGCCGGAGACGGAGGCACCTTCGATATCGGACTCCAGGCCCTCAGCGGCGCCCTGGAACGAGGCCATGACTTCATCTACCTGTGCTACGACAATGAAGCCTACATGAATACGGGCATCCAGCGTTCGTCGGGCACTCCGTTCGGCGCCGCCACCACCACATCCCCGGCAGGCTCAAAGAGCTTCGGCCAAAAAACATGGAAAAAAGACTTGGCCGCCATCGGCGTGGCCCACCACATTCCGTACGTGGCCACGGCCTCCATCGCCTATCCCTTCGACTTCGTCGAGAAGGTCAAAAAGGCGGCGGCCGTCGAGGGACCAGCCCTCATTCACGTCTTTGCCCCATGCCCCACCGGCTGGCGAACCCCGTCGAATCTGACGGTCCGCCTCGCCCGGCTGGCCGTACAGACAGGGATGTTTCCCCTCTACGAGGTGGAGAACGGCAAGTACCACATGAGCGTGGACCTGCCATTCCTTAAGCCTCTCGATGACTATCTCAAGCCCCAGGGCCGCTACCGTCACCTCACCAAAGACGTGATTGCAGTGCTCAAGAAGGGCATCGACCAACGATACAACGAAATCCTCGAAAAATGCGAGGCGAACCATGAGTGAAATCCAGACGACAGTGGACAGCATCGTCGACCAGTACCAGGCCGACCCTACGGGGCTCCTGTCTGTTCTGCAGGACATTCAGGCAAAGATGAACTACCTCCCGCAGGAAGCCCTGGAACGGGTTTCCGAAAGAATGAAGGTTCCAATGCCGCGCGTTGCCGGCCTTGCCACCTTCTATTCGGCCTTCAGCTTGAAACCCAGAGGACGTCGCGTCATCAACGTCTGCATGGGCACGGCCTGTCATGTCCGCGGGGCGCCACTCATCCTCGATACACTGGAACGCAAACTGGGTATTGGCATCGACGAAACCACCTCGGATGGAGAATTTACACTCCTCAAGGTCGGCTGCCTGGGAGCCTGTGCCCTTGGGCCAATCGTCGAAGTGAATGGCGAAATTTTCGGACAGATGACGGTAACCAAGGCTGACAAGCTGCCTGACAAATTGCTCAAGGAGGACCGCGGTGGAACCGAGAAATGAGGCAACGAGGCAGGTCCTGACCAGCGTTGCGGACCTGGACACTCTTCGTACGAATCTGACCGGCAAACAAGACGATCGTCCCATCATTGCTCTGTGCGCCGGAACCGGCTGCCGCGCATCGGGCTGCATGAAAGTAGCTGAACAGTTCGAAAAAGACCTGGAGGACATGAAACTGACCGACAAGGTCCGCGTCGTCCACACGGGCTGCCACGGTTTCTGCGAGCAGGGCCCGCTCGTGGTCTTTCGCCTCGGCAAAGACCAGGCGGCGGCGGATGCCGACGGCACCCCACACACGAACGTCTTCTACCCCCACGTCAAACCGGCCCAGGTCCGTGAACTCATCGAGAGCAACATCCAGCAGCATCGCACGGTCGACAAGTTGCTCTACCGCGAACCAAAGCAGAAACAGATCGTGGTGGAAGAGAACGATATTCCCTTCTACAAACACCAGCGTCGACTCGTGTTCGAGCTGAACGGATTGATCGACCCGACGAGCATCGAAGACTACATCTCACAAGGCGGATACCAGGCGCTCGTCAAGGTTTTCACCGAACAGGATCCCGAAGGGACCATCGACCAGATCATCAAGTCCGGCCTGCGCGGCCGAGGCGGCGGCGGGTACCCGACGGGCCTCAAATGGAAGCAATGCCGCGAGGCCGAAGGCGACCCCAAGTATGTCATCTGCAACGCAGACGAGGGAGACCCGGGCGCGTTCATGGACCGCAGCGTGCTCGAAGGCAACCCGCATTCGGTGATTGAGGGCATGATCATCGGGTCCTTCGCCATTGGGGCCCATGAAGGCTACATCTACGTCCGTAACGAGTATCCGCTGGCCGTGCTCCACGCCACCATCGCCCTGGAACAGGCAGAAAAGTACGGCCTGCTCGGCGACAACATCCTAGGTACGGGCCACTCCTTCAGAATCAAGATCAACCGCGGTGGCGGCGCCTTCGTCTGTGGTGAATCCACGGCCCTGATGGCCTCCATCGAAGGCTTCGTAGGTGAACCGCGGGCCAAGCACATCCACACGGTGGAAAGCGGCCTGTTCGACAAGCCCACCGACCTGAACAACGTGGAAACCTGGGCGAACATCCCCATCATCATCAACAGAGGTGTGGACTGGTACACGTCCATCGGCACGGGTGACGTGAGCAAGTCGCCATGGGGCGGATCGAAGGGCACCAAGATCTTTTCGCTCGTCGGCAAGGTGAAATCCACGGGGCTCGTGGAAATTCCCATGGGCATGACGCTGCGCGAAATCGTCGAAGACATCGGCGGCGGCGTCAAAGACGGAAAGCAGTTCAAGGCTGTCCAGACAGGCGGCCCGTCCGGTGGTTGCCTGCCCGCGTCCAAACTCGATCTCCCCGTGGACTTCGACCAACTCGTCGAGGCAGGATCCATGATGGGGTCGGGCGGCATGATCGTCATGGACGAGGACAACTGCATGGTCGATGTGGCCCGCTACTTCCTTGACTTCCTAAGGGGCGAATCCTGTGGCAAGTGCGTCACCTGCCGCGAGGGCATCGACCAGATGTACCGAATCGTCAACCGGATCTGCGAGGGAAACGGTCGACCGGGCGACATCGAGCTGCTCGAAGAACTGGGAGAAACCGTCAAGGAAGGCTCGCTGTGCGCCCTTGGACAGACAGCGCCCAACCCGGTTCTTTCCACCCTGCGCTACTTCAGGGAAGAGTACGAAGCGCATATTTACCAAAAGACCTGTCCTGCCCATGTGTGCCAGGGCTTGATCCGCTACGTGATCAACGACAACTGCAACGGCTGCCACGTGTGCTACAAGCGCTGCCCGCAGCAATGCATCACCGGCGACGTCAAGGGAATGCACGTCATCGACCAGGCAAGCTGCATCAAGTGCGGCATCTGCTACCAATCGTGCAAGTTCGACGCCATCGACGTCCTCACGGGGAACGAACAGCCACGGACAGGCGCGGCAGCGACGGCAAAATAGAACGAACGCAGTGGCCCAACGACAGCGACACTGAACAGGTGCCAGAGCAACCGACAACGCAGCGACGGCACCGACGGTGAGGAGAGACGGAGATGACCGCAGATATCGCAACCCAGGCCCAACAGGAAACGGTCACGTTCACCGTGAACGGCAAGACCATGCAGGGACGCCGCGGCGACTCACTGCTCAAGGTCTTGCTGCACGAAGGATACGACATCCCGCACCTGTGCTACCACGAGGCTGTCACCGCGTACGGATCCTGCCGCCTCTGCCTGGTGGAGGTGAAAAAGGGCCGTAAGACAAAAGTCACCACCTCATGCAACTATCCGCTCATGGATGGCATCGAGGTGACCACCAACAGCGAGAAAATCCGCAAGCACCGCAAGGTCGTCTTCGAGTTGCTCCTCGCCCAGGTGCCAAACTCTCCCGAACTTCAGAGCATGGCCGCCCAGTACGGCGTGACGGACACCCGCTTCGAAAAGAAGTACCAGGACTGCATCCTGTGCGGCCTGTGCGAGCGAGTCTGCCGTGAAGTCGTCGGCGTCAATGCCCTCGGTTTCATGGGCCGCGGCGTCGAAAAGGACGTCGGCGCCCCCTTCAAGCAGCCGTCAAAAACCTGCATCGGCTGCGGCGCCTGCGTCTATGTCTGCCCGGTGAACTGCATCAAGGAAGAACAGCTCCCGACCAAGCGCACCATTGTCCGCTGGGAGCGCAACCTGCCCATGCAGACCTGCAAACGCTGCGGCTACCCCTTCGCCCCGACCTATCAGCTCCTGCAGATGCAGAAACAAACTGGTCTGCCCTGGGAGTTCTTCGAACTGTGCCCCGACTGCAGAGACGTCAAAGACTAGCCAGTCCACAGAAAGTGGTCCGCGACGTCGATCGAGCATCGCTCCAGTTGATTGTCGCTGGAGCCGGACCGTCAATATAGTGGTCGATACTGGTGGTCTGACCGTTTCGGCACGGGTCGGCACGAGTTCGAAAAGCCATACGGATCCATGCGGCCTCTGCTCACCCCGAACAAAGAGTTCAGATTATGAGCTGATTCGCGCCTGCCGCTCCTCGCCAATCTACGTGGTCCGACGACCTCATCCAGTTTCTACTTCTGCGTCTATCGGTTCAGCGCTTGGCATGTGGCCTCCTCGCCATTTTTCGACCGCGGCGCAAGGCGATGGACCATGCTCAAGCAAACCTGTCCGATTATCTCATTCCGTTTCACGCCTGACAAGGATATCGTGTCCTAGAATTTGTGACCAGATCGGAAACACAAGCTGGCGCTCTCGTCCAGTACCATAGTACCGAAAAGCTGGTCATCACTGAACCGTCAACCTATGCCGACGTGACGCGCAGCATGCAAACGCGTGAAACGACAACAACCTTGACACTCATCGCGCTGCTCCGTGTAAGAGGGGAAGGAGAAGAGCCATGCTTCCATATCTGGCGGTTCTGGACGTCGAGACAACCGGCTTCAATTTCAACGGCTACGATCGTATCGTTGAAATCGGAGTGGTCCGACTGGACGGCAACGGTCACATCACAGACGAATATGAAACACTCGTAAATCCCGAACGAGACGTGGGTCCGACTCACGTCCACGGAATCACGGCAGCCGCCGTGGCAAAGGCCCCACGATTTGTTGAAATTGCAGGCGACGTCCTAAATAGACTGATGGGTGCGGTCGTGGTCGGACACAACGTTCGCTTCGATCTCGGCTTCATACAAAAAGAACTAGGCAGAGTGGGAATTGGAAACGCGCAGTTCCCGAATCTCTGCACAATTGCCCTCAGTCGAACCGTCCTGCCGGGACAGGACAACAGAAAACTGCAGGCCTTATGCCGACGGATGGGAGTCAAACTGGCCCACGCACACGCTGCCATGGACGACGCACGAGCGACGGCTCTGCTACTCGACCGGTTCATAGAAAAAATGGGGGGGTGGGATAGAATCCGTGCCGCTGATCTGCCGATCAAGAACCTGGATTTGTTGAAGAGAAGTGTGGCACCCGCTCCTGAATCCGGCGTACAGGTCACAAGACAGGCTGCGCAGAAAATGATCGATTCTGAGTCCTCCGGCATCGGACGGTTGATGGACGGAATGGAACACAGGACGGACAGAAACCCGGACATAGAAACAGATGAGTACCTTGAGTTGCTGGACCGAGTTCTCGAAGACAGACGAGTCACTCAGGACGAAGTCGACAGTCTGAAGATGTTAGCTCAGGACTTGGGGCTGAATGGGAAGGTCTTGGATGCGCTCCATCGCGCATACCTTGAAGATTTGGTCCTTGTCGCTTGGTCCGACGGGGTGGTCACTCCATCAGAACGGAAAGACATCAAGCAAGTGGCCAAGCTGTTGAACATCGCATCAGAGCAGGTGGATGTCCTGATCGACCAATTGCGGCCTCTGTCGGAGCGGCAAATTCCGC
>JAGGXR010000161.1 GCA_021162935.1 Deltaproteobacteria bacterium
CACCCTCCCAGGTTGATTCCGCCCAGGGTAACCATCCGACGTAGCCCGTGTTGAAAAATGGATTGATTCCGCCCCTATGCATTGCGCCTGCGCTACCCCAGGTTGATTCATGTCCGAAGTTGCTTCGAGTCGAACTGACTCAATTTCGATCCGACGAAGGCACAAGTTACTCAACAAAACATGCCTGTTATCAATGCCTAGTCGCTACGCAACCCTGTCAATGGCGCATCCGATGATGGCGTGGCAATCAAGGGCACCCGAAATAAGACGCGATATTCAGCACCTTTGCGATGAAGCACGCTCTCGTACAAAACACACTCCTCCACGCGGCTCACCCCGAAATCCTTGTCTGAATTGAGTTCCACTAGGTCAGAAATGTCTCTGTCCGAATGGCGCACTCTTCCAATAGTCAAATGTGGGCTCAACCCACGAGAATCCCTCGCAAATCCCACCTGCTCCAACTCAACTTCCACTGCCGAAAAAAGCATCTCCAGCCCTCCGTCCTCGTCCCGTAGGCCAACCCATAATACGCGAGGATGTTGCGCATTCGGAAAAGCGTCGAGTCCGACGGCCCTAACAGAAAATGAGGCGATCGATTTTGAGGCACGCCCCATCGCAGCCTCAACGGCCTCCGTCAATTCCGGATCGACATCTCCAAAAAAGCGTATCGTCTGATGGATATTCGCAGAAGGCACCCACGAGACACGGTCTGTCTCGGCCCGAAAAAACTCCTTTAACTGGTCCTGAAACGCCGTAATCTTCCTTGTCGTCTCAATCGACACGTTGACGGCCAAGAATGTGCGAATCGTGTGCAGCTTACTCATTACCTCGTCCTACCTTGTACATTGAAAAAAATGTTTCCAGCAACGCCCCCTCACGACGAGGCCACCCCGGCAACAAGGTGCCCCACGCCAGACAAATGGTTTCTCCGGGGGGGACATCCAAACTGCCCCATCCATACAACACTATACAGAACACAATCTGGATCATACATTGTCGAATATCCAGAAAATCCAGTATTATCGATGACGTCGATTCGTAGCACACACGGGGCCCGACCTCAACGAATACTCCTGTCCATCAATAAAAGTGCTATTCATGAATCTCGAAGTAGCTGATGATAGAGCATGGTAAGGGCATGATGGGCCGCTTGGGCCTTCACTTGAGACCGAGTACCAGAATACACACGCAACTCGCCATCCACTCCGGCAGGTCCCGCCACTGCTACGTAGACAGTCCCAACAGGTTTCCCAGGCACACCACCACCGGGTCCAGCAAATCCAGTTGTGGCCAGGCCATAATCAGCTCCAGCGAGTCGGAGAACACCAGACGCCATGGCTTGAACGACCGGCATACTGACAGCACCATGCGTCGCTAGAAGCTCCGCCCCAACGGACAAAAGCACCTCTTTAGAAACATTGGCATAGGTCACTGCGTCGAGAAGGAAATAGTCCGAGCTCCCGGGTTGTTCAGTAATCAGGTGCGCAAGCAGCCCCCCGGTGCAAGACTCTGCCACGGCAAGAGTCTTCCCTGCCTGCCTCAGAAACTCCCCCACAACCCACGCAACATCGGTCTCATCTTCATCATAGAGATGCCATGACATCACACGCCGAATACTGGGTCTCAATCGCTCGAGGATTTCCTGTCGAGGAGCCTCAACAACCAAATCGACCCCTTGTGGCCCAGGAAAAACATGAACAACGCAATCCTCCTTCTCAACCAAGCCAGCGATAGTTTCTGCCACCTGCCCTTCCGACAAAGCCGCCAATCGAAATGTCATGGAAACCGATTCCACAGGCGAATTCGGCTCAATAATCAACCTGGGCAACACCTGTTCTTTGAACAGACTCTGCATTTCCTCCGGGACACCGGGCAAACAGCAAATCCAAGTATGATCCCGTTGCAAAACGTAGCCGAAAGCGGAACCCGTTTTGTTCCACAAGATCCGAGCACCTTGGGGGATCCGGGCTCCAGGGCGAATCACCAATTTTCCGGGCGCTCCCCACTGGACCGATGTTGGTGTTGTGTCCCCTGAAACCGCGTCATTTTGTTCCAACGGAACACCCAACACACGAGCCATCAGCTGAGATGTCGCTTCGTCCGAAGTCGACCCGAAGATCCCCGTCACAATAACGAAATCACAAGCATCTATCAGGTCCTCAATCACTTTTTCCTGCGCACGTTCCGGCTCCGGCACAACAATCGCGCACGAAATGGGAACCGACAACGCCCTTAACTGGCGTCCTAACCATGGGCCATTGGAGCCCACACAGACCCCACCCAACACATCCTCTCCAATGATCACAAGAGCCGCATTGTGGACGGGACCTATTTTCTTCGAAGTCATTCTCACACGCCCTCATACGCCCCGCACTCATACGCCCAGGTTGATCATCGCACCGATCATCGCACCGGTTGATCATCGCGCCGGATTGCCGCACCGATAACCCGCACCACCCAAATCGCTCACCAGGTTACTGTACCCATAGACTTTTTTTCGAGACACATCCGACCATGTTGGCGTTGGCTATCGCAAAACAGACGTTGCGGACCTTCGATTCCGCCATCCAGACAAAACAAACCGTCAAATAGGGCTTCCATCATTCAAACAAAAGACGACTTACGACGAAAACACCTTCTGAGCAAACAGTGCCAAGGTACCGCTCCCCACAAATATTGGTCAAGGAAACACTGGCCATCTGGCCATCGATGCAGACACAATCCTGTAATGGGCTGCGTCCCGTCACGACGGGCGAAACAACGCAGGACTTCTGGCAAATCCGTACCTTCTCGAAAGCGGACGTCAAATCGGGGAGAACGCCACCATATCGCAGCCCACCACCAAGGACACTCTACCCCGTATTCCAAGGTGAAACGCACTGAACTCCAGCTCGTCGAACCATCCAATATGTGCCGTACGGAAATTCAACACCCGGATCCCTTGCACGAAAGGCTCTCCAGGCATCTCCATACGCAATAAGAAACGAACGGATTCGTTCCTCAGCCACCTTGCGCTTCTTCCGATCTCTGCAGGCCAACCGTGGATTGATGGATGAACGCTCTTCCTCCTTATAGGGAAAGGCCCATGGTGATTGTCGCAGAACCGCCTGTCTCCCCAAAAATTTCTGCCGTTTCATCCGAACCAGGGCTACCCTCGCACGTTCCTCACCACGGATCTCATCCTCAAGCATCTTCGCAAAATCCTGATTCGTAAACTCCTCGTATCCAGGAGGTGCAGTGACAGTCAGCGGCACTGCATCAGGCATGTGACCTCCCGTGCGAAAATACACACTTGGGCGACGATAAGACATCGGACCATTCGTGCAGGCCTTTGGGGATGTCCTGAACCCTGGCCACAGGGCCCCTTTGGCTACCAAACCCGCCGAAACGGGATTAAGTAAGACATATAAGATTTTTTCGAGAATGTCCTCCGTTGTCAGCAATTGAACACAACTGTAGTGTCGCGACGACCACACATTTTCACTTCGGTCAAGCATTCGATTGATTGCATTGGCAACAAGTCTATCCACAGTGGCCATAAACTCCGGTAGATGGCCACGGTTGTCCGTCACCACGGCATGCCAATGATTCGACATGACGACTGCTGCGTGAATTGCAACGTCATATTTATTGGCGGCATATCCAAGGCAATAGGCAAAATTTTCGTTCACGACGTGCGAAGGTCGTAGTAAAAACTGACGCTGAGCAGTCCTCCGAGTCACAAGGTAGGTGGCTCCCGGTAATATCATGCGTGGTTGTGTCATGGCGGACTGGTTATCGACATGGAATCGGACAATGTTGCGTATGCTTCCACTCAGCAGCCACATCCACCGATGAAAAAATATTTATATGAAAACCGTAGTGTTTTCCAACGCAACTCTTTCCAGACACCGACCAGAAACTGTGCGGTCGAAAACCAACCTGGGTCGAAAACCAACCTGGGATGATCGTGTGGGGATGATGGGAATGATGGGGATGATGGTGTGAAATGACAGACTTGAATCAACCTGGGACGGGTGATGGAATTCATGGCAAAGGGACGTGGAGCGCGATCCTCTTAGCCTCCATTTGGACAACTGCCGCCGCACTGGCAACAACCGCCGCCTTTTGCTCCAAGTGGGCTTGGCCCTTCGTGTTCATCGTGCTGCCCCTTGCAGCGCAGGCTTGTAAGCCACAATGGTCTTGGCGGTGGATCTTCTTGGCGGGTTGGATCTATGGGATTATCACCATGGTCTTCCTCTTCGCATGGTTGGGACCGACACTGTATCGATTCGGTGGTCACAGCCTCCTGGTTGCCATTCTAGCGACCTTGCTCTTCGACGTCTATCATGGCCTTGTCGGCGCACTCTGGTTCATCGGTATCGCCCTCGGTAGACGGTATCTACACCTCCATGACTGGCTCCTGTTTCCCCTAATCTACGTCCCCGTGGAACATTTCTTTCCAGTACTCTTCCCATGGCAACTCGGTCTACCATTGCGACATGCACATCTCTTGCTTCAGATGGCGGACTTCACAGGTGCCGTAGGATTAACGTTCGTGGTGGCCCTGGTTGGCGGAGCCCTTTCGGATGTGGCAACGGATATCCAAAATCAGACCAGAGAAAAGAAGCGCCACCCTGTACGCTGGAGGGCCCTGTCCGGACTCTTTGTTTCTGCACTTTTGCTGTCAATCTTCGCTGGTTACGGCTATTGGCGCATTCAACAAATCGACCATCTTGTGGCAAAAGCCGGCGAAGGAGGCCACGTCGTCACCATTGGCATCGTCCAACCGAACGTTGCCCCGACGGATCAGCCGCAACGAGGTCCTCAATGGATTGCTGTCTTACATTCGTTGTCTGATATCGCCGTGAAGAAAGGTGCCCAGCTTGTCGTCTGGCCCGAAACCGCCATTCAGTATCGCGTCAACGCATCTGTTCTCGCCAGAGAAATATCGAGAAACAAACAACCTGGGCGCATGTCTTCAGGGCGCATGTCTTCAGGGCACAGATCCGCATTCCCAGAATGGATCCCCATGAAAACGACGACGGTTCTCACTGGCGGACGCATCGAAGAACGAATCCGCAATGCCCAACCACGGAGGTACAACTCCGCTTTCTTGATCAGCCATCTCGGTGGAGTGCTTGGAGCAGTCAGCAAGAATCGGTTGCTCATGTTCGGCGAATATCTTCCTTTGGAATCCTATTTCCCCAACCTGAGGCACTGGTTCCCCCACGCCGGTGATATGAGCCCAGGCAAAAAACCTGGCATCTTGAACTGGTATGGCGTACGAATCGGCGTTGCAATCTGCTATGAAGATGTCCTTGCGGGCTACGTGCGTCAACTGATGCAGCACAATCCATACGTACTCATGAACGTCACCAACGATCATTGGTTTGGCCATAGCAGCGAGCCATGGCTCCATTTGGGACTTGCCTCTTTGCGTGCCGTTGAATCGAGGCGATTCCTGGTTCGATCGACAATGGATGGTATCAGTGCAATCGTGTCGCCGACAGGACGTATCGTTCGACAGGCCGCACCTTTTCGCCGGGCTGTCATCGTCGATGATGTCCCATTGTTGACGGGACGAACGTTTTTCGTTCGATATGGCCCTTGGCTCGTGTATGCTTGCCTCCTTCTATTGCTATTGGCCGTCGCATCCGCCATTGCAAAATGGTATTTTGCCGCAGACTAAACAAAATACGATCTCGAAAACACGCTCCCTAACGGCCACCTGGACTCATCCATGACCTATGGAGATTGCACGAGACATGTTGAACACTCGAATCACCGAACTTCTCGGCATCCAGTACCCCATTGTCCAAGGAGGAATGGTGTGGAACTCTGGGGCGAAACTTGCGGCTGCCGTCAGCGAGACGGGGGGACTAGGCCTTATAGGGGCAGGTTCTATGGACCCGGCGACACTGCGATATCATATTCAGCAAGCTCGACGTCTGACGCGGCGACCTTTCGGTGTGAATCTGCCCCTGTTGTACCGTCACGCCGACGAAAATCTGAAGGTGATCATCGAAGAACGGGTCCCGATCGTTTTCACCAGCGCAGGGAACCCCAAGAGGACAACCCCCCTGCTCAAAGATGCCGGAACCACCGTGTTCCACGTGACAGCGACGCCTCAGCTGGCCCAAAAATGCGAGCAGGCCGGCGTCGACGGTGTGGTCGCGGAAGGATTCGAAGCCGGTGGGCATAACGGGCGTGACGAACTGACGACTTTGGTGCTCGTACCCGCAGTCATTTCGGCTGTTTCGATCCCGGTCCTGGCCGCCGGGGGCATTGCGACCGGAGCTCAAATGGCAGCGGCCCTAGCGCTTGGAGCGGACGGCGTTCAGGTCGGAACGCGATTCGCTGCGACACAGGAAGCCTCGGGACACGAATCGTTCAAACAGGCTCTCGTCCAGGCGAAGGTGGTCGATTCCTTTTTGACGATCAAGAAAGGCGTCCCTGTTCGACTCCTGGACAACAGGTTCCGACGGATGGTCATGGAAGCGGAAGCCTCTGGCGCGCCCCGAACGGACATCATGGAAATGCTGGGGTCTGGCCGAGAACGACTTGGAATGTTCGAGGGCGATCTCGACAATGGAGAGCTTGAGGCAGGGCAGGTGGTGGGACTCATTGACGATATTCCACCAGTACGCGATGTCATGCATGCATTCGTGGCTGGATTTCGACAGGCCGTTGCCCGCCTGAACGGCCAACTGGAATCAGCCGAAAAATCCGGCAAAAAATAGGCACCAAGAGAAAGCCGTCACATGAAAAAAGCTGTCGAAGACACGCGTGTTGAACAGGAACCAGTCTCCATCGTGGTCCCTGCCTACAATGAAGAGAAGGGCATCCGCCCCGTTCTGATCGAGATCGACCGTGTTCTCAAGGAAGCGGGCGTCGAAGCGGAAATTCTGGTGGTGGACGATGGTTCAGACGACGCCACCGCAGACGAAGCAGCGAAGGCGGCTGCATCGGTTATCGTTCTCCGCCACAGGGAAAATTTGGGATACGGCGCAGCTCTCAAAACGGGGTTCCGCCACGCCCGGTACGACTGGGTGGCGATCATCGATGCAGACGGAACCTATCCAGCCCCAGACCTCATTCGCATTTTGGCACAACGGCCGGACAACGACATGGTCGTCGGCGCCAGAACCGGCATGAATGTCCACATACCGCTGATCCGTCGACCAGCCAAATGGGTGCTCCGTCGGCTTGCAAACTACCTATCCAAACGCACCATACCAGACCTAAACTCAGGACTCAGGACCATTCGAAAAGCGCTGGTTGAACGGTACATGGGGCTCTTCCCAAACGGGTTCTCGCTCACCACGACAGTAACACTGGCTCTTCTCGTTGGAGGATATCAGGTTCAATTCGTCCCCATTGACTACCGACGCCGAACTGGTCGGTCCAAAATCCGCCCCATCCGGGACACTCTCGGCTTTGCCACGCTCATCCTTCGCACCGTCATTTTTTTCAATCCGCTTCGCGTGTTTATTCCCTTGAGTCTCTTTTTCATGCTCGCGGGCCTCCTAGTCGGCCTGTTGAGTTGGATCTATCTGCCGCGGGTTCTGGATGCAACGACGTCCATGCTCGTCTTGACCGGCGTCCAAATGGGAGCTGTCGGCATGCTTGCAGACCTGATCGCCCGCAGGAATGGTTCCCCATGACGTCGTCGCCTCATCGCCGATCATGCTGTCATGGCCTGATGGCTCGACTGGCCACTGCGTCGCTTGCCGCTGTCATGCTCCTGGCAATCGTGGAGACGGTCGCGGTCACCATGGCCTCACGAAACCAGGTATCGCCACAAACCTGGGATCAAATCGAAACCCTCATCCGGCGCGAATTCCATCCAGGTGACCTCATTATATTCGCTCCTGACTGGATGGCCCCAATCGGACGCCTCCACGTTGGTGATCTCTTGGATGTCCAACAGGTCAGCAGGCCCGATTCCGACGGCTATTCGCGCATCTGGGTGATCGCTCGCGCCGGGTTCGGAACGAGCGACACAAATGGCGCATCGTTGCAATGGAGCAGATCCGTCGGAGGTCTGACAGTGCGTCTGTATCACCGCCAACCCGCCCTGGTCACGTTCGATTTCTACGAGCACGTCCCAGAAGGGTTCGTCCGAATGATGGACAAACGCGGACATCAAGCTCAAGTATGTCGTTGGGATCCATCGCGACACCGCCATCAATGCCGGCGCGGCTGGAACAACGTCCGACAGAAACTGGGCGAAATCGGTTATCATCTTCGACGTTGTCTGTATGCCCATCCGGTCGATGGCAAAATCCTTGAACTCCGCTATGAAAAAGTACTGCTTGGGGACTCGTTCGTCTTCTACACGGGGCTAGACAACTACGATTCGCGATATCGGGCCCGTCGGGCCTGGTATATGGCGCAGCATCATCACAAACCTGGGCCTACGCATCTCGGCCCTGTTGTCATGGAAGTCGCGTTGGACGGCCGCCGCCTTGGCGTCGTCCGGCAACCCATAGACGAACGATGGCACAGGAGCGTTCTGGACACATCTCGTTTTGCTGGAAAGAGGATGGACGTAACCTTACGAATCTCCTCTGACCATGCATATGGAAAGAATTTCTGCTTCTATGGACAAGCTCGGCGCAAAGAAAAGAGCTTGACGAGAACCGCAATGAAGTATCCATAAATGCCTATGATGGAATCCGCTCCAGACAAGACGAACTCAGACTGCGCATGTCCCAAGGCACAAGGAGGTTGAGGTCACCATGAAGCCACCGATTCTGACAGAGGCGCTGACGTTCGATGACGTGCTGCTTGTGCCCAACTACAGTGAAATCCTGCCCTCGCAATGCGATGTTCGCACCAAGCTCACGCCGTCCATTAGCCTCAACATTCCACTCCTATCCGCGGCGATGGACACCGTCACAGAGGCACAGACAGCGATCACCATGGCTCGCGAAGGAGGAATGGGGGTCATCCACAAGAACCTGTCGGTGGCAGCGCAAGCCAAGGAAGTCATCAAGGTGAAAAAGGCGGAAAGCGGTGTCGTCGTGGACCCCGTCACCGTCACGCCCGAACAACCGCTCAGTGAAGCCCTCGAACTGATGCAACGGCACAACATTTCCGGATTGCCCGTCATCAGTGACAACAAAGCGGTCGGCATCATTACTAATAGAGACGTCCGATTCGAACGGAATCTCAGCCAACCCGTGGGCAAAGTGATGACCACAAAGTTGGTGACTGCTTCCGAAGGGATCAGCCGGGAAAAGTGCAAGGAAGTCCTCCATGAACATCGCATCGAAAAACTTCTTTTGGTCGACGATCATGGGTGTCTCAAAGGCCTGGTCACCATTAAGGATATCCAGAAAGCCGAGCGATATCCTCTTGCCGTCAAAGACGATCTGGGGCGCCTGCGCGTTGCTGCTGCGGTAGGCGTCGGGGCTGATCTGCCGCAACGGGCCGCAGCACTCGCGGAGTCGGGAACCGACCTCTTGGTCGTCGATACGGCCCACGGACATTCCGGCCGCGTCGGAGAGGCCGTACAGTTTCTCAAGACACACCACTCTCAGATTCCAGTTCTGGCAGGAAACGTAGCCACGGCCGAAGGTTTTCGTTTTCTGGTCGAAGCCGGTGCCGATGCCGTCAAGGTAGGCGTGGGACCGGGATCAATCTGCACCACGCGAATCGTTGCAGGCGTTGGGGTACCCCAATTGACCGCTGTTATTGATTGTGCCGCCGTTGCCAAGGAAACCGGCGTGACTCTCGTCGCTGACGGTGGAATCCGGTACTCGGGAGATGTCGTCAAGGCTCTTGCTGCCGGCGCCGGTACCGTCATGGTCGGAAGCCTCTTCGCAGGAACCGACGAGGCCCCCGGGGAGGTGATCCTCTATCAGGGCCGAACCTACAAGGTGTACCGCGGAATGGGGTCTATTGGAGCCATGCGGTCAGGCAGCAAGGACCGATATGGCCAGGACGGCGTTGAAGAAAAGAAACTCGTGCCCGAAGGCATCGAAGGCCGGGTCCCGTACCGGGGAGCGCTCGGCCAAAGCGTCCACCAACTCGTCGGGGGTCTCAAAGCAGGCATGGGGTACCTGGGAGCAAGAAACCTGGACACTTTTAGGAAAACGGCGCGTTTCGTTCGACTGAGCCCTCAGGGCTTACGCGAAAGTCATGTCCATGACGTAATGATCACCAAAGAAGCACCAAACTATGCTCTGTGATACTGACCGCCCAATCCCAAACGCACCCCAAAAAAGACTCAAAATACTCCCCCACCCCGACCGGAGTGACCAACCTGGGTCCTGATGAAACGATTACTGATCACATGTTCACATCACCCACCCAGGTTGATGTTAGGTTAAGGTTGATGTTAGGTTAGGTTGATGTTCGCCAGAAGATCCTGCGCCTACAGCATTCGATCTTTCCCAACAAATTGAACGGAGTGACAACTGGAGGTTCTCACGAACCTATGGAAATTGAGATGTGAAGTAGATATCGAACCAGGACGCCCCAGAAGCCGAACCCAGATCTTAATTTCCTCTCCATGGGCCAGTCAAGGGTGTCTCAGGGGGGGGGTCAGTGTTTCATGAACCAATACGTGAGGAAGGCGGCCAAAATCGCGATCAAACTACCGGCCAGGAGCAGGTGAACAAGGCGATCTTTGCGGGGGTTCCATTCCACGTTTCGAGACACATCCCGCCCCGCCTCCTCGACCTCCTCGTCGGACACCGCCTTGAGCACAGTCGTATGCCTCAAGTTGGGTTGCTGCCCGATGTCTGCGGGCAAACGCCCTTCCGCCTCCATGAGGGCAAGTCCTTCGGGCGAGTCCACCAAGACGTCCCAATGACTCGCCTCTTCGGGAAAATCGCCCGCCTGCAACACCGAAACGGTGATATTATCGAACCCACCCGCCTCGTTGGCCATTCGAATCAACGCATTCAATGTTGCCGGCAGGTCTTGACCCGTCAAAGTTTGGGCGATCTCGTCCTCATAGACCATTCCTGTCAGACCGTCGCTGCACAGAAGGATCCGGTCCCCCTCTTGCAACTCAGATGGCGCACTGACATCAGGCTCCACATCATCGATCTGCCCCAAACAACGCATCAAGATACCGGCACTGGGATGGTAGGAAGCCTCCAAAGGCTTGACTCTGCCCTGCTTGATCAACTCTTGGATGACTGTGTGGTCTTCGGTGAGCAACGAAAAAACTTCATCTCTCAACAAATAGGCACGGCTGTCACCCACGTGGGCAACATAATACTCTGTGTCGGTCGAAAGACAGCACACGCACGTCGTACCCATGTCGTGGAACTTCTCTTCGACACTGGCACGCTCGCGAACCACACGATTCGCTTCCTGAATCGCGTTGCGAAGCAATGCCATGGGATCCTGAGTCTTCTTCCAATGAGACTCTACGTACCCAACGAGCGATTCAATGGCCAACTTGGCCGCAAGGCTCCCTCCGGCGTAGCCACCCATGCCGTCGGCAACTGCCAAAAAAACACCACCGTCAAGCCGAACGTGCCCCAGCGCGTCTTGATTCTCTTCACGCACCGAGCCGATATCGGTCTTGCCCTCGATGTACAACCACTCATTTCCTTGGCTATTCGACGTCCCGCTCATTCACAGACCCAAACAGATACCTATACAACATCCAACGTTTCGGCGAAGTATCTCCCATTTTCCTGCCCCAGTCCAGCATTTTGCCTCCTCTCACCACCACCCACAGGAGTTCTCCCCCTCGAAATCCTTGTGCTCCATCTTAGGCAGTTGTTCAAAATAAGGTTGCCAATTTGGGGCGCCGAGGCGCCCATCTGCCACGAAACGACGAAGGCGCGTACTGGTAAAAATCCGCAACCGAGAAGCGACCGAGCCAGACTGAAGAAAACACGGTTCCAGATGGCAAATCGATTCTGACCAGCCTCCTCAAAGCTTGGGGATCGCTGGATACTGGCAGCAGGGGCTGGACATGGGACACAGACACCTCCCCGTGGACTCGCAGCAACTTTCTCCATTGGTTTCCACCGCCGTGGCATCGCAAGTCTGGCCGGACGGCAGTCGATATCGAGCACATCGAAGCACCAATCTGCTGCCTGGATAATCGATGATCATTTGAAACCGCCTGAGAAATTCGTGTCCGATGAGTCCGTCCACCTGTGGTAGGTCCGCTCCTACCTCGAACCGAATCCCCTGAAGAAGGTTGGATTCGTCTGGTACTGCATAGACATCCAGCCGTCCAGTACCAGCCGTCGCATCTCTGCTGCCGTCAAACTCTGCCACGGCAGCCGATCCATGAGTTAACTTCCATGCGCCCGAGGTCCAATCCGCTTCAGACCTGTACGTGTGAATCCACTGCGTCCGTCTGCTTCGAGCCAACTCCCCACAAGGTCCGAGACCGTCCGAAGAATTTCCAACAACAGCGATACGCGTGATGGTCGTCGCTTCTGCCTCAATCGCCTCCGACTGCTGGTACAGCATCTTCGGCGTGCTTTCATACGTTTCCGGTGGTGACCTATCGGCCCCCGCCGCTTTCAGCCGCTGAAACGCATTATGCCCCAAAACGAGCGGCAGGGTGCCCGTTGCCACCAAGAGATATGCATCCGTCCCGGACACGGGAATTTTCGACACAAGATCTTCTTGGTCGACCACATCGGACAGAGCAATGGTGGACAGATCGAACGGATCGGGCTCAATGCAGATGCCCACACCGATTCTGGTGGCCCCCAAATTCCTACTATCCCCCCCTACCAAGTAATGGCCACCGCCTGACAGGTGGATATGGAGCACAGCAAACCCGTCCCTACCAAGTTCCTTCGACGTATCCGAAAACTCCTGTATGAAGGAAATGGTGGCAAATTGCTCGTCCGACCAGGGAAGATGACACTCTGGATCGTCCTGGTACGCCAGACGAATCGCATACGCCCGCAGAAGATCCCCTGCTAAAATTCCGCTGTACTGGGCCATGTGATCGCTGGTCCCTATGGACGGCAATGGTGCAATCCAACCTCGAAAATCAAAAAACTCCGCCCGTCCGACAACAGGGTCCTGCTTGGCCATGGACAAGGCGTCCACGACAGCCAAGGACATGACCGCTGTCGACGAATCGGCAACCGAATGCCCCGTGACCTCCTGATAGGCCGTTGCATCCACCGTGGTGATCGGATACTCGGTGGCCAGCAGAAACCGTCGAGCATGATCTGCATTTGGAGGCTCATCACCTGGATTCAAGACAACGGATGCTTGCGGCAATATCTTCGCACCAGCGATCATGGGAATACAAAACTCAAACGCTCGGCTATGCGGAGACGTAGATGAGCACCCCACCCACGTCACCACAAAGGCAAAGACGCCCACACATACAGCGCACAGATAGTTGCCGCATATCCTCATCTCCGGACGATCCCCCTCGATGGTCATAATTTGGCGATCTTCCGTTTCATTTTCCGAATGAGTCCATCATACCCATCCCGCCGCATGATGCGGGCAAAAGACCGACGATAGTTTCTGGCAAGGCTCACCTGATTCGTCACCACGTCCACCACACGCCATCGGCCCGCCAATCGACGCATCCGATACTCGATGTCCGTCGTCTCACGCCGACCTCTGTTCATACGGACCACCGTCACCGCCACTTTGGCCCCGTTGCCGAACTGGACGGCTCTCCCATACTGCAGCGTATAGTCGAGTCGCCCACGAAGTTTATTGAGATAACTCCGCTCCACCAACTCGCGAAACAGGTCTACGAAGGTCTTTTGCTTTGCCTCGTCCAGTTGGCCCCAGCGCTTTCCCATCGCAGACCGCGCCAACACGTCGAAGTCGATGAGTTGCTCCACTAAACCCTTGATGCGCCGATCCAAGGATGTTTTCTGCCCGGGATGCGCGCGTTCCCTCCTGAGAAACTCATTGATCTTTTCGTGCGTCGCTTTCACCACCCGCTTCGGGGGCGAGCCGACTGCAGGGAACTCGATCCCGAGGGCGGCTGTCACAACGACCATTGCAGTCAAAATCCTACGAAACAGCAAATCTTTCAGCATTGTTGGGTCCCTTTCCGCTTAACAGCCACAATGCCACGCGAACATGGCATCATCATGGTCGCGCACAACACCATGCTCCATTGCAGGTTCCACGTTCCAAGCTCCACTGTCAATAGCATGCTCTCCAGTCAATAGACGGCACCTACGCCACCATTGTTCACTGCCGCCGCCTCGTCCACTTTCTGGTCTGTCCTTGCCACTGTACAACATCTTGGCCAGACTCCACCAGGGCGGCCGGTCACCGCCGTCATTTTGCCCACAATTGACGGATACTTCAACCAAGCCTCCACCAACTTCCAGCGCCAACATTGCCCCCAAAGGAACGACAGTGCGGGTCTCCGGACCCCCAAAAAAAACGCGATCAGACAAGGGCCGTTGTTGTGTCTGCCAGGAATTTCTGTATCATGGTTCGCAGCATGTCGTTTACACGAAGGAGGTGGTCATGCGCAAGAAGACGTCTCTCCTCGCGCTTCTCACAGTCCTGGCATTCATAAGCTTTTCGACATCGACGGCCCTTGCACAGCATCCGAAGCTCGATCGGTCCTTCGAAGTGCAAAATTATGAGCCAGCGGTGGGACCCAATCAGTACTTCACCCTGGAAAGCACTGAGATGCCTGGCCACTTGGGTTTCGGTGTCGGATTGGACTTTACCTACCAAGATGATCCCCTGGCCATCTACGAAGTCCAAGGCTCGAAACTCAAAACGGAAAATGTGGTCGTCGACTACCAGGCGACCTTTTTCCTGACGGGATTCTTTGGGCTGCAAACCAAGGGACTGTTCGGCAATTACCTATTCAAGCAAATCCAATTCGGACTTGCTCTTCCTTTGACGCTCCAAAGCGGTCAGATCGACGTGTCTTCCTATCCTCTGCCGTCGACCAGCCCAAGTGAGGTCCGCGGCTTTGCTCTGGGCGATCTCCGTTTTCAGGTAAAGACCTCCCTGTGGCGGTTCTGGGCGGAACGCATCCGCCTTGCCCTGTCTGCAACTATCACCCTCCCATGGGTCGGAGACATCCCCAATTATCAGGCGCAAAACAACTTCGCAGGCGAAAAGAATGTCACGATCCGCCCAAGGCTCTCGGCCGAATTCGTCTATGCGAATCTGCGTGCGGTCGCCAACGTGGGCTTTCTCGCCAGAGTCCAATCATCTCAATTCTTTTCCACGAAGGTCGGACAACAATTCCTTTATGGCGTCGGCGGAGAATACAAGTTCTGGAAGAAAAACGGCATTGGCCTCTCTGCACTGGCTGAACTCGTCGGACGCAACGGTCTTTCAACAGACCTGGACGCTAATCCGTTGGAGGCGGACGCAGGGATCCGTGTCGGATTCAGTTGGGGCCTTTCGGTCACGGCTGGGGCAGGAGCTGGAATCATCAAAGCAGTCGGGAGTCCACTGTGGAGGGCTTTCCTTGCCGTACGATGGGCTCCGAACTGGAAGGATACCGACGGCGACGGCATCCCAGACTATAAAGACCGATGCCCAGGGCAGGCAGAAGACAAAGATGGATTCCAGGATTCAGACGGCTGTCCCGATCTCGACAATGACAACGACGGCATCCCGGACGTTCGAGACAAATGTTCCAATGCAGCCGAAGACGTCGACCGATACCAAGACCAAGATGGCTGTCCCGATCTCGACAATGACAAGGACGGCGTTCCTGACAAAGTCGACAATTGCCCCATGAATCCCGGCCCAGCCAAGACCAAGGGGTGCCCCCCGGACATGCTCGATCGCGATGGCGACAGTGTCCCGGATTCTCGAGACAAATGCCCGGATCAAGCAGAGGACAAAGACGGATTCCAGGATTCTGACGGCTGCCCAGACCCGGACAACGACAACGATGGCGTTTGCGACCCGAATGACAGCATCCAAGAAAATTTGGCAAAATTTGCCAAGACATGCAAAGGAAAAGACAAGTGCCCAATGGATCCCGAAGACCGAGACGGCTTCCAGGACGCCGATGGCTGCCCGGATCCGGACAATGATGGCGATGGTTTCTGCGACAACAATCCCGTTATCCAGAAACACCTCAATCGATACACGAGCCAATGCGTCGGCAAGGACCTGTGCCCCAACAAACCGGAAACCATCAATGGGAACAACGACATCGACGGGTGTCCTGACCAAGGCCAACCCGACGTCGTCATCGGACAGCGGCAGATCCAACTTCGTCGTCCCATCCGCTTCAAGCACATGTCACCGCACTTTGCTCCGGATGTGACAACCATCCTCGACCAGATAGTGCTCCATCTACGATGGAAGCTCACAACTTTCAAGAAACTGGTCGTGGTGGCCTACGTCGAACCGCAGATGCGACCATCCAAGGCGAAGCGGGTATCTCAGCGTTGGGCTGATGCAATCAAGACCTACCTGACCCGTCTCGGCATCCCAGCGAACCAGGTCATGGCCAAAGGTTTGGGTGGAGCACGCCCCATCTTCACAGGTCACTCCAGAAGCACATCCAGAAAGGTCAACCGCCGCGTCGAATTCTACATCATCCGCTGAGGCAGGCGCCCACACATCCATCTCACCCACCGTTCGACGTGGAATCTTGTAGTATCTGCTTACACAACAAAAACAACTCTCCACAAAACTCTGTTCAATATCGGGTACTTCCCGTCAACTTAGCCCCCTTTTCCAAAACCTGGGACTCATTACCTGAACATTTGTCGAGTAGTATCAACCTGGGACGCATTGCCTGGACATTTGTCGAGTGGTATCAACCTGGGACCCGTTGCCTGGACATTTGTCGAGTGGTATCAACCTGGGACGCATTGCCTGGACATTTGTCGAGTGGTATCAACCTGGGACGCATTGCCTGGACATTTGTCGAGTGGTATCAACCTGGGACCCGTTGTCAGAGCCGGG
>JAGGXR010000119.1 GCA_021162935.1 Deltaproteobacteria bacterium
ACTCATCACATTGAGTTTTTTTACTCATCGTTTCGAGTAGAAATTTGAGTCCTTCCACCACTCGTCGTTTCGAGTAAAAAGTCGGAGCTTGTCGCAGTGCTCAGTAGGTCAGTTGGCCGATATGCTGGGCCTTTCCGCATTTCTCAGTGAACTGGTGGCCGTCCATTCTTATGTAGAGTTTGCAGTCCTTGCACTTGTTGAATCCGCGCTTGATGCGTTCCTGGAACACGAACATTTTGTCGTATCGGTAGAGATAGATGAGGTTGCCGCTGCAATGGTACTTGCCGAAAATCGCTTTGCCACAGACCTGCCCTGACTTGAGGCACGTGATCTGGAACTTGGCGTTCCAGTCGCCTTTCTGTCGCAAGATTTTGCCCAACCAGGTGATCTTTGGGGCCGATGGCGTGATGTTTTTGAGCGTGCTTCGCGATCGGACGCAGCGAAAACCAAGGGACTCGTTTCTCAGGCCCTGTCGAGCCGCCCATCGGTGGGAGAGACGTGCATTGCGGGCGGTGTCCCAGGCGCTACCGCCCCGGGCGGTGCGATATCCTCGCCACGTCCAGCAGCGTGCGATGGGGTTGCGGCAGGAGGCGCACCATTTGTTTGAGTGACTGAAGTAGCAGTCCTTGGTCCATTCGCTCAGGTTGCCCAACAGGTCCATGACTCCGAAGCGGCTTCGGTCCAGCGGTTTATGCGCCACGGGCCAGGTGGTCCTGAGGCCGCATCCGATTCGACCCAGGTCCTTGATCACGGCGCGAGCGCAGGTGGGTACCTCGTTGCCCCAGGGAAAGGTGCGGCCGTCTTTGCCGCGGGCCGCATATTCCCATTCGGCTTCGGTGGGCAGCCGTTTGCTTGCCCATCGGCAGTAGTTTTTCGCGTTGACCCAGGAGACACAGTTGACTGGGTGGTTCCGGCGATTCGGCGCCTTCCAGTTGCAGGTGCGGCGCTGGACGTAGGAACCGGGCGGTACGCACCTGTGGGCCCGCACGCATTTTTCGTATTGGGCCACGGTGACCTCGGTTCGGTCCATCCAGAACGTACTCAAGCAGACCTTGTGGGATGGTCGCTCGTCACTGTTTGCGAGCCTGCCGTCCGACCCCATGGTGAAGCAGCCGCTCGGGATGCGCACCATTCCTCGAAAGGACCGGCCGGAGTGCCGACCCTGGTGGTGCCCAGAATGACGGGGCCCGGGCCTGGCAGCACAGACGCAGCGCCAGTTTTTCGTGTCGAAATGGCAGCCCCTTGCCCTGCATTGCGCAGGTGACTCGGCATGGGCCGCAGGACTGACGAAGATGGCCGCGGCAGCGAACAGGATGCGTGAGATGCGTGACAGGCTGGCAACTGACCCCGATGGATGAGCCGTGCCCGGGGCGGGCTGGAAGAGTGATTTGTCGTGATTGATCATTTGGGCCATGGTACCTTCGACTCCATAGAAAAAACCCCGATGTGTTTGTGCGCAGCGAAACGCGTCTCAATGCTTCTTCTATTTTGGACGCACAGGCTGCCGGGGAAGTCAAGTGGTTTTGTTTTTTTTGCTGTCGACGTTCACGAAAAGATCGAGTGCGGAGGTCACCAAACCATGCAAAATCAAGGGAAACCGTCTATGAGGTTGGTCGTGCTCCTGTCGGTCGTGGCAGGTTCCATGCTGGGGGCCTGTTCGGACGACGATTCGGGACATGGCAACCAGAACGGCAACGTGAACCAGAACGGCAACGTGAACCAGAACGGCAATGGTAATGACAACTGTCAGCCGATCGGGCCCGAGGTGCCGGACAACGATGTGGACGAGGATTGCGACGGATGGCTCGGCACGTCGGTCGGGGTGGATGTTCGATCCACCCATCCCCGTGTGATCGTGGATCGCCAGAAGCTGGCAGAGGCCCTCGATCGCATGGTCGGGCCCAATGCCCGGGATCCCTATAAGACATGGTTCCAGCTCATCAAGGACAGCGAGGATGGAGGCGACGACGTGGACCTCGGCAGCCTGGCCCTGCTCTACCGCGGCACGGGAGACTCCACGTACCTGGAGGCGTTCGAGGCACGGGTGCCTGAGACTGGGGATCCGGAACTGACGGAGTTGGTGGGGTTCGATCTGCTCTGGGACGACCTGCCCGACGACCTGAAGACGCGGGTCATGGATCGGGTCGCTGCGAACGAAAATTGCTGGTACTACCATTCGATCCATCAGTCTCAAACGGGCGAAGCCAATTGGGGGTATCACAGCGCCATCGGGGTGGCCCGGGCTCTGGCCTACGCCGGGATCTTTGCGCTGACGCCGCTCGAGATGAACAAGGATCCGGACGCGCATCCCTTCGACGCGCTCACGTACGTGGGGCTGGCGGCCAAGCAACTCGCGGACGGCGGCCACTTTCGTCTCATGGAGAACCGGGTCGGGGGCGACCCCACCTACAATGATGCGCTCCCCGGTGACTTCGGCGGCATGTACGACAATTTCGGGTACGACTCGGCCGAAGAGTCGTATAGCATCAACGTGATCAGCGAGTTCATGTTCCTGACGGGCCAGGATCGCAGCGACGGCGCCCTGCACGACCAGTATCGGGCACGGTTCTACCAAAACATGGCCTATCCGCAGATATTGACCCATTTCGACCAGGACCAGTGGTGCCGCAAGGCGGGAACCGAGCTGCACGTGGACGCACGGATCTGGGACACTCAGACCGACTCCATCAGCCAACCTCGGACCGATGCGGTGGCCCTGACCGGCTGGCTCTATCAGGATGAGCGGATGCAGTACTATGCGAACAACGGGGTGGTGCGTTCGTTGTGCGGCAAGCCTTACAACGGCATGTACTGGGACCTGCTTTTCTACGACGATGGGCTGGGCGAGGACCCGCCTTCGACGAATCCCACGGCCATGTACTTCAATGGTCCCGGGCTTGTTACCATGCGGAGCGATTGGAGCAACGATGCCGCCTTCGGGGTGTTCATCGCCGGTGAAGGCATCAGCCGCAGGTACGAGGACGCCAATTCGTTCCTCATCCATCGTAAGGTGAACGTGTTTCCCCACGGCGGTGCGAGGATCCGGTTCAACGAGGACAACGATCGGCACCACTGGTACCATATCCGGTCTATTGCCAAGAACACGCTCAAGATCTTCGATCCGCAGGAATGCCTCGATCTGGATGCATCCAGCAACCGAGGCCCCCTCCATTCAGGAACCAGGCTCGTGGACTCGGACAACATGGGCGGTCAGTTGTTCGAGACCCAGGTTTCGGAGCACGACGGCGAGTACGTCATTTCGAGTGGCGGAAAGCCGGGCAGGATGAACAATCCGAACGACCCATTGGGCCAGTACGAGGTGGCCAATGTGACCAAGTTCGAGCACGTGGACGGCGCCTATACCTATACGGTGGGCGACGGCACCGCGGCCTATACACGCAAGATCGACTATTTCGAGCGTGAGTTCCTTTTCCTGCGACCGGACCGGTTCGTGATCTTCGACCGGGTCAAATCGGTGGATCCGTCCTACAAGAAAGTTTGGGTGGTCCATACGGTGGACGAACCCGTGGTGGCGGGCCAGGCAGACGACCAGGCCCAAGGCATGAAGGCCTACGTCGATCCAGATGAGATTGTGATTTCCAATCCAGCGAACGTCACGAGCGTCGTGCCCCTGCTGCCTGAACACCGCCGGGTCGTGATCCGCGGCGGCGACACGATCCTGGCCGCCGGACTGCCCCTGCGCCAGGGCCAGTCCGTCACAGAGAGCCAGGTGGCGGATCTGGAGATTCCGCGCTGGATCGAGGTGTTCGCCGTGGGCAGCGACGTGGATGGCCATGTGACCATCACGGGCGATGCCTTGGAGGGCAACGGAGTCACCGAAGACGTGTTGTTCGACGGTGCGCAGCAGAACGAACTCACCTCGGTGCCCACCGAAGCCGTGAGCGTATCCGGCCTGACCGACGACACCCAGAATTGGGAGGCGGACCGCTGGGCCGGGTATATGGTCCTGGTCCATTGCAGCGGCGACCCTCAGCGCGTGGTCATCACCGGCAACGACGCCCATCACCTGTTCGGCTCGTTTGGCGACTGCAGCAGTTGGGCCTATACCATCTATCGGCCCGTGGCCAACACGTACAACCACTTCAGCCACATCACCTCCATCACCACCGACGACATGGACGTGGACAATCTGACCCTATCGGTCCCCCATTACTTCGACGCCGCAGACGCCACGGGCAGACTCCATTCCTTCTCGCCGCACACCGACGGCCGCGACGACCACTATACGAAGCGGAAAGACCTGGGACAGTGGACAGTGAATATCGAGGCGAGCCAACCGGCCCTGCTGGATAACTTCCTCAACGTCATCACCCTCAGGGATCCGGGCCAGCCCATCCCAGTGCCTCTGCTCGTGCAATCCGCTCACGTGGCCGGCGCCGTGATCGAAAACCACCTCGTCCTGTTCGCCAGGGAACCTGGGAATCTGGATGCATTTTCCATCGACGTGCCCCACGGTCAGGCTCTCGACGCGTTGATGTTCGACCTGGAGCCGGGCGCCACCTACTACGTCCATGTCACCGGTACCACCGTGGACGTCTCACAAACCGACAACGGCGGGCAGTCTGCCGCCGCGTCTTCTATGGGCGTCCTGCGCGCCTCGATTCCATAGCCGAGCGCACCCATTCCCCTCCTTCCACTGAGCAATCCTGTCTCCTCTTGCCGGAAGGCAGAATTTGTGGCTTTCTCAAAGTAGTTTGCCACTTCAGCGTGATGCAGGAGTCACCCGATGCTCGAGACGATACGAATTCGAGGCTACAAGTCTTTCGAAAAGGTGGACGTGACGCTCGACCCCATCAACATCTTTATCGGGGCAAACGGTGCGGGCAAGTCCAACTTCGTGTCGCTGTTCGTGTTGCTGAACAGAATCATCAAGAGACAACTCCAGACAACAGTGCCGACCTGGGGCGGCGCAAACAGAATCCTGCACTATGGTCGCAAAGTCACAGACAGCATTGAATTCGAACTCTCCTTCGTGGAGCAGCATCCGAGCGCTGGTCCCGGAGTCGCAAACGGCTATCAATGTAGCCTGTATCCAACGGACTTGGACTATCTGAACCTGGTGGAAGAAACTGTCTCGTTTCACAACAGGGCAAAATATGACAGGCCCTGGACGTTTCACATAGCTGGGTATCCTCATCCCGAATCCAGGCTTACCGAGTTGATCCACTCCGAACAATCCGGAGACAATGGGCGAGGGGCCCAAGTGGCACGTCACGTCATGCAGAAGCTCGAAGCATGGCGGGTGTACCACTTTCACGACACGACCCCTGAAGCACGAGTCAAACAATGGCGCTCGATTTTTGACAACGCAGGTCTGCAGGCCGATGCATCGAATCTGGCAGCCTACCTCTACCGGCTTCATAAGACCCATCCGACATACTACGAGCGCATCGTTGCAACCATCCGGCTGGCCGCTCCGTTTTTTGGAGACTTCACCCTACGTCCCAACCCGCTCAATCCTGAAATCATCTCCCTGCTTTGGGAGGAAGTGGGCTCGGACATGCTATTCGGCCCCAACGATCTGTCGGACGGGACCCTGCGATTCGCCTGCCTTGCCACCCTGTTTCTCCAGCCTCGGGAATTGATGCCGGACACGATTATCCTGGATGAGCCGGAATTGGGACTCCACCCCTATGCCATCGGGCTGCTTGCGGACATGATACGCAGTGCGGCCCAGCAGGTGCAGGTGATTGTCTGCACCCAGTCCGTGACCCTCCTCAATCACTTTACACCGGAGGATGTGCTCGTTTTGGATCGGGCGAGGTCCGGCATCGATCCATCCCGATATGTCACTACGGTCGGGCGACTGGATTCTTCGCACCTTGGGTCATGGCTCGAAGAATACGGTGTCGGGGACCTGTGGGAAAAGAACGTTGTGGGGGGGCGACCGCAATGAGCCCGGTGAACGTTTCCGGGGCAACTCACCAAACCAAAATTTTTGTTTTGGTGGAAGGCCAAAGCGAAGAAACCTTTGTGCGAGAGATTTTGTCCAAACAGATACAGCGACCGGATCTACTGCTGAAGCCCATTATCCTTACGACAAAAAGAACCGTCACTGGGAGGAAATTCAAGGGGGGAGTCCCCAGTTTCAAGAAAGTGCGAAAACAAATCCTCGATCTGTTGGCCGACACGAGTGCGGCCCTGGTGACCACCATGATCGACTACTACGGCCTACCGAACGACTTTCCGGGCGTTGCTTCCATCCCGAAGGGAAAAGCCCTGGAGCGGGTAGGACACCTGGAGGCAGAACTCGCCAAGACCATCAATAGTGGTCGTTTCCTCCCATACCTGGCTCTGCACGAATTCGAGGCACTCATCCTATCGGACTTTAGCGCTTTGGCCAACGTCTTTCCGGATCGCGGAAAAGACATCGAACGACTGAGAGACCTAACGCGAGGCAAGGCCCCTGAGGACATCAATACCGGCCCAGACACCCATCCTTCGGCCTTGATCCGTCAGATGCTGCCGGAATACCAAAAGAATCTCCACGGCTCCATGGCCCTGGCACATGTGTCTCTGAGCACTCTGCGAAACAAGTGTCCTCACTTCGGGCAATGGGTCACCAAGATCGAGTCTCTGTGTAACCGACCGATACACTGACGTTACGTTCTTGCGGAATGGCAGGATTGATCAATGACCTGATAAAATATGCGGTGGGAGGGGCAGCAGGGCCTTCCAAGTACGGAAATAAGTACCAGCGACGAGTCCTCGCGAGAGGCAATGGCCACCGTGACCATGACACTATAGACTGCCATATAGACTGCCATCGCCACCGTGACCATGACACTATAGACTGCCATCGCGAGGCGATCGCCACCGTGACCATGAATACCATAGACTGCCATCGTGAGGCGATGGCAGCAGGGCCTCCCAAGTACGGAAATAAGTACCAGCGACGAGTCCTCGCGTGAGGCG
>JAGGXR010000035.1 GCA_021162935.1 Deltaproteobacteria bacterium
ACCCAGTGGCAGTCCGAGTCGGCGCAGTCGGTGGCGCCGTCGCCGTCGTTGTCGATGGAGTCAGCGCAGTGTGCTTCGGTCTGCTCGCAGGGAGCGACCCAGTGGCAGTCCGAGTCGGCGCAGTCGGTGGAGCCGTCGCCGTCGTTGTCGATAGAGTCAGCGCAGTGTGCTTCGGTCTGCTCGCAGGGAGCGACCCAGTGGCAGTCCGAGTCGGCACAGTCGGTGGCGCCGTCGTTGTCGTCGTCGAGTCCATTTGAGCAGGCCTGTTCAGGGCCGAGACAGGTGGTCGTGTCGGCACAGTCCGAGTCGTCACAATCGGTGGCGCCGTCGCCGTCGTTGTCGAGGGTGTCGTCACATGTGACCTCGCCCAATGGCTCGCAGTAGAACTCAGGGCTGCAATCGGAGTCAGCGCAGTCGGTGGCGCCGTCGCCGTCGTTGTCCTCGCCGTCCAGACAATTGCGTTCCGCCGAGCAGGCGGCCGCGTCTGCACAGTCCGAGTCGGCGCAGTCGGTGGCGCCGTCATTGTCGTTGTCCCGGTTATCGTTGCAGATGCTCTCGACGCCGGCACAGTGCTCGTCGTTTTGGCATGTAGGGTCGGCGCAGTCGGTGGTGCCGTCGCCGTCGTTGTCGATGGAATCTGCGCAGTGTGTTTCGGTCTGCTCGCAGGGAGCGACCCAGTGGCAGTCTGGGTCGGCACAATCGATCAGGCCATCGTGATCATCATCTTGACCATCGGCGCATCGCTGTTCCACGATGCCGGTGCATGTGTCGTCCGTTCGGCAATCGGAGTCTGTGCAGTCGGTGGTGCCGTCGCCGTCGTTGTCGACACCGTCGTTGCAGATCTGCTCGATTGGCGTACCGCTATCAGGCGTGTTTTCTTGGTGGCCGCCACAACCGGTCGCTAGGGCCCAGATGAATGCGATCGCCAGTGGGGCAAGGGCTCGCAAGGGATTTGCCTCGATGAGCAAGGAGTTCACTTTTTTTCGTCCCGACAGGTCCATGGCTTTGCCCTCCCAGACGGCGGCCTTCGAAAAAGTGTCTTGAGTCGGTTGATCAGAATAAATTTGCCATTGAGAACACCGAACCATCGCATCTGGCGTTGTCGTACCTCACCAGTACGCGCCCTCGGCGTTTCGTGCCAGACGAACGCCTCGATACCCAAAAATGGCAACCCTATTTTGAACAGCCTCCTTAGGGCCGTTTTCTGTCCATGGTACCACATTTTTCGACGTCCGGCGCCCAGTGGCACAACGGATTCAGGCTTGATCGGTGAGTGCGACGACGACAGGGTGGTATGGCGACTGTTGGGGCCGCGTGGCGCGTCCTGTGTCCATATGCCCTGCGTCGAGCGAGACCAGGGCCTTTCCGCCCAGAGGGCGTCGAGCACGGACGTTTTGTCAACCGGCGTGCGGAAGGGCCCAGAATCAGACGCCGGGAGCGACCATGAGCGGCTCGATTGCCGGGCTTATCGAACAGGCGCCACCATGACAAGATGCTCACCCGCGGCGTTTGTGCCGCCACGAAAGTCCGATCAACGCCAGGAGCCAAAGACCGATCCAAGGGGCTCCCGCGCCATGGCCCGTATTGCAGGAACAGCCGCCCCCGGTTTTTGGAGGCCGGACCTGACCGTCCTGATCCGCACCGCCATCCGAGCCCGTAGCGTCCCCGGCATCGAGCGGTTCGATCCCGCCATCCGACCCACCATCTCCATCCACCCCGCCATCTTGCTGAGGCAGATCGAGCCGGGTCAGACGAACCGCGTCGAACACGATCTGAATGTTGTCCGAAAGAGGCTCACCGGAATAGTCTTCCAAGCGTATCCACTGGTCGCCTCCAGCCGCAAAATCGAACTCCCCGACCACGGCCCAGCCGTCCGTGCCGGTTTGGTCCAACACGACCATTTCCTCGGTCCCGACGTGTCGAACCTGGTAGCGGGCCTGCTTGGACTGCGCGTAGGCCGCATCCATGTACGCCTCCACCCGGTAGCGTCCCGCCTGGTCGAAGTTCGTCTGCCAGACACCGTAGTTGTCCATCTGATCAGCCGTGGCCACCGTATGGGTCCAAAGCAACGTGTTGTCCCAACCGGCATCCTGGACGTGTCGCCACCACCTCGGGTCGCCTCCCGCCTCGAAACAAAGATCCGAGTCATCCACGATGCGGCCGGCGGCAGGAATATTTTCGCAAACAGGGCAATCCTGGGGACAAGAGGCATGGTCCTCGTCTCCCGTGCAGTACCCATCTCCGCAGACCGGATCGCCCACGGTAAACGCCACCAGGGCGGTCCGATCACCGTTGAAAAAGTCCATGTCCACGTTGCCGGAAATACCGGCCACTGAGCCCGAACTGGAGTATTGCCAGAACTCCCAGTTGGACCAAGCATCTGGCACCCAAAAAGGTCCGGACGGTGAAGTGTAATGCGCCACCCACAGAGGGTAGTCAGCAAAGGCCGCGCTGTTGTCCGTATACTGGCTCCACAGCGATGCACTCGTGTACACGATCGGTTGGACCCCGAGCTGACCTTCCACGCGATCGATCCACTGTTGAATCGCCGACACAACCTGACTGTCCGACAGGCCGCCGTTCACCTCGACGTCGATGACAGGCGGTAGATCGCCCGACGTCACTGCTCCGCCGAGTTTTGAAAGCAAGAAATTCGCCTGGGCGATTACGTCCTGGTTCGGTCTAAAAAACTGGTAGGCCCCAACGATGAGACCCGCGGCCCGGGCATGAGACCAATTCTCGTCGAACTGCGAATCAGCCACCCCATTCGCATTGGATGGATCCCCGTCCGAGACCCGAATGAACGCGTATACGATGCCGTCGCCTGCCACCTGGTCCCAATTGATGATTCCCTGCCAATACGACACGTCAATGCCGTCAACCGTGTTCGTACCAGGATATGCACTCCAATGTGGCCTGCTCAACTGCTCCAGCGACGGATCGTCGCCCTGGTCCATGCAGCCAGGCAAGGCAATAACGAACAACAGCACCACCACGGTCCGCCGAACGCTCATCCAATTCTGAATCATGGTTCGCACAGAAACACACCCACATCATCCCAGTTTCGTCATGATCGACCCCTTGTTCCATGGATTATCCGTCAGGCATGGTCCATTCGTCAACCAGTTCGAACAGGATGACCAGTCCCTTGGTTCACTTTTGAGGTGCGAATGCGACTTTGAAAATGCCGATTTTCGAACACATACCCGCATGTGTATGCCTGGCGCACCCAGGAGCGGACACCAATCAAGCCTGACGGCGGATTGGTTCATGCTTTTCGGTCGTTGTCTCCCTTTCCCTCGTCGGACGACTTTGGGCCGTTCGACGAGGGCCGATTCGTCCTGTCTTGATTGCCTGGTGTTCGGCTGTGATGCTCTCCATTGGACGACGCGGTTTGTCTCACCTTTGCCTCGAGTTCCGAAATTTTGGTTCGACAGATCTCCAAGGATGTGATGCTCGCTGCGAGTCGGGCCGCATTTCGATTGGCCTCGTCGGACAGTTCCCAGATTCGTCCTTCGCGTTGCTCGATGAGGCGTACGGCCTCTTCCATTTCGTCCGCACGAACATCGATCTCCATCTGCATGCGATGGATGGCTGCATGTGCAGCCTCTTCGAATCGTTCGGTCTCGGATCGAATGGTCGACAATGTGTCCGCATGCTTTTGTTGGATGTGGGCGAGCCGGTCCTTGGTCTCTACCAACGAAGCATGAAGGGTTTCTGCCACCTGTCGGGCCTTTTCGACATCCTTGGTACGCTTTTCCAGTGAGTTGCGGAGGTCCTCGATCGAGTCGCGCATGGACGAGAGTGCGTGATCCTTGGCTGACGCTTCCGAGGACAGCCGTTCGATGCGGGCCTGTGCTCCATCGAGATTCGCCCTGGTTTCCGCCAGTAAGGAAACGAGTCGGACGCGCTCGGCCTCCGCGGCTTCGATGCGCAGCCAGGTCGCCTCGATAGCCTTTGCTGCACCGTCGACTTCCGGAGGAGGTTCCACCGGCCCCGCGTTCTTCACTTGGTCTGTGTGCAAAGTTTTTCGAAGCGCCTCCAGTTTTTGCACCTTGATGCGGGACAGAACCGCCTCCTGTTGCAGCGTTGCCGCAGCGGCGCTTACTGATTCGAGGTGGTTCGTCGTTTCGGCGTGGCGACGTCGCTCCTGTTCGAGTTCTTCCTGGAGCGCTTCCATCCGCCGTTGCGTGGAACGTTCGAGTTTCTCGATGGAGGACCTGTACTTTCGAATGGCGGCCTGGTGGTCGTTCTTTTCGCGGGCAATGGTGTCTTCATATTTTCCAATGCGTTCGTCGAAGGAGTTCTGTAGGGCGTCCACCTCAGCCTGACGTGCCGACAGCTCCCTCCGCAATGCCTCGATTTCGGCCTGACGATTCCTCCGTTCGGCATCGAAGCCTTCCTGCCGCTTGTCGCGTTCAGCGAGCTCAGCCTCCGCCTCCGCAAGCCGAGCCGTGGTGACCTCTGCCTGATGTTCGAGGTCGCCGATGGCGTTTTCCTGCTTCTGGATGGTCTGCCTGGCTCGGTGAATCTGTTCTTTTAGGCCGGCCTGTGTGCGTTCGGATTCAGACAGACGACTGGTGAGGTCTGCAACTTGCTCCGTGCGCTCGGCGAGCATGTTGGTCCGATCGCGGCCATCCTGCTCTATGTGGTGCATTCGGTCCTGGAGGCCCTTCGTCTCTGCCTCCTTGGTCATCAGGTCGGCGTGGGCCTGTTCGATTTGCTGCTGCAGTCCGGCAATTTCCTTGCCGCGCTTTTCGATGAGACTCTGGAGGCTCGTCTTGTCAGCGTGACTTTCCACGAGGCGGTCCAGCTCAGCCTTCAGACGATCGACTTCCAGAGATCTGCCTTCGAGTTGGTTGGTCAGCTCCTGCACGTGCGCTTTGGTTTGCTGAACCGACTTTTCCAGATTCAGGTTGTCTTCCTTGAGTCGAGCCACGACGCTCTTGCTGCGTTTGAGTTCCGATGCGGTTGTCTCTGATTGCACCAACGCGTCTTTGAGATGCGATTGGAGCTCGGCCAAGGCCGATTCCTGCTCAGCCACTTGGTCGTTTCGATCTTCGAGAGCCTGGCGGAGTCGGTCTCGTTCATCGATGACCGTGGCCAAGATGGAACTACGTTCGGCACCCTGGACGGCACGTGCGCGCAGTGCTTCGTTGTCCGAACGGACCTGACGTAGTTCATCGTTCAGCGTCCGGACACGATCATGGAGGCTGCGCAATTCCGCTTTCGCCGTGGCACTTTGTTCCACCTGCGTGAGAAGTTTGGTTTGGAGTGCTTCGAGTTTTGAATCCCGAGCCGCGAGTTCGTCCTCGATTCGGGCTGCCATGTTCTGGGCACCGACGAGTTCCGCCTGGCCGACCTCGGCGGCTTTTTCTAGGAGGGCGATCCTGTCCTGATAGGTTTTTCTGTCTGCGATGAGCGCTGTCCTCGCCTGTTCGAGTTCGTTGGTCGCGGCCTGGTAGTCGGCCCGTGCCTTGGAAACCTCCTGGCGTGTTTTGTCCAGGTCCTGTTCGGTTTCTTCGAGATGCTTCTTCAAAAAGGCCGCCTGGTCGGCCAGTTTTCTGGCATCGATGAGTTCTTTTTGGAGATCTTCGGTCTGCTGGGCGTGACGCGCCACCTGGTCCGAGCCGTCTCGGTGCGTCTGCTTCAGCGTCTCCACCCGCCCTTTGAGGCGGTCTGCCTCCCGCTTGTACTGATCGGCTTTGCTGCGTGCCTGCTCGTAGGCCGTGCGTACCTTGACCAGTTCGGCCTCGACTTGCGCCAGATGCTGCGCGAAGGCTTCTGCCTTCATTTTTTCAGAGGCCAGCGCTTCTTTGACCGAGGACGTCTCGCTCTGTAGCTGGTCGACCTGGCGATGGAGTCGCGTCACCTCGGTCTGTCGATCTTCGAGATTTTTTTTGAGTTCTTGGACCTGCTGGTCGGATTGGGAGGCGTCTTGTTTGCTGCGTGACTTCCATGCCTCGAGTTCCGCTTCGAGCCGCCCAAGAAGTTGTTTCGTGGCGAGCAATTCGCCCTCGAGGTTTTCTGCTTTGCGTTCCGAATCCAGCGCAAGGTCCCGGAGGACGTCCGCCTCCTCGGCCTTTTCTGATAGTTTTGTTTCTACGTCCCTGATACGGGCGCTGAGTTCATGCTGGCCTTCTGAGGCCGCGTGGCGCGCCTCGGTCAGTTCGGCCTCCAGACGCGTGGCGACTTCTCTGGTGCCGCGCAGTTCGGCCTCGGCGACTTCGACCTGTTTGGTCAGTTCTGATGTCTTGGTTCGGAACTCTTCGAGTTCGGCCGTGCGTTTCTGGAGCTGTTCCTCACAGGTTTCGATGCGTCTGGATCGCTGTGCGAGTTCGTCGTCCAGCCTCTTGAGGGTTTCATCCCGTTCTCGAATGCGGACGGCGAGCAGTTCACGCATGCGACTTTTTTCGCCCACGGATCGTTGAAGCTCTCCAATCGCCTCACGACGCTCTTCGAGCTGGTCCTTGAGTTTGGTCACGATGCCTGAGAGGGCCTCTTCTTTCGACCGGGCTTGGGCGAGCTCTCGATCTCGGTTGGCGAGTTGCTGCTTCAGATCGTCGATGCGGTCTTGGAGATCCGCCAATTCTTTGGCCCTGGATTTTAGCTCGTTTCTGGAACTGGACACGACCTGTTCAAGATGGACGTTGCGTTGCGTTTGTTCATCGAGATCGCGGGCGAGACGGTCCCGTTCCTGCTGGAGTCGGTCCACGAGGACTTTGAGATCGTGGATTTGACGGCTGTGATCCCCCAGGGCACCCTTGAGTTCTTCGACTTGGGCATTGAGTTTGTCACGGTGCTCTCGAACGCCAGCCGCTTCGATGAGATCATCGCTCGATCGACGTAAATCGGCTTCGAGCCGAGTGATTTCCGTGCTGAGTTTTTCACGTTCGGTGGCGAGTTCCTGCTGCCGAGAGACGCCTGCTTCCAATTCGTCCTTGAGCCCCGCCAGTTGGGCGGCCAGGTCCTGGATTTGAAGTTTGAGATTGGATGTTTCTTCTCCGCGTCTCGCATTTTCGGCAACGAGGTTCTCGATTTTGTCGAGGGCCGCAGTGAGGCTACGTTTTCGCTCGTCCGCCTGCTGCCGAATCTGGTCGTACCTTGCTTGTGTGGACTCATGCTCTTTTTGGAGCTCGCGGAGTGCCTCCATGAGGCGCTTCTGTTCCGACAGCGCCGAGTCCCGTTCCGTGGCGAGTTCGTAGAGGGCCCGTTCGGTGTCGGTGGAACGGCTTTTTTGGTCCATCAAGGCCTTCCGGGTGTCCTCCAACTCCTTTCCGAGTGCGTCGGCCCGATCCCGGTAGGTGTTCGCCTGACGGGAAACCTCCGTCATTGTTCCATCGATTTGGTGCCGCTGCCGTTCCAGATCGACCAGGTTCGCCTTGGCATCTGACAGCGCCTGGGCGAGTTCCTCTTTTTGTTTTTCGAGACGCGCTGTTTGATCCCGGAGGTTGGTCAAGGATCGGTCACGGCGCTCCATATCCTGTTCAAGCGACTGGCACCGAGAGCTTTGTTCGGTCACGGCCCGCTCCAGACGGTCCATTTTCGCCAGTCGGCCTGCAAGGAGCAGAATTTCGGACTCGGCAGCCTGATTATCCCCCTTGAGACGCTCCATTTTTCTTCGGAGAACGGACAGTGATTCCCGCAACTGCTCTATTCCGTCTTCGTTTTCGCCTGCAGGCAAGGCCACCAGATTGACGGCTGCAAGGATGGTGTCCAGGGGAGGGCCGGCCGACAAGAGCGCCCATCCGAGTTCCTGTCTCGATCGGTCGGTTTCGTCGATGACGAGATAGCCGGGTCTGAAGGCGGATTGATCCATGGGCACCAGGGACTGCCCAGGAAAGGCGGATTGTGCGATGATGGTCGAGTTCGGGAAGTGTTTGGTCCACAGGCTCTTGAGCTGCCATTTCAGGCTGCCGACGAGGCGGTCCATGGGACCGAGCTGTAGGAGGAAGAGACCGTCTTCTCGGCAGACCCGTCGTGTCTCGCCGAGAAGCTCATTCTGATCCTGTATCGGGAGATCCAGGATCGGTCTGCCGAAGATCACGCTCCTGAATGTATCTGAAGACGCAGGGAGTGCCCCGAGTTTGGCCTGCATAGAGGCGAGTTGTGTGTTCGGGGTCGATTTTTCGTCGGTCGTTTCAACGATCACGAGATCGTCGACGTTCCATGATTCCACGAAGAGTCGCCCGTGATTCGGTGGATCGACGAGCAGGATGGGACCGTCTGCCGTGTGTTCCTTGAGCAGGGTATATGCTGCCAGTTCGGCCGAATGGTCTTCAGTCATGGCTTCTGTTTTGCCTGATGATGGCGGTCGGATCACTTACACTCGAGACGGGCCGTCTAAGGAGCATCGATTCGAGCCTCCGCATGCGCCATTGCGATTGACGCCGATTGTGGGAATACGCCCGATTTTACGCGGAGGAGCCGAGGGGGGCAACTGTTTTGACAAAGGATGGTTTTGCCTTAGGGTGATGCCCGAGGCACAACGGGTATTGGACAGGTTCTTTGGCCTTGACCGCCAAGACGAGAGCCCCGGTTTTCGATTGGCGGCTGGCAGGAGGAATAGGTGACCGGCTCAGGCGAGGGTACCAAGCGACAAACCGAGGGCGGCAGAGAAGGCCGACCATGGACTCGATTTGTGCCGTGGGTCATCGGTTTGGTCTGTTTGGCCTATGTGTTTTATGTGGTTCCCCTTGCTGACGTCTGGCGGATTTTAGTGGTTCGGAGGCTGTGGGGGCTGATTCCTCTTGTTTTCGGCGGTGTGGTGGTCCTGTTCATCTTGGATGGTTTTGCTTTAAAAGTGAACATGAGCGCGTTCGGCGTGCCCGTTTCCTTCCGTGATGCACTGCGTATCCGGGGGCAGAGTTACGCGCTCGCCGCGGTCAACTACAATGCGGGTCAGGGGGGCCTTGTGGTCCTGTTTCGGCGGGAAACGGGACGGGATGTGGTTGAGTTGACCGGTGCGGTCCTGAGCGTTATGGGGGTGCAGTTCGTCGTGCTCGCCGGAGCGCTCGTGGTCGGGCTCGTCCTGTCCGATACAGGCGCTCTCCTGGTCCTGCGGCCCTATGCATGGACCGTCGTGCTCGGTTTTTTGGTCTATTTGGTGGCGGTGTGGTGGTCGCCTGGATTTTTGCGTCGCTGGCGACTGACCAAACCAGTGATGGAAGCAAGGGTCATGGGGAATTTGGCCGCGATTGCGTCGCGTTTGCCCCACACGGCAGCGTTGTTCGCCATTCATTGGGCCGCCATTTCCATGGTTGGGATTCATCCACCAGCAGGGGACGCCATTGTGCGGCTTTCGGCGATTTTTTTCGTGGTCGCCCTGCCCATCAGCATTCAAGGTCTTGGCACGGGGCAGGCTACTGCTGTGGCGCTCCTGGCTCCCTATGCGACGGGAGGTGGCCCGGCGGTGGTCGCCTACTCTCTTTCCGTATGGGCCCTCGGTCTGTTGAGTCAGGTTCTGATCGGCGCTGGATTTTTGGCCCGTGCCACCGTGACGAGATCAGGGAACGGGAGCCCGCCCGTCGAATCGGGGTCTTGAGCGCGCGTGGCGCGTCGCTCGAGACCAGGAGATTTGACCGCTTGGCTCCATTTGGTTAGCATTGCTTCATGCAAGCAAGGGCCATGATAGGCACAGCACCCCTGTTCATCGGATCCGCGGTGGTCATTCTGACCGCGGTCTGTTGGCAGGGAGATGTTCGTCCCCAGCCTGTTTCCGTGGTCGGTCGGAGTCGTCATCATCATCGACACCACCACCATCGGGGCCGCCACAGGCATCGGTCCGTTCGATCGTCGGCGCGTAGGAGTGGAGATTCGTCGAATACACCCCGACCGAAGGTGGCTCTTTTGCTCAATACCGGGGTCTGTGACTTCGTGGTGGCTGGTCGGGCCCTTGTTGCCAAGGGACGATTCGACGGCAGGTTTTTCACAACGCATCCAGGCACGTCGTCCTTGAGTATCAAGAAGCAGGTGGCGGCCTGGCGGCCTGCCGCCATCGTGTCGTTTGGCCGTGAGCCTGATCGTCTGCTGCACAGCTGGATGGGAATCCCGGTTGTGCGTTTGTACCGAGCGCCGTCGTTCGGGGCGCCGACCGATCGGACCAAGGTCGGCTCTGATTGGTATAGCCTGCCGTTCGTCGCGGAGCCGGTCCGGATATTGACGAGGCTGCGAAAATTGTCTCCTCGGCGGATCGTGATCGTCGGTCGACGCGTTTCTCCGTGGACGGTTGCTTTGCACAAACTCGGCACACCCGGAGCGACGATCGAGTCTGCGACCGCGGAATCCTTGGTTGCACGTCTCGGCGAGTTTAATTTCCGGCGGGGCGACGTCCTTGTCCTCACTCATGAACCCAGGCTGTTTTCTTCGTTAGTCCTGTTGGAGTTGGTGCGATTGCAACTCGACCAGAAGGTGATGGTGGTTGGTTTTTCTCCGCATCAGGTCCAGTTTGGATTGGCGGCTGCAGGGTGGTATTCGGCTGGGGACTACGGAAAGGCGGCGGCCGATGCCCTTGTTTCGTACTTTGCGACGAGGAAGTGGGAGGCCAAACCGCCTGTCTTGAGGTGGTCGTACAATGAGACGGTGCAACGGGCTCTTTCATGTCCGAAATTGGGCCGTCCCGTCTCTGCGTCGTTTGTCGCACGGTCGGCACGGCCTTGTTTCGTGAAGGAAGGTCGAACTCGATGAGTGTGGGAATCGACGCAAGCATTCCAAAGTATCCCAGACGTTTCCGGGCGAAGGTGGTGCTTTCGGTCCTACTGGTGACCGTGTTGTTTGCCGTGGCTGGGTCCGGGCTCTACTTCCTGCGACATCGGCGGTTCGTGGAGGCGGATTGGCAGCAGCGCGGTCGGACGCTCGTGACGAGTCTGGCGGATAACAGCCGCCTGGGCCTCTTTAGCGGAAACGTGGCCTTTCTCAATGCTCCCATTGCTGCCCTGATGGCACGGGAAGACGTCTTGTTCGTCTCAGTCTACGACAGTACGGGGACCGAGATCGTTCGCAGGATGAAGCCGCATGCTGCACGGCCCGAGAAAATGGTCCTCCGAGATCTGCGTCGGTTCGTCGATGGAACCGCAGGACAGAGGGCTGGTCGGGATCAGATGGAGTTTATCCTGGCGGTGCGACCGGGAGAACAGGATGGTGAGGCTGCCAGCTTTGGAGGGGGGCAGGCGACAAAGGCAAGGCCAAAGAAGGGCGGCCGCATCCTGGGATGGGTCCGGATCGGGCTCTCGAAACGTCCACTCAAGAAAAGTTTGTCCGAGGCCCTCATGGGGAGCCTGTATCTCAGTGGCGGTCTATTGATTTTTGGGATTTTCATGGCCCTGTTGGTCGGTTGGCGTCTGAGCAGTCCGATCCGACGACTAACCGAGGGGGTCGACGAACTCAGACGGGGGAATCTTTCGTTTCGAGTCGATGTGCAGAGTCACGATGAACTCGGACAGTTGGCGGATTCGTTCAACCGTATGGCATGGAACCTCAAAGATACCATGTCACGTCTCGAAGGGCTGAACCACCACCTCGAGGACGAGGTTGCGGAGCGGACTGACGAGATTCGGCGTATTTCAGACTTCGTCAAGGTGCTCAACGGCCCGACGAGGATAGGCCCCTTGGTCGAAGCCTGTATGGGGGCGTTCCAGTTGCTCGCCCAGGCTTTGGCCGTGGCCGTCTACGGTCGAGAAGGGGATGCTTTGGTGCTGGTCGGCGCGTCGGGGGCTCCCCGAGAGGCTTTTGGGAGTGAACGCACCAAGGTCGGGGAGCGGAACGTCGGAAAGGCCGCAGCGGCTGCAGAACCGCTCGTCGTGGACCGGATTCCCGAGAATGCTCGGTTGTGTGTGGCCATTGGTCAGGCCTTGGCTTCGCTGGTCTATCTGCCGATCCGGTTCGGTTCGGACCTGCAGGGGGTTGTGGTGTGCGCGTTTGCGCAGCCGGTGGAGCAGGCCACCATGGGGCTGATGGGGCAGGCTGTGGACCAACTCGCCATCGCCATGGCTAATGCCAGGGCGTTCGAGGCCGCTGAGCGGCTTGCCAAGGAGTTGGAAACCCGCAATGAAGCGTTGGTGCGGCAGCGTGACCTGCTGCAGCAGCAGAAGCAGAAGCTCGAAGAAGCAAATCGACTCAAGAGCGAGTTCCTCGCCAACACGACCCATGAACTCCGTACTCCCCTCAATGCGATTCTCGGCTATACGGAATTGGTCCTCGAGGAGGTCTATGGCCCGATTACTCCAGATCAAAACGAAGCGTTGGTCGGTATTCATGAAAGTGGTCACCATCTCCTTGGCCTGATCAATCAGACCCTCGATTATGCCAAGCTCGAAGCGGGGCAGATGCCCGCCGTCGTGACCGAGGTGGATTTGAATCGTCTGTGCAAGGAGGCTGTGGTTGCGTCTGGTGGGCTCACCAAAGATCGGCCCTATCGGATCACGGTTTCGGATTCAGGTACCGCCGTCCATATCCTCAGTGACGAGGCGAAGGTTCGCCAAATTATTTTGAACCTGCTTTCGAACGCCGTTAAGTTTACGGAAAAAGGGTCCGTGGTGGTGGGCCTACGGTCCGATGGTCAAGGAGGCGCCGCCATCACGGTGAAGGACACGGGTATTGGGATTGCTCCCAAGAATTTGGATGTCATCTTCGATGCATTTCGCCAGCTCGATGGTTCTTCGACCAGGGCTGCTGGCGGGACGGGGTTGGGGTTGGCCATCAGTCGAAGGCTTGCCGTGCTGCTTGGCGGCAGACTTGCTGTGGAGAGTCGCCCGGGTCATGGTTCGACGTTTACGTTGTATCTGCCGCCTCGTCCGCCCCAGCAGAGCGTCACTCCAGCTCGGGCCGAATCCATGGACGACGTATCTGCCACCATGGGGGTGGATCTTCAGGGAGAGGATGCAGCGATCGAGGACATCGGTCTCGATGTCGCTCCTTTGGGAACCATCGCCGAGAGTCAGGGGCCGGCCGGGGACAATGGGGCGATTTCCTGGTCCGGAGGTGCCTCAACTCCAGGGGGGGCTCCAACTGCGGTCGGGGTGTCCGGGAAAGGTATTCCATCGGGGACTGGCGGATCGTTTGAGTCTGCGCCATCGTCAGATCTGTCAGGGCTGGAATTGCTCGATCTTTCCCAAGGCTCGGTGCCGGAGGGGAACTCCAGGATGGAGCAGCAGTCCCAAGGTCGAAACGGAGCGTCCGTGGTGCCCGGGGAGGCGGAGTCTGATGAGACTCTTTCGACCGATCGTGATGACGAAGGTTCCGGTCTCGAACTGGATCTGGATGCCGTGTTCAAGAAGTTTCCCGGATCATAGAAGCCGGTGCTGCAGGTGACGTAAAGGAGTGTCCTGGGGACGATGCACCGACGTGCGGGCTCAGTTGACATTCGTACGAAGCGGTACGATACAATAGTCGTTCATCTTTAGGAGGCTCATCAGAATAAATTGACCATTTGGAACACGCCCGCCCCGGCGTCTGGCTTTGTTGCTCCTCGGTTGCGTACGACCACAGTACGCGCCTTTGTCGTTTCCTGCCAGATGGGCGTTTCCGGGCACCAGATTGGCAATCTTATTTTGAACAGTCTCCCTACGGCAAGGTGTGCCGGATTGTCCACGATGGTTGAGTCAAACTCGATAACAGGGCGCCAGTTCGGGCGGTTTCAACTTCTCCTGGAGATGTCTCGAGGGGGCATGGCCACGCTGTTTTTGGCCCGTCTCGCTGGGGAGGAGCATTTCGAAAAACTCGTGGCAATCAAGAAGATTCATGACCATTTGGCTCACGATGAAGAATTTGTTCAGATGTTTCAGGATGAGGCACGCATTGCCGGCCTGATCCATCATCCCAATGTGGTGACCATTTTTGACCATGGTTCAGAGCAGGGATCGTACTACATTGCGATGGAGTACGTCCACGGACACAATTTGGCAGAGGTCATGAGGGTCGCCAAGAGGATTTCCGGCTTGTTGCCTTGGCCTCATGTGGTCAAGATCATTGCGGATGCCGCCGCTGGCCTGAATGCGGCTCACGAGTTGACGACCCTCGACGGCAAAGTACTCAACGTGGTGCACCGAGATGTTTCGCCCCAGAATTTGTTGGTGAGTTACGAGGGGAACGTCAAGGTGACGGATTTTGGAATTGCCTATGCAGCGGAAAAGATTGCCCATACCACGGCGGGAACGGTCAAGGGCAAGTTGGCCTACATGTCACCCGAACAGGCCTCTTCGGGACAGGTGGACAGACGATCCGACATCTTTTCCCTGGGCACGGTCCTGTTCGAGGGCATTTGCCTCAAGCGTCTCTTCAAAGCGGAAAATGACGCGGCAACGCTCTACAATGTTTTGGACGCCAAGGTTCCCAAGCCCTCTTCGTTGCGTCCGGACATTCCTCCGAAGCTGGACGCGGTGATCCGCAAGGCTCTCGCCAAGAACCCAGAAGAGCGGTTCTCCTCGGCTGGGGAGTTCGAGGGGGCCCTCAATGAAATTCTCGCCGCTGAAGGCGCTTATGTAGGGCATCAGCAGATCGCCGAATTGATGGATACGCATTTCCATGAGCAGCGGGAGATTCGGGATGCCGAGATCCAACGGGCCATCAAGGAGGATATGGATCGACCGGTCCGATCATATGCGAAGCCGAACGAGACGAGCAAGAGCGCCGGTCCCCTTGAAACGGACATGCTCCTCCAGGAGACGCTCAAGTCCAAGGTTCCCTACGCCGCCGTGTTGGGGGTCGGCCTGGTCCTGTTCGTATTCGTGGTCGTGGGAGCTTTTTTCTTTGTGCGTTCTCGGACCCCTGCGTCCGGGCAGCCAAAGGACGCCGCGGCTGTCGATGCAACACCAGTCACTGGGCGACGGTCGATTCACCCGGCTCTGGATGCCGGGAGGCGTCGACCAGCCAAGGTGACCATTAGCGTTCGAGTGCGTCCTAAGGTGAAGGGAACGGTCGTAATCTTTCGGGGAAAGAAGACGGTGACCACCCATTTCGTACAGGATCTGCCCGCCTCGACCGAGTCCGAGGATGTGGTGGTCAAGGCTCCTGGGTTTCAGAGAGAGGTGGTTCCGGTCACTCCGGCGCGGGACATGGAGGTCATCGTGACGCTCAAGCCTGAATTGCGACGACTGAGATTCAGGGGCGGTAATCGGACTGGGGGGAGCCGTGTCGGGCCGTCGAGACAGAGAGGTTTGAGGTTGAAGCCGCCGCGGTTTTAGGGCATGATCGATTTCATTCGAATGAGTGGAGGATGCCCTGCATGAAACGCGTATTGCTGGCTGTGTGTGTGTTGGGCCTGTTTTTGGGGAGGGCTGAGGCCCAGAACGCAGCGGATAAGGTGCAGGCGAAAAAACTCTACTTGAAGGGGATGTCCCTCTTCGGTCACAAACAGTATAAGCAAGCGGCATCGGCCTTTTTGAAAGCCTATCGCGTGGTTCACATCCCGGACATCGAGTACAACCTGGCCATTGTCTATTATAAGCAGGGTGATGTGATTCGTGCGGTCAAGTACCTTCGTCGGTACCTCAAACACGTATCGGTCAAGGAACGTCAGGCGGTGCCGGGGCCGTTGCTGGACATGCAGCGTCGGGTTGGGGTCTTGGTGGTCCGAGTTCCAAGCAAGAATGCCCTCGTCGTTGTCGGAGGAAAAGTGAGAGGGCGTGGTGGGTTGGAGATGGTTCTCAAGCCTGGTCGTACGACCGTATGGGTGCGCATCAAAGGGCGGGTTGTGGCCTCGAAGGTGGTCGACATCCTGCCTGGAACCGAAAAGGTGTGGGAGTTGTCTGCCATGCGCGGGAGTTTTGGGGCACAGACCCATGGGCGCAGGGAATTTGGTGATCACCACATGAGATCGCAGCCCAAGAAGCCCATCAGACTAGGGCGCCTCCACTGGGGATATTTTGCAGGGACTCTGGCGCTGGCGTTGGGTTTGGGTGCTGGAGGTTTGGTCACGGGACTCAAGACGTTGGATGTGAAATCCAAGTTCGACAAGACTCCAACCGATGACCTCAAGGCGCAGGGGGAACAATATCGAACCCTGACGAACGTGTTCATCGGTCTGAGTGCCGGTGCCGCCACCGCCGCCATTGTGCTCGCGGTTTTCACGAGATGGCATCCGAAGACGAAGGAAGACCAGAATCCTGGAGGATCTGGCTTCATGATCCTGCCCAGCGTTGCACCAGATGGTGGTATGCTGACCATTCAGTGGAGGCGCTGACCGCCCTGGGTGGATGCGGCCGTCATGTCTGATCGTCGAAGTTTCTCGTCGTTTCTCATCGCGTTCATTGTGTTCGCTGCTGCCGCAGCCGTGTCTCAGGCTCTGCTGCTTCGTGAGAGTCTCGTCAGTTTTCACGGCACGGAACTGACCATTGGCGCCTTCTATGGCTCGTACTTCTTGTGGATTGCACTTGGGGCTCTCGTCTGCAAACGGGTCGTTTCTCGGTCGGGGCCGGGGCCGGTTTTTCTGTGGTCCAGTGCGGCCTATGGTCTGACCCTTGTTGTCGGACTGCTGATCGTCCGTTCCTGGAAGGTCCTGCTTGGGGTCGGCCCCCTCGTTTTTTTGCCGCTTGAAACATCTCTGGTGGGCGTGGCCCTGGGCACGGCCGGGCCCGCCTTTTTGGTGGGATTTGTGTTTCCCGCTGCTGCTTCGCTTCTTTCTGACCGGCGGGATTCGGTGGGGTTGGCCTATGTGCTGGAGGCTTCGGGGAGTCTGGCCGGAGGGCTGTTCTTTTCATTTGTTTTGGCCACGCATCTTCGGGTCTCCACGGCGTTGGCCATCGTCGGGATCGCCGGGGCCCTGTCGTTCGTGGTGCTGTCCTGGTCGCGACGAAGATGTCGGTTCGTTGTCGGCGGCCTGCTCTATGCGGTTTTGTGGCTTGCGACACTATTCGGGCCCGGGCAGGCTTTCGATCGTCGAAGTGAATCGATCCGCTGGAACAGCCTGCAGCGCGGGTATGTGCTCAAAACAGTCGAGTACAGTCCGTACGGGCATCTCGCGTTGGGGAAGACCGAACGGGGCGACCAGTTCGGCCTGTTCGTCGATGGGGTGCAGGTCGATTCCTTTCCAGATCCGCGCCGCTTTGGAGAACAGGCGGCCCATCTTTTGGCGCAAGCGCCCCAGGCCAGGCGGGTCCTGTTGATCGGAGGCGGGCAGACCGGGCTGCTGTCCGCGCTGCTTCTTTCGAATCGGATCGACCATGTGGATCTGGTGCTCCAGGACCCATGGGAACTCGCCTTGGTGCGGCCCCACCTGGCACGGACGGATCGAGCGGCGCTCGATGACCTGAGGGTGACGGTCCATTTGACGGACCCGAGGCGTGCCGTTGCGGACCTGGTTCGAAAGCGTCGGGCCGGGACGATTGCCAGCTATGGGCTGGTCGTGGGACTGACGGCGCGACCAACCACCATTGCGGAAAACCGATTGTTCACGGTCGAGTATCTGCGTACGGTCAGCCAACTCATGCTTTCCGGAGTCTACGTTCAGTTCTTTTCCCGGGATGAGGTTGCCTATGTGCCGAAGGAGGAACGGCTCGCCCTTGGGTCCATATACCACAGCCTCGCGGCCGTGTTTGCAAACGTGTCGGTGGCCACGGGGCGCTTCCATTACTTTGTGGCTTCGGACGGCCTTGTTTCGGTGGACCCAACACTGTTGGCTCGCAGATATCGGTCCTTGGGCCTGGCCCGGTATCCCTATCCGCCCGATGCCTTTCCCGGCAAGAGCATCGACAAAGAGCGTTCCCGGTCCCTGGTCGCGTCGTTGCGTCGCACTGGTACGGCTCTGAACCGGGACGGATTGCCCATCACGGCCCTCTATGGACTCGCCTATCTCGGAAGAATTTTCCGATCCAGTCTCACCGCAGTGCTTCGGAAGCTCGATCGAACAGGCCACAAGATCGTCTGGGCCATTCTTTTGGCTCTCATGGCCATCGTGTTTGTACGTCCTCTGTCCGATCCTGAACCTCATCGGGACCGGGTTCGGCTCATTGCCTGGTCGGTCGGGATGGTGGGCTTTGTGGCCATGGCGCTCCAGGTGGTCCTCTTGGCTTCGTTTCAGAGTCGCTTCGGGTCCTTGTACCGCCAGATGGGCCTGCTTTTGGGCGCATCCATGGCGGGCCTGGCGATTGGTGGCCTGGCAGGCCGTTGGGGGTTCGCAAGGCTGCGCGGCCTCCGGGTGGGCCTGGCATTGTTCGGCCTGGTTGGGCTGTCCTTCGTGCTGGGAGTCTGGTCCTTGATCCTGCCGAGGCTCCTCGTAGCTGGGGCGTGGTGGTGGTGGATGCTCTTTGCCCTGGTTTCGTCGGTCCTGACAGGTGCGGCATTTCCTGGAGCCGCTGCTGTGCGTGATCCACGATCGTCTGACCCGGCGGGTACGGCATCTGTCCTCGATGCGTCGGACCACCTTGGGGCTGCGGTTGGTGGTGCCCTGGGCGGCCTGGTTTTGGCTCCGGTTTTGGGTACGGTATCCACCTGTCGGCTGTTGGCGGCAGCCTCCCTGGCCGCCGGTTCGATGGTGGGATTCGAGCCGGTCCTGTCGAAGTTGCGTTCGGTGGGGCCTGCCAAGCGTCTGAGCTTTCCCTGGCGCAATCTGTCTTGGCGATTGGCATTGGTCGTTGCGGTCACCTGGGCCGGGGCCTGGGCGGCGAGTCGGCCCAACCGGAGACCCCGTCGCGGGTTCGTTCCGAGTCCCACCCTGGCGAGGGTGGTGGAACGAGCCAGAGCCAGCGGGTACCGGATCGAGGAGAAAGCGCGTCCGTTTTCACATGTGCGCCTCATACGTCAGGGGACGCTGCAGGCCGTGGTTTTCTCCACCCGGCAGACCGCTCCCGACGTCCGGGGATACGCGGGGCCCATCGAATTGGTGGTCACCATGGACGTGAGCGGACGCATCGACGATGTGACGCTGGGTGAAAATCAGGAAACCCCATCATACGTTTCGATGCTGCCGAAATGGCTGACTCGATTCAGGGGGCTGCCCATCGGGCACCCCATCTTGGGCCATGGAGGCATCGATACGATCACCGGGGCCACGGTCAGTATGCACGCCATCGAATCGATCCTAGCGCGATCCCGCGCGATGGCCTATCGACACCTCTTGGGAAAACAGGATCGATCGGCGCAGACGACCCCGTCGGGTGGCTGGTTTGGCAAGCCCATGTTTTGGGCGGTTTTGGGCTTTATCCTGTTGCTCGGGATCGGCTATCTCCGGCAGGGATTGGTCGCCAGACTGGTGGGGATGGGGTTTTCGTTCGTGGTGCTTGGGGTGTGGTTGAACGTGCCTTTGACCATGGTGGACGTGGGGCTGCTGGCATTCGGCCATCTTCCAACAGCGGCCGACAAGGCGGCCGTGGCGCTTGGAGCTCTGCTGCTCGCCCTGCTGTTTGGTCAGGTGTGGTGCGGGTCGATTTGTCCTTTTGGTGCGTTGCAGGAGTTCATCTGGCTGGCCGTTCACCCATCAGGCCTATGGGCGGAGGCGCGTCAGGCACAGTTCGGTCCAGGAGAGCACGCGGTGGAGCAGCGTGCCCGGTACGTGAAGTTCGTTTTTGCCACCCTCGTGCTCGGTTCGTTTTTCCTGTCGAGACGCCAAGAGTTCCTCCTCTTCGATCCCATGGTCTGGACGTTTCGGCTGCAGCTCACCTGGGCCCGTGGTCTGCTGTTAGCCGCCGTGCTTGTGACAGCACTGTTCTATTTTCGGCCTTGGTGTCGCTACGTTTGCCCGGTTGGCGCGCTGATGGCGTTGACGAACAAGATTGCACTGCTGGATCGATGGACCATGAGACGTCGGGTCAATCAATGCGACCTCGGGGTAGAGACAGCCAAAGATCTGGACTGCATTCGTTGCAATCGCTGCATGAAGAGGCGATAATCGAGCAAGCCTGTGGCGCGTGAGCGGTCCGAACGCGAAGACGTGGCGTTCCAGGGCGCACCCTGTCGGCGCAAGGGACGACATGATGTCGGCGGATGATGGCTCATGCCTCTTGGGGGAGCGGCGAGAATGATGGGAGGCGATTCATGAAGACTCGATGGTTGGTTGGGCTTTGGGTGTTCGTATGGTTGTTTGGGTGCAACGACGCACCCAAGACCCTTGGTCGGGTGTGTGAGCCTGCTGATCATCCTTCTTCGAAGGTGGGCACGCCCAAGTTTGTTCGAAACGTGAGCAACGGCAATACGGGTTGGTATGCCTCGCCTGCGGTGGTCGACTTGGACGGAGACGGACGCAACGAGTTGGTAGGTGCTTTCTATGATATCGGTGTTTGGGATAGCGATGGGAACCTCTTGTCCGCGATGGAACGTGGCGATCACAAGGGGCGCGTGTATGCGCCTGAAGTGGTCGCAGATTTGGATGGGGATGGGGTCATGGAGGTTGTGGTGGCTGCCGGCGAGGGCACCGTGGCTGCCTACGAATGGCGCAATGGCGGACTCGTGCTGAAACATGGATGGCCAGCGAGTACCTGTGCGAATGGGCAATGTCCTGAGAATCGTTCGATCGCAGCAGCGGATCTCGATGGGGATGGGCGGATCGAGATAGTGGTCGGCTCCACCCAGACAGAAGGTGAAGGGCATGTGTTCGTCTTTTCTCCCGATGGTTCCCTGTTTCGGCCTGCTGGCCTGGCTTGGCCTGCCTGGCCTCGCTACAACACGAACAGCGGCCCGGGTGGGGATGTCGATGTCAATTGTTCAGGCCAGCACGGCTATGGGATGTACGGCCTCAACTTGGGCATCGGCAACCTAGACGACGATTCGGACCTGGAGATCGTGGCCACCTACGACAACCATCAGATCCAGGTATTCAATCTGGATGGGAGCACCCTGCTGACGGACCAGGATTTCTTCACGAATCGGAGCAACGACTGCGAGGACCAGCCCATGTCCTGGGGACAGTTTATCCACTACATCGATCCGGAGGTGGAGAACAACCACTATCATCTTCATCAAGGAAAGTGGCCAGGTCCGGACTGGACCCTTTGGGCGCAGTTCACGAAGTCGCCTCCCAGTGTGGCGGACGTGGACGGCGATGGTCTGAATGAAGTGGTCGTGATCCCCAATGCGGAACAGGACGAGCCCTATCACACGTATCACCATGCGTTTTTCGTGCTGCGGGGTGACCAGGTCATTGCCAACGACCCGGACGATCCGTCCGGTGACGGACATGGGGCGACGCGACTGGCTGGCTGGGAGCACCCGCCTTTGACCGAAGAGCCTTTACCCAACGACGACTGGTACCCGCCGGACACGATCCCAGCCCCCACGGTGGCGGATATCGGCAACGGACCGAGTCCGGAGATTCTGGCTCCCATCGATGACGGATACGTTTATGCGTTCGATGCCCAGGCGAAGCTGTTGTGGCGCTACGACTACACGAGAGGCAAGCCCTTGATGTACGCCTCAGAGGTCGTGGTGGCGGATTTGAATGGGGACGGCAGTCCGGAAATCATCTTCGGAACCTATGGTGAGGATGTGGGAGATGGCCATCTCGTGATTCTGTCATCAGGCGGCGACAAACTGTATGATGTGAAGCTTTCCGGTCAGCGCGCGAATGGCAACGGCATCGGCGTGGCCGCAGCGCCAACCGTGGCGGATTTGGATGGTGACGGAACGTTGGAAATCGTGCTTCTGACCATCGATCACGGGATGGACGTCTACACGATTCCTGGGTCTTTTGCCAACTGCATGCCGTGGCCCACGGGTAGGGCCAATTATCTGCGGAACGGCATGGGACCGGCTACCCAGCCCTGAGCCGTTTCTTCGGGCGTTGCAGACGCGATGAATGGCCGCCCATCGGATCCAGACGGAGGAACGGAGGTGCCCGGCATGGCGGAACAGGTTTTGCAATGGATGGCCCATCAGGGCTCGTGGTTGGACGTGGTGTTCATTGCGATCCTGGTGGTGTTTGCCGCCGTCGTCACCAGATTAATCGTGTCCACGGCGTTTCGAATCGTCGTGCTGTTCCTGTTTTTGGCCATGATGGCGGGCGGACTCGGTGTTCTGCGGCGGGTCCGACACGCTCGTGCCGTGCAGACCTGGACATGGAAGGGGCGAGGTCACGTCCATTCCAGGGTTCGGAAGGGCCCTCGCGGCGACTGTGACGTCGTCTTGCGGGCCAGGTATCGGACCATCGACCTGTCGGCTGCCCGCAAGCAGCCCGAGCGGCGAGGAGAAACAGTGGCTGTTCCAGCCCGATGCGAGGCCACGGTGCATTGTGGAAAGCAATGGCGCTGGCACGTGGGCCCCGGAGTGCCCTGTCGATATTTTCCCAAGAAGCAGTTTGTGGTTTTTTTCTGCAATCAGTGTGGGCAGGGCATCGATCGATTTCTCGTGGACACGCAACGGGGGCGCTGTACGGTTCAGTACCAAAACGACGGCAAGAAGAGTGGCATCGTGCTCCACATGTTGCGTCACGACCGGTCTCGTTGAGCGCGACGTTTTCTTATATGGCGCCGGGCGGGCTGGGCCTTTCGAGTTTCTTGGTTTCGCCGGGAGTGTCTTGCCGTTCGCAACGAGTTCAGAGTCCGGATGGAAGAGACGGTGGTGCCTGCTCTTGCTAAAAGCTCATCGCCAAGAACTGACAGCTTTGATACCATCTTGCGCAGGATTGGATTGAGAAGGGACTAAGCAGTACAGGTGTCATCGTGGAAGAGGTATCAACCGAAGGAGAAACCCAACAGGACGAGGAATCCATCGGACGGAACGAGGACGATCTCGTCACGATCGGCATCTTTTGGAACGGTGCGAATGCGGCCATCGCGCAGCAGTACCTCGTGTCTATGGGCATCGAAGCCTTTGTGATGGACGACGTTACGGCGAACATGCTGTCTTTTACCGGCATGTTTTCCGTCAGGGTCCAGGTCCCTGGGCATCAGGCTGAGATGGCTCGAAAGCTCCTGGAGGAACAGCAAGAGTTTGCATTGGAGGACGGGCTGGACGGGGAGTTCGCAGACGGCGCATCAGACGGCGGTGCAGGCGTCGATGGAACTGGCGACTGTACGGACGACGGTGATCCCGATGCTGCAATCATCAGGGCCGAGAATCATGCATTTTCGTTTGGGTTCGTGGGGGCCGTGCTCGGCGTCCTCGTTGCAATCTTCATGGCCCAGATGCCTGGTTATTCCCTGCTGGCCATCGTGGGTTGTCCCATTGTCGGGTATGTGATTGGTGGGTGGTATGTGACCCATTCCTGTTCTCGATGTGGTGCTTCTCTGCATTCGGGAGATCGAAAATGCCCCGAGTGCGGAGCTTCGTTGACCCGCGATGTTTCTTCACAGTAATTGGATTGGTGGTCTGTGAGCGACTCGTTTCGGGCGGTGAACGAGCAGGAATATGAGGTGATTCAGGAACGCAGGCAGGGTGGCCATGGTGGGTAGGTTGGGCCGGCTGATCCTGGTCCGACGGTCCCATTCGTTGTCGTCAGTGGATCGTGATGGTCAGTTGAGTGTGTGTCTTCAGCTTGAACGATCGGCTCATTTCGGACGTGCTGCCGTCGTGGTTTTCGATTCTGGTCCGAACTTTGTAGTCGCCCTTCTTGAGGTGGAAAACCTGTTTGTACGTGGGACCGACACCTTCCAGGTGGCGGAGGGAGACCTGTCCTTTGGCTGCGCCCTTGCGGGAAACTTCTACCGTGACCGATTGCGCATGGGGATGCGCGGGAATCCGGACCAGGATGACCAGGTCCACCCTGCGTCGGGCCGTCCAATAGGCGAGACCGAGCGCCACGGCTCCGGCCACGGCAGCGGTCCCCACGACGCGTCTCCAGCGTGAACGTAACCTTGGTTTCTGTTCCGACATGACAGGCTCCTGGTTGTACCTCCGAAGGTTTCGGAGTAGATATACGGGCTGCAACAGGAAGGTGCAACGATGAATTGGAGACAGACGTTCATTTTGGGATGTGCACTGGCCCTCTCGGGATGCACTCCGAGTGCGGTGGGCCGTGCCTGGAAGAGGATTCATGCCGGCGACCTGCCGGGAGCCAGACGGACGGTGCTGGTGGGGTTGCATCGGCATCCCACCAGTCTGGATCTGTGGGTCATGCGTCTTCGCGTCGGCCTGCTGGGCAAGGATTTCAAGGATGCGGGCCTAAGCTATCTCAAGATTCGCAAGAGGGCGAGCCGTCGCGAGCGGCGTCGCGCCACTGACATGCTCGTTGCCCAGACCCTGTGGATTGCCTTGGGGACGCCGAGGTTCAAGCTTCGTGCTGTTCGGCTGGCCAGGGACATGCGACTGCCCGGGCTCGAAGACCGCATCGAGCCGCTGCTCGACGATCCAAATCCCTTGGTTCGGGTCCTGGCGGCTGGTGCATTGAGGAAGAAGAACAAGACCGCGCGCCACCTGATTCGGAGCCTCGCCTTTCATGCGAGCCCTGCCGTGCGACGCGAGGCGGTCGCCTTCGTGCCACCTCCGTGGGATCAAGAGGCTTGGCGGATCTTGACGAAACTTCTATCCGATCCGGACCCGGAGGTGCGCCGTGCTGCCGCGGCCGTGTGCGGTCACGCCAAGGGCCATGAGAATCGGGCGCATGCGGTTTCTCTTTTGATCGAGGTGTTGTCGGACCCGGTGGGGATGGTGCGTGCCGAGGCGGCTTCGACGTTGCGTCGGTGGCGACGCAGCGGGTCCTGGATGCTGCTTGCCCGAACCGATCCGCATCTTGGTGTGCGCCTTGCCTCGGTGGGATCGAGTCCAAAAGACCTTCGCGTCGTCATGCAAGGATCGGATCCCTATCTGGCTCTGCGGGCCGCGGTTCGCCTCTGGAATCGCGGTGACCACCGTTCCGATCAGGTTCTCGTGCGATGGGCTCGGGATCGGCAGTGGTCGGTTCGCGCAGCCCTGTGCAACGCGGCCGGCTCCATGAGAGGGAGCAGCGTTGCCAAGAAGGTTGTCCGATCCCTGCTCACAGATCCGCATCCCTGGGTGCGTCTGTCTGCCTGTGAAGCGGCGTTCCATCTCAAGGTGGCGAGGCGGCTGGCACGAACCACGGCCCGTGCCTTGGCACAGCGCCCCGCTGACGCCACCGCGGTCGAGGCGGCAGCCGTCTTGGCGCGTTGGGACAACGATCAGTCCATTTTGGAAGCCATGGCTTCCAAGGTCGGCCCCTGGCAGATCTCGGCGATTCGACATCTGGGCCCGTTCCGTTCGTCGGTGGGGGCAGTGGTCGATGCCTGGGCCAAGGGGCCCTGGCCCGTGCGTCTCGTGGCGGCGGAGGTTTTGCGTCGGCATATGCGATAGACTGTGCGTTTTTGGAACGGATCGGAGCCTCGGTGAATCGATTGGACCATTTGTCGGCGCTCTTTCCTGAGAAGCGTGGTTTCAACAAGGAGAGGATGGTCGTCTCCATGAAAGGGTTGCGACTGGATCAGATCCTGGTGGACCAAGGCCTTGCAGAGAGTCGGCACAAGGCCCAGGCGCTCATCGTGGCCGGGAAGGTGCAGGTCGACGGTCGCCCTGTGACCAAATCGGGGGCCAGAGTGCATCCGGACCAGACGGTCGTGGTCGCCGCGCCGAATCATCCATATGTATCACGTGGTGGTCTGAAGCTGGAGCAAGCCCTTGCGACCCTGCCCGTGGATTTTTCCGGGAAGGTCGTGCTCGACGTGGGCGCCTCGACCGGTGGCTTCACCGATTGTTTGTTGCAGCACGGGGCGGCGCAGGTGGTGGCCCTCGACGTCGGGTACGGACAGCTTCATTGGAAGTTGCGCACCGACGCTCGCGTCCACGTCCTGGAGCGCAGCAACGTTCGTCATGTCCAATCCGACGACCTTCCTCTCCCCGTCGAGGGCGCGGTCGTGGACGTTTCCTTCATTTCATTGAGGCTTGTTTTGCCCGTGCTGGCAGGATTGCTGCCGGAGTTTGCCCCGGTCGTGGTGCTCGTCAAGCCCCAATTCGAGGCGGGACGGGACGCCGTGGGCAAGAACGGCGTGGTTCGAGACGAAGCAGTGCGGGCCCACGTGGTCGACGTGATCGCCGATTGCGCCAGGGATCTTGGTTTCGAGGTCTTGGGACAGGCTGAGTCACCGATCACCGGGCCGAAAGGAAACAAGGAGTTCCTGTTGGGACTCGAGGCTCCGGGACAGGACAAGAAAGGATCGTTATGCGAGTGATGGTAACAGGCGGCGCCGGATTCATCGGGTCGCACCTTTGTGAAGCGCTTCTGGAGCGGGAGCACGAAATCTGTGGGTTGGACAATTTCGACCCCTATTACGATCGGGGCATCAAGGAGCGCAATCTCGCTGGATGTCGAGAGCACCGGAACTTCGAATTTCAAGAACTGGACATCCTGGACTGGGAGAGTCTCAAAAAGCTGGCCCGACGATTTCGGCCGGAAGTCGTCGTGCATCTGGCGGCGCTGGCAGGGGTCCAACCCTCGCTCGATCGTCCGAAGAAATACGAAGAGGTCAACGTCCGCGGGACCATGAACATCATGGAAATGTGTTTGGAGGCTGGTTGCTCACGGGTGCTTTCCGCGTCGTCGTCGTCGGTGTACGGCGATGCGAGCCGGGTGCCCTTCGACGAGGCCGATCCCTGTGACCGTCCGGTTTCGCCCTATGCCGCCAGCAAGAGGAGCGCGGAACTCATGGCACACACCTACCACCACATCCATGGGCTGGACGTGGCGAATCTGCGTTTTTTCACGGTTTACGGTCCGAGGCAGCGGCCCGAGATGGCCATTGCCAAGTTTACCAGGCTCATTGCTTCGGAGCGCCCCGTGACGCTCTATGGCGATGGATCCTCCTCGCGAGACTATACGTTCGTGTCGGATATCGTATCAGGTGTCGTTTCCCTGGTGGAACGTCGTCTGGGCGGTTATCGGATCTACAATTTAGGAGACAGCAGTCCCGTGCGTTTGAGTGATCTGGTGACAGTGATCGAGCATGAGGTGGGCCGCAAGGCCAGGATCCAGTATGGGGAGGCGCGGCCTGGCGACGTGCGCCGGACCTGGGCTGCCGTGGACCGGGCGAAGCAGGATCTGGACTATCACCCGAAGGTCTCCATCGAACAGGGTGTCGGACGGTACGTAGCCTGGGCCAAGAAGATCGGGGCCATTTCATAGGACTGAGGAGGAAACAGATGAATCGTATCAAATGGTCGTGCATCGTCGTTGCTGGCTTGACGATGGGATGTGGCACGACGACGACATCGACCGGTGGCGCGTCTCGTCCCATCGCATCACAGCCTGCACAACATGGCCCCTCGGACACTTCGTCCCAGTCGACTTCGATGCCCCGGCCTGCGGCGCGTCAGGTCGCGGGTCAGCATGCCAAGGCGCCTGTGTTCCGGCAGGCTGGAAAGGAGCAGCGGATCAAGACACCCTCCGGTGCCACGTTTTTGGTGCCTGCCAGATGGTACTTGGGAAAGAGCGCTGGGGCGTTTGTGCTCCAGGATCCGGAAAAGGACGTGCTTGTTGCGCTCGTCGAGACGGCGGCTCCCAATGTCCGAACCGCGGTGTCCAAGGCTTGGAAGCTCGTTCGGCCCGGATTTGGCCTCAAAATGAAACATGTCGTGACGCCGCCTTCTTCGGGAGGCTGGGACCAGGTGAGCCAGATCGGCTACGAAGTTTCCGATACGCAGCACAGGATTGTGTTTGCTCTGGCCCGGCGCAAGGGAGCGTTGTGGTACGTGGCTTTGCTCGACGGCTCCCAAAAGGGGTTTTCCCGGCGTGGCGCTCAGGCCGTCACCATCGTCAAAAGCGTCAAAGTCGCTGGTGTCCGAGAGGAGAACTTCGGTGGTCGCAAGGCGCATCGGCTCGATGTCCAGCGACTGCACGCCTTTGCGACCTTCTTCGATGAGGCACGAAAGAGGCTCGAGATTCCAGGTGCCGCCGTGGCCATCGTGCAGGGCGGCAAGGTCGTGTACAAGAAGGGGTTTGGTGTTCGTCTCCTGGGTGGACAGCGGCCAGTGACGACCAAGACGCTGTTCATGATCGGTTCCACCACCAAGTCCCTGACGACTTTGATGATGGCTAGGTTGGTGGACAAAGGGCTGTTCTCCTGGCAAACTCCGGTCACCAAGGTGCTGCCTTCGTTCGCCTTGGGTGATGCAAAATTGACCCGAGAGTGCCAGATGCGCCATACGGTCTGCGCCTGCACGGGCATGCCCAGGCAGGATATGGAGTTCATCTTTCAGTACGACGGTGTCACCCCGGAGGAGCGGGTCGCGTTCATGAAGACCATGAAGCCTACGACCGGTTTTGGTGAGACATTCCAGTATTCGAATATGATGGTGGCTCTTGGCGGCTTCGCTGCGGCACATGCACTGTACCCGAAAAGGAAGCTGGGCCCGGCCTACGACCGAGCCATGTCCAGGTTGGTCTTTCGTCCCCTGGGTATGAAGCGCACTACGTTCGACTATCGGCGGGCCAGCCGACGTGATCATGCCATGCCGCATGCGATGGGGCTCGACGGAGCCTATCATCACATTCCCATCCATGCCGAACTTGGGGTCTATCCCATCCGACCGGCCGGTGCGGCCTGGTCGAACGTGGAGGACATGACCCGTTTCCTCTTGCTCGAGTTGGGCAAGGGCCGTCTGCCCAACGGAAAGCAGGTCGTCTCTGAGCAGAACCTGCTCATGCGCCGGAAGCCGCAGATTCGTATCCTTCCGAAGTTGTTTTATGGGCTCGGGTTGATGATCCGAACAGAGTATGGCGTGCGGGTCGTGCAGCACGACGGCAACAACCTCGGGTTCACTACGGGCATGTTCTTTCTGCCGGATCAGGACGTTGGAGTGATCATCTTGACCAACAGAGGGAGTGCAAACTCGTTGGCGAAACTCGCCAAGCGTCGTCTGTTCGAAGTCCTCTTCGACGCCAAGCAGAAGGCGGCTTCGCTGCTTGCCTTCGTGGTGAAGCAGGAAAAGAAGAGCCTGGCGGATTTTACCAAGAAATTGAACCTTCACCCGGATGCGGCATGGCTGTCGCAGGTGGGTGGATGCTACCAGAACGCAAGCCTTGGCGTGATCAGAATTGGTGGCCCGACCGATGCAGCCTGGTTGAACGTGGGAGAGTGGCGTGCGCCGATTGCACAAAAGAGGGAGGCTCATGGCCCTGCTTGGATCATCACTGGTGAACCTGTGACCGGTCTCGCCTTTCAGCCTGGTCGCGCCCAGGGCCGAAAGACGCTGACTTTTGCGGTCGCACAAAAAAAGTATGTTTTCGTCCAGACTCCCTGTCACACCAAGTAACACGAATGCGCAGAACATGGTTCGGCCGGTCAGGCATAGGTGACGATTCGTTCTCGCTGTGGTAGCCTTCCTTGGTGGGTTTAGGGGCCGGATCGTATCCTGACGGCGACTTTATCGTATCCTAAGGAGCCGGTGGAGCGAGCGATTCGGTCGTGATGCCCGCTGGCATGGGAGACGACTCTTGGAACAGGAGGAAAACGATGCGAGCGATGAAGATGTTCATGGCGTTTCTGGTTGTGGCAGGCCTGCTGGCATCACCGCATGCCGCTCGGGCGGCGGACTTCAATCATGGTCCCAATGAGTTTTCGTTTCATATCGGCGGCCAGGGCGGCTGGTGGGACTGGACACCAGGCGGTGCGAAGCTCTTCTTCGAATACGGTCGTTGGCTCAAGGATCAGGAGTGGCTCGACCTCCAGGCGAATTTTGTATTCGGTGATCGCTGGGGCAATGATGACTGCCATTGGGACGGTCACCACTGGGTCTGTCACCACTGGGGGTATCGTGGCTTCGAGACGGAACTCGTCGGCGGCGTGAAGTGGAAGTTCGTGCACGTCATTCCCCCCTTCGTGCCCTATGCCAAGGTTGGTGGCCTCGTGGGCCTCATCAGCTATCCGAATCTCTATGGTTTTGCCATCGGTGTTCGAGGGGGTGGCGGATTCAAGTATTTCTTTTTGAAGAATTTTGGAGCAGGGATGGAAGTGAACATGGCCATGGGGTTTAACATGATCAACCATGACGTGGGGTTTCACTTCTTTTGGGCCATCGATATCGGTTTCGGTATCGAGGTCCTGTTTTGAGGCACAGGAGGTGACGTCATGATGGGGCGTGTCGTCGTTTTTTCCTTCTTGATGCTCGTATCAGGAGGATGCAGTCGTTCTGAGAAGCATCCAGCGCACGTGGGCTCTGCGGATCGGCAGATTCCGCCGCCGCCTTCGGAGAGCAAGGCTGCGGCAAGACTGTCTGGCCGTCCTGCATCCAGTAGCAAAGGGGAGGTGCACAGCATGGCAACGTTCAAGGTCACCAGTTCTGCGTTCGAACCGGGCAAACCGATACCGTCTGTTTGTGCGTACAAAGGAGCCGGGCAGAATCAATCCTGCCCAGTGTCCTGGAGTGGTGCTCCCGACGGGACCAAATCTTTCGTCCTGATTGTGGACGATCCCGATGCCCCATCGCCCCGTCATCCACGTGCCAAACCCTGGGTGCATTGGGTCCTGTACGACATTCCATCCGAGACGACCTCATTGGGTCAGGGGCAGTCGGTCGGGTTGGTAGGGCGAAACGACTTCGGTGAGACGAAGTGGGGCGGCCCGCTGCCTCCTCCGGGCAGCGGACGTCACCGATATTTTTTCAAGGTCTACGCGTTGGATAAAATGCTGCATCTGTCTGCCGGAGCCAGCAAGGATCAGGTCATTGCCGCCATGAAGGGCCACGTCGTGGCCCAGGGCGAGTTGGTCGGCACGTACGAACGGTAGGCACTGACGGTCATAGGACAAAATTGCGGGACCGTTCGGTCCGTGCCTTCAACCGGACTCCTTGACCAGAGTCGTGACCGAGAACCATTGGTTCGTGTCGAACGCCATCCAATCGATGGAGAGCCCCGAGTGTTCGGCGAGACGCTCGATATGCCTCACTCGGTACTTGTGTGAGTTTTTCGTGTGGATGGTTTCGCCTTCGTGCAGTGTGATTGGTTGGGGAAGATAACGGCTCGTGACCGTGACGGGTTTCATGGCCCGGAGATGCATTTCGATCCGATCGTTTCGTTCATCGTAGAACGCGACATGTTCAAAATAGACAGACGTCTGCGGCCAACCCATGAGCCAGGAGTTGAAAAACGCTTCGCTCGCACGCCAGCCCGTCCCACAGTAGAAGGCGATGTGTTTGTTCGGGATGATGCCCGACTCTTTTCAGAAGGCCTCGATTTCGTGGTCTCGCGCGTTGTGTGGTCCTTGTTTCGATAGCTTTCCATGTGATAGGCATCACTGCCGCAGTTGCCGAACACGGCACCGGGAATGCGGCCCTTTTTGTCAATATAGTTGTATCCGCTCACCTCGCCGATGAACTCGTTCCAGCTCCGGACGGACACCAGTTCGCCGTCCATTGCAGCCAACAACTTTTTTGCTTCGAGAAGGTCCACGAAGACCTCCGGTCTTGCGGGAATCGTGACTCCAAACTCCGAGACGGGCTCCGGTGCGGTCGACTGCTTGGTGAGCTCGAATCCGGCCCGCTGCCAGGAATGGATGCCGCCGTTGAGCACGCGGACGTGCTTGACACCTGCGTACATCATGATAGCCGCACAACGCATGGCAGCCAGGTGTCCTGCGTTGCTGCCAGGGAACGGATCGGCGTTGTTGGGTGATGAAAAACGGCCATAGACGATTTGTCATCATGAGCGTTCCGTGGATGCAAAGCGGATGACTTTGGGCGTGGTCGATCCAGCACCGAGTCGCCTCATTTGTTCGGTGAGCGGCGTTTGCGTCGCATGAACCACAGTCCCGTCATCAGAAGCGCGATCCACCACAGAGCCGGCAGTCGACTGGATGTGTTGCAGGTGCTTGGACACTTGTCTGAGGCCACGGTTTTGCCGTCGCAGTTCTTGTCCTTGTCGCCACAGGTTTCCGGCGCGTGGGGATGGATGGAATCGTCCATGTCGTTGCAGTCCCGCAACAGACAGTGGGAGCCGACCCCGTAGCCGTCATGGTCGAGATCCACACAGAGCAGGCAGCCGTCGTCGGCGACGCCATCCCCATCCTGATCGATGCCGTCTCCACAGATGTCCCTGGCTCCTGGGTGGACCGATGGGTCCGTATCATCGGGGTCCTGTTCGGCGCAGTCTGGCCCGGTGCCCCATCCGTCGCCGTCCTTGTCTTCACATTCCACCTTGGGGCATTGTGAGACACAGGTTTGGTCGGTGGTCCCACATTCGTAGAGGCAGGCTTCATCGGTTCCACAGCCCTGCCGACAGGACTCGGAGCCACAGTTTTTCACGCAGTCCGGATTGGGGCAGGCCGGTTGATCGGCGCTGTGGTCGTCGACCGTCCCGTTGCAGTTGTCGTCTTTGCCGTTGCAGGTTTCTTCCTGTCCCGGGTAGATCGAGTTGTCTCCATCGTCACAGTCGGACCAGGAACAGTCGGGTCCAGATCCCCAGCCGTCATTGTCATGGTCCACGCAGTCCACGGTGCCGCATGCCGAGGCGCAGGTCGTGTTCTTTTGTCCGCACGTGTAGAGACAGGCTTCGTCGGGTACGGCGCACTTGGAGACGCAATTCGCTTGGGCGCAGGATTCCACGCATTGCGGATTGGGACAGAGATGATCGGCTGGGCCATTGTTGACCGTGCCGTCGCAGTTGTCATCGATCACGTTGTCGCAGGAATCCTGCGCTCCTGGGTGAACGTCCTTGTTCGTGTCGTCACAGTCCTTGGGCTTGTTTACGCATCCAGGATGGGACTGGGAACAGTCGCCGTCGCCCACACAGTAGCCATCTCCGTCGTTGTCCGTGCAGGTCTCGCGGCATCCGTCGTCTGGGATGCCGTTTCCGTCGTCGTCCAGTCCGTTTCCACATATTTCGACGGGCGCGGGAATGTTTGGATCATTGTCGTCGGGATCCTGTGGTCCCTCGCATCCGACGCCCACGCCGTAGCCATCGTTGTCCGAGTCGCAGCACAGAACGCCAGGGCAGCAGTCGTCGACGATGCCATCGCAGTCGTTGTCCTTGCCGTCTCCGCAGACCTCGTCGCTCGATTCTCCTGCCTGGGGATTATCGTCGTTGCAGTCCTGCGGACCCGGGCAATCCGTGCCCACGCCGTAGCCGTCGTTGTCCGAGTCGCAGCAGGTCGAGCCGGGGCAGCAGTCGTCGACGATGCCGTCGCAGTCGTTGTCCTTGCCGTCTCCGCAAGTCTCTTGCAAAAGGGGGCTCCGTTCCGGGTCTGCATCGTCGCAGTCCGGCTGCTGGCAGTCGGCCCCCGACGGTGAGCCGTCTCCGTCCAGGTCGTTGCAATCGACTCCTGGACAGCCGTTGTCGATGTTTCCGTCGCAGTCGTTGTCCAGGTCGTCTCCGCAGATTTCCGCTGCGCCTGGGTGGATGGCCTGGTTGTTGTCGTCACAGTCGGGGCGACCGTCACAGGACGCGCCCACCCCGAATCCGTCCTTGTCGTTGTCCAGACAACCGGCCGGGAGTACGCCGCCCGGCACGTGGATTTCCAGCGGGCCTTTCAGGTTGTTCGAGCGGTCCGGGTCGGTCACGAATTTGTCTGAGTCCGCCTGGACCCAGGATTGGTACATCTTTTCCTCGGGAGGTACGCGATCGTACCAACGTTCCACGCAGCGGCCGACCGCCAGGTTCCTGATCCGTTCGTGAATCTCTCCTGGTTGTCCCTGTTCGGGTGGATCGTTGATGTCTCGGTCGTAGTACACATCGATCCAGAAGATGCGCGCCGTCGCCGCCCCTTCGTTACAGACCTTGACGTGGTACGTGATTTTGTACGGCTTGTTCTTGGCCACCTCTGCATCGAAGGCACGGACCACCAGGTCAGGATTCGCCATGTGGACATACTTGGGGCCACACACGTTATTGTTCTCTAGGGCCTCGAGTACGAAGTTGCCAGAGTCCACCTTGACCCAGGAAATGTACTCGCCGTTGGGTGTGTTGTGACGCTCGTGTTTGACCTCCTTGCAGGCATTCCACCAGAAATTGGGTGCATAGGGCGATGGCCTCAGTTCCTCGATGGATTCGAAGTGGTCCGAGTAACTGCCGTCGGGTGGTGCGTGCGGATACGTGTAGTAGAATCCGACCCGGAAGTTTTTGGCCACATCCGTGCCGATATTGCAGACCCAGGCATGATATTTCACCGTGGCACCGTCTTTGTTCGCGCTGCACGTGTACACGATTAGGTCGGGGCCGACCACCCATTCTTTCGGGCCCGTCTGTCCGTCGACCTGGTTTGGCTGGCTCGCATCGACGGCCACGCAGAAGGCCTTGTATTTGCCGTTCGGGACGTTGAACGACACGAGTTGCGGACCCACGGTGGCGCATTGCGTCGTGGGGAGACTGCCCAGATCCGTGCCCGGGCCTGCTGGGCCATTGTCGTCGCTGAACGGAAAAACAAGGATTCGGACGGTGTGGCCCGTGTTGTTGCAGGCCTCGGCCTGAGCCCAGACCTGATGCTGGGTGACGAGGAGTTCGCATTTGCTAAAGCTGACTTGAGCTTGGGCAGGACGCTGCCACGCTGCAACGAGGAGAACAACCAGGCCGATGGACAGGAATGCAGGAGATGGTTTTCGAGACATGATCGTACGAATCCTTATGTGTGCGGGTCGCTGTTTCCAACCCATTTATGTGGAATCATCTTCCAATAGCATAGTCTCCAGGCCGCCGTCCGGTCAAGGGACAACGCTGGTTCCTGGTTGGGGCCGCCTGGTTTGTCTGGTCTCCGCCATCGAGGTGCACATCTGCACTGCCCGATGTTTTGCTTGCCACGAATACGGTTCCTCCCTAGCATGCTGGCGCTGTGTTCCTGTCGCGCCGAGGCGATACAAGGAGGCGCGGCGCAGCATGAGTGCATCCTGTGACGGAGAAAACAGTGACGGAACATTCGGGTGAAAGCATGTTCAGGCGGGCGGCCGCGGGCCTGGGGGTTCTGGCTTTCCTGTCGGGAGCTGCTGGTCTCGCCTACGAGGTGATCTGGACTCGGCTCATGGAGTTGGTGTTCGGATACACCCAGGCCGCGGTCAGCGCGTCGGTGGCCTCGTACATGGCGGGTCTTGCCCTGGGCGCGTTCCTGGCGGGACGTCGGGTGGACAGGATTCGAAATCCCATATTCGTGTATGGGTTCCTGGAGTTGATCGTTGGGTTCTATAGCCTCGGAGTACCGTCTTTGCTCAACGGGGCCACGGGTATCTATTCGATTTTGGGCGTCAGCCCGAGTTCCCTCTCTCTGACCCTCTGGCGGATGGTGGCCTGTTTCGTGATTCTGGCCCCTGCAACCATGGCCATGGGAGCCACGCTGCCGCTGCTCGTTCGTGCCTTGGACAGCGCCAGCGCATCCGAGAAAACGGGCCGGACGGCAGCGTTCGTCTACGGCATCAACACGGCCGGGGCGGTGATCGGTGCCCTGCTGACCGGTCTGGTACTCTTTCCTGTCGCCGGTCTCCGCATTCCCATTTGGCTTGCAGCGGGAACCAGTATTTCGGTGGGGTTCGGGGCGATGCTGCTCGGCCGACGAGGTTTCCTGGTCCGTTCCATTGCAGATGGTCACGAGCCGCCTCGGGCGAGGTCGGACGAGGCCGACGATCAGGGGTCGGGCATTTTGAGTTCGGATGAAGAGGACGATCTGTCCGCTCTTTCTTGGAGCCCTGCACGATGGACGCCGGCAACCTGGACGCACGTGGCCGCGGTCAGTGCTGCGTTTTTTGGGGGCGTGGCTTCTTTGGGGAACGAGGTGCTGTGGAGCCGCGTGTTTGGCCTGCTCCTCGACGGAACCGTGTACGGCTTTTCCGTGCTGCTGGGAGGATTTTTGCTTGGTCTCGCCCTGGGCTCCCTGGCGATTTCTCCCTTGCTCGACCGTCGTCGTCTCGACCTGTGGGATCTGCTTGTTGGGCTGCACCTTATGGCCGGCCTGTCCGCGTTCGTGCTCATGGCGCTCGTGTCCGTGATGCCGGAAATGGCGGCGAAAATCATTGGAAGCGGGCTGTCGGTACGCAAGGGGTTCTATCTCAAGTCCATGCTCGCTATGGCCGTGTTGCTGCTACCCACCGTGTTTTATGGTGCCGCTTTGCCCACGGCGATTCGTCTGGCCGCTTCGGTCCAGGATGTCGCCAAGGCTACCGGGAGGCTGTCCGCCGCGAGTACGCTCGGTGGGATCGTGGGGGCCGTGTTCGTCGGTCTGGTGCTCATGAGCCTCGGGTTGCGCCTGAGCCAGGCCGGCATCATTGCTACTGGCATGAGTTTTCTTGCCGCGGTCATTGTCGCCTGGATCGGAATCGGTGTTCGCGCCTGGTCGATTCGCCCAGACCGTCGATTTTGGTTCCGAACCGCAGCCCCGAGGATCGGACTGCCCATCATCGTATTTTTTGGCATCGCCGCACTTCATCCGGATTTCAAACCGGTTCATCTCGTTCAGGCGCGGTACGCCATCGAGGACTACGGCAAGGAATTGGACTATCGCATCCAGGGAATGGGACGCGCGAATCTGGCCTTCGAGGCAGAGGGCAAGCAGACCATTGTCACGGTCCGGCGTAGCAAGGATGGCGGTTTCAGGCTGCGCAACAACGGTTTGAACGAGGCGTACCATTCCCTGACGGCGCCTCATTTCTCGGACGTCATTTTCTACCTTGGTGTCCTCGGGTACATCGTGCAGCCTCAGGCCGGCACAGCGCTGCTCGTTGGGCTCGGCAGCGGTGGCACGGCCGAGAGCCTGCTCCAAACGAACCTGAGGCGTCTCATGGTGGTGGAATTGGAACCGAAGGTGGTCGAGGCGTCGAGATTCATCTATGCCAGGATCGGGGACAAGAACAGTCCCCATCCCCTCAATGACCCCAGGGCTACCCTGGTCGTGGACGACGCCCGCAACTATCTGCTGCGGAGGGCACACACGGGTCGGCCCGGATTCGATCTCGTTGTGTCCCAACCGTCCCACCCATGGCTTGCGGGTATGTCGGCTCTCTACACCGTGCAGTTTTTCCGGCTCGTCCGGCGGAACCTGAGCCCTCATGGTATCTACTGCCAGTGGGTGAACCTGTTCCGTATGGACGAACCCTCCTTGCGGTCGATCCTGGCGGCTGCCACGCGGGTCTTCCAATCGGTTCATGCCTTCCGGCCGGATTCGAATTCACTGCTTCTCGTATGCAGCAAGGCGCAGCGACCCATCAACCTCCGTGTCATGAAGCAGCATCTGGACGAGCCGCATCTGGCGGCGGCCTTCCGTCAGCGATCCCTATCGCTGCTGGATATTTTGCTCATGTACGCCTTTGGTCCAAGCCGAGCCCGTCGTCTGGCCGCTGGGGCCAGACCGAACGAAGACCTGGAGCCCGTCGTCGAGATGCGTCTGCCCTGGCAGAGCCACAACGAAAAGTTCGATGTGCGTCGATTCGTGACCCGGAACCATCTGCCTTTTGGGCTCGAATCCGCAGACCTGGATCCCCTTTTCGACCGTACGGACTTTTGGATGCGACTGGCCACTGCCGCGGTCCAGGCGGTGGAAGCGGGCAAGTTGAGTTTTAGGCGCGGACGCGCTATGCTGGCCCGGATTGCCAAGGAGCATGGGCTGGGCGATGACGGCCTGCGCCTCGAAGCGCGGCTACGGCTTCGGCGTGGGGATGAAGATGGCGCACTTTCTTTGTACCATCGAGCAGCGGCCAAGGGTGATTTCCTCTCCGCCTACCAGGAGGCCAAGCTTCGACTGGAGCGGGGTGAGACGGATCAGGCGGTCAGGCTGTTCGGATCGCTTGTGGACGGACCGTTCGATTTTCGCGCCCGCGTTGGTTTGGCCGAGGCGCTCGCAGACCGGGCGTCGCTTCGGGCACGGGCCCTGCTGGAGTTTGTCCTGGATGCCCCGGCTATGGACGTGCCCGAGGAAGCTTGGAATCGCGCCCTTCTCCTTTTGGCCCGCATGGAGCGCTCAGAGGGGAACCTGGGGCGTGCGGAGCAGCTTGTTCGTCGGCATCTGCAATGGCAGCCGGATTCGGCCGATGGCCGGTTCCTGCTCGGCTCCATCCAGGATATGGAGGGCCTGTTCGACGAGGCCAAGGACCAGTACAGCATCGCGGTTCGCAGACGATGGGTGCTCGCAGAGGCCTATTCGAATACCGGCAAGATTGCGGCCGACCATGGCCATCTCGATCGCGCATGGCGCTACTATGAAAAGGCCACGGACGCCGATCCAGGCTATGCCCCGCCATACAAGTGGATGGCCCGGGCCATGCGTCGGGCCGGTGGGTATCGGAAGATGCTCGACGTGATCGACAGGCTGAAGCTTCGTTCCCGGGAGGATGTGCGATCCTGGGTCGAGCAGTTCCATCGACAGGACACCGTGGCTCAACGGTTGGGCAGGGTTTTGGCGGAGATTGATCGAGAGCAGGGTACTGATTCTGCAAAACGCTCTGGCACTATTGGCGGGTGAGCCGAAGAATCCGCGAACAGTCGGGAAGAGGAGGAATGGATATGAGAACCGTGTTTTTTGTGTCGATCGCGTCTATCATGCTGATAAACTTGGGGTGCGGCGATGACGATTCTGGCCAAGTGGGCGATGTACCACGAGATGACGCCGCCCAACAGCTCGCCATCGACCTTTCCGGGAGTCTGCAGAATCCGGCCTTTTCGCCAGACGGCAAAGCCATTGTGTTCACGCGATTTCGAAGTGGCTACAATGAAGGCAAGGCCGACCTGTACATGTATCGTCTCGATACCAAAGCGCTGACCCCTCTGGTTTCGGACGGCAGCGCCAATGTGAACCTACCTGGTTCCGCCTGGAACGGCGCGACTGCATCGATTGTATTCTCTTCCGACCGTGCTCCTCACGACGAGATTTACCTCATCGCTGCAACGGGAACCACAGGTGATGAAATCAGGATCACCGATCGAGCGGACAAACAATCGTATGAACCCACACTTTCGCCCGATGGTCAGTGGGTGGTCTTCGAATCCCATGACATCGATGTCGAGGGTCATGGCGTGATCACCAAGTACAAGATCGACGGTACGTCAGGATACGTTGATCTGACGGATTCGAATGATGACTGCAGACAGCCGAACTGGTCGGCTTCTGGGGACAAGATTTTGTATCAAAAGCAAGATGGCGGACATTGGGCCATTTGGGTGATGGACATCGATGGTCAGAACAAGACCATGGTGACCCCTTCTGACGAGAATGCAACGGATGCGGCCTTTTCGCCCGACGGTCAGTGGATTTTCTACAGCTCTGAAAACGATTCGGTGGAGTTGGCCAATGTGTACCAGGTCGCTGTTTCAGGTGGCGCCTCCACACGAATCACGCAGTTTCGGGGCTATGACGGGGCATCTTCCATTTCGCCGGACAGTCGCGAGATTGTCTTCGAATCCACGCCCGGCGACCCCGACACATCCAAGGGGTCTTCCCTCTGGCTCATGGACATGAGCCTGTAGTCAGACGCGAGACCCTCCAGTAGAGATGCTTGGCGAGTGCTTTCGTCGTTCAATCGGTCACGGCAGGATGCTGCGTTCGCGCAAGGACGCGACGATCGTTTTGATGGCATCGAGTCGACCGGTGGGCGGCATGACGAGGATGCCGTTGACCTCGGAGGCGATGGCCTCGATGATTTCGATGGCAATGGCAAGGCCCTCGGCCCTTCCCTTGGGCCCGCTGAGGCCTTTCATGCGACTCAGGAAGGGCGCAGGGATCGAGATGCCAGGCACTTCGAAATGGAGGTATTCGGCGTTTTTTTGGGAAATCATCGGCATGATGCCGGCCATGACAGGGACACCCAGACTGCGGAGGCTGCGCAAAAACGGGCTGGAGGCTTGTGGGTCGAAGATGGGCTGGGTGATGATGAAATGGGCGCCCTTTTCGATCTTTGACGCGAGGCGTGTCAGTTCAGCCTCGCCACCTGCGCCGGCCGAAGCGGCGATGCCGATAAAAAATCCAGATGCCTGGCCAATGGGCGCGCCAAGCAGGTTCTGGCCATGGTTCAGGTCGGAAACGAGTTCCACCAGTCCTTCGGATGTGAGGTCGTAGACGCCGGTGGCAAAGGGATAGTCTCCAATGGACGGCGGGTCGCCGCCGAGCGCGAGGAAGTTGCGAAGGCCCAGTGCCCAGGCGCCCAGAAGGTCGGACTGCATACCCAAAACGTTTCGGTCCCGGCAGGTGTAGTGGACCACGGCCTCGACTCCGAGGGCGTCTTGTACGAGACGACCCACTGCGATGGGGGACATGCGGGGTCTCGCCATGGGGCTGTCCGAGATGTTGACCACGTCTACGAGATGCGCAAACGGTCGGGCCTTCTCGATGAACCGTTCGACGCTGGCTCCCTTGGGTGGATCGAGCTCCAGCCCCACGACGAACCTCTTTTCCATCAATGCTTTGAGTTTGGACGGAATTTCGACCGGGGCCTGGGGCTCGGTCGCCTGGACTGGTGTCGCCGCCGCCGCCTTGGGCGGCCGCCGTTTGCCCGGCACCTTGTCCATGACGGCCTCGGCCATGGCGGCGATGTGGTCGGGACCCGTGCCGCAGCAACCACCCACCACTTTGATGCCGGCGGCCACCATCTTGGCCGCGTAGCGCGCGAAGTAGGCTGGATTGTGTGGGTAGGTGAACCGTCCGTCCGTGAACCGGGCGATACCGGCGTTCGGCATGGCCGAAAGTGGCTTTTGGGTGGATGCCCCCATTTTTTTCACGGCCTCGAGCACGTTTTGCGGCCCTGCCCCGCAGTTAGACCCGATGACCTGCGCGCTCGTTTGACCCAGAGCTGCCGCCGTCTCATAGGGATTCTTTCCGAACAGGGTCAGCCCGCCGCCGTCTACGAACGACATCTGGGCGATGACGAAGAGGTCTGGGTCCACGTCGTGTGCCGCCTGGATCCCGGTGACCAGCTCTTCGAGACAGGAAAAGGTCTCGAAGAGGACGAGGTCTGCCCCACCGTCGAGCAGCGCCTCGATCTGCTCTTTGAAGAGTTCGTGGGCGTGGCTCGAAGCTTCCTGTCTGGCGGATGCTCGGTCCAATGGTCTCGTGACCGGCCCGATGGAACCCGCGACGAAGGCCTTGCCCTTGGCGGCGCGACTGGCCAGTCGTGCTCCGTAGTAGTTGACGTCCTTGGTTTTGTCTCCCAGCCCGAAGTACTCTTCCAGGATGAAGCGATTTGCTCCGAACGTATTCGTGGTGACCACGTTCGCACCGGCATCCACGTAGCCGCGATGGATGTCCATGATGAGGTCGGGCATGGACAGATTCAACTCGTCGTAGCAATGGCCTTTGGCAATGCCTCGAGCGTAGATTTGGGTACCCATGGCGCCGTCGAATAGGACGACGGGCTGGTCGTTGAAAAACTCTGCAAAACTCATGTCGGTTCTCCGTTGTCGTGTGTCACCAGGTCTGCAATGAGGTGGACCGCTTCCATGGCGTCGCGGCCATAGGCGTCTGCTCCGATTTCTTTGCAGAAGGCTTTGTTCACGGCGGCTCCGCCGATCAGCACCTTGACCCGAGGCGCCCTTTCGTTCCGTACCTCGATCACGTCCCTCATGCCGTCCATGGTCGTGGTCATCAGAGCGGACAGGGCAATGATGTCCGCCTGTCGATCGACGGCAACCGTCACGACCTGGTCGGCGGTCACGTTCTTGCCCAGGTCGATCACGTCGTGGCCGTAGTTGCGCAGGATCAACGCTACGATGTTCTTGCCGATGTCGTGGATGTCGCCCTGGATCGTGGCGATCACGACTCGGGCCTTGGCATGGGATGGCTGCGATTCGCCACCTTGGTCTCCGTCGTTGTCCTGCGTCCCGTCGGCCTTGATGGTCATGGCTTCCTCGATGACGGCCGAAGCAGCACGCGCCGCCTCGGCGGACATGACGAGTTGCGGCAAGAAATAGACCTTCTGTTCGTAGGCCCGTCCCACGTCTTCGAGGGCCGGGGCGATGATGCCTTCGACCAGCGAGAGACCAGTTCGTCCCTGGTCGAGCAGGAGTCTGGTGGCCCGTCCGGCCGCGTCTCGTTCGCCCAGGACGACAGCCTGATGGAGCACCTCGTCGGGCGGTGCTGTTTCGTCGAGCCCTCGCAGAGCCACCTCGTCGGGCATGGCTTCGGCCTTTTTCGTGGAGAACAGGTCCACGAAGGCCCGCATGCCGCGGTCGCGCCCGGTAAGCGCTTCTGCCGCGACTCTGGCGTCCACCATGCGTGGGTCGGCTGGGTTGATGATCGCCGATGAAAGGCCATGGGCCATGGTCATCGACAAGAAGGCGGCGTTGAGTGTCGACCGACCAGGGAGACCGAACGAAACATTGGAGAGCCCACAGATCGTGGCGATTCCCCGTTTGGAGAGCAAGGCGATGGTTTCCAGGGTGGTCTGGACCGAGCCAGTTGCGGCCGAGGCGGCCAGAACCACAGGATCGGCCACGATGTCTGTCGGCCGCAACCCGACGTCCAGGGCGCGTTCGTAGAGCCGCATGAGGATCGCCATGCGACCGGCCGCCTGGTCGGGAATGCCTTCGTCGTCCATGGCGAGCAGCACGACTCCGGCGCCATATCGGGCTGCCAACTCCAAAATCTGGGTCGGAGACGTGTGATCCCGGCGGTGGTCCGCCGACTGTCCGCTGACCGAGTTGATCGCCGCCTTGCCGGCGTGGACCCGAAGCGCTGCTTCTGCTGCCTCGACGGAACTCGTGTCCAGGAGCAGCGGCAGGTTGGACACGGATTGGATTTGGGTGATCGCCTCGGCAAACAGGTCCGGGCTCCGGTCGCCGGATCGTCCCAGATTGACGTCGAGCGCATGCGCACCGGCCTGCTCCTGGCTTCTTGCCAGGTCACGAACCAGGTCCAGTCTGGATTCTTTGAGCTGGCGAGCTAGGCTTTTTCGACCGAACGGGTTGATGGTCTCTCCGATCACGGCGAAGGGGCCAGCGCCAGCGCGCAGGACTTTGGTGCGGGAGGCGAGGCAGAAGGCTTGCTTCGACGAATCGTTCCGTTGAACCACGGCCCGCCCCTTGATCGTCTGGGCGATTCGGCGGATGTGATCGGGCGTGGTGCCGCAGCAGCCGCCCACGACCGAGGCCCCCATTTCCTGAAACGAGATGGCGTAGGACGCAAACGCCTCGGGACCGAGCGGGTATTCGAGGACGCCGCTGTGCTGTACGGGGAGGCCTGCGTTCGCATAGGCGATCACCGGCCGATCCGTGTTGGCGAGGATCGACTGTATGATGGCGACGAACCCTTCTGGGTGGAGTCCGCAGTTGACGCCGATGAGGTCCAGATCCAACCCGTCCAAGGCTACGACCGCAGCTTCTGGAGTCGATCCGGTGACCGTCGTGGGAACGGGTTCTCCCTCCATTGGGTACGTCATGGACAGGGCCACCGGGAGGTTTGTGGCCTGTTTGGATGCCAACACGGCGGTCCTGGCTTCGAGGATGTCGATCTGCGTCTCGATCATGAGGAGGTCGGCGCCGGCTCGTTCCAGGGCCGTTGCCTGGCGGGCGTAGCTGTCGAACACCTGTTGGACGCTCACCGGTCCGAGTGGGTCGATGAGGCTGCCGCAAGGGCCCATGGATCCGGCGATGAACACCGGTCGTCCCTGTGCGGCCCGGTGGGCCAGGGCCACGGCTCGTTCGTTCAGCTCTTCGGTTCGGGCTTCGGCCTGCTGCTGAGCCAGTTTGATCGGCGATCCGCCGAAGCTGTTCGTTTCGATGATGTCGGCGCCCGCCTCCACGTAGGCTCGGTGGATGTCCTCGATGACCGAAGGGGCCTCCACGTTGAGCAATTCGGGGAACTCAGGCGCTCGGCCGAGCCGCTTGATCAACTCGGTGCCCATGGCGCCATCGAGGAGGAGGACCTTCTTTTTTTTGATGGCTTCGATGAAACGGTTCATGGTTCTTCGACTCCAATGACGGCGGTGATGCTTTTCTGCGGTAGGAGCATGTGTCTTTTGGTCACCTGGATACCGATGTCTGTGAGGTGCAGTTCTGCGTGGATGGCCGGTTGGATCGCCAGGGACAGGTCGCCGTATCCAGGGCTGAAACGCCTCGTGATGGTCGCCTTGGCCTGCCTGGCCATGGTTTCGATGAGCGCATTGATCGACTCGGCGGCGGCCTCCACGGCTTCGGAACCGATGGCGTCCAGGATCACGGCCCGTTGTGGCAGG
>JAGGXR010000131.1 GCA_021162935.1 Deltaproteobacteria bacterium
CCCTAGTACCCCCCTCTCCCGGCCACCCCTCCCGACCCGACGCGTCCCAACCGCTCGCCTTGCCCTGGCCGCCGCAGCGGCAGTCCGCTGCATTCGCTTGTTCGGGGGCGCGCATAGCGCCTCCACGACAAGCGGAATTCCATCCGTAGCGCCGTTCGCTGGACGCCGAGCGTCCAGCGAACGCTCGACTTCAGTGGCGCCAATCGTGCCAGGTATGACCGTCCACTGCTACGGGCGCCATATTGATTATGCCTCATCTACTTTTTCAGCATAGACAATCCGTTCAATTTCCAATACGCCTAAATTCCTCCCTGTCGGTTTCACATAACGATCGCCCAGCTCGGCATACCCGAGATCTTCAATGAGTTTCCACCCACTCTTTTTAAGAAGCTCGCCCAATTTCGTGGAGTCGAATCCGAATTGCCAAATTCTGTCTTTGAGAACCACTCGTTTATAGAACTTCTCCTGATTATAGAGGTTCGTTCCCTCAATAAAATCCTTTGGTATGTACGTAAATACCAACTGGCTCCCGGCTGGGGCTCTTGCAAAAAAGTCAAAAGCCTTATGAACGGCAGGCTCGTTCAAATATTGTGAAACAGCTTCCCAGATAAAAAAGGTCTTTACCCCCTCTTGATACCCACTTTGTTTCAACAGCTCACCTATCTCTTGCTCAACAAAGTTCATTCTGGTGAGTGTTACATTTTCAGGAATCGTGTTGAGAGTTCTTCTTATCACTCTCTCTTTTGCCGCAATATTAATTGGTTGATCTACCTCCCAAGAGGGGATATGGCGTAAAGCTTCAAAGCGATACAGTCTCGTGTCGAATCCCGCGCCGAGATTTACGACAGCTTCTATCTCTCTGTTTCCAACCGCCTCTAAAAGATGTTCGTCTATATACCGCTTTCGCACAAGAAAACAGCTCCATCCTCCGGAGACAAATTTCTCGGTCAGACCTACTATCCAGTTTCTTAGGACGGAAATCTTCGTTAATTGAATCCAAAAACGATTTACACCAGAGTAGAGCTTTGGAGCAAGAGTGTCGTTAATAATCCGCTCTTCTCGTGGGAAGTTCTGTTCAATCGCTACAACAAGTGTGGGTTGGTTGCCGGTTTTCCCTGCGCGCTTAGTGTCAACCTTGGTGTGAGATTGCATAGGTATTTCTTCCTGGGGGTTCTAATGCATAACGGCGCTGCACAACAACAGTCCGTTTGCAAATAGTGCTTATCGCCCGAATTGATATCTTGACAATGGAGATTGGCACCGTTTCACCAGCGTAAAAGTTGGTAACACTATTCTATCCATGGAGGGTTTCCATGAGTTTCCTGTGCTCCAACTCCATTTCCTCAAACTGCTCCTTCTGATAAAACCACTTCACATCTTTAAGCGTTCCACGTCTCCTATTCATAGCCGGATTGGACGCATATATTGCAATAGCTTCAAGGACGTCCAGCGCCTGAATAATTCCGCCACCAAACCTGTCTTCGTATGGCCCATTTTTCTCAAGAATCTCGTGCGAATAAAAACCAAACCAAGTAAAGCGTTCCCAAAGGCAGAACAGATCATCTTGTACTGCGTGATCTTTCAATCGGTCAAAAAGGCCACTAGAGTCACCTCGGCCGGCTTGCCCAACATAAATGCAGCTTCCGCTGTTATCATATAGAAGGTAAATTCCTGTCTGATCTGCAAAGTTTGCTTCAGTTTTCTCCGCATCTTCGCTTGTTCCAAGCAGCAACCTTTCTTTTTTTTCATACCAGTTGACGAACTTTCGGTGCCACATATATCCCGCATTTGCTATCATTTGTTTTTCCTTTCGTCTAGATTGCCATAACGACCAAGCTGTGGAGTACGAACGAGGCCGAGCGCAGTTTACGTCCGACTGAGCGCATTGTCATATGGCTTGCTCAATTTGCCGCCATTTCAAGTCAACGAACAGAACACACAGTGGTTTTTCTAGTTGGTCCTTGGATTACCGCCGATGGTTGCTACGAGGGAATTGGCATATCCTATTGATCCCGGGTCGTAGGAGCCTTTCTTTAAATGGAAAGCCGTATTTATAGCCTTTAGTGTTTTCCCGTTTTTGACACCTTCCCTAGCAGTTTCAAATATTTCTACCTGTGACATTTCAGACTCCCATACTTCTATGGTAGCGACACTCAGGTTGCGCCCCACACGCATTACAGCATGACGTGCCACACAACAGTTTATGAGATTTTCTGCGCTATTTTCGCCAGTTTTGTTGAGGTGGTGAACGTTCATATTTCTTTTTGCTACGTGGCCGCAGAATTGGCAGGTGTTCTTATCATGTTCAAGTGCAACCTTTCTCATCTTATTCCCCTCGTTTTCCGGCGGCCGCTCTGAATACCAAAGGCCAGGGTTTGTGATGCCAGGTCTTAGTTCATGGAGTTCAAGTCTTGTCGTAATTCTTGTGCCATATAACGGCGGTCCCAATCACCGGCGGACGCGGGGGCGGGCTTGCCCGCCGCAGCGGGAGTCCGCTGCATTCGCTTCTTGGGGGCGCGCATCGCCCGTCCACGACAACCGGGATTCGATCCGCACCGCCATTTTTTTGTTATGCGTTTTCTTCAAATTCCATGGCCCAACTATTATTTTTTACTGGTCTATCCGCCATTTTATACCTGCATTGGTCAAAATTGATTGGGCACAACTTATTATTCTGCTTAAGGGCAGATCCTCCAGCGATGGCCTTTTTTGCAAGTAAGATCAGTCAATTTCACCAGCCTAACCGAAGACAGATGATGCTAGTTATTAGATCCGTCGATTCCGTCGATGTCAAGGGGAAAACGGAAAAGCACCTCATAACATCACGGTTGCTGTAGTTATCGATATTGTGCATCATCCGGAGGGAGAGTATGGCCAGAGTTCGCAGCCAGATGAAGGGGGTGCTGGCCAGATTATACGAGGTTCTTGCGCCAAGTTCTCACGGGACAGGCACTTGGGCCTCGGTCGTCACGGCGAACCTGCTGGTAATGGCCCGACACGTGCTCACGTAGTCGCACGCATCTGCTCAGCGTGGACTCTCCCAGAAACCACCGGGACGAGGGCCGGGGCATGCGGAAATCCCGTCTACTGCCCGAATCGCGTGATTTCTTCGGTCGAGCAGGGATCGCGGCGCTGCTATCGCCAATCGGCAGCAGCGGCCGGCCCCGCTCAGGTCGCACAAAACCCCACTTCTGGGATGGGAACGAACTGCGAGCTGTGGAACCACGTCAAGCCAGCCCAGATCCTCGCCCTGGGGCGCAACCATTGGCGGGTAGATAACGACTGCTTCAACTCGCTGGACCTGCAGTGGCGCGAGGACTCTGGAATCTGGTGCAGAAAGGGCAACGCGGTCTGGGCTCTCGGACTGCTTCGGCTGATGGCCTACAACCTCGTGCACATGCTCCGGCTTTGGTGCCGCCGCCCGTGGCGCAAGACCCAGGACGGAGACTACGCGAAGCTGCTGATCTGGCGCTCACTCTTCAAGGCGATCATGCTGACCTTCGGGACGGCGCTCGACAGCCAACTGCCACCCTTGGCGGTCGATTGAACACGGCCCTCACCGACCCAAACGCCAGATAGCCCGTGATCAAGCCGCGACCGGCGGAAGGACCGGGGTCTCGCTGCGTTTCGGCTCGCTCACGGGACGGTCGCCCGGTGATGCAATCTCCGGGGGGAGGCAGAACCTTTGCCGATGGAGATCACTGATCAGACCTGATTGCCCCTTGACAAATTTGGAACTGTCGAGTATTTGATTCTAATATTCGATTCCTCGAAGAGGAGCTAGAGATGGTCGATTCCAGAACCGAAAAGAGAAAGCAGCTCGTGCAGGTTGCACAACGCGTCATCCAGAAGCAGGGAATTCGGAAGACGACGTTGGAGGACATTGCTCGGGCTGCGGGGATGGCGACCACTTCGGTGTACTATTATTTCAAGAACAAAAACAAACTGTTGCGCGCAGTGGTCAGCGCGCTGATCGACAGCACGCTTGCAAATGTCGAGGCCGCAATTTTCGCCTGCGCAGGCCCTGAGGAGAAGCTCATCGCGAGCTGGAAAGTCATTTTCATGGCGATCACCGACAGTGCGATCTTATTGGATCTGGGGGCCAACTCGAAACCCGAGGTAGTCGCTCTTGCAGGGGACCTGATTCGCGACTTCGAGGCCAGGTACAAGAAACTGATCCGCAATATCATCGTGGAAGGAGTCGAGCGAGACTTGTTTCATGTCGAGGACATCGAACTGACGGTCACCCTTCTTTCCAGTGGGACCATCGGCCTCATCACCACCATTGCCGGTGAAGTCGAATATGAACTCATCGGGCAGCATATCGACGAGTTGGGCGAGTTGCTTATGAATGGGCTGAGGCAGCGATGACAACAGACTGCAAGCACGATGTTTTTTTTGTCGCAGATTCAAAGATTGGACTCGAAAGCTCGAATCTTCGATATCGGTTGGCCTTTTTGTATCGGGTTGCCGGGTCTTGCGGCAGGGCGCTCGCTCTCTCCAACCCATCGTTACACTTGCATTCGTGCGTGGCGCGGCTTTCGCCAAGGACCTTGCTGCGGGGCTTATGTCTGTTCTGGGCGGCTGTGATGCAAACCAGTGAAGATGGAGGTGCGGAATGATTCCTTCAGTGTTCTCCGATCCGTTTGTCGTGCTCGTTCTCTTTGCTGTCTTCTCTTTCGTCGGGTGGGTGATCGAGATGGCCTACCGCTCCGTAGAGCACTGGCGGTTCGTCAATGCGGGCTTCTTGTACGGCCCAGTCGTACCCATCTACGGGTTCGGCGGTCTTGCGGTGGTGTGGCTCGACTATGCTTTTGGCCCGACAAATCTCCTGGTCAAGATGCTCGCCTTCACGGTTGTCTTGACCGCCCTCGAATACGTGGCTGGATTTCTCTCTGAGAGGATTTTCGGACTGAGACTTTGGGATTATTCAAAAAATCGCTTCAATCTACAAGGAAGGGTCTGCCTGCTCTTCTCGATTTTGTGGGGTGTGCTGGCCGTTTTTCATGCGCAGGTGCTCTTCCCTGCTGTGTTGGGCATGGTGCAACAACTCAGTCCCCAATGGCTGAGGGTCGCGTCGGCGCTCATCCTCGTTGCGTTTGCAGTGGATTTGGTCTTTTCAGTGGTCGCATTGCGCTCCTTCCGCACGGCGATCGCTTCCTCCAAGGTGCGTATTTCAGCATCGTTGCGTCGGATCGCGGATGCGTTTCCCTATGCGAGGCAGAAACTGGTCACCGGCCTCATCAGGAAGAACGGTCAGAGCATCTCTTCGCTCATCAGAATGTATCACGACCGCTGGGTAACCGTCTGGCAGAGACACCGACCTTTGGACGAGGAGTACGAGTCCATCGTCTCCGACATCCTTCAGAACGACACCTTTCTCCGTCTCAAGTCCTTCCGGCATCACACCTCGTCGATCTTTGAACACGTGCAAGTGGTCTCCTACATCGCGTACCGGGTCTGCAAGCGGTTGGGTGTCGACTACCGGTCGGCTGCGCGGGGTGGACTGCTGCACGATTTTTTCCTGTACGATTGGCACAATCACGACCTTCCCGAGCTTGCAAAGGACAAAAACCACGGCTGGGAGCATCCGAAAATCGCTCTGCGTAACGCCGCGCGATATTTCTCTCTCAACGCAATCGAGCGAGACATCATCCTTCGGCACATGTGGCCGTTTACGCTGGTTCCCCCGCAGTATGTGGAATCTTATGCGGTTTGTCTCGTGGACAAGTATGTCACGACCAAGGAGTACCTGTTTCCTCGATGGGCGAGCCGGCACCGCATTGTCAGAGAGAAACGAGGCATTCAGCAACTTCAGGCCCTTTCCGATGGCAATCCGGCCCTAGAATCCGAGGCCGTCGATAGAGCGAAAGCCGGGAGTCGAAGTCTGGTCAAGAAGAGACCCCGGGTGAAGCTGATCACGATTCCGTGGTCGTACGACGTTCCGACGCTGAGTCTGGCCTCTTTGGCCGCGGTAACGCCCAAGGAGATGGAAGTCAGCCTGGTCGATGTGCTGCGCCAGCGGCTCATTCTCGACGAACCGGTGAATCTGGTGGGCATCAGTGCCTCCACCCCGAGCATCAAAGCTGCATACGAGTTGGCGGATTTCTATCGTGCTCGCGGTGCCGTCGTCGTCATTGGAGGCCACCATGCCACAGCGATGCCCGAGGAAGCGCTCCAGCATGCCGATGCGGTGGTATGCGGTGAGGGCGAGACTTCCTGGGCGCGCATCTGCGACCAGTTTCTGACCAATCCTGCGCGAGTGGGTGGCATTTACCGTGACCCGGCGCCAGACCTTTCGGTCCTGCCTCAGCCCAGGACAGACTTGATGTGCCTGGAGCGGTACAGCCGGTATGCCTATCCCGTGACCGCAACCCGGGGTTGCCCCCATCGCTGCTCGTTCTGCTTTTCTCGATACATGAGCCCGACCTACCACAAGTTCCCCATCGCCCATGTTCTCGAGCAGGTTCGGCGTCGGCCTCCATTTGTCAGGGGAATGTACTTTGTCGATGACAACTTGGTGGGGGACGTAGACTACACACGCGAACTGTTTCGTGCGCTCAAGCATGAGCGGATCCCGTTCGTGATGCAGGCGCGCATTGAGGTTGCCTCAGACCCCGAAATGTTGCGTCTTGCTCACGAGGCTGGCTGCATTGCGATTTCCACTGGCTACGAGTCGATCAGCCAGATGAGTCTCAATCGGGTGGGCAAACAAGCCGATGCGTCAACATACAAGGAGGCCTCACGTGCAATCTTCGAGGCGGGAATGGCGCCGTCGAGCAATTGGGTCCTGGGGTTCGACTGGGATGGACCCGATTGTTTCGACCAGACCTTGGCCTTCCTGGATGACTCCTGGGTGCTCGACGCAGCCTTCACCACCGAAATCCCGTTTCCAGGCACACCCGCGTTCAAGAGGTACGAGAGGGAAGGTCGGATTCTGACCTATGACTACGATGAGTACGTGGGCAAGGACCACGTCGTGATCCGTCCCAAGGAGATGATGCCAGAGCAACTTCGGGACGGCATTCGTCGATTGGCCAAAGAATTCTACTCGGTTCGACGCATCCGGTCGCGGCTGCGTCGCGTCAAATCGAATCCGTTGATTCTCGATGCTTTCCCGATATCGCAGCGCAATCGTGTGGCCTTGTTCGTGGGGATGTATCAGGCATACCACTGGCACGAACTCATGATCCCGCCGCTCCGCCGATTCGCAAACGGCATCAAAAGGACAAATGTGTTGCTGCGCCACCGAGACGCTATCCTGCGCTCCAATTTCGACCAGGCACCGACCGGGACAGACGGCTAGAGGGGGGCCAATCTGTGTTTGTTCATTACTAGACCGCCTCGGGTCGGCCAAAAGCTTGTAGCCCCGGAGTCGTCGTCATTTGTTCTGCGCCGTCTCCATCAATTTCCAGGCCATCGCCAATGTTGTCATTCGATTGCCACAGTTCTTCGTCTTCCTGGCTGTCAGCCGCACCGCGGAAAACATCGATTCAATCGGGTTTGTCGTCCGGATATGCTGCTAGTGCACCGCCGAGAAATCATAAAATGCCAGCCTCGCGTGTCTCGGCCATCCAAATTCGTGCAGCGCCGTCTTGTGCACCGAGCAGATCTGTTGCGCCCTCTGTGGCCACTTCTTGCTAACCGCCTTCCAGAAACCCAGCGGCCCGTCGCCGACCGCCCGTGGTAGCCAGCGCCAACCCTGGTGCCGTCCGAAGCGCCCCAAATACTCGCCGGCCCGGAAACAGACAGGTGCGTCTCACTCGCTCGGTCTTACCGCAAGCAGCCGGATGCAGAGCACGGTGCGTCTCAGTCGCTCGATCTTACCGGAAGCAGCCCGACGGGCACGTAGAGCACCTTGCCTTTGAGTCGCTGCAGGCTGGCGGGGTCCAGGTCACGGTAGTCGAAGCCCGTGTGGGTGCGCTGCCTCCAGACTTTCCGAAGAAGGCGCCGGTTGGCCGGATGATTCACGATCCATGTGGCGGCGGAATAGTAGAATCCAGGCACGGTGTAGAGACGCGGGCAATGGGCGGCCTGCCGCTTGATGTGGGCGAACAGGTTAGACAGGCTCACCCGTCCCGACGAGAGGCCCCGGCCGAACCGAACGGCATTGGGGATCCTGACAGCGACCCAGACGTAACGACGACGACGCGCAGCGATCCGAGGGGCGAGGCGCACGAGTTCCACGGGGACCGAATGGGTCAACTCGGCCACCGGGTAGGCATAGTGGAATCCCAGGACCCGGTCGAACTGCCAGGGCTGGGCCTTGCGCTTGCCCATAGATGGCATCATTTCCAACAGGACCGAGTGGGTGAACCCGGACCGCGTTTCTTCGAGGTGTTCCGTCTGGAAGTAGAAGTCGGACGCGGTGATCAGGTCGCCTGGCTTGGTCAGCAGATGGGCGAGCCTCCCGGCACCCTGCTGCGCGTACCAGGTTCTCGCAATGTGCGCCAGGGCAACCCGATGCCGCTCCACGTCCTGCTCCATCTGGAGATACTGGATTCGGATCCGCTTTGCCTTGGGCCGATCGGACGGATTCAGGTCCTGGGCCTGACCGTGGAGCACGAACCGGATGAGGCCGGCGAAGCGACGTATCCGGTCGAGCCGCGTTTGCAGGCGCTGGGCGCGGATCCGAAGATGGCACCGGGCACCAGGCCGGGCGCCAGGCCGGGCGCCAGGCCGCGCAGGGACACGGCTCGTTTGCGAACAACGAGGTTGGCGCGCAAGACGAGGTTGGCGCCCAGGGACACGGCTCGTTTGCGAACAACGAGGTTGGCGCGCAAGACGAGGTTGGCGCGCAAGACGAGGTTGCCGCCCAGGGTGAGTGGATCGAGCACTGGCATTGGGCCGAGCCGCAGGCGTTGAAAAACGAGTCAGGCGGGCGAGTCGGGCAGCGAGTTGCCGGGCCATGGCATCGAGTTGGTAGAGGTTCAGACCGCAGCCATATCCGACAATGCAAGCGGTCAGATGCTCTTGGCGGAAGCGTCGGTACCGGCTCGACGGGAACAGGACATGCGCCTGACGAGCGGCAGCGATGAGACGATCGCTATAGCGACGGAGGGCGGCCTCGGATTTTCGGCCTGGCGCCATAATGCTGCCTTGCCATACGGGGTGCCGGGCGGACGAAGGGGAGACCGCCCATGCAGGCCGGACGCCGAGTTGACGGCCCGCCAGGTCGAGCCTGTCAAGCAGAGCCGCCTTGATGCGCTTTGCCCACAGAACCGCAAGCTCTCTGGTGGCCGGCGTCCAGCGCCTGCCGTGGCACTGGTGGGTCCGACGCAGAAGCAGGGCCAAGGGGCGCAGTGCCGGGGCGAGCCAGGGTTTCGGCATACGGCACAGGTACGCGCGAAACCGCCACAGGCCGATGGAGGTGGCAAGCTGGGTCATGGACCTAGACCCCGTCGCGGCAGAGGTGGCGAGGTGGGGCACGGGCTTAGGATCCATCGTGGCACCGGGAGTCGTGGACGGGACGCCGGGGTGGCGGTCCATGGCTGCCGCGCGGCTCGCCAGAGTTTCGAGTCGATGGGCGTCGAACAGTTCATCGATCAAGGCATCGGAGACCACGGGCCAAACCGCGGCGAACCTGGTGCCGGTGAGGGTGGGGCCCGAAAAGTCATTGGTGGCGGCCACGGAGTTGAGGTGCACATCCCAGGCCGCACCGAACAGACCGAGTTCGAAGCTGGCCCCAGGTCCGAGTTCCAGGTCCAACAGGGCGTCGTGGCCCCTGGCGCAGAGGTTGACCTCCTTGGGCCACAGTTCGTCACCGTTGAACAGGTAGCCGTGCATGACGGCGCGGTCGCGGGCGAACGAGGTAAACAATTCACCGCGCCGAAACGGGGCAAAGATGGGCCCGACCACGTTGAGCCGACAGGCGCCCGGTGACGATTGGGTGGCTCCGCCGCAGTGCTGCGCCTCCGAGCAGGCTCCCAGATGCCGAGTCGACGGCCGACAGCCGGACGTTGCAACGAAAGACGCCGGCACGAAAACCAACAGAACGAAGAGCATTTCGACGAGGGATCGCCGGAGGCGGAACCGCCAGACGAGGCCGAATGGGGCGAAGAAACGCGGGGCGAAGAGACGCGGGGCGAAAACCGCCAATCCCGCTGAAGACGATCCAACGGAATCCGCTGATGCCGACAGCGCTGATCGTGACACAGAGGACGAATGGGAATGCACAGCCACCATGGAGAATCGTTTCACTCCTCCATGGAACCGATGCGCATGTGTGATGCGACGGAATGCTTGTGGCCCTTCTTTTTGTTCGGGGGCCGGTTCATCGGCCTCTTGCGCACGTTCATCTCGTCCGCCTTCTTCGGTGGCGGCGGAGTCGCCGTGACCACATGAGCGTTGCCGACCTCGGTGGCACATCCGCCCACCGCCAGGGCAAACAGGATGACGAGGACCCACAGGGCCGCCATCACGTTCATCCAACGTCGCGTGATCCGTTGCCTGGCCGATCGCTTGGTCATCGTGTCCATCCTTTCATCTCGACCTGTCTTATCCAGGTTCATCTCGCTTCGGTTTGACTCGTGTCGGTTCATCTCATCCAGGTTTGACTCGTGTCGGTTTGTCTCGCTTCTATTTGTCTCGCTTCGGATCTTTCTCTATTGTCTGCTGGTCAAGGGCGCCTCTCGAACCCAGAGCGGACACGAGCAGGGAAATGGCGCGGTTGACCGGCGCCGCCACGCCGAGTCGGTCGGCCAGGTCGGCCACGGCGCCGTTCAGTTGGGCCACTTCCGTACGGCGGCCGGCCAGGACGTCCATGAGCATGGAGGAGCGATTCGCCCCGGTACGTCGCGCCAAGTCGATCACTTCGGCCAGGCTGGTCGATGCGTCCAGGGGCACGCCGTCGGCCTGCGCCACAGCAAGGGCTTCGGCGACGATGGTCTCGATGAGGGCACGAGTCTCGGCGATCTCGAGCAGGGTGCCATTTTGGACCCGAAGCAAAGCGGTCAAGGGATTGATGGCCACGTTGCCCAGGAGCTTGCGCCAGATGGCCTCACGGATGGTTGCGGTGACCTCGACATCCAGACCAGCCTGGCCGAGGAGGGTTGCGAGGCGGGCCAGAGGGTCGAGACGATCCGAGCCTTGGGACGGCCTGTCGTCCAGCATACCGAGCCGGATGGGGCCGCTGCCCGCATGGACCACATGTCCGGGTCCTGCCAGGTAGGCCCCCAGGCCCACGGTGCCCAGGATAGTGCGATCCCGGCCCACGAGGTCTCGAAGAATCGCGTCGTTTCCCAGACCATTTTGCAGGCTCACAAACAACGACTGCGGACTCGCAATCGAAACGAGGGCGGCGACGGCCGCAGCGGTATCGTATGCCTTGACGCAGATGAAATAGAAGTCGGCGCCCGAGGCGGACGCTGGGTCGGTCGTGGCCGGTACCGACACGAGGTCCGGACCAGAAAGACCGCTGAGTTCGATCCCTTCAGTTTGGATGCGGTCCACCTTCGCTCGATCCACGTCCAGGACCAGAACCGAGACCCCGCTGCGGGCCAACAGACCGGCAAACAACGATCCGATGGCGCCGGCTCCCACCACCACGATCGCTGGTCGCGAGGGAGCGGACTCCATGCTCAATCCGAATCGCCGTCAACCGACGGGGCCTCGCCCAAAAGGGTGAGAAGATGATCGAACTCCTCGTCCGCCATCGTGAAGCTGTGATCTTCGAGTGGATATTCCTCGGCGACCACTTCGGACCGGTAGGTCTGCACGGCCTCGCGGATGACCCCATCCAGGTCGGCGTATCGACGCAGAAACTTCGGGGTGAATGCCGGATTGATGCCGAGCATATCGTGCACCACGAGGACCTGGCCGTCACAATCCACGCCCGCGCCGATGCCGATCACGGGGATCTCCAACTTCCTGGCGATCAGGCCGGCCAGCCTGGCAGGAACCAGCTCCAGAACAAGCATGAACACCCCAGCGTCCTGGAGGGCAATGGCGTCTTCGACCAGGGTGGCGGCCTGGGCCGCCATCTTGCCCTGGACCCGATAGCCGCCCAACAACGAAGCGGTCTGGGGCGTCAAACCGAGATGGCCGCACACAGGAATGCCCGCCTGGACCACGGAGGCCACCCGCTCCACCATGGCGCCGCCCCCTTCGATCTTGACGGCGTCGACCCCGACTTCCTTGATGAACCGGCCTGCATTCGCCACCGCATCCTGCTGGGACAGGTTGAAGGACATGAACGGCATGTCGCCAATGACGAGGCTGTACTGCACGCCACGCATCACCGCCTTGCAGTGATAGAGCATCTCGTCCACGGTCACCGGCCTCGTATCCGAATACCCAAGCACCACGTTCGCAACGGAGTCCCCGACCAGGATCACATCGATGCCCTCCTCGTCGAGGAGCTTCGCCGTGGGATAGTCGTAGGCGGTGAGCATGGTGATCTTACGACCCTGCCGCTTCAACTCCGCCAGGCTATACAATTCGACTTTTTTCCTGCCCATGGTTGCCTCCCATCGGACGTCGCTTCAACGCCGATCATCGTCTCTGTCGCCGAGCCATCGATGCTCGGTCGTCGATCCTATTCCGTGTAGCCAGCCCACGCGTTCTCCGACTCCCAGACCCGAACCATGGCCACGGCCACGCCGTCGGGCAGATTGGCAGCCAGCCGGCCATAGACGAACCGTGCCAGTTCCTCGGCCGAGGGATTTCGTTCCTTGAAGTACGGATGGTCATTGAGGAGCCGATGGTCCAACTCACGCAGAACCAAATCGAGCCGCGCCTTGACCTCTTTGAAATCAAGGCTCAGCCCAACCTCGTCGAGGTTCTCGGCTTCGAGTTCCGCCTCGACGTACCAATTGTGCCCATGGAGTTCCTCACACTGACCCTGGTATCCACGCAAAAAATGAGCCGCCGAAAAACTCCGCTTCACACACAATCGAAACACGGCATGTCCCTTTCATCCGCTCCGCAAAGAGCGTCATTCGCCGGGGCGGACCACGTGGACGGCGGGCAACGCCTCGGCCCGCGCCTGTGCCGTCGTCCGTCCGACGCGTTCGAACGTGGACTCCACTCCGTCGCAATCCAAGTCTGCAAAGGCTCGGGCCGAAAAGGCTGCTTTGGCGCCCACGCCTGCGGACACGAACTGATACCGAAACCGATGGGGCCCTTCGATCTCGAACCCGAGGGCCCGCCAGGTGGCCGTGTCCCAATCGGTGCCCTCGCACAAGCCCTTGCCCCCAAACGTGCAACAACCACGCGTCGGCGTGATCGCGGTCGAAGAGGGAAACCGACGCATCGCCTTGTGATCGGCCTGACCCGCCAGGGCCATCTTGGTCGATTCTTCATAATATGCAACGGCACCGGCACACATGCGCTGCAGATCCGACAGGACGACCAGACTCCGACTGCGAATCATGTGCCGCCGAATCGCCGGCACGGCCACCGAAGCCAAGAGCGCCAGGAGACTGACCGTCACCAGCAAGTCCACGAGGGTAAACCCGAAGGCATCCGGCCGCCGCAGTCCTTGGACACTCGATCTCGTGGATTCGCGAAACATGGGCCTATTTTGCATGCAATCCACTCGGGATCAACCTGTTGTTGACGCTTTGTCGCCAGTGATTTCCCAACAGAGGGCCTGTGACCGTCGCCCCCTTGTGCCACCCGAGCGTATCCCTGTTGATTCTGCTTGCCAAAGGCACGAGCCTCATTAACGTACGGAAAAAGGCGAAAACATCAAAGGAGCGCTTGTAATGCCCAAGAAACTCGAAGAAAAGGTGGGCCACCTGAGCCCCGAAGAACTCAAGGTCTACAAGTTTCGCCATTCCCTGGCCCACGTCATGGCCGCGGCGGTTCAAAAAATCTATCCAGGCACCAAGCTCGGCTACGGGCCGCCCATCGAAGACGGCTTCTACTACGACTTCCAGTTTCCAGAGGGCACCAAGCTGGGCAGCGACGAGTTGGCCGCCATCGAAGACGAGATGCGCCGCCAGATCAAAGAAAACCACGAGTTCCGCCAGTACGAACTGCCCATCGACGAGGCGGCCGCCAAGGTGGCGAAGTTGGACGAGCCCTTCAAGACAGAACTCATCGCCGACCTCAAGGCCCGCGGCACCGAGACGGTGAGCTTCTTTGAGCATGGTTCCTTTACGGATGTCTGCGAAGGCCCCCACGTGGAACGCACCATGCACCTGCCCCAGGCGTTCAAGCTGGACCGGGTGGCCGGCGCCTATTGGAAGGGGTCCGAGGATCAGCCCATGCTGACCCGAATCTACGCCCTGTCCTTTGCCAACCCAAAGGAACTCAAGGCGTTCATCCGAAACAGAGAAGAAGCCCTCAAACGCGACCACCGAAAACTGGGCGCCGAGCTGGAGATCTTCCACATCAGCGACGAAGTGGGCAAGGGCCTGCCCCTGTGGCTGCCCAATGGAACGGTCATCCGCGACGAACTGGAAAAGCTCGCCCACGAGTATGAATTCAAGTACGGCTACAAACGCGTGGCGACCCCAGAGATCACCAAAGAAGGGCTCTACTATCGATCCGGCCACCTGCCCTACTACAAGGACTCGATGTTCCCGCCCATGACCATCGAGGAACAGGGCCCCGACGGCACCAACATCAAGGAGGTGTTCTACCTCAAGCCCATGAACTGCCCCCACCACCACATGATCTACAAGGCGCGCCCCAGGTCGTATCGCGAACTGCCCCTGCGCCTGGCCGAGTACGGCCACGTGTACCGATTCGAAAAGTCCGGGGAACTGGCCGGCCTGTTGAGGGTGCGCGGCATGTGCATGAACGACGCGCACATCTACGTCCAACCCGAAAAGGCCAAGGAGGAGTTCATCAAGGTGATGCAGCTCCACCTCGACTACTACAAGCTCCTCGAATTCTCGGGCTGGTACATGCGCCTGAGCCTGTCGGACACGGAATCGTCGGGCAAGTTCCTGCCCAAGCCGGAACTGTGGAAACAAGCCGAGCAGCTCTGTATCGAGGCCATGAAGGACATGGACCTCGACTACGAGGCGGTCCGAGGCGAGGCAGCCTTCTACGGCCCCAAGATCGACGTCCAGGTGAAAAATGTGGTGGGCCGCGAAGAAACCGCTTCGACAAACCAGGTGGACCCGATGGCCGCCCAGGAGGATCGCTTCGACATGACCTACGTGGGGCCGGACGGCGAGCTGCACCGACCTTGGGTCCTGCACCGAGCCCCCCTGGGCACTCACGAACGGTTCATCGCCTTCCTCATCGAGCACTTCGCCGGCGCGTTCCCCACGTGGCTCGCCCCAGTCCAGGTGCTCATCGTACCCGTGTCGGGCGAACAGGTCGGCTACGCGAACAAGCTCTCCGAGGCACTCTTCGACCGATTCGTCCGCGTGGAGGTGGACGACTCCCACGACAGCCTGAACAAGAAGATCCGCAACGGCACGACCCGCAAGATCCCGATTCTGCTCGTGGTGGGACGTAAAGAAATCGAGGCCAAAACGGTCACGGTGCGCCGCTATCGCCGCAAACAGCAGCAGACCGTGCCGTTCGACGGTTTCTTGAAGGAACTGGACGAAGAAATTCGGACCAGGAAGTGGGTCAAGCCGGACCAGATCTAGGCATGCCGTCTTGCGGTCCCACCCGCCGCGGTCCAGCGACCGAGGCCATTTTCAAGACATCCTCCAGGGCGCTCGTCCACAGGCTCCCTCTGTCGTCCGAGCGGGCCGACCGAGCCCCGTTCGTTGCGGAAAGCCCCCGATCCCTTGCCACGCTCGTCCGTCTCGGCGTCGCAACGGCTGCGACCGTGGCGATGCTTGGCAACGGCTGCGCGACACCTCATGCCCCCCCCCCGCCGAGCCGACGTTCCATCCACCGTCGCCCGGCACCCGCCCGGCTCGTGGCCCGACCGAGTCGGGTGCAGTTCGTGGCGCAATCCGGCCTCAACCTGCCCTGGATTTCGTACGGACACGACGTGGGCTGGCCCCGCCGGCCAGGCACGAACCAGCTCTTGGGGTTTCGGTTCTATCCTGGCCAGGTGGCGCGCAGAACCAAGCTTCCCAAGAACATGCACCTCATCCGCGTTTGGGCCTTCGGCGATGATCGCGCCGGCAACCTGGCCGGCCGAGATCCAGCCGAATTCGCAACCCGATGTCGCCAGGACCTATCGGCTTTGATGGATGCCATGCCAGCCGACCAGGCCGTCATCGTGGTCCTGTCCGACTTCATGCTCGCCGACGGCCGGGGCTCGCCTCTGGGGGGCAAAGCGGGCGAACAGGTACGCCTCGTTCACGACCCGGACGGGGCCCGCAGAGTGTGGGGCCTGCTGCGACCCTGCCTGGTCCCCATCCAACGTCGATACGGAGACCGCATCATCTGGGAGGTCATGAACGAGCCCCTCAATGGCCGCTACCTCACGGTGACCGATGCCTCGGCCCGTGCCCTCACGTCCTTTTTGTGGTTCGAAATGAAACACATCCTGTCCCTGGGTGGCAGGGTCACCCTTGGGGCCCGTAGCATCCAGGCACTGCGGCAGACCTGGGCGCCAGTCATCCGCAGGGCCGCCTCTTTTCTTCGGAGCCGCTCCCTTGCGCCCGACCATCTCGTGGTCCAATTCCACCACTACCCGGGCCAGGAACTCCACCCAACGTCGTCCCTGCGCACCTTCACGGCTCATCGCCTCAGGATGCGCCTCGGCCTGGACCCGGACACGCCCATTCTGCTCGGTGAGGCCAGACCCGAATCCGGGTTCACCATGACGGACTATCGCGCCATGGGGCTGGCCGGCGTCCTGTTCTGGCAGGACAGCCACATGCCCCTGGACCGAAACCAGGTCCGCAGGCTCATCGCGCAGATCGAATCCTCCCCTTCTGCCGAATGGAGACCCGTGCGGGCGGCCATGCTGCAAACGACGAAGCCCACTGGCTCGACCATGAAAGCGACGCAACGCACCACGGCCACGAAGCCCAGAGGACCAACGACATCGAAGGCACCAAAACAGACGGACCCAAAGCCGGCTCCCACGAGCCACCGGGCCACGCGACGAACAACCGGCATCATCCGGCCGCCCCTACACATTGCCCTGTCCTCCTGCCGGATCGTCCAAGGCCCAGCTTCGACGCGCTGGTGGCGCAGACGTCTCGGGTTTGCCGCCAAGGCCTTCACGAAAATCAACCTGACGAATGGACGAGCCGTGGTGCAGATGGAGGTGGATGCCCACGCCCCCTCTCCAAGCCATCTATTCTGGCACGAACAACGACGTAACGGCCAGGTGCTCTGCGACCTACCGCAGGCACCCATGGACCTGACCCACACCGAGATCGCCATCGCCTTCACCCCACCGGACCAGGCGCGTACCGCCCAAGGCGGGTCGGGGGTCCAGGTCATCGCAGAAGACAATCGAGGCAGACGACTCCACGGCCCCTGGACCTCCCTGTCGTCCTGGTCGTCGGGAATGGAACGCATTTTCTTCCGGCCGCCACGCCACGCCGTGCCTGGAATCGGATTCCGCCAGGAAGGATTCGACCTGACCCACGTGCAATCCGTGGGTCTGCTCTGGGCGCCCTCCACCTTCGCCAAACATCGATACTCGGCCAGGCTCGTGCTCTCCCAGGTGGGTATCCGCCCCCTCTGTGCCGACCGAACCGCTGCCCCAGACGGCAAGACTGGGTCGAGCAGAAGCTGCCGCGAAGCGGAGCGCGTCGTCTACCGCACCGAGCAGGGACCGGCCGTCCGCATCGTCCGGATCGCAGCGGCCGACTTCCACTGTGCCTTCCACGCAAGCGACTATCCCTACATGGCCGCGGCCACGGTGGCGCCCACGTCTCGGTCTCGGGTCGATCACGAGCAACTCGTGTCGCGACGGGGCGGCTGCGCGCCCGACGCCTGTCTCGTGGACCTACGGCTCGATCCACGACGGCCTTTCATGCAAAAAGGCGCTGTACTCGCAGACCTGACAAAGGACTGCAGCCGCCCGGGAGGCGGCCTCGTGGACCTGCGGTCCTGTCGGATCCAATTCGACGTGACGGCAGTCGGATCGACCAAGCCGGACGCGCTGTCTGTCCAACCTTTCCTGATCGACGGATCGCGACGCACCTGCTACCTGCCCAGCCAGGTCGTTTCTGGATCCCCCATCTCCCTCGGACGCTTCGTGCCAGGCTGCGCCACACGACTGGACCGCATCAGCCACGTGGGCCTCGCCTTTTCCCCTCATCACAAGGCCGCCATCCACGGGCAACTCCGCCTCGGAGCCATCCACATCACATGCGCCAAGCAACCCTGAAAGGAATCGGTCAACGGGACGCATGGGTGCCACTGGGCCGGCCAGCGGAACGGGGCGCATCGGTGCCACTTGCCTGGCCCGCGGAACGAGACACATGGGTGCCACTGGGCCGGCCTGCGGAACGAGACACATGGGTGCCACTGGGCCGGCCTGCGGAACGGGGCGCCTGGGACGGCCCCTGCCCGCCCGCAGTCCCGGCCTTGCGCGGAGGCAACGGCGGCAGGGTGGGCTGTACGCGCTCCTTCCAGAATCGCCGGCCAAGGTCATCGGCGACCTGGGCCACCGAGATCCCGCAAAACCGGGCCACGGTGGCAGACGAGCACCAGTAGCCAGAGACCACGTACGGGTGTCCCTCCTGCAGGTCGGGAGGCGGCTCGATGCGCACGAGCACCCTGGGCCCAAGCCGAACGGGCAGGCCTTTAAAGGGCACCGTGTCCCCAAAGATGAAGTAGGGCGGCGGACAGGACTTGTGGTGGATCTGCTGGGTCCGAAGACAGGCGATGGACTTCTTCAGGTCCGACAGGAGCACCGCAGCAAAAGTAAGCACCTTCTTACGCGCGAGATCTCGACGGAGTTCACCCAGGGTGAGCGCGGTCTTTGGGATCCGGTCCATCCGGCCCACTTTCATGGGCAAAGGTATCGGCTTGCCCGGTGGGTCCTGGGGACAGGGTTTGGGCTTGTGACGACAACCTGCTGCGAACAGCAGGACGCCGCACGTCAAGACGACCCACGACCTGCACAAACGTGGGGCGATGGGCTCACAAGCAAACATGCCGACTCCACCTTCCCAAACGAACCAAGACGCCCTCATCAACGGACAACAAGGATCGCCGGGGCTCATTGCAACGATTGATCTCCATCGTATGCCGCGATATCATACATCCTGTTCCGGCCGCAAATACAAAACCAAACGAAGGGGACTGCAGCCCAAACCAGATCGAAGCCGAAGCTGCGGCCAATCGACGAACTGCAGATGGTCCGACTGGTCGTGAACTTATTCTTTACCGATAAGTAAAGCAACGATCACAGTTTTCTCAAAACATGCCTTTTTTTCTCTCATAAAGCCGCTTTTTAAAGAAAATCGCGTTTTTTCCACTTGCCACCCACACAAATCGTGTTAATTTTTACTCATCAGTAAACTTAAAAAGAGGTACAAGAGTTCATGGCGCGACAAAACGAAGAACAGAAACAGGGCACCACAGAGGCCATCATGGAGGCGGCTCTGCGCGTGTTCGGCGAGCACGGATACGACGGCGCCTCACTCAAGGACGTGGCGGACCGGGCGGGCGTGACCAAGCCCACCCTGTATAACTATTACAAGGACAAGGCCCAAATCTACGAACAGATGCTCCTGTTCGTACACCATCGATACATGAATGGCGCTCGGGAGGCCATCGCGTCCGAAGAAACCGTGCCGAAGAAGATCGAGGCGTTGCTCGAATTCCAGTTCGAGTTCGCCAGGCACTACGTTGCGGTGAGCCGCGCCATCCACAGCACCATGTTCCTACCCGACGACGTCAAACCCAAAATCAATCCATTGCTGACCATGGAAGAAAAATTCGGGCTCGTGCACGAATTGGTGCGCCAGGGCATCCAGCAGGAACTGTTCGAAGGCGAAGCGATGGATATCGCTTTGACCCTGTCGGGGCTGTCCACGTTGGGCATGATCCAGGCATCCCTGCCCAACGTACCGATCCTGCAACCAGGCCTGGCCGCCCGGCTTTGGTCCGTGGTCTACCGCGGCATTGAAAGGAGACAGGACCATGTTTGACACGCACCCTGTCAGCATTTCGACGCATCACCGAGCCCCGACGCACGACCGCCTCGCCCGATGGGCCGCCTCACGATCCAGTCGCATCGTAGCCCTCGTGCTGGCTGCCAGCCTGTCGGCTGCTCTGGGGGGCTGTAAAAAAGCCGGCGGCAAAGAAAACAACAAAGCGGAAGTCGTCCCGGTCAAGGTGGAGCCAGCCGTCCGCCGCGCCATTGTGGAGCAGGTCTACCTGGCCGGCGAGGTGACGGCCGACGTGGAAGTGAAGGTTTTCAGCCTCATTGCCCAACGCCTCCTGCGGGTCACCTTCGACGAAGGGCAGTTCGTCAAGAAGGGGAAAATTCTGGCCGAGGTCAAAGCAGGCGCCCTCTACGACGCCGTCCACCAGGCCAAGGCGGGGCTGCGAGCCGCAAAGACGCAACTCAAACTGGCCAAGATCGAACGGGACCGAACCAAGAAACTCTACAAGAGTGGAGCCTTGCCCATCGCCACACTCCAGCGAGCCGAGGCCCAGTACGACTCGGCCCAGGCCCAAGTGGCACAGATGCAGGCCATCATGGGACAGAGCTACTCGAACATTTCGAACGTCACCATCCGCGCGCCCGTGTCCGGGCTCATCGGACAGAAGTTCCTCAACAAGGGTGACACCGCAAGCCCCCAAATGCCCCTGTGCACCATCGTACAAATGGACAGGGTCCGCATCAAGGCAGCGGCCACCGAACTCGATCTCGTGCGTCTGTCCAAAGGCCAACCGGCCACCGTGACCGTACCCGCCTATCCGAACCGAGCATGGAAGGGCAAGGTGGACTACATCGCACCGGTACTCGATCGGGCCACGAGAACCGCCACGATCACTATCATCGTGGACAATCCGAAACACGAACTGCGACCGGGCATGTTCGCCGACGTCCAGATCGAGGTGGGGCGCCGCGAAGGGGTCATCATGGTCAAGGCCCTCGCCGTGGCCCGGTACGTGGCAGCCGACGAAACGGTCCATCACCGAGTGTTCCTCGTCGATGGCGACAAGGTCAAGGCCCAAGACGTGGTCATTGGAGAACGCCAGGACGATTTTGTGGAAATCCGTAAGGGCCTCGATGCAGGCCAACGAATTGTGGTCCTGGGCGTGTTCCGACTCAGAGATGGTTCGCATATCAAGATCATCAAGGACCAGCCGGCACCTCCGGTTGCCGTCCCGACACAGACCTCCGGATCGAGGCCACGCGTCATCCCGAAAACCGGTCAGGCGGGGGCAACCTCGTCCAAACCCACCGGATCCAAGGCATCCAGGGCTCGATTGGCTGCGCACAAAACAAAAAGAAATCGATCGCACGCCAGAACGAGGCCATCCCGACGCGAAGTGAACGACCACGAGACACGACGCGCTTCGAAGGGAGACTGAGTCATGAACCTCAGCGAGATGAGCGTTCGCCGCGCGGTGACCGTGTCCATGATCTACCTTGGGGTCGTCGGATTCGGCATCTTCTCCTATCTGCGCCTGCCCAGAGACCTGTTCCCTGACCTCACCTTCCCCACCATCGTGATCATCACCCAGTACAACGGGGCTGGGCCATCCGACGTGGAACAGCTCGTGACCAGGCCCATCGAAAGCGCCGTGGCCTCGGTCGAAGGCGTCAAAACGGTCAGGTCCACATCCAAGTATGGCGTCTCCGTGGTCCTCCTTGAATTCAACTGGGGCACGGACATGGCCAAGGCCGAAACCGACGTGCGTAAGAACATCGACCTGTTCGTGCGCAACATGCCGGACGAGGTGGAAAAGCCACTGACCTTTGCATTCGACCCGTCCCTGCAGCCAATCACGTTTTTGATGCTCAGCGGGCCCGAGGGCCCGGCCGCCGTGCGCCACCTTTCCGAGACCCTCGTGGAGCCGAGACTGGAACGGATCCCCGGAGTGGCGTCCGCGGACACGGCCGGCGGACTCAAACGCGAAATCCAGGTGGAGCTGAGGCCTGAACGGCTTCGCGCCCTGCGCGTGGATGCCTCGCAGGTGGTCAATGCCATCCGCATGGCGAACATGCAGCTTCCAGGAGGGGCCATCCGCCAGGCCGGCCAACTCCTGAGCATCGACACCAAGGGGCGCTACACCTCGGTCCATCAAATCGCCCGCACCATCGTGGTACGCCGGCCCATGCGGACCATCCGGGTCGAGGACGTGGCCCAGGTCCGAGACTGGCACCAGGACCTCAATCGAGTCATCTCAGTCAACGGCAAACCCGCCGTCATGATCCTGGTCCGTAAGCAGTCCGACGCCAACACACTGATCGTGGCAAACAGAATCGTCAAGCAACTCCCAAAAATCATCAAAGTCCTTCCCAAGGGCTTCAAGATCCAGGTCATGTTCAACCAGGCCACGATCATCAAACGGTCTCTAGGAAACGTCGTCAGGACAGGCTGGCAGTCGTTCCTCATGGCCGGAATCGTCCTATTCCTCTTCCTGTTCAGCCTCAAGGCGAGCCTCATCGTGGCCGCCGCCATCCCCCTGTCTCTTCTGGTGGCGTTCTCGGCCATGGACGCGAGCGGCATCAGCCTGAACATGATCTCCACCTCAGGCCTCGCCCTGGGCATCGGCATGCTCGTGGACAACGCCATCGTGGTCCTGGAAAACATCTTCAGACATTTCCAGATGGGAGAACCGCCGGCCAATGCGGCAGTCAAGGGCGCCAAGGAAGTCAGCATGGCCATCACGGCCTCCACCATGACCACCCTGGCGGTCTTCATCCCCGTGCTCTTCGTGCCTGGCATCGCCGGCGCCCTCTTCAAGGACATGGTCCTGACCATCTGTTTCTCCCTGGCGGCCTCGCTCATCGTGGCGTTGACGCTCATTCCCATGGCGACATCACGGCTGCTCAAGCCAAACCCCAACAAGAAAAAGGGCCCCTTCTTGCGGCTCGCAGACAGAATCAAAGGCTCCTTCAACGGTTTCCTGAACGCGTATGCCTGGTTCCTGCGATTTTCGTTGCGGTTCCGAAAGACCACCCTGCTGGTGGGCATCGCCTTGTTCGTAGCCTCTATCTTTATCTTGAAGTCCGTTGGGACCGACTTCCTGGCCAAGGGCGACCAGGGCCGAATCGAACTCCAAGTCACCACGAACTCGTCGAACAACCTGGACCAGACCAAAAAACTCCTGGCCCAGGTGGAAAAGGTCGCCATCAAGGCCGTGCCCGAGGCGGAGATGTTTTCCTCCGACGTGGGCACGGGCGAAGGCATCGGGGCTGTGTTTGGCAGCGGCGAATTCGCCGGGCGAGTCAGGATCAAACTCCCTCCCCTGAGCAAACGCAAACGCAAGCAAGCCACCATCGAAGAAGCCATGCGAAAGGCCGTCAAGGACATCCCGGGCGTGAAGGTTCGTCCCTTCGTCTTCAACATGACCGGCTCCGAAGGAGACCTCGAAATCCACATCTTCATCCACGATTTGGTCAAGGGCAGACTGCTCGCAGACCGTGTCCGCACGGTCCTCGAAGACATCCCAGGCGTTCGAGACGTGAAGCACAACCTCGAAGACACCACACCCCAGATTCAGATCCGGCTCAACCGCGAACGACTCTCGCAGCTCGGCACGAACCCTGGACGAGCCACCGCCACCATCTCCACCTATTACATGGGCACCGTTGCGTCCTATTACCAGGAAAATGGCGACGACTACAAAATCCTGGTCCGAACGCCGAAACGCTTCCGGGACCACATCGAACGACTCAGGAACCTACCCGTATTCGTGGGTCAGGGCGTCCCTATGCCCATGGGCAGCATTGCGCATGTCAAGGACACCATGGCTCCGACCCAGATCGAACGTGAGGGCCAAAAGCGTGTGGTCAAGGTCATCGCCAACGTCTACAACCGCCCGCTGGGGGACGTACTCACAGACGTACAGCATGCCCTCAAGTCCAAAGTACGCTGGCCGAACAACGTGGTCTGGACCATTGAAGGGTCCGCAAAGGACATGAAGGAATCCTTCAGCTACTTGGGGCTCGCCTTCATCGCCGCCATTTTCCTGGTGTACATGGTCATGGCTTCCCAGTTCGAGTCCCTGCTCGAACCCTTCGTCATCTTGCTGTCCATTCCGCTGGCCGTCATCGGCGTGGCCGCGGCTCTGTACCTCACTCACACGCCCATCACCATGACTGCTGCCATCGGTATCGTGATGCTGGTGGGCATCGTGGTGAACAACGCCATCGTGCTCATCGACTTCCTCAAGCAACGCTGGAACCGAAAATGGGACACCCTCATCGACGCAGCCGTCGCCGCGGCAACGATTCGCCTGCGTCCCATCTTGATGACCACGCTCACCACAATCCTCGCCATGCTGCCCATGGCGCTCGGCATCGGCGAAGGATCGGAAACCTGGGCCCCCATGGCCCGGACCGTCATCGGCGGCCTCACCACGTCCATGATCCTCACCCTCGTGATCGTACCTGCCTGGTACGTGCTCATCGCCGGCACCATCGCCCGGCATCGTGAGCGACGCGCCGTCAAAAAGGCCGCCAAGCTCGCCGCCAAAACTGCTGCCACCCAAACCGAGGAGGCATAGCTGCCCCTTTTCCGACAGGGCCATGGCCCTCCCCCAGCCAACTCCCTTGCCGACTCCTTGCTGACTGCCATCGCCCGGCAATGGCAGCAGTTGCACAACCTCACAACCACCCCGCAAAAAGCCAGCGACGAGGCCTCGTAACGGATCTTCCCCAGAACAACAGGCGCGATGGCACCGAGTTCGTCGATTTGCTCGAAACCGTGGCGTTGGTGGCGTACCTACGGCTGGGTTCTTCGACGCTTCGTCGTCAAGAGGGTCACCAAAAGGAAGACAATCCAGACTGTAGAAGGTATCTCGCTGGCTGCGGACCTGCAATTGCAGCCGCCGGTGACATTGTCGTCGTTCGCTTCGTGCCCGGCGTCCTGGTTTCCTGGGCCGGCGTCGGCCCCGCCGTCGTCGGTCGGCGATCCGTCTGCAGAAGAACCTCCATCGGGCGTTACAGAACCGTCTCCGACCTGGATTGAAATGATCTCCGACAGCGTCTCATCACCGTCGTCGTCCACAGCGCGAGCCTGGAGACTGTGTGACCCCGTTGCCAAACCCGACAGTTGCCACTCGTATGGAGCGATGTGTTCGATTTGACCGTCCTGCGTTCCATTCACGAGCAAATAGACGGCAGTGACCTCCCCGTCGGAGTCGCTTGCCAGGACATTGACGTAGATTTCCTGTCCGACTTCGAAGTCGGTACCGTTGATCGGGTTTTCGATGCTCACCGCAGGGGATTCGTTGACGGCCTGCGTGGTCCTAAGGAGAAGGACCACGTCGGTCCCCTGCCAAGGCGATGTGAGATCCCGCCACGAGCCTTCAGAAAGTTCGTCGCCCGTGCTGGATGTGCCGTCCGTGGGCCGGAACCAGAGCAGTGAGTAAGGGCCCTTGTCGAAGTCGGTGAGGTTGATTCTGAGTTGCGGTGTCTTGCCGGTATCCACGTCCGCATTCTTTCGGGTTTCCTCTTCGTTGGTTCCGTAGGCGGTGGAGATTCCCGTTCGTTCCCCTGCTCGAGCGTTCGGCACGTAGACGATGACTTCGTCGGTTCCTCGGCGGGCGCATTGGGGGCGGCTGGGACCGTCGTTGTACTCGGGCCCGGCAGCATTGGTTTGCTCCGCCAGAACATCGGCATCCTCGAAGCGGGCAAGGTCGATGTGGTTGTCGGCCAGAAAGCTCCTGATATGTTCGATGTCGTCGAGACCGACCATGCCGGAGGTCGAATACGGCACGATGTCGTCCCACCGGCCCGCATAGGTCGCCGATGCGCCGGACAGTAGGTAGGACCACATCAGACGTCGGTAGAAGTAGCGGGGGTGTGCCGGTGGATGGTAGGTCTCGTAGTAGTCTTCGGTGTTGTAAACGTGCTTGGAAAATTGCCTGTACGAATACCAGTCCAGGAGATCGCAGGCAATGTCGTAGGCCGTGTAGCCGATGATGTAGGTGCTCCAGTCACCGTTGCAAAATGGATATTCGTAGTCTCTGCGGTGCCCGAAGGCCATGAGATGCCCAAAAGGGTCGTTTTCGTGGAAGTAGGGGCCCACGTCCATGGCCAGAAACCAGTTGTCCGGGTCCTGCTGCTCGGAACGGACCATGGTGTCGTTTGTCACTTCCCAGAAAATGTTCGGGAAAGCGGCGAATCGGGCGATGATGGCGCGCTTGAGACGTTCTCTCTGTTGTGCGTCGTGGCCGGTGCTCCATGTGTCGTCACCCATGTTGGCGTCGGGAAACAGGATGAGCTGGACATAAACCCCTGGGTGTTTGTCGAGCATCCATTGCAAACGTTCGTCTGTGTGCCGGAAGTTCGTCAGGGAAACCCTCTCCTTGGGTCCCGACATGCCGCCCTCCCAGTAGAGGTTCCAGTCCCATTCACCCAGGAGCAAGCAGCGCAGCCCGTTGATGCCCAGGGCTGCGTCCTCCGTGACGTATTGCTGATAGTCGTCACTGATTGCGTCCATTTTGAACAACCGGTAGGCCGTATCGGCGATGTGCACGAAAGTCTCTCCCCGGTCGGTCATCCAGACATGGGGGTTCGTCTCATGGGCGCGAAGCATCCCGGGAAGGTTGGAAGCCGTGGCAGAAAAGCTGCCGTTGTGCCCGTCGAGGTCCGTGTTTTCTGAACTCGTCGAATTCCAGTACCACGTGCCGGTTTCAGTCACGTAGATTCGCGCCTTCCACGTGCCGTTGCCGTCATAGAAACAGCGCACGGTCACCTCATTTGCGACACCGGAGGGCGGCGTGAACGTGACCGTACAGTCCGTGTCGAATGGATTGTCACTTCCTTCGTTTCCGGAAAGAGAAATCTCGTGCACGCCGAATCGGACGGCAGTATCGTCGTTGCGGGTGAAGTTCGCCGCCCGAGATGTCGAGGAAAACACAAACAAAGTCACAGAGCCGGTCAGAAGAAACAGCGCAGCAGCCCCGGGGCTGTGCAAGATAGATATTGACTGCGTTTTGCGTGACGATCGGTGGTGCGCTTTCATCATGCTTTCCTTTCATTGGATGAGCACGGCTATCTTCGCACGGCACCGCTTGGGCAGGCAAGCCGTGGTTTCTGACCGTCTCGTGAGCCCATCCTATTCATCATACAGGATTGAGAACCATCCGAAAACGATGTAATGTCGTCGGGTCAATAGCGCAAAAAGCCAGCGACGAAACGCATTGCGAGCGTTGTGTCACATGTGATACATTTGAGGGGAATTGAGTAAGAAGGCAAACCATTGGAGGCGTGGTGATGATGAAAGCCGCGTTTGTCGCCCTCACATCTCGGGGACGATTGGGGATGAGTTTTGTGGTGCTCTTTGTGCTGTGTGCGCAGGGATGCAGTGGGGGCTCGAAGTCCGGCAACAATGTCTGTGAAGGCGTTACCTGTTCCGGACATGGTGTCTGTGCCGTGGCCGATGGAGAGGCTGTCTGTGCTTGTGATCCCGGGTACCACCCAGAGGGGTTGTCTTGTATCGAAGACGGCACCAACGGTCCTTGTTTCGAGGTGGACTGTTCGGGGCACGGCACCTGTGTCGAATCAGAAGGGACTGCGACTTGTGACTGTGAGGCCGGATTCCACGCTGAGGGGCTGTCTTGTGTCGAAGATGGTACGAGCGTCTGTGATGGGGTGGACTGCTCGGGACACGGCACCTGTCGGGTCGTGGATGGGGCTGCGCAATGTGACTGCGAGGACGGCTACCATGTGGTCGATGCCGTTTTTTGCGAGGCGGACGTTCCTGAAAACGAGTATCTCGAGCCAGTAGAGATTCCCAATTTCGATCCAAACGATCCGACCCATTGCATCATTCCAGACGACGTCCCTTGGTCCGCTGATACGTTGAACAGTGAGATCTGCGAGCATTTCTACGTCAGGCCGGGCACCTATCCCGGCAAGCCCGTCATCACGAGGTCCGGGTCAGAGGACGCCAGAAGGACGATATCCCCCTATGACGGGTCGACGCTGCATCCCGGAAAGCTGGCAGACGAGGACCGGACAAAGATTGCCCTGCGGTTCGAGGACGCCAGTTGGTGGGTTGTGAGCAGGATGTCGTCAAACCAGGCGTTGTACATGGAGTGGGGCAACAGGGGGACCATTGAAATCTGGAGAGGGAGCAACAACATCATCATCGACTCGATGTATTTCGGGCCGGGTGGCCAGGCCGTGGCCATTCGGAGAAACTGCCACGACAACACAGTGCAGCGCTGTTTCATGGATGGGGTGAATCCAGCAATGCTCACTTCCGATCTTTCGTTCATCCAGTTGGAGGATTCCATCGAGGAGGGCCAGGTGGCCAGGACGCTCAATACCAAGATTATTTTGAACGAGTTTCACAACTTCAAGGCGCTCAGGTTGCAGTGCCATTGGCCCGAACAAATCGGGTACAAGGATTTTTCCGGGACCATCGTGGACTCGAACGTGGTCTGGTTCGATGGAGATGTTTTGTGTGATGCCGACGGAACACCGAATCCAAACGGAGATTTTGCCTTTGCCGAGACTGGATTCGGGGGGGTAAAATCAGCGGCCGAAGACCCCAATAACCCTGTCATCTATTCGAACAACGTGTTGATGGGCGCAAGACAACTCTATCCGAACGCACCATCTACCCTGAGTTCTCCTGCTTCAGGTTTTACTGTCACGTATTTCAATTCGAACAACATCATCTACCGGCGGAATGTCGTCATCGATTGTCCGGGCGGTATCGCGTTGACCTCGAATCACGGTGGGGTGGAGGTGCGCAACGGGCTGGTGGAGGACAACATTTTCTATGGATGCGGATTCAACCATTATTCTGGTAGCGCGCATAACGCACGATGTACCAGCATGCGGATGCAGGCGACCAGTGGTACGATTTTCAGGCACAACGTGGTCAAAGACCCTATCACGAACTGGGCCACGGTGGGATACAATAGGTCGGACTCCTATTTTGGTGAGAACACGGTGATCAACATGGATGATCCCATTGTCGACGATGGACCGGACCTTCCCGGCCTTTCGCCGGAAGACACCAATATCTATCTGAGGTCGAGCGAGGGGGACGCCGAATTTCCATATGATTACGTGGTGCACTATTACAAATACACCAACGCTCCCCAGACCAGTGTCGTTCCCCATGTCCTCAGGACTCCTCAGCAATAGGAGGGATAGTTTGGAAAAGAAATTTCATGCCGGTGGTAAAATGAGATTCTCTCTTTGGACGGGAACTGTGTTGGGATGCTCGTTCGAGTCATGGGTACCAATGAGGCAAAGTCCGGAAGACGGAAACCATGGGTGAAAGGTGGTGGACGAGATGGGCATTGCTTGTCTTGGCCATTGTCGGGACACAGGTGGGCGCGTCTTCTTGTATTGGGGATTTTCCGCCGACCTATCAGGACGTTTGCGGCAAAATAGACTGTTCGGGACACGGCACCTGCGGCATCGTCGATGAATCCAAACCGGTCTGTGCCTGTGATCCCGGCTACTATGCTTCGGGTCTCAATTGCATCGAGGACGGAGTCCTGCCCCAATGTGTGGGAATCGACTGCTCCGGTCACGGCGACTGCAGAGTGGTCGATGGCAAAACAGCCTGCGTTTGTTTCGATGAATATCACCTCGAAGGAGAACACGACTGCGTGGCCGACTACGGTCCGAATCTGATCATGGAAAATGATTTCTCGAATGGGACGTATGAACCTTGGTATCCGCATCGAGGAGAAAGCACATTGGAGGTCGTCGACGGGGCGCTCAGGATCAGCTATGGGACGACGTCCAACCAGTTTGCCGAGTACCAACTGGTGGGATTGGTCGTTGGCGCCAGGTATCGCATCAAACTGCGTGTCATCGCTGCTGTGACGAATCATATGGCCATCAGAATCAACACTGAGCCAAACGACCATTCTTCGGTCGTCGAAGAATGGGGGTATGGTCTTGGTCCTCGCGAACACGAGTTCATTGCAACGGCTCCGACAATGTACCTGGCAATCGGAGATGATGTAGGGTCGGTCGATACGACGTTCATCCTTATCGATGACGTGTTTGTGCAGCGAAGTTTTGTTCCACAAGAGTGAATTTCGAGCAGGAGAGCAGGAGAGGCGTGCGTTGACATACTTGGGCTCGAAAACAAAAAGGACCGTCCAAGCAGGATTGGGCTTGTGGTTGCTGTTGGTCCTGACCGGATGCAGGTTGGATTCAAGCAAAGATCCCTGTTCCGATGTCGCCTGTTCCGGACACGGTGTTTGCGCCGTAACAGGGACCGGTCCGGTCTGTGCTTGTGATCCGGGCTATCATCCCGAAGGGCTGTCTTGTGTCGAGGACGGCATGACGGGTCCTTGTTACGGGGTGGATTGTTCGGGGCACGGTACCTGCGTGGGGGCAGAAGGGACCGCAACCTGTGACTGTGAGGATGGCTACCATGCGGAAGGACTGTCCTGTGTTGAAGACGGCACGACCGGTCCGTGCTATGGGGTGACCTGTTCGGGCCATGGCACCTGTCACGTGGTGAATGGATCTGCCCAGTGTGAGTGCGAAGCGGGATACTTGACTCAAGACGATGTGACATGTGTGGAGGATTTCGCAGCAAGCTGTGCAATGCAGTATGTGGAGGAGGTTTCGATTCCTTCCTACGATCCCACCAATCCGGAGCATTTTCTCATCCAAACGGATGATGATTGGTCCCACATCAATGATTCCGACAAGATTCATTTCTATGTCGTGCCCAACGACTACACGGCGTTGGGCCGGATTGAGCTGACCCGGAGCGGAACGGAGGCACGTCGCAGGGCCATTGCATTGTACAATGGAAACGATGACCATCCAGGTGCTTTGCCGCGGGACACGGTCCATCTGGCAAAGGTGCTCTTCGATGTGGAGTCTTCCTACTGGATCATCGATCGAATGGCTCTGTGGGACCATGACACGGCGTCGAATTACGGTATTTTTGCTTTCGACGCGGGGGCTGAGCACAACATCGTCAATAGAACCTATACGTCTCACATCGAAAACGCCGTCAACATAAGAAATGGCGCTTACGACAACACCATCCAAAACAGCAGATTCGAGGATACGGAGGAATGTGACGCAGTGACGATCCTGTTGGGGGGCATGACGGACACGGAGGCAATCTACATTGTGGATACCAAGATCGTGAACAATGAGTTCTATAATCAAAATATGGCCATCATGTTCATCAGGTTCATCAATCCTGACTCGGGCTTGAGGCAACCCGTGGATGTGGAGGGTTTGGTCTGTGCCTGCAACCAAGTGTATCTCGATGACGACACGCAACCCAACACCAGCTCGGGCTTCAATTTTGCGGCTGGGTCCATGAATCCCGATAAGCCCGTGGTGATCACAAGAAACATGTTGTGGGGGTATACGGGGTTTGGGAACCGCGGAGACACTGCTGTGGTTGGATATTCTAATGTCCGCAACGCCGTCTTTACCCAAAACGTGATTTTCGATTCTGCCCGATGCATCAGTGCCGGCTCGGCAGGTCCTCCGGACAACGAAGGTGAAGGCGGCCTGCGGACCGGTTTTGCACAGTCGGAGTTGACGGGAAACCTGTTCTATGGTTGCGGCAAAAATGATTACTATCCCCTCAAGTTGTCTTCCTACCAGACGATCGTCGAAGAAAATGCTCTCATCGACTGCAAGATCGGTTATCTGGAGGCCTCTGGAAATGATGCGGAGAGCACATTCCAGAACAATGACATCTGCAACACTCCCGACGATTGGAACGACCTGGGAGACAACGATTCTGAGTTCGTCTCGACGGTTTTGGACAACAATCATTACGAATCGGCACAGGATGCCGGCTACAGTCAGAGTCTCCTGTTTACCAGGGACAGGTTTACGGACCATCCAACAGTGGTATCGTTGCCGCATGCGGTCAGGCCCTAGGCTGAAGTTCCCCGGCCGGGCAAGTGCTCTGGTCCAGTAAATCTGGTCTGGAGCGCAATTTTTTGCATTCGCGGTTCTGGCTACACGCGAATGCTCTTGAGCAAGTCGAGCGCCTGACGCTGCTTTTGGTCGGGCGTTGTGTCCATATCGAAGGTCGGCTCGTCAGGCGCCGCGGCACCTGCAGGTGTTTCGGCTCTGCTGAGTAACCGGTGCCTGAAGTGCGTTATTGACGTTTGGTGATTTGTTGGAGGTCAGAGCGGCCAACCCGGCCAGAGCGGCCGGCCCGGCGATGCGAACGATTGCACGTGGCGGTCTGCGGATACCGGGCCACCAGGTCGATCACATATGAGGGCAACTTCGAACCCAGATGGGACGCCGTCTTGCGAATCAGGTCGCGGTTGATGGCAAAGGAGTAGCGCCCCCAATGCCGCACGTACCGCGGCTTGACCGTACCCGCCACGTCACGAATCATCACGGGTGCAGCACAGAAAAAACGCCGGCCAGCCAAACGCACCCATCTCAGAGCCCCCTTGCCGACCACGCGATATCCGATGCGCCTGCCGGTCAGGTCATAGATGATTTGCCACTTGGTCATGCGCGGCTGACGCACGCTTGCCAAAATCGCGAGCGCCCTGGACACGAGCCCATGGGAGCGAGTCTGTCTTCGAACCAATGCTGCCGCGCGGATGAACCGTGCCAGGGAACCGGGCCCTGATGGCATGGCCTGCCGGGAGGTCGCAACGAGAAACGACCTCATGGCAGTCGATGACGCCTGGTACGTATGGTTCGTCAGGACCGGAAAGGGAAGCGTCGCCCCGTGGTGCACCATCAGCCTCCCGCTCAAATACTCGAAGGTGGCGCAGCGTCCCGTTCGATCGCAGGCAAAGTAATGAACCCTGGCGTACAGGGGAATGACGGCAACCGTCTTGGCGCGCTGGATCATCTCGGCCACCGTTGCGCAGGTATCCAAGAAATATTGGATCCACTGCAGCTCATTGAGGGCGGCCTGCGAAGGAGCCGGTCGTCCATAATCGGTCCTGTGCAACCAGAGGACTTCGATGGCGAGTCCTGCTTCGTTCATGCCCCCAACAGGCAGCTCCCGACCATACTGATTGAACGTGATACTCCCATAACGACTCGTCCAGGTCGCGACTTTGGTCCCCCTACCAGCGAGCACGAGCGCCTTCTTGGTCACCCTGGCCTTGTTCGTCATGAGGAGACCATCGACCGTGTGCCAATCATAGCTCTTGGCCATCAGGACATGACCGCCATGGTGCAGCATGAACGCGGTGCAGGCGCGGCTTTGCGACGGCTTGGATAGCACCGCAAGGCCAACGCTCAGGGCAAAAGCAACAAACATCTGATGCTTCATCGAATGACCTCCTGATACCGTAATCTCCTCTCGACCCGTCGTTTTTTGCACGAATCCGCATTTTGGTCACGACCCGTTTAGCGCACTCGTGACCGTTTTTGGACGTTGACGCGCCCAAAAAAGTCGGCAAACGTCCAATTAAAGCTGACGCTCGGCAGAATCTTGAGGAGGCTTCGGCCAAGCGAACCGACCACAAATAGGACATCATGGCCCGCATCGCCCTTGTGACCACATCCCTGTCAGCATTCGTCCGAGAACACGGCGCCATACTCGCCTCCCGTGGTCACGACGTGACAATCTTCGGTCCCGATCGGCAAACCCGACCAGACGATGTCCCTCTCGATTCTTCCTCTAGAATTCAGCCTGATGTGGAACCTCATCACCTACAAATTCGGTCCTACCGCCCCCTTTGGCCACGGGGTTGGCCCAGCCTGCTCGACGGCCATGGAGCCCCCGACCAACTGGAACGATTCCCCTGGCTGTGGACCGAGGTCCCCTCAATCGTCACTGCCATGGCCGCGGCCATGTGGCAGCATGGACGGGCCTTCGACGCGCTGGTGGCCCACTGGCTGCTCCCAGCAGGCCTGTTGGCGGCAATCAGCCATCCTCACCTTCCTCTGTTGGCCATTGCCCACGGAAGTGACGCCCACCTCCTGGCTGCTCTGCCACGGCCCCTTCGCCGTGCCATCATGAGCCGCTTACTCCGACCTGGAATCCAGATGGTGGCGACCAGCGACGGTCTCGTGGAGAAGCTGACCATGGGACTAGGCGGACGCTTGCATCGAGAAGCCGAGCAACGATGCACGATCCTGCCCATGGGCATCGACGTGGCGGCTATCCAGGCCGAAACGTCCATGGATCGTCGAGAGGCCAGAAAGCGTTTGGGCCTAACGACCGAAGGGCCCGTGGCCCTCTTCATGGGGCGACTCGTTCCAGTCAAAAACCCTTTGGCGCTCATCGACCTGGCATGCCGCATCGAGGATCTCTCGATCCTGATCGCGGGCAGCGGGCCGCTGGAATCCGTGCTGCGCCATGCCGCGACACGACAGGCGGTCTCCGATCGGATCCACGTCCTCGGCTGGGCCGATCAGAAGCGCAAAGCCCTGGCCCTTCGCGCCTCCGATCTCGCGGTCCTGCCCTCGATCCGTCTCGCCTCGGGAAGAACCGAGTCGAGTCCCGTGGCCCTTGCCGAGGCCATGGCTGCAGGACTTCCCGTGGTGGCCTCGTCTGTGGGCGGCGTCGCCCAAACGGTCGTCCCAAACGAAACCGGATTCCTCGTGGAACCGAACCATCCCACCGAACTCGCCCGTGCGGTCCAAAACCTCATCCATGACGATTTGCTGCGTCGATCCATGTCGAACGAAGCGAGACGAGCGGCCCGAAAACGCGACTGGGCCGTGGTCGTCTCGAAGCACATCCACCTCCTGTCGCAGGCGGCAAACGAACTGGGACAGCAGTGGTCCTAACGGAAAACACCGTTCTACCGGGAGGGAAAACGGCAGGCGACCAAATCCACCTTCGGGTACAGGCTCCTGCCGGAGCTGTTCTTCAAGATGGAGACAAGTAACCTGACCATGTCTCGATAGGTCAGACTCCCTCGCACGGCCAGGGAAACGTGATCCACTTTCTTATAGGCCCGCCTCGTACGCTCCAGCCGTTCGCGAAGCCCAGCCAAATCCGTTGTGGGCCCCAGGTAGGGATCGCTGGACAGGGGCCCCACGTCGGCCCGGACACGCACCTGATCGTGATTCGCCCACAAGACGATGCCTGGACCGGGCCAACGACCCCAAGAGTGCCATTCGGGACATGAGACGAGCCCCACGGTGAGGCCGCCGAGCTTCCCCTCGCGGTTTCTGACGATGAGACGAACCGAAGAGATCTGAGCAGCAACGAGCACACCGAGCAGCCTGGTCAACCGATCGGCGGTGGTTCGACCATCGATATAGACGCCAAAGGACGTCGCTGAGTTCGTGCCGACAAGGCGAGACCAACCACTGCGGGCCCAGTCCAACACCGTGGGCAATGAATCGGCCACCGGCTCGGACAGCAATCTCCCGGGAAAACTATACCCTTCCACCTGGCCCAAAATTTCGGTGCGCTTCGCTCTCACCCGCAGCACCGGCTGGATCCCCACCGATGCGTCGGTGGGCCCAATCGACAGACACAGGGGCGCCCAAGGCGGCTCTTCGGCAGCGGAACAAAACGGCAGCCTCCGATACCCGACCTGGCCAGGAGCCAACTCTGGAATGGGCAGCGGCACCATGAGCTTCTCGACACCCTGCAGGATCTTATGGACATCCGGCCTGATGGCTACCGCAAGTGGATGCGTTTCGGTGGCCAACGAAGACAGCACCCTGTCGATGAAGAGCAGATTTCGCCCCGCCGTCTGACTTTCCTGGGAGAGGTACTCGGTTTGGGACCGAACGGTGCACCCGAGGTGCTCGAGTGGGCAGTGGAGTGCAATGAGTCGCTTGCGAAGGGAGGGAGCAACCGAAACGAGTTGCCGCCTCATCTCCCGACAGGCCAAGGTGCAGCCAGGCACGAATCGGCCCTCGCCCTTGTCTTCCATCGGGCAGTCGAATCCGACCAATCGGCCCAACATGCGCCACATCCTCCGAGGCACTGTGGCCACGATGAACGGAAGGGCGGCGCGCACGGCGCCGGCCACCATGACCTGTGCCTCCACCGAAAGGGGCTGACCATCCGTCGCCAATTCCCCGACTCCACGCAGAAAGGCAGCATCCCATTGGGCCGACCGATCGAGTTGGAGTGCGATCAACCTGCGGGCCTGGCCGGCACGCCACCGGATCTCGCCGTCTGACGAAGCACTCGTCATGGGCGCTATCAGACCGCCCAGGGACTCCAGGAGTCGAACGCCGCAGGCCGGATCGTCCATGTCCAAACAGCTCAACCCGAGATGCCGAGCCAACGCAGCCAGGGAGGTGGCATCCTTCCGAAAAGCGGCGAGCAGATACCAATCAAGAGTGGCTCTGGCGCATTCCCACCGCACGTGCACATCCATGCTGGCCATTCGGCGGACAGGACAGTGCTTGGTCATTGCGGCCGCGCTGTGCCCCGAAAAATCATAGGGGGCCAAACTCCGACGAATCGAGGACGCGTCGACCGAACGCCTGCCCGATCGGCACCCCGGCCAGATCGAAGCCTGTATCAGCAAGAATGTCACAAGCCACTTCACCATGACCGAGAACGCTAGCAGGGAAGCGAGCCAAGGACAAGAGCCCGGGCCGACCCCCCCATGATCAGGGAGAAATGAAAAAACGAAGCAATGAATCAGGCGGGGGAGAAAAAACGAAGCAATCCGCTAGCCACTAGCGATGCCTCCGCACGCAGCGTCGTCCACGCCGCACATACCCTCTCGGGCAACGACCGGCTCGATGCACCACCACGCAACGACCGTGCACGAGTCGCCGTCCGGCAGGACAACGTCGTACGGCATGCTTGACACGAAGCGGGACACAGCGATTACCGACCCGCTTCGTGTTGGCGGGGCAGGCGTGCCTGACCGGCACACAGCGGTTGCCGACCCGCTTGGTCCTCGGAGGACAGGCCCGACGGACGCGAACACAACGACCGGCGACGCGATGCGTCCCAGCAGGGCAACGACGCGCCACGTTCCGCACGCAGGCCCGACCCACTCGGTGCGTCCCAGCAGGGCAACGACGCGCCACGTTCCGCACGCAGGCCCGACCCACTCGGTGCGTCCCAAGAGGACAGCGACGGGCCACGTTCCGCACGCAGGCGCGACCCACTCGATGCGTCCCAACAGGACAGCGACGGGCCACGTTCCGCACGCAGGCGCGACCCACTCGATGCGTCCCAAGAGGACAGCGACGGGCCACGCTTCCCATGACCCGCCCGGACACTCCGTGGCAGGACCAACGACCGGACACCCAGCGCCAACCGTGACCGGTGCGAGACCAACGACCAACCGTCCAACCGCAGCCCACGCGACCCGTCGGATACCGCTTGCAGCCGCCTGCCAGCCACACGTACCGGCGACCATTCCACTGCCACCGACCCGTTTTCCAGTAGGAACCGCCAGGACAGGATCGACGCACCTCGACCCGCGGCCGAGGGGGAGTCATGGACACGACGATACCAGGCGTTCCGACGGCGACGGTCGTGGCCGGTACAGGGCGACGCACCACGACGACAGGCCGCCGCACGTTGCAACGCCATCGGCCCGAGGTCCAGCGCCAACCGTGACCAGTGCGCGTCCAACGACCAGCCACCCAGCCGCAGCCCACGCGACCCGTCGGATACCGCTTGCAGCCGCCGCGAAGCCAGACATACCGGCGACCGTTCCATTGCCATCGACCCGTTTTCCAATACGAGCCACCGGGGCAGGCTCGACGCACCTCGACCCGCGCTGCCGGAGGTCGCATCCGCACGACCAGAGGAGTCGCTCGAATGCTCAGATGAGCAGGACGCGCGGAGACCGTGCATCCTGATAAAACGGAGAATCCGCTCATCAGCAGGGCTGCAAGCCCCGCGAATATCAACCTGGAGACTAATTTCATCGTCCATCCTTCCTTTCTTGTGTTTGCGCTGCCGCTCATCAATGGAACGGATTTCTCGTCCGTACCAGTTTTCTAGCGACGGCACCTCCAACGTCCCGGATACCAGCGCCAACCGCCTCCCGAGGCGACCCAACGACCGCGAACCCAGAAACAACCGCGATACCGAGTCGGATACCTTTTGCAGCCACCGCGAAGCCAGACATACCTGCGACCGTTCCATTGCCATCGACCCGTTTTCCAATACGAGCCACCGGGACAGGCTCGACGCACCTCGACCCGCGCTGCCGGAGGTCGCACTCGAACATGGACCCTCGGCACACGAACCCTGACCACCGGAGCCCGCACGCGCAACCTCGGCCCTCTCACCCGAACGGCACAACCCGCCACGCTCAAAGACAGCAGCAGGAGTCCTGCCAAAGCAAGGAGCACAATCCCTTTCTTCGTTTTCATGGTCACTCACCCCTTCTGTTGAGAGTTGTTCCACGCCAGTCGCCCATCAGGCATCTTTTCTGGCCTTCAGAATATATACGCTAGAGTCGCTTCCTTCTTCAACTAAAAGTTATTCACAAAAAAAAAGAGCCAGAGCCCCAGGTAATTGGACCACAAACAGGACACTTGCCCTTTTCTGCGATCTGAGCAAATCTCGGGAAAATAAGAAGTACGTATCTCATGCCGAACAAATCCGACATACAGCCCGCCTTGCCCGAAAGCCCGGTACCGGACAAGTACAACCTCAAACGCATCGTGACCAGAGATGGACACTCTGTGCTCTACGAAGCGGTCAATCGAGGCACGAAACGGACCGTCCTGTTGCGCACTTGGCAGGATCATCCTTCACAAGACGCAAACAACCTGGCTCAATTGGTGCGCGCGGTAGTCGCGGCCAAAAGTGAACACCTCGTTCAGATCCTCGACATGGAACTACCGTCTGATCCCGACGCAGCCCCGGTGCTCGTGTTGGAACGGGTCAAGGGAGATCCCCTGGCTGACCAAATCAAAAAAGAGCCCCTGCCCGTGGGACGCGCCTGTCGAGTCACCTTCGAACTCGCCGAGGTCTGCCGACTATGCCACGATTGGGGCATCATTCCTCTAGGTCCCACGGTTGAAACAGTGTTCCTCGCCAACTTTTCCGGCCGCAGGCACTTTCTCAAAGTCCTGGCCCCAAATGGCATGGCTCGATCGCCTGACGAGGATGCGCGCAGCGAAGACGCCGTGGCCTGTGCCAACATCCTTTGGAAAAGTCTGACCGGTGACGAACCAGCCCAAGATCTCACGCTGGAACAGGCGGCCGAAGGTCTCCAACACATCGAAGGAATCCAGGGTCAGGCCCTATTCGCCCTCGCCGACGTGATATCGAAAGGCCTCGCTGGAACATGGAGCGTGACGGACCTGGCCGAAGGCCTCCAGGCAACCGGCCTCATCGAGGCGCCTTCGGTCGAAGAAAGCATCTCATTCGAATCCCTACCGGAACGACTGGCCGCGCATGCTCAGGCCACCGCACCCGAAATTGCAAAGCAACCGAAGGACGAAGGCGTCCTTCCGGCGCACGCCAAGCATCCAGGAAAGCTGGCCGTCCGACTCACCGCCGCAGCGTTCCTCGGATTTGCCCTGGGCGTTGCCACCACGATGGCCGCCCAACGCATCTGGATGAGCCGAGGGGCACGCTCGCAACCTCCCAAAGCAGCCGTCTCAAAAACAACGGCACCGGTGACTTCGAATCCACAACAGCGACCGGCAAAGCACGTGGTCGTGCCCTCCCATGCCTTGAAATTCGCCATCGGGTACTACAGCCCAAGCGCACTGGTCCGCAAGGAAATGGTCCACCTAACGAAATATCTCAGCCAAAAACTCCACCGACCGGTGGTCATCGTGGAAGCCTCTGCCAGCCGAGTTGCACAGGGCCTCGAAGAAGGGACGCTACAAATAGCCGTTTTTTCACCGTACCTCTATGTCCTGAATCGAGCAAAACATCCGGATATTCGTTTGATTGCGAGCCACCTGGCCGATGGCTCCCTGTCGTACGAAGGCTACCTGGTCGTCCGGGACGAAAGTCCTATCCGCACACTTGAACAGACCAAGGGCAAACGCATCTGCTTCGTGTCACCACGATCCACCTCAGGGTACCTGTTTCCGGCGGCCCTGCTCATGACCCATGGCATCATTCCCCACAAAGACTTCTCCATGGTCCGCTACTCGGGCAGCCATCGGGCCGTGATCGACGACCTCATGGCCCATCGGTGCGACGTGGGAGCCGTGGGATCGCCCGGATACTACAACGCCATCAAGCGTGCGCATTTCACCCTGCGCATCGTCGCGGTGACCGATCGAATTCCCGGCGACGCCTACTGCATCAGTCCAAAACTGTCGTCCTCCCTGGCAAGCGCCATCAAGCAGGCCTTCATCCAGTTTTCCCCTCGGAAGGACCTCCACCGCAAGTACCTTCCCGGGCTCCATCGCATTACAGGATTTCGGATCGTCACCGACGCTCACTATGACCCCATCAGGAAGGTGCAGCGCATCGTATACAAAAACCTCCCCGGCCAGGAAGGAACCCAGGTCCCTTCGACGACAACCAAACCTCGCCCCCACCACAACGACCGACCGAGAGGCGCCCGTCATGGTCGACGGATCCGCAGGCCTACGCCACGACGTCACGCGCACGACTGACCATTCCCCCCGACGAATCGCTCAGACCCCGTCCACTGCGAACTGCTGCTCGATTTCGTGGTAATAGTTGATGATCTGGCGCACGTACTGCCGTTTTTGCAAGTAGGTGCCAGGATAGAAACTCCGCTTGAATCCGTAAATGATGCTGTTCTTCACGTCCTTGGACGACAGCCCCAAAGAGTCGATGGCCTTCCGCAATTCGCCTGTCACCGTCGTGTTCGAGATGGTGCGGTTGTCCGTACAAAACGTGGTGGAAAGACGCGCTCCAGCCATCTTTGAATAGCTGTGCTGGGACAGGTCGGTCAAATCGGGATGCGTCTGGAGATTCGATGTGAGACAGATCTCCAGGGTGATGCGACGATCCGCAATGAACTGCGCAAGATCCGCCACGAATCCTTCTCGATCCTCGATCGCCGGATCCTGGATCATGTCCGGGTCGAACAGGTGCGTTCCATGCCCGATCCGGTCTGCGTACAGGTCTGTAATGGCCTGAAAGATACTTTCAGGCCCAAACGCCTCACCGGCATGCACGGTTTTCTTCAGGAAGTGTTTGTGCGCGTATGCAAAGGCCTCTCGATGGTCCACCGCCGGATATCCGGCCTCCTGGCCGGCGAGATCGAACCCGACGATGGGTAAATGGCTCTCGTCACGAACCTGCACCGCTGCCCGCGCCAACTCGAGGGATGCCAAGGCGTAGACCGCCTTGGAATCGGAATGTTTGTGTACTTCGAGCATCTGGTCGTAGTACTCCGAAGCCCCCTTGGGAAACATGCGCAGAGCACAAACCAAGATCCCGTACGCAAAGGGAGGTTCCGCTCCGCTCCGAACCACTTCCTTGGCATTGAACTCATCACGAGCTCGAGACAGACCGTTGTTCACGGCTTTGAGCACATGTTCGCAGGAGAGGTGCTGATGCACGTGGAGTTGCGGCGCAAACCGGACCTCCATGTACCGCACTCCTTCGTCCTGGTTGTCCCGAGCCAACTCGTATGCAACCCGAGACAGGGCGGATTCGGTCTGGAGCACGGCCGTCATGTACTTGAACCCGACGAGATACTCGCCCAGATCCTTGTAACTGTCCTTGAACACCTTCTCCCGAAGCCCGGACTCCGTACCCGCCGGGAGGTCCACGTGGTATTCGTGGGCCAACTCCAACAAGGTGGCCACCCTGATGGAACCATCCAAATGAAGGTGCAGATCGGTCTTTGGAAGATGAAGCAAAAATTCGTCTGTAATCACTACTGTACTCCTTGGTCAGAAAGGGCCAAACCCGCATCTGAAGCTGGCCGCCCCTCCTTGCTCACGACGCCACCAAGAACTCCCACCGAAAGCCCCTGCTGACGCACTAATTTCACCGTTTGGTTCTGCTCGGCCAGTTGCAGCGAATCCCGATCGAACCCGATCACCACACTTCCCCCCACCAGTTTCAAATTGCGCCGCTCACAGAGACTCGTCCGAGCCTTTGGATGACCAAAGGTCACCAACAGCCGCCCCTTGCTGACGGATCCGGCAAAGCCCCAGCGGGCCATCCGCACGATTTCGAGACGCTGATTGCATCGATACCGCTGCTGATCGTTCGAAATACGGATATCCATGCGATCGCGGACACCCCGAACTTTGTCCCCCTTCTGGAGGATCCGCCATCGCTCCTGGACACGCACCGTGTCTCCGTTGGCCAGTGTCTTGTCCGACAGGCCGTACCAAAGACCCGTCAAATTCCGCCGGTGCAGCACCTCGTGTCCGCTACTCCAGGACAGAACGAGGCGTCCACCGACCATCTTGCCCTTGTAGCGATCCAACCGCCGCTGGCCGCTGTCACACGGGGACGGAACGACCTTGACAGACTGCTCCACCACGACGAGATGTCCTTCGTGGACGGTCCCGGACACCTGATACACTGCCTCCTGCCGGTAGGACACCAGACCGTTGCACTTGAACACCTTCCTGCCGGAAGCAATCACGGTCACCTGACGACGATACCGCCCCGTCACCTTGCTTCCATCGACAGTGAGCAGCCAGGCCTCTTCTTCGTAACGATGGTCGCCGTCCTTGGTCCGAAACGAAGCGTCCCAATCCCATACTCCCTTGACGGATGAGGGTACGGACTCGACGGCAACGTCAGCCGCCGAAGCAGCCGGGCGGACGGGCCCACCTGGCCGACATGCTGCAACCAACACAACGCAGACCGCCAACACCCACCACGCAAAGGGCCTCGCATTGAACCAGGACCCTGTCTGCATACGCAAATGCTTCACCACGCTCCTCCCGAGCAGCAGGCGCCGCCCCAACCGTCCACATCCCATGTGTCCATTCGGTGGAGTGCCCATCGAATCACAGTTCATCATCCGAAGAACTCGACTTGGCCTTGCCATAGTTCTTCAGGAACCAACTCGCTTTCTTGTGCCACCGACTACTCGACGGCACCATCCTGAGCACCTGACGCCAATAGGACTTGGCTCTTCCCAAATTCGAATCCCGAAGGATGTACCCCTTGTTGAAAATCCCCTGCGCTTTGGCGTCGAGTTGGCTCACGATCCGCTTCAAAGCTGCACTGTCGCCACCAGCTCTGCGGGCAATCCGGACCGCCTTGTAGGCCACCGAATACCGGCCACTCGAAAACGCACTGCCTGCCGCTGCTCTGGCCACCTTGCCCAACTTGGCCCGCAACGTCCCACCAAAGGCGCCACGACTGATGGATCGATCGAGGGAAAGTGCGCGTTGATAGGCGTACATGGCGGAAATACTGTTCGTGTGCTGAGCCACCTCGGCTCGCTTCCAGGTCAGGCCGAATTGTTTGACCTTTTTCGCCTTGGCCAGGGTCTTGCGGGCCCTGGCCCCCCGTTGACCGGCAGCCACCCTTCTTAGCTCTGCGGCGGCGGCACTCCAATTCTTCGCTTTGTAGAAAGCCATGAATTGCTTGTACGAGCCTCCCATCGACGTTGAGTTCCCGCCGCTCCGCCGGCCCCTGGGCCGCTTGGTCGCGTGTCCAGAATCGGACCCACCGGAATTGCTGTCTGTCTGGGTCGCAACGCCACCATCCTGAATAGGTTTTGGAGTCCCACCTTGGCTCGATGGTTGCTGGGTTGCAACCTCAGGAGGCGGTTCAGGCCCACCGAACTCGTGCCACAGCACCAGAGCAGGCCGATATCCGGGACTCAACTTGAGGGCCAGTTTGATCTTCTTCATCACGAGGGGAACCAGCTTCTTGTCCTTGTCGGCCCCCAAGGCCTTCGCTTCAGCAAGGAGCGCATCCGCCCGCTTTTCCCGCGCCTTCTTGACGATCTTCTGAGCCGCCAAAAAATAATCGGTTTGCTTCCCGACCAACAGTGCCAAAGTTTCCGCACCAGGATAGTTGCCTTTGCCCAACTCGACCGCAGCCCTGGCCAGATTGCTCTTTGCCTCGCGGTTCGAGCGAATCTGTTTGAGCCTGGTCTGGACGAATTGATTCTTGGAATCTTTGGCCGCGAGAAGCAAAAAGATCTTTTCAGCCTGGTCCCAGGCCTGCTTCTTCACGAGCTGCTTGCCCTTTTCGTAAAGCTGCTCCTGGGTCGGCCCTGCAGTGACATGCACCACCTTCTTCTTCGTCTTCTTCCCGCGCAGCTTCCCAATCATCGCCATGGTGAGCAGCGCCAAAATGAGAGCCAAACCTCCAAATACCAGCACCTTCTTCAAGGTCGTATCCGTCAGACGCCCCACGGCGCCCATCAGTCCACCGGGCCCGGCAGCCACCGAACCGGTCTCTATACCCACAGAGGCCATGGGTGCCATGGCCCCCGACAGGGGGCCCACCCGCTCCGTGGGAGGAATACTGGGGAAGCCCGAACCCTGAGCGCTGGGGCGAGCAGCGGGCGCTGGTCGTCGCGCCGGGGCTGGTCGAGCAGCGGGCGCTGGTCGTCGCGCCGGGGCTGGTCGAACAGCGGGCGCCGGTCGTGGCGCCGGGGCGACACGGGCCGCAGGGCCTGGTCGAGCCGCGGAAATGGCTCGTGGTCGCGGGGCCGGTCGAGGCGCTGGTTCAGGGGAAACCGGCAGGCCATCGAACGGTTCCGTTGGCCTGGTATCACTGCCGCCTCGGGCCAGATCCCCTCCTGCGGCCGGCCAACGAAAAACGAGCCGTGTCTTGCCGGCCTGAATGAGATCACCGTCCAGGAGTTGATGGGTCTGAACCCGTACCCCGTTCACCTTGGTTCCGTTGCCGCTGCCCTGGTCGATGAGCTGGTACCCCTGACCATCGAATTCGATGGCCAGGTGCCTCCGACTCACCGCCAAATCGGCCAGAACGAAGTCACACTGGGCCCCCCGACCGATCATGACGGCAGACTCCGGCAGATCGAACGTACGGCCCTGGTCATTGCCCTCGACCACGTCGAGAACGGGTGGATCGCTCACAGGACCACCCAATGGCATGGATTCCAACGTGTCACGGGGCGGCGGTGGCGGCATGGCTCCATATTGATTTGTACGTTTCGCAGACATCGAATGGATTGTACGGTATTATGCTTCTGTCGGCAAGATCCTAAGATGATCCGGACAGACAACCGGCGATGGAAAAAAAGGAAAGATGGAACAGCGGCGAGTCGGCAAGTACCTGCTGAAGCGAGAGTTGGGAAAAGGGGGCATGGCATCGGTGTACCTTGCCACCGATACGGAGCTGGACCGACTCGTGGCAATCAAACTCCTCCATCCCTTGATCGCGGACCGGCCCGAGGGAAAAAAGCGGTTCCACCGCGAAGCACGGGCCGCTGCCCGGCTCAAACACCCGAACGTGATCGAGGTCTACGATTATTCCGCCGGACGCGACGACGAACCTCCGTATCTGGTGTATGAGTACGTAAACGGGCCGAATCTGGCGGCGTTTATCAGAAATCACGCACCTCCTTGGCCAGAAATCGTCGCCGCAGCCGGCGTGGCCCTGGCCCATGGTCTGGGCGCCGCCCACAAAGAGGGCATCATCCACAGGGATGTCAAACCAGAAAACGTGCTCGTGGATCGATCGGGGCGTCTCGTGGTGACCGACTTCGGAATCGCACGGCTCATGGGCGACAAGACCATGACCGCCACCGGAGCGGTCATGGGGTCGCCGGCCTATATGTCTCCCGAGCAGGCTCGCGGCGAGCGCCTCGATCAACGCAGCGACCTATTCTCCTTGGGGGGCCTCCTTTACCATATGGCAACGGGTAGACCGCCCTTTGCTGGCAAGACACCCGTCGCGGTCATGTCCGCCGTCCTCCAAGGCACCTACACCCCGCCTATCCAGGCGCGAGGAGACTTGGGGCCGGACCTGGACCGGGTCCTTCAACGTTGCCTCGCCCAGGACCCCGACCAACGATATCAAACCGCAGATGACCTGGCAAACGACCTGGAACACATCGCCCGCCTGGGAGGCCTGACCGACCAGGACCAGGAGTTGGCAGCCTATCTTCGCGCCCCGGAAACGAGGCAGGAAGAACTCAGGGCCCCGATCATCGATGCCTGTGTCGCCCGCGCCCAGGCGGCCAAACAGCCGGCCAAAGTTTTGGCCCTGGCAGACCGGATTCTCGCCGTGGATCCTCAAAACACCGCGGCCCAACGACTCGTCGATCGGCTCACGGCGCGAAAACGCTGGCATGTGGCAGCCGCAGGCCTGGCCGTGAGTCTGGCCGTGGCCATGGCCACCTGGGCCGGAATGATCCTGATGGCAAGGCACCGTCCATCCGACACGACCATGACGGTCGCCCAGGTTGCAGCGGACGCCCAAACCGACGCTTCGGAAACTGATGCCACCGCGTCACCACAGCAAGACGCAGAAACCATCGGACAGGATGCCCGCCCAGCCCCGACGCCGCCAACGAAGCACCACGGATCCAGAAAACACAACCGCCAGCCCACGGCTTCACCGAAGGTGGATGCCTCGGTTCCACGGACGGTACCCCGCCCGACACCAAGACCGGATGCCGCCACGCCACCTCCACAGCGTCCAGGAGCCATCGTCCTGGCCATCAAGCCTTGGTGCCAGGCCTCCATCGACGGCAGGTCGGTGGGACGATCCCCCAGTGGTCGTGCCATCCCTGTTCCAGCGGGCCGGCATCACGTGACCTGCCGCCAAGGGACAAACGGACCCAGCTTCTCTCGATGGGTACAGATCCGGGCCGGCCAATCCGTCCACGTACGCGGGTCGGTCCTCGGTCCCTGCCAAGTTACGGTCCCAAAATCCAGCGCTTCGACGACCTGGACCATCGACGGTCTGTTCCACCGACCTGGCAGATATCGGATTCCAGCAGGACGACACAAGGTGGTGCTGCTCGACAAGGGAGTCCCGGTCCGTACGAATTGGATCCTATTTCCACCAGGAGGCCGCTGCACCCTGAAAAGGGGATCTCCTCTGTCCTGCCGATAGTGGCACGCCCCGTCGACTCACGCCCACACGAATCGGTACGGCGTCCAAAACCACGACATGGATGTCACAAACCAACCCGTTCCACTGGCTGTACCATCGGGGCCGCCAACGACGCCAAGCCACTGCGTCGCACCGTCGGGTCGGAAGCAAATACAGCAAGGCGATGCCGCCCACTCCCATCTCATGGTCGAAGAGTTGCACCAGTCGCCCCCTTCTACTGCGTCCGCAACCATCGAGGAGCTTGCGTTCCCAGCGGATGTGGATGTACCATGGAGCCACAGGGATCACCGACGCCCTCGCGGTTGGAGGGCCGGGCACGGGGATTGCAGGCCTTTAGGAATATCATGAGGAAACAGACGCTCATACTTGGTTGCGCCGTCGCGTTCGTCCTGTCGTCCTGCCTGTTTGTGGGCAAAATCGAACCGGTCGACAAGCGACCTGCGGCCGTCATCAAGATCCAAACAGAGGACAAGGTCCATGTGGGCGACATGGTCGTCCTGGACGGGCAGGACAGTTCAGACCCGGACGGCACCGTGGCGTCGTACTCCTGGACCATGGAATACGACGTGACCCAGCAAACCCCCTACAAGACCTGTCCTGGGTGGGGGTCCTGCGACAACGGGCACGACCAGACCTGCTGTTTCATCCCGACGGCCCGAACCGTGTTCACGATCCGCCTCAAGGTCCAGGACCAACGAGGCCTGTCGAGTCCATGGGACGAGCGGGTCGTGACCGTGCTGAACCGCCCGCCGAATTCGGTCCTCTCCCTTGAGACCAAAACCAATTTGGAAAATCACTTCGTGGTGGGCCAACAGATTTGGCTCCATGGCCTGTCCAGCTCGGACCCGGATGGAGACGACACCCTATTCTACCATTGGCAGACGATCAGCCGCCCTCCTGGTTCGTCCACGCTGGCGTACCAGTTCCAACCGTCCGACGTGGACTACCACCCCACCAACGACCCGACGCTGGCGAAACGCTGCCTGATGGTCCCGGACTATCCGGGCAGCTATGAAGTCGCCCTGGGCGTCAGCGACGGAGACGACGACGCCACGGACACGAAACACATCGAAGTGCAAGAGGACGCCCCGCCCTGCATCACAGCCACTTCGCCGGACGCATCCGCGAGCAGGCTCATCTTCGACGTAGGACAGCCAAGGCGACTGGAGGTCCTCTTGGTGGATGACGATCTGGATGGCTATCCACCGGGAGGGCAACTGTCTTTCTCATGGAGCATCCAACCGGACCCGAACCAGCCGTTCTTCCCCGTGTCCGGACTGGACGAACCAGCATTGAACCTGGACCCCAACGACTACACGTCCGGCCAACAGGTCCGAATCCGAGTCACGGTCCGCGATCGCATCGATCGGGACCTGTCGTCTTGTTCCCAACAGTCCGACCAATGCAACCTGGTTGCAGACTGTGCGCAATGGGTGACATGGAACATTGAATTTCGATAGGTGACCACCATGAAACGAACCATCTTATTTGGGATTTCAAGCATGCTCACAATGGCCTTCGTCGCCTCGGGGTGTTTGGGGGACGATGCCGGCTGGATCAACAACAACACCGACGCCGGGCCCAACATGGACGCCGGCATCTGCACGGTCGGTTTGCACCTCACCCATCCCGACCAACCGGTCGCAGGCGACCTCATCACCATTGACCTGGAAACGGCGCAGACGGTCCTGTCCGTCCATTGGACCGTCACGGCGCCCGACGGCAGCCAGATCAATCCAAACCTGCGAAACCAGGACCTAACCGCTGAATTCTCCTCGACCGTAGCCGGCACCTACAGAATCAAAGCAGACGTCCAGTTGGTTTCCAACTCCTGCTCCGGCGAAAAGATGGTTGTAGTACGAGCCCGCGATGCCCGTTCGCAGACCATCTCCTTCCTGCTGACTCCAAGTGATCTCGCCACCACACCACGCCAACAATGGCCGTACTTGGTCTGGGGGGGGACCCCCGACGACTCTCTGTCCATTCCTTTGAAGAAGGGACGAAAGGTGCTGCTCGCCGTGCAGGGTCCGGACCAGAACGACCTGGCCGCCTACCTCCGCCTGACGCCCATCGACACCACGGCCATGATGGTCGAGGGGCATTACGACCCCCGATCCGGGCCTTTGACCTTTTTCCTCAACGAAACGGCCACCTACGATGTCCTCATCGTACCAGACAGTGCCACCGTGGCACCCGCTGTGATCAAAGCACAATCAGCAGCATCCATGGCCACAGCCACGGCCACAAAATGGCCCATGACGCCAGGTGAACCGCTCACCGGTACGGTGACCGATTCCATGGGCCAAGGCATCTACGAGGCACAGGTCCTGCTGCGCTGCAACGACATTCCCTCGGGACTGGGCACCACGGCCCTGCTGACTGGAAGTTTCGCCATGTACGCCAGACCAGGGACATGTACGCTCCACGTCCAGCCGCCCAAAGACAGCTACCTACCAGCCATCGATCTGGCCTCGGACAACCTGACCGTGGAAACGGGGCACAGCCTGGACCTGACGATCGCCTATGGAGAGATCCCTGTCTCGACCTGGTCGGGCAGAGTCGTGGACGAAAACGGCACCCCGATCCCACAGGCCCGCGTCATCCTGGAAAGCGCTGCGCTCGACCACACGGCGCAGGTCGAGATCCGTTCGGACGACGCCCTCGTGGAGACGGCCTCGGCAACGGGAATCGCTAGGCTGACGCTCGTCACCGACGATCTGGGACGATGGCCCGACCAAACCCTGCCCGCCGGCATGTACCACGTCATCGTCGAGCCGAACACGCCAGCCCACACCAAGATCACCGACCTGGATCTGACCTCGGACGCAACGGACCAGACCATATCGCTGGGCACCCCCGTGCTCGCATCGGGGGTGGTGTTGGTCCCATCGAAGGACGGACCCACCCCAGCCAAGGACGTGGAAGTACGAGCAACCACAGATGTGGGTACCGGCAGCACGGCCACCACGACCACGGATGCGGCCGGCCACTTCTCCATCCCACTCATCGCCGGAGCCTCGTACCAGATCGTGTTCATCCCGAAACCAACGGACGGCACATGGGCGACGAGAACCATCCAAGTGACGACCAACCTGTCGGGCTCCATGACGATCGACGACGTCACACTACCCAAAGGGCTGAGGCTGTCGGGAACAGTCGAGGGGGATAATGCGGGCAACCTGCTCATCCAGGTCTACCGACCTTCGACGTACCAAGGCCCCCTGTATGAAACCGTGGCCCAGCCGGACGGCACCTTCGCCGTCATCGTGCCGGACCCGGGCACCAACCAATAGAAGCATCGGAATTGGGACCAGTGATGACAAACACGATTCTCGCATTCACCCTCTCCTGCATCATCGCCCTCACGCAGCCTGCAGCGCCCCCCAACGCACAGTCCCCGCAGGAAACTGCCGGGTCGTCTTCGCCGGCGCCAGCCAAAGCCAAGCCGCCGGGCCCCTCTGCTGCAGGATCCCCGCGGCAAACCCCACAGGACACCACACACACCGAGCCGGCCCGCCGATGCAACGGCAGCAGCTCGGCACGGCTGCAATGCGCCCAGGAATCTTTCCAATATGGTCGCTATCAGGAAGTGGTCCAGGCCCTGCGAGACCCCATCGAGCAGGGACGATTCGCCGGTCAGGCCGATCTCAAGGAGGCCATGCGGATCTACGGCATCAGCCTCTTCCTCGTCGGGCGAAAACAGGCCGCACTGCTCGTCTTCACCAGATTGAGTGAACTCGCCCCGACTCTGCGCATGGACCCGCGGCTCGTGCCCCCCGAGGTCGTTCAGGCCTATCGGTCGGTCCGACGGAAACGACTCGCCAGACGGCTCCACCACCTCCCCAAGGCAAACACTGGATCGATGGTCCTCAACTTTCTACCCCCAGCCGGCCAATTCCAGAACCACCAATACGTCAAGGCATCCCTGATCCTGACGGCTGAGGTCTGCCTGGCGGCGGCCAATGCAACGAGTTGGTCGATCCTACGATCCCCAAAGTACCGACACGACGGAAGCTATGTGGTCCAGGACGCCGAGGGGAACATCATCGAAGATCACCGCACCCTCGCCAAAAGCATGCTCGTCGTCAACTACGTAAGCTTTGCGCTGCTCATCGGCACCATCATCTACGGCATCGTCGATGGATGGGTGGTCCTCAGTCACAGACGCAAGGCCATGAAGAAACGGCGCCAATTTCTTCAACAACAACTCAGGGCCTCACCCTCGTCGTCGAGCGGCACGTTCGCCATGGACTTCTGACCTGAGGAGGCTGTTCAAAATAAGGTTGCCCATTTTGAACAGCCTCCTCAGCCCGTAGCCGACCAAAAATTGAAGAGGCCCCACAAACGACGACAACGGACGACGGATCAATCACACAGACGTACACCCCGATAGAGCGTCACCATGGCCTGGATTCCAGGCTCCTGCACCTGGGAGAGGATCTCCTCGGTCAGCCCATAAACCATGGTCTCCTCGTCGAGACGATCCTGCTTGCTCGTCACGAAGAGCCTGTCGAACTGCTCGAAACGAACCACGTGGATCAACTCATGGGTCATGACGTACAGGAGAAGGTCGTCCAGACCGAACTCTTTGCTCACCAAGGCATCCAGAATCTGTTGGTCCTGGAGGCAGATACGATAATACTGTTGGGGACGACGCTTCTGCAGAGGCCCTGGCTCGACGCGCCGATACCGCACGAGATGGGCGAAGACCCCTTGGACTCGCTCGCGATTGGACAGATGCCTCGCCGTGACGACTTCATAGAGATACCGATCCGGGCCGAATCGCCCCAGCCTAAAAAAATCTCCGGTCAGCTCCTCGGCACGGTCGGTCGCCGACTCCACAAGGCTGAGCTGCCCAGGAGAAAAGAACCGTCTCCTGGTCATCGGGGCTTCCGTAAACGACGGAATCCTTCCTGGAACGGAGCCCGAATCACCCCTCGCTCCGTGACGATAGCGGAAAGGTACCGAGCCGGCGTCACATCGAAAGCCGGATTGTAGACATCGACCTCCTCCGGAGCAATGCGGCCGCCACCACAAAAGGTCACCTCCTCACGGCTCCGTTCCTCGATAACGATTCCACTGCCGTCCAGAAGGGACAGGTCCACGGTGGACATGGGGGCTGCCACGTAGAAGGGGACGTCGTTCTCCTTGGCGAGCACCGCCAAGTTATAGGTCCCGATCTTGTTGGCCGTGTCACCGTTGGCAGCGATCCGATCCGCTCCCACCACCACGAGGCTTACCCGCCCCGAGGCCAGCACCGAACCTGCCGCCGTATCGGAAATGAGGGTCACGGGGATACCGTCCCGAACCAGCTCCCACGCCGTCAGGCGCGCACCTTGCTGTCTGGGGCGCGTCTCACATGCGTATACCCTATCCAGCTTCCCCTGCGCCCAGGCGGACCGGACCACCCCCAAGGCCGTGCCGTACCCGGCGGTCGCCAGGGCCCCGGCGTTGCAATGAGTCATGATCACTGCATGCTCGGGAATCAACTCGGCCCCCGCGTCTCCCATGGCGCGACAGGATGCCAAATCCTCTTCCAGAATAGTCTGCGCCTCACGGGCCAAGACCACTCGCAGGGCGTCTGGGTCGGGATACTGATCCGACAGGGCCTTCATCCGATCCACGGCCCAAAACAAATTGACGGCCGTGGGACGAGTCGCCGCCAACTCCTTGGCTGCTCGACCCAGGACATCCTTGGGGGCGTCATCGAACCCGTCCTCGCGTCCGGCCAAAACCATGCCGTAGGCGGCCGCACAGCCAATCGCCGGGGCGCCCCGAACCGTCATGTTCGAAATCGCGGAACAGACATCCTGGACGTTCCTGCAGACCACGTCTCGTTCCTCGCCAGGAAGCGTGCGTTGGTCGATCAACACGAGCACGTTACCTTCCCATCGAACCGGTCTGATCTCCGTCGAACCCATTGCCCGCCATCATCTCCCAGCCCACCAGGATTCGAATCCCTGCTCGGGTAGGCATTGCTGTACAGAATCTTGAATCACTGCCCCAAATGTTGGGGAGTCATCCTTCCAGAACCCGCTTGAGCACCTTACTCACGAGCTTCGGATCCTGATTCCGGTCCTGCTTCATGACCTGACCCACGAAGAAACCAAAGAGCCGCTTGTTCCCGTCCCGGTACCTGGCCGTCTCGTCCGGGTGAGCGTCCACCACCTGCCGACAAACGGCCTCGACCACGGACTCGTCCCGCTCTGGAGGTCGAATACCCAGCTCCTCGCGCACCTCGTCCACCGTGCGCCCGGTCTGGTACATCCGTTCCCCCACCACCTTGGCGTTCCTCCCCGTCAGTTCGCCGGACGCCATCCTCGCCAAAAGATCCGCCAAGACTTTCGGACTCATGGGCTGCTCGTCGATGCTCCGCCCATCCTCCTTGAGAAGCCGCAGTAACTCGGTCTGGATCCAATTCGCCGCCTTCTTGGGATCGCCTCCAAGGCGCACAACCTCTTCGAAATACTCGGCGAGATTCCACTCGTCGGTCAGCACCCCGGCGTCGTAGTCGGTTAGGCCGTACTGGTCCACGAAGCGCTGCCGCCGATCCAACGGCAACTCTTCGAGATGCGCCGCCACCTCGTCGATCCAGGGTCGAGGAACCTCGAGTACAGGCAGGTCCGGCTCGGGGAAGTACCGATAGTCGTGCGCCTCCTCCTTGGTCCGAATCACCCTGGTCTGCCCGGCAGCCGCATCCCACAACAACGTGGACTGGACCACCTCGCCGCCTTGCTCGATCAGGGCCACATGGCGCTCGATCTCGTAATGCAGGGCCAACTTGACCGCCTTGAACGAATTGAGGTTTTTCAGTTCCGTCTTCGTGCCGAGCTTCTCCTGACCCCGAGGCCGAATCGAAACGTTCGCGTCACAGCGCAAAGACCCCTCTTCCATGTTTCCGTCGCAGATTCCAAGATACCGCACGAGTTGACGCAGCGCTCTTAGATACGCGACCGCCTGCTCTGGACTTCGAAAATCCGGTTCCGACACGATCTCGGCAAGGGCAACGCCTGCCCGATTGTAGTCCACCAGAGACTCGTCCACGCCTTCTCGATGGAAGTTCTTCCCCGAATCCTCTTCGAGATGGATCCGCGTCAGGGCGATCTCGCTCCTGCGGTCTTCATGCCAGATTTCCACGCGTCCGCCCGTGGCCAGGGGTTGCTCGTACTGCGAGATCTGGTATCCCTTGGGGAGGTCGGGATAGAAATAATGCTTCCTGGCAAACCGACTCATCTCGTGAATCGTGCTGTGGGTGGCCAGGGCGATCTTGATCCCATATTCGACCGCCTTTCGGTTCACGACGGGCAGGGCCCCTGGCAGTGCCAGGACCACTGGATCGGTCAACGTATTCGGTTCCTGGCCGAAGGCAGCCCTCGACCGGCTGAACATCTTCGTATCCGTCTTGAGCTGGACGTGCACCTCCAGCCCAATGACCGACTCGTACTTGGCAAGGAGTTCGTCGTTCATCACTCTGCCTCCTGCGCCTGGGCCACCTCGGGCCACCTTCGATGCCAATCGGTCAGTCGCTGGTAGCCAGCCGCTACCCGGAAAAGTCGCTCCTCCCCGAGCGCGGGCGCAAGCACCTGCATCCCGATGGGAAGCCCCTGGCCGTCCATGCCACAGGGAATCGACATACCGGTCAACCCGGCGAGATTACAAGAAATCGTGTACATATCCGCCAGATACATCTGGAGGGGATCCGACATACGAGAGCCCAATTTGAACGCCGTCACCGGGGAGGTCGGGGTGACCATGACGTCGCAATCCTCGAAGGCCTTCCGAAAATCATCGGCGATCAGGGTACGCACCTTTTGAGCGCGACCGTAGTAGGCATCGTAGTACCCGGCACTCAGCACGTAGGTCCCCAGCATGATCCGCCTCTTCACCTCGGAACCGAATCCCTCGGCGCGGCTGCGACAGTACATGTCCATAAGGTCGCTTGCATCTCGGGCCCGATACCCGTACCGGACCCCGTCATAGCGAGCCAGGTTCGAACTGGCCTCGGCGGGACTGATGATGTAGTAGGCCGCAATGGCGTACTCCGTATGGGGCAAAGAAACCTCCTTGATGGTCGCTCCATTGGCCGCAAGCGTCTCGATGCCCCGACGCACCGCTGCCTCAACCTGGGGGTCTAGTCCCTCCCGGAAATACTCCTTGGGAATCCCGACACACATACCCTTGAACCCGGTCCGACAGGCCTCCTGATATCGGCCCACCGGTTCATCGAGCGACGTGCTGTCGGCAGGATCCCGACCAGCAATCGCTTCGAGCACCAGGGCACAGTCTTCGGCCGACCGCCCCATGGGACCGCCCTGATCCAGACTGGAGGCAAAAGCAATCATCCCATACCGACTCACCCTGCCGTACGTGGGCCGCAACCCAGTGACCCCACAGAGGGCGGCAGGCTGCCGGATCGATCCTCCCGTATCCGTCCCCATGGCAACGCCGCAGAGACCTGCAGCAACGGCCGCGGCACTGCCCCCCGAGGACCCACCCGGAACACGATCCAGGTCCCACGGATTGCGACATATCCGATAGGCGCTGTGTTCGGTGGACGACCCCATGGCGAACTCGTCCATATTTGCCTTACCCAAAATCACAGCACCTGCGGCCTTGAGTCGTTCGGAAACCGTGCTCTCGTACGGGGGAACGAAGCCTTCGAGGATCTTGGATCCACAGGTGGTCTCCACACCCTTGGTCACGAAGATGTCCTTGAGCGCGATGCAGGCACCGGCCAAAGGTCCGGGGTCTCGCCCTGCCCGAACCTGCTCATCCACCATCCTGGCCTGGGCCATCGCCCCCTCACGGTCCAGGCGCAGATAGGACCCGATTCGGTCGTCCACAGCCTCGATCCGCTCGAAATAGGCGGACGCGACGTCCTCGGCGGATACCGCTTTTGTACGCACATGCTCAACCTGGGACGCCAATCCCAGTTGCCAGATATCCATTGCCACGTCTCCTTTCGAACGCCTAGGTCAGGCCGGCGCCAGAATCGTCGATGAACTTGGGGACCCGCACCAGGCCGTCGAGGGTATCAGGGGCATTGGCGACAACGGCCTGCCTGGGCAGCGATGCCGCCGGCTCATCGTCTGCCAAGGGGCAGATCACCGGCACGGCATGGGTGGTGGGCGCCACTCCCTCCACGTCCAATTCTTGGAGTTTCTGCACGTGCTCCAGAATGGCATCCAGTTCTCGCGCCATGGCAGCAATCTCGTCCTGCCCAAACTTCAAATGCGCGAGTTGGGCCACGTGCTCCACTTCCTCAATCGATATCCTCATCGAAGCCACACTCCTATCTCGGTCGGCTGTTCAAAATAAGGTTGCCATTTTGGGGCGCCAAGGCGCCCGGCTGGCACGAAGAGACGAGGGTGGGTAGTGGTACGCAACCGAGGAGCGACAAAACAAGTCGAGATGGATTGCGGTTCCAGTTGATACATCCATGCTGCACAGCCGATTCAGTCGCACTACTTGTCCCTCACGCCACGATCCCACCAAAATACCTCGTCCATTGGCCTTGCCGCCGCCTGTCGGCGCACCCCACGAGTGGAGTTTGCCGCCAGATGGCGCAGACTCAAATAGATACTTTCGACGTCCCCGTCCTTTCCAACGGCCTTGGCGACCTCGATGGCCGTCATGCGGTTCGGTTGCTGATCGACCAAGACCTCGAGCGCCCGTCGTTGCTGCTCCAAAAATCGACCGGCGCTCTTCTTGCTGGCCTCCACCCCTGGCTGGTTGTACGCATTGATGTCCACCATGGAGGCATAGAGCCCAACAGCCCGCTCGTGCAGGGCCACCAACTCCCCAAGAGTCGTCGCATCCAGACGCTCCAGCCAAATACTGTAGTTCGGCCGCCCCTTCCCCGACAGAGCTTCTCTGGTCCCCATGAGCAAAGCCAACAGACAATCACCCGAAGAAACGTCGGGCCGCACCTCGAGTTCCGTATCGAAGGCGCCGCCGCTTCCCCACGTGGCACCATAGAGGTCCCGCATGACGTGGAGGAACTCCACGAAAAATCCCCCCGGGCCCTCGCTGAGGTGCTGCAGAATTGAATGCTGATCCGTAGAACCTTTGTTTCCGTACACGGTAAAGCCCGAATGCACGGGCTTGCCCTGACGATCCACGGCCTTACCCAGAGACTCCATGATGAGCTGCTGCAGATACCGCGACCACGGTTCGAGGCGATCCTTGTAAGGTTCTACCACGAGCTGCGAGAGCCCATTCTCCACCACGGTGTGGTACCAAAGGGCTGCAATCATGGCGGCTGGATTGTCCCGAAGGGTCCTGCTGCGCGTAGCCTGGTCCATGCGTGCGGCACCATGGACCAGGGCATCCACGTCCATGCCCATCAGACCAGCGGGCAAAAGGCCAACCGCCGAAAACAGGGACATCCGCCCGCCGACCCACTCCCAAATGGGAAATGTGGCCAACCAGCCTTCATGCTCGGCGCGCTGCGCGAGTTCAGAGCCTGGCAGGGTGACCACCACGGCCTGTTTGGCGAAATCGAGGCCCACCCGCTTCATCGCGGACTTGGTTTCCTCCATGGCGGTCATGGTCTCGAGCGTGCGCCCGGACTTGGACATGACCAAACAAAGGGTCCGATCCAGTTCGTGATGCAAACGGCGATACAAACGGTAGAACCCATCGGGGTCTGTATTGTCCATCCAGAACAAATGCATCTTGTCCTGGGGACCGGACAGGGCGGAGGCGAGCAGTTGCGGCCCCAAGATCGAACCGCCGATCCCCATCACGAGGACGTTACGAAAGGGCTTGCCCGTCTGGCCTCGAATGCTGCCGAAGTGCACCTGCCCCACGAAATCCTTCACCGCTTTCTGCGCCGCCACGATGGCATCGCGGATGTCTTCGGTGGGAGCCAAATCCGGTGCACGCAGCCAATAATGCCCCACCATGCGTCCTTCATCGGGATTGGCCACGGCGCCCTTTTCGAGCGCTTCCATCTCGTCCAATGCAGTCCCGAGGCGATCGGCCACGATCTCGACGAAATCCGACGCCAATTGCATCCTGCTCACATCGAGGGTAAATTCAAGGTGGGATCCCGTCCAATAAAACGTATTGAGCAGACTCCAGTGGTCCTGGTTTTTCTTCGGCATATATATCTCCTTCTTTTTGATTCTTTCCGCCCCCCAACAATCGAGAGGTGAGCCCCACCCACCTCTTTATGCGATCCCGGCCGAACGGGGTGGAAGGCTCGACAGACCACTTGTACGACCGAACGATTCCAACACCCGTCCGTCGTGCTACCGATCGATGCCGTGTTTGTGCCGAATTTGTTCCATGACCTTCTTGTACTCCACGTCCCAAGCCACCGAGCCTTCTTCCAAATTCTGGATACGCTCGCGCACTTCTCGATCGAGTTCCTCGTCCAGCATCATGTGTTTCCGAAAGATCTCCTTCATCTTCTTTCGCATCACGTGGTCGTCCGCATAGATCTCGTCGACGAACTTGGACTGATGCATGAAAAAATCCAGAATCTGGTTACACATCCACGAAATGCCATCCTCCCGCATGGCAAACCCTTCTTCTTCGGCGACCCCTCTCTTGATCTTGCCGAACTGCGCATAGGGCAGCCCCCGCTTCTCCATGATGTCCTTTGCCTTCTCGGCAATCTGCCGCTCCCTCTTGAGGTACTCGTTCAAAATGGCGGCCACATCCAGTTCGACCTCAGCGGGATTCGAAGTGTCGATGTCGTGGTCATCGACGAGATTTTTGACGATTTCCGCCGAGATGACGGACACCTTTCCAGCATACAGTTTCATCCTGCCATTCCTTTTCAATCAGGCGACCCGCCCGTCCGTTCCGAGGTATCGGCCGAGCCGACGGGCATCATTCGAGCCACGAACAGACGGGAGTATAGAAATGCTTTGGCACGACTGTCAAGACAACCCGAAGCCCCAAAAACAATAGTTTGTTCTTGGAGCCATGGTGGCTATACTTTTCGTACTTGTATTGGGAGCCTCACGAACATGTCCGAGTCGGCACCACCACAATCGCCACGGGTCCTCGTCGTCGATGACGAAAAGAACATTCGTCGAACCTTGAAGATGGTCCTGGAAGCTGAAGGCTACGACGTGTGGACCGCCGAATCGGCAGAGCAGGCCCTGACCCAGATCGAGGCAGACCGACCGGACTGCGTGGTGATGGACGTGAAACTCCCCAAGATGGACGGAGTGGCCGCACTCGCCAAGATCCGCGAACAATGGAATGAAGACGTGGTCCCCATTATCATGATCTCGGGCCATGCCTCGATGTCCGACGCCGTCCGCGCCACGAAACTCGGCGCCTTCGACTTCTTCGAAAAACCCCTCGACCGAAACCGCATCCTCGTGTCTATCCGCAACGCGGTTCAACACGTTCAGATGGCGCAGGAGGTCCAGGAACTCCGCAGCAGCCTTGGTGAACGATTCGAACTCGTCGGCCAAAGCCCTCCCATGTTGCAACTGTTCCGAACCATCGAAAAGGTCGCCCCGACCAAAGGTCGCGTCCTGATCACGGGCGAAAGCGGTACCGGCAAGGAACTCGTTGCACGTGCCATACATCGGAACAGCGATCTCGCCGACCGACCATTCGTCAAGGTCAACTGTGCGGCCATCTCACCCGAATTGATCGAAAGCGAGCTGTTCGGCCATGAACGCGGGGCGTTCACCGGGGCGGTGGCGCGTCGACGCGGCCTGTTCGAGGTGGCGAACGGAGGAACCATTTTCCTCGATGAAGTAGGAGACATGAGCCTGTCCGCCCAGGCCAAGGTCCTTCGCGTCCTTCAAACGGGTGAATTCGTGCGGGTGGGCGGCGAGCGGGTCGTGCGGGTCGATGTCCGGGTCTTGGCCGCCACGAACAAGGATCTCCAAGAAGCGATTCAGGCAAACCTTTTTCGCGAGGACCTCTACTTCCGACTGAACGTGATCCCAATCCGGACACCAGCCCTCAGGGAACACCGAACCGACATCCCTCTGCTCGTGATCCGATTCGTCGAGGAATTCTGCCGTCAAAATGGATTCCGAACCAAGACGGTCGAGCCGAAAGCCATGGACGGCCTGACCGCCTATCCATGGCCGGGCAACGTCCGAGAATTGAAAAACGTCATCGAGCGCGTCGTGATTCTAAGCGACGAAACCATCACAGTCGACGATCTGCCGGATTTCCTGGCCGATCGAACCATAGGCCGCGTCAATCTGGACCACTATACGGACAGGACGCTACGGGAGTTCCGCGAGGAAATGGAGCGGGCCTTCGTCCTACTGAAATTAAACGAATTCGAGTGGAACATCTCACGGACAGCCACGGCCCTGGGCGTGGAGCGTACGAACCTCCACAAAAAGATCAAAGCCCTCGGTCTCAAACGGAATCAGCAATAACGGGTCGAGGGATTCCAACGCGATCCCCCCCAAAAAAAACGAGGAGCCCGATGAAAGTCACCATCGCCGACCTGAAACAGGCCATCACAAAAACTGCGCCGACCGACCCCGCCACGGCTCTCAAACTCGGATGGCGACTCGTCGATGCCGTGCCCCATGACATCGAAGGCCGTCTGTGGATCGCCGACCTCCTGGTCCAGCTGGGAGCCCCCCAGGCAGCGGGCCCCGTCTATGAGGCAATCGCCCAATATGGTATCCGGGGCGGCCACCCACTCGTCAGCCTCGTGGCAGCCAAGGTACTCGAAGACAGCGACCGAGATGTTTCCGACTTCTATCGCACCATCGCACGCTTCTACGGAGCTGGCTCCTCCAAGGTGTCCGCCCATGGACAACGCACGTCTCCCGAACATCCCGACACCCTGGTCCAGGCTCCTGATCTCGAAACCGAAATTTCTCTGCCCTCGTTGATCGCCGGGGCTGCCCGCGCTGCCGCGAATCTGGATGGGATCGAGGACTACCCAGAAACTCTGCTCAAAATCCCGTTGCTCTCCGAGTTGCCCGAACCGAGCTTCGTCAAAGTCTGTGAGACTATCCGCTGCATCCGCCTACCCGCCGGCTCCATGGTGATCAGGGAAGGGGAAATGGGCAGGTCCTTCTTCTGGCTCGCCCGGGGATCCGTGTCCGTATACAAGACCGACATGCGGGGGCGCCAGACCGAACTCGCCCAACTCGGCGAGGGTGCTTTGTTCGGCGAGATGGCCCTCATCCAGGCCGCGCCGCGATCGGCATCCGTCCAGACACGAAGCGATGCCGACCTGCTCGAAGTGGACAGCGCCGCCCTGTCCACCATGGCCGAACACCTCGACGCCGTTGCGCTGGCTCTGGACCGGTTCGCCCGGGAACGGCTCCTGAACAACCTCCTGGCAACCTCGGCTCTGTTCGTGCCCTTCAGCCGCAAACAGCGCATGGACCTCCTGCGCCGGTTCACCGGCCACGAAGTCGCCCCTGGCACCATCATCATCAATGAAGGAGACGAGGGCCGCGGCCTTTATGTCGTACTGTCTGGTGAGGTTGAAATCACCAAGGAACAGGAAGGGGAACAGGTTCCCCTTGCCACCCTCAAGGCAGGAGACATCTTCGGAGAAATCGCACTCCTCAAGGGCTTTCCCGCAACGGCCACGGTCACGGCCACACGTCGCTCCACGATCCTTTTCTTGGACCGCACCTATTTCAAACGACTCGTGAATGCCCTGCCGGAAATCCGAGCCATGTTCGAAAACATGACCGAAGAGCGCCTGCGCGACACCCAGATGGTCCTTGCCGATGACATGATCATCGAAGCCAGTGACGACCTGGTGCTCATCTGAAAAGACCACGCCAAGAAGCCCCATCGAATCTGCGATATCTCCAATCGGTGGCCAAGGCCACCCAAGAGACAATCACATTGAAAACTCGTGGCCAAAAATAACGAAGGTCCCGGCTACCGGGACCTTCACCAACACCTCGAATCACTGGAAGCTAGGCCTACCGCAACAAAAGCAAATTCCATCTACTCCTAACGAAACGAAACCGCAACGAGAAAGAAAACGAAAAATAAGGCTAACGAAACTCATGCTACCAAACAAAGGTTCAATCGCACAAAAAAAACAAAAACGCTCAGGATACGAAACGGTAACTGCCAACCCCGGCTCCGGGCCGGAGATCCTATGCAAAGCATGCCCCGGGCGGCCGAAACCGGGCCGGGGCGTATCGTTAAACAGCGAGAACCAGCCCGCTGTCAGGGAGGAGGAGGAGGTCGTGGGTCGCCGAAATCTTGGAGCCAGGCCGTCTCAATCGAACGTAGTCGCAACGTATGGTCATATCGAAATACCCTCAAACCTCCTACTCTCTGCTGTAATGCAACCCCAATGCCATCTTTCCATTCCACCTGTAACCATCGAAAATCACGAGAGATCCTCGAAAAACAGAGCTGTCTTGGCCACGAATCCAGTTGAAAAACCATGACATCCATGTCATCGTGTATCAGCAATTTGAAAATGTTTTCACCTGTGCGGCGCGACCGAACCCCTCGGCGCAAACCAAGGATCCTTGAAAACCATGGCTGGAATCACCCTTGTCATCAATGTGGACGGACCTCAACGGCGGGTTGCGGTCGTGGAAAACAGCAACCTCCTGGAACTCTACATCGAAAGCCCGGAGGAACGCGGGATCGTGGGCCACATCTACAAGGGTCGCGTCGTCCGCGTCCTGCCTGGAATGCAGGCCGCCTTCGTGGACATCGGCCTGGATCGAACTGCTTTTTTGTATGTCGCCGACATCTGGTCGCCGGACATCACCCCTTTTCTGGACGACCCGGATTGCAGTGGCGAAGGACCATTACAAGAGGACCAAGCCGCTGCAAAACCCAGCATCGAGGATCTGGTCACAGAAGGCCAGGAGCTCGTGGTCCAGGTAGCCAAGGAACCGCTCGGAACCAAAGGCGCCCGGGTCACGACCCACGTCACGCTGCCGGGCAGACACGTGGTGTTCATGCCCACGGTCACCCACGTCGGCGTGTCGCGGCGCATCACCGACGAACAGGAACGCCGTCGCCTCAAGGACGTGGTAGAAGCGTTGAGGCGGGACGAAAGCACTGGGTACATCATCCGTACCGTGGCCGAAGAACAGAGTTCCGCCAAACTCGCCGCAGACATGAATTTCTTAACGAGGCTGTGGGAGCAAATCCAACACAAGTCCCAAAAAACCCCGGCACCGGCCAAACTCCATGCAGATCTGGATCTCGTGCTGCGATCCATCCGAGATCTCCTTGGAAACGATCTCGATCGATGCGTGGTGGACAGCCTGGCCGAATACGATCGCATCAAAGATTTCGTCAGCACCTTCATGCCTCGATTCACCAACAACATCGACGTCTATGAAGGAAACGAACCCATCTTCGATGTCTATGGATTGGAAACCCAACTCAATCGCGCCCTCGAACGCCGCGTCTGGCTCAAGAGCGGTGGATACCTGGTGATCGATCAGACCGAGGCTCTGACCGCCATCGACGTGAACACCGGTCGATTCGTGGGCAGGAGAAACCTCGAAGAGACCATCACGCAAACCAACCTGGAAGCCTGTCACGAAATCGCCGTGCAGGTGCGACTCCGCAACATCGGCGGGATTATCGTGATCGACTTCATCGACATGATGAAGGATGCCAATCGCCAGAAAGTTTGGAAAACCCTCGAAGAAGCCCTGGCCTCGGACCGCGTCCGCTGCCACATCAGCAAGATTTCCAACCTCGGCCTGGTGGAAATGACCAGAAAACGGACGAGGGAGAGTCTCATCCACAGCCTGACCGAACCCTGTCCATACTGCGAAGGACGAGGCTTCCTCAAATCTGCGGATACGATCTGCAACGAAATCCTTCGCGGCGTCCGAAAGGAAAGCACATACGAATCTGGCAACACCATCATGGTGGAATGCCACCCGGATGTGGCAGAAATCCTGACTCAAATCTACCACCAGGAGGCGGACGAGCTGGAAAAACGACTCGGAAAGGAAATCATCGTTCGCCCCGACCCGCGCCGACACCGAGAGGAATTCGAAATCCGTGGCACGGATCACCATGGAGGCCCATCTCCGCAACAGGGAAACTCGACACCATGAGCCTGCTCGGACGCATTGGAAGACTCGCCAGGGCCAACACCAGGGCGCTGGCGGACAAGCTGACCAGCTTACGGGACCAGGATCGTCGTGAGGCGGAACAGGAACTGGACGTGGAACTGAACGACGACCCGAATATCGACCAGGAAGATCAGCCGTCCCCCCCTCGTGCCGAAAACCAAGATCGCGATCTGGCGCTGTGCTACAAGCGGCTGGAACTCCCACAGGACGCCGACATCAAGACGGTCCGCCGCGCCTACAGGCGCCTCATGCGCCGATACCACCCGGACCTGTTCATCGACGATCCACAACGTCGCGAGACAGCATCGACCGTCACCCGTATCCTGACCGACGCCTACGACCACTTGGTCAAGGCCTTGGACCAAAAAAACGACGCCCGACCATGACCTCCTCCTCCCACCAGTCTGAGACGACTCCCTCACTGGTCTTCATTGCCCTGGGAGCGAACCTGGGCAGGCGCCGACTGTGCCTGCGCCGTGGCCTGGATGCCATCGCTGGCCTGCCACAGACGCGGGTGATACGTCGCTCCAGCATCTACGAAACCGAGCCCGAAGGGGCCTCGTCCAACCCGTTCCTGAACATGGTGGCTGAAATCGAAACGACCCTTCCGCCCCTGGAACTCCTGCACGCCCTGCTGGAAATCGAAGCCAAACTCGGCCGAAATCGTCGCCGTACCTGGCCAGACCGGACCCTCGATCTGGATATCGTGCTGTGGCAGGACCGCTGCATCGATCATGACGAACTCATCGTCCCGCACCCACGCATGCACGAACGTCTCTTCGTGTTGCAACCCCTGGCGGAACTCGCACCTGAATCCGTCCATCCAAAACTGAAACGGAGCATCTCGGCCCTGCTCGACGACGTCTTGGCGAACCAAGTTCCCTCGACGAAACCAACGGGGATCAGTCAGGTCGGACGGTGAACTCCCGCACGACCACGACGCGCCTCGTGTCGATATCGACCAGGAAGGACTTGCCCTTCCCGAACATGCCGTCATACGAAACCAAAAACCAGACATCCACGGTCCAACGATGGTACCCGCTCTCGCAGGGCGGAGTCCAACTCACTGCCTCAGCCTCCCCCAAGTTGGGCGGGCGATGCTTGGTGTTCTCACGAAGTCCCGCCATCTGAGAACTGCGCCGAACCACTGCTGCCGCTCTGGCTGCGTCCCGAGGATCCAGATCCCGCCTCCAGGCCGAGGTGAGGCGACTCGAGGTCAGAACCCCGACCCGACTCACGACGAAATCATAGGCCTCGTCGGCGACGATGCCGGAACAGTCAGGCACGTCGAATTCAGGAAATTGGTCCAGTTGGCGAATCTCGTCCAACCTGACGTCCAGGTCCGCCTCCCCCACCGCCAAGGAGTCCTTCGTGTAGTACGCATAGACCCGAAGAATCATGTCTTTGGAGGGCAACCGGTGGTCCCAGTCGATGACCGGAAGGAACCCATAATAGTCCCTTCCTTTGAATGGCAGTAGGTCCGGAATCGCATCCACCAATTGGGCTTTGGACGCTTCATCCTGCCCCAAGCCCTGCAAAGCGACCTTTGGATGGATCACGAAGGCACTCGAAATCCTGGAACGATACTCTCGTGCCAAATCGGCGATATCCTGTTGATTCCGACTGTCCAACACCCGTCTCCGTCCCAATGGGCTCCGTTGCACCATCCAGGCAAAAACTGCCCAGCCATGAAAACTGGCCCGATCAGGGTCCGTCGGCTCTCACCCGCCATATCGCCGCCCCGAGCGGCGTCAGCTTCTTCTCGATGGCCTCATAGCCACGATCCAGATGGTAGACTCTTAACACTTCTGTCGTACCCTTGGCAACTAGTCCTGCAAGAATCAGGCTGGCGCTCGCACGAAGGTCCGTCGCCATCACCGTCGCCCCCTGCAAGCCACCCGGCTCTCCATGCACGATCGCGGTCTTGCCCCGAACCTCGATGTCCGCCCCCATACGGCACAGCTCCGAGACGTGCATGAAGCGATTCTCGAAGATCGTCTCTGTGATGACACTAGGCCCGACCGCCTGCGTGGCCAACACCATGAACTGGGCCTGCATATCCGTTGGAAACCCGGGAAACGGTGCCGTGCTGATGTCCAGTGGCGCGATCGCGCCCGTGCCACGAACCCGCAACCCCCCAGTTTCCGCTTGAATGTCCGCCCCGCTCGCACGGAGCTTCTGGATCATGGCATCACAATGTTCGGGCAGGGCATTCGTCACCAAAATATCGCCACCGGTCACCACGGCAGCCACCATGAAGGTACCGCCCTCGATGCGATCAGGAATCACCGCATGCTCAACGGGATGGAGATCGTCGACCCCCTCGATGACGATGTATGAGGTACCGGCTCCACGGACCACGGCGCCCATCTTGTTGAGCACCCGTGCAAGCTCCTCCACCTCTGGCTCTCTGGCCGCGTTTTCAATGGTGGTCCGGCCCTTTGCGAGACAGGCGGCCATCATGAGATTCTCCGTCCCGGTCACCGTGGGTTGACGCAAGACGAGATCGGCTCCATGCAGCCTCTTGCAGCGAGCCTCGACATACCCTTGCCGCAAATCCACCTGCGCCCCCATGGCTTTGAGACCATCGAGATGCAGGTCGATGGGTCTGGTGCCGATGGCGCATCCACCAGGCAGAGAGACCCGCGCCCGACCGAAACGAGCCACCATGGGCCCCAGGACCAGCACCGAGGCGCGCATGGTCTTGACGAGTTCATAGGGTGCTTCGAATGCATGGATCCCGCGACTATCCACCTTGATGGTGCCCCTGCCGGTGACCTCCGCTCCCATGAGCTGCAACAATCGGCCCATGGTGCGCACGTCACTGAGGTCCGGCACGTTCGTCAGAACCGTAACCCCGTTGGTCAGCAAGGTGGATGCCAAGATGGGCAAGGCGGCATTTTTGGCACCACTGAGGGTCACCTCCCCAACCAGGGGCCTGCCACCTTCGATGACGATCTTGTACATCGAGCGCCGCCTCCAAAGTCAACGAACGAGCACTATTCCTCTTTCTTCTTCTTGCCTGGCTGCTTGATACGGGTCTTGGGCAGTTGGCCCTTGCGCCACTTCTTATAATGCACGTTGCAATAGCCCTTTGCTCGATAGGGCCGTTTGCATCCCTTGACGCTGCAGGAGCGTTCGCTGCGCTTCGGTGTCGTCTTGACCTTTGTTTCTTGCTCTTCCATCACATCTCCTCCAACTTGATTCGAATCCGTTTCAAATACTCAAAAAACCGTCCTGGGGCGTTGTTGATGAAACCACGATACGCCCAACGCCCAACACCCGATGCCGGCGGGCCCTCGACCACCCTCGTGGCGGCACCAAACACACGACTGGATCATGATGCCGTATTCGATTCCTGATCCGCTTCTCCGACTTCGGGACGCCGAACGGGACGGCCGACCCCGTAATACGTAAACCCCCAACTCGCAAGCATTCCAGGGGACCAGATATTGCGACCATCGAACACCGCCCGATCCGCCATCAGGCCAGCCACGCGTCGAAAATCCGGTCGACGGAACTCGGGCCACTCGGTACAGAGCATCAAGCCATGCGCCCCATCGACTGCATCGTACGGGCTCTGTGCCAACTCGAATCCATCGGCTGAACCGAAGGCGCGCACGAAGGCCGGTCCGGCTACCGGATCGAACGCCCGCACCGTGGCACCTGCGTCCAGCAGTCGACGGACCACCACGAGGGCGGGAGCCTCCCGCACATCGTCGGTGTGCGGCTTGAAGGCCAAGCCCCACAAGGCGAATCGTTTTTGCTCGATATCGCCGCCATGGTAGTCCATGGCTTGGGACACGAGGAGTACCTTCTGCCGTCGATTCACCCGGTCGGTGGCCGTCACGATGTCGAGCGGCACATCCTGCTGCTGGCCCATATGTATGAGCGCCGCCACGTCTTTGGGAAAACAACTGCCGCCGTAGCCCACGCCCGGAAACAAAAACTTCGGCCCGATTCTCGGGTCCGCCCCCATGCCTCGACGCACCATTTCCACGTCTGCGCCCATGCTGGTGCAGAGATTCGAAATCTCGTTGATGAAGGAAATCCGAGTCGCAAGAAAGGCATTCGACGCATACTTGGTCAACTCGGCGGACCGTGGGTCCATCATGTGGATACGATCGTTCGTCCGGACGAAGGGCGCATAGAGATATCGAAGCACCTCTGCCGCCTTTGGGTGCGTGGTTCCCAGAATCACGCGGTCCGGCTTCATGAAGTCACTGACTGCATCGCCTTCTTTGAGGAACTCGGGGTTGGACGCCACGGTGAATTTCATCTCCGTCAACTCGGACATCACCCGGGTCATCTCTTCGCTCGTCCCGACGGGCACGGTACTCTTGATGACCACCACGGTAAAACGGTTCAAGCCCTTGGCCACCATGCGACCAGCCGAGTACATCTGAGAGAGATCCGCCCGGCCGTCTTCTGCCATGGGGGTTCCCACGGCCAGAAAGATCACCTCTGCGTCCCGGGCCGCAGCCGTCACGTCCGTGGTGAAAACCAGACGACCCTCAGCCGCGTTCCTCTGGACGAGCTTTTCCAACCCAGGCTCATAAATGGGAATCTCACCCCGATTCAATCGCGCGATTTTCGCCTCGTCGATGTCGGCGCAGGTCACCGTGTTGCCGAATTCAGCGAACCCAGCGCCTGCCACGAGCCCAACGTAGCCAGTACCAACGACGCACAATCTCATCTCTCAGTCTCCTATCCATGCGAGCGATCGATCCTTCGGTCCCCGCGCCGCGCGGCAGGCCCGCTTCGTCACGACGGACGTCTGCCGATCGGCCGACGCGCACCCCCCCGCCGCCATCGCGGCCGCTCCCTCGACAAATGGACCGACCGGTTCGCCCGCCAGGGAACGGCGATTTTTACCACAACGCTCTGTCCTTGCGAAGCCTTTTCACGGCGCCCGCCCGCATTGTCGGCTTGGCGCCCCACACAAGAGATGTCTTTGGACGCTGGGCACAATGAATCTGCCATCTGGACATCCCCTCCATCCCGCCAGCAGAACGCCATCGGCCCCATCGCCTCCACCCCGAACAGGCCTCTGTGATTTGCATGGCCCGAACCCAAACGCTATGATATCTTGGACATGCTTTTCGAGCGAACAATGGATATGCGACCCATCCTGAGCTCGCTCGAAAACATCGGCGCCCTTGGCGATTCCAAAAAGAGAAAGGAGCGCATCATGGGCAAATGGATCGGACTCACCCTCGGCATCCTCGGTGCCCTGCTGGGCATTACCGTGGCTGTCATCGCTGCTGTCAATCCACAGTTTCTGGCTTCCATGTTCGGTCTGTCCGCCAAGGCGCTCGGCATCCAACCAAAGGTCGAAGGCACCTTCTCCGCCGACGGCGGCACGCTTGGAACATGGACCTTCCAGCCCGACCTATGCGTTTCGGGCGAACGGCAGGGCTACTTCGGTGTCCTGCTCACAAAAAAGGGCGATTCGACGCATTTCGTAAAGGTGGCCCAGGATCCGACCACGGGCAAGGCTGTCCTGACCGTCCGTATTCCCGGCACGGACAAGACCCAGATTCTCCGCTCGTGCAAGCTGCTGACGAGTTCCGTCACCCGGACGAACACGAGGGTCAACCGCATCTGGTCTGTCCAGGGGACGGTCCAGGTCGACTGCCCAACGGCACATTTCAAAGGCAAAGCCACCTTTGCCAACTGCCACTGACGATCCGGGAACAACCCGGCACCAGCCAGTGACGCACCACTCAACCATCCATGCCTTCCAATCGAAGGACACCTGAGACCTGCGTCACGGATCCAAGGCTCACCGCCCCACGACGGCCAGGCCATCAGTCGGCTCGATTGGCTCACGAATGGGGCGAAACTCTCTGTCCCCGTATCGCTCCAGATAGATCTTCCAGATCCCGCTGCAGCGATCTCGATACAAGCAGTCGGCACAGGTCGCCAAAAACGTGCGATCCGGGGCCAACGTGCCAGCCTGCGCAGCGGCCAGTTCCGTGCTGAATCGAGCCACCTCGGGGCCCAAGGCACAAAGCGGTGCACCGCAAATAGACGGAATAGTCGGCCTCAACCCGACTCGATGGGCTGTGGCAACAGCTACTTCCAACTCGGGCAACACCTCGCGGATACGAGCCATGATCGCCAGGTTCTTTTTGCCTCGCGCCACCGGAGCCATGAAGCTGAAGACCATCTGCGAGATCGCCCCTGCAAACGTGCCGCCCCGAGGCTCGAACAGGGAGACCAGATCGGGCAGGTCCTGGTGGTTCAGTGTCGTGATCACCGTGTTGGTCACGACCGTCAGTCCGGCAGCATGCGCCTCGAAGATGCCGACCAGGGTTTTCTCAAGGTCGCCCTTGACGCCGGTGAGTTGAGCCGACACGGATTCGCGATGGCTGTGCAAGGACACGAGCACGCGATTCAACCCCGCATCTTTCAGAATCTGGGCGAATCCAGGGTCGGCCAGCTTCACGCCGTTGGTCTGTAGCGCCACCGACAGCCCGAGGGATGTGGCCATCGCCATGTCATCGACAAGATCTGAAACCAAGGTGGGCTCGCCGCCCGTAAAACAAACCTCTGCCGCTCCAGCACGGACCAAATCGTCCAATCGACGTTCGACGGCGGGGCGGGTACGAGCAAAATCCGGAGCCGACCGGTTCGTATTGCAAAACAGACAACGCTGATGACACGCGGTCGTCAGACGCACCAGGTGGTCCGGGGGGCGGCCCTGCCAGGAATCCTGGGCCGTCATCTCGGACATGGTCGCTGCTGCGTCACTGCCGCCGATCAACGTTCTCCCGCCCGCCGCTGCCAGCGCAAGGATGGATGTGATCGCCCCTGGGTGTTCCCGCTCGATCCGCAGGAGCGCCTCTTTGAGACCGATCACGATCGACGCTTCCACCGCAGACAGATCTCGTTCGGCCCGGTATGAAATGTTGAGCCGTTGGGTCTGGAGAAAATGCGGGCGCTCGTCGTCCCGTTCTTCGACGACCAAATCCGGCCCCCCGGCAGGTCGAATGATCCAGCCCGCAGACAAATCGGCGGTGAATCCATTCGGCGGCCGAAACCCGGCTTCGGAAAGCAGAATGGACAGGATGGAAACGAATTCTTTCACGCCGCACCTCGACGATTCATCGTAAGCACATCCAAGAGCAGGATCCGAATCGACTGTAGCACAGAATCAGACAGGCTGAACCCATTGCGACAGGTCTGTCCACCAAGTGTCAGAAATCTGAGATCCCCGCCCAAAGGCCCTCACGGCAACCAGTGAAGATCATTGGATATCGCAAGAGGCCACCAATGGCACTATCCTTGCTTGTTCTTATGGGCCACGTATCAGCAACAGCAAGACCGCACAGGAGATCCCTCAATGGAAGGCATAAAATTCTCCAAAACAATCATCACATTGACTGCCATGTGTGCACTCGCCGCCACGGGCTGCAACCGTCAGGGTCTGGGAGTGATGAACAACTCGACCCAGAAAACTGATGCCTCGGTCACAGACGCACAAGGCCTCGGCGATGCCCAAATCGACGCCTCCACCGACGGCGCTACCTGCCAAGCTTGTCAATGGTGGAAACGGGGGCTCATCCAGATCCAATCAGTGCAGCTCGAACCCCCGTTCACCAACTCCGGATGGTATCCAGAGGGCATCGGTATCCGCATGGAGGTCCAGGTACACCTGGGAGGCTGCGACTTCATGGGGCCTTTGGATGTTCAGATCATCGACCAACCCAACAACCAGACCATCTTTTTGACGGCCCACACGTGGAAACACCAATGCAGGCTGCCATGCCCGGCCGGCCAGATCGAGTCGAAGTGGTTGGTCCTGTCCGACCTGTCCCCTGGCGAATGGACCGTTCTGGACGCGGCCGACCCCACCATGGGTCCCGATCCGAATCCAGTCGCCACGTTCCGCGTCGGCGCCTGCGGATCCAGCCAAGGCTGTCACTGCGAAGGGGGCGGTCAAGGCCAAAGCCACGAAGGGGACTCGTGCGATTTCGACTGTGAGTGCCAGTATGACCAGACTTGCCTACTCGGTGGATTCGAGGGCGACTGGTCACATGGAATCTGCATGAGGACCTGCTCGACAGACGCCGACTGTGCCCTGCCCGAACAGTGCGTCTTCGACGTGCTGGACTACCCTCGGGCCGTCTGCAGCTTCACCAGGCCCCAGTGCACGAGCGACAGCGATTGCCGCCCCGGATTCTCCTGCCTGGACAATTGGGATGGAAAATACTGCGTTGCAACCATGGACCCGACCCTCGACGGAATTTCCTGCAACGATGACTGCGACTGCGGTGATGGGTACGTCTGCACCCAGATGACGGGAAGCGACGAATCACGCAACTGCCACGTGGCCTGCCAAGGCGACGGAGACTGCTCCTTTGGTGGCATCTGTGCCACGGGCCCCGGTGACACGAACAGCAGCGGCGTCTGCATCTTTGTCATGGCAGAGTAGACTGAGCTTCCGCCCTACCCACACAAGCACCAGACCTCAAACACATTGCGTCGGACCTGTCCCTTCCCCACTACCAACACCCAACTGCTCGAACCCACTGCCATCGCCTCGCGATGGCACAAGCGCACAGCCCACTTGCGCCACCAAACAATCCGCATCGAGGCTGCTGGGCCAACCATGGCTCGCAGGGCCTCCCGTCCCGAAGAACCGCCACCGACGAACCCGTCCCCAAATCCTGCAACCATCGTTGACCAGTCATGCCCGCCCTGCTACGGTACATGGAGATCAAGGGGCCAATCCCCTCACGTGAGAAAAGACGCCGCACATCCGCACAATCGGTGGTTCACGTGGCAGACATGGGAGGTAACGTGATGCGCACAGGATCACGAAGGAACCGGCAAGGCAAAATGGACGAAAAAGGAGCACGACCCGTTCAAATCGATGCAGTTCGTGACCCCACGAAAATGGACCGATGCCTCGACGGCACCCGGCAGCACTGCCTGCTGCCGGCCGGTTGGACCATGGCGCTGATCGGGTTCGCTCTGACCATGGGTGGACAGACCGGCTGCCAAAAGGGACCGTCCGTCCCCACCGAAAGCGCGCCTGCGACCCTAACGAACGTGAACATCGCAGCTTTGACCGCCAAGAAAAAACCTGAACTGGACGACCAAGACGACGAAGACGAGCCGGACGATCAGGACCGACCGAAGGTCAGGCCAAGGCCTCGATGGAGCATCGGCGCCAAAACGTCGCCCGATGCCAAAGCTGCCATGGCTCCCGGTATGGGCCCGAAGACGTACCACGGCACGCTGGCCCCCACCATCAACGGACATCCGAAGGGACCCAAGGCAGAGGTGTTCAACCGAATCATCAACGCCACGTTCCCGCGAATCAATTCCTGCTTCGCCGCCAGGATTCAGGCCATGCCCACGGGCCGATCGGGGATCCAGGTGCGCATCGTGGTGGGCAACAACGGCAGAGTCAAGAGCACCACCGTGGCTGGAGGCATCGCCGACCAGGCTGTTCGATCCTGCGTGACCCGCGTTCTGTCCAGCACGGTTTTCCCGGCATACCAGGGCCCGGAGGTGAACCAGGTCGTGCCCTTCACCTTCGTGCGGCCTCGTTGAGCCGTCGCAGCGTCTCGTAAGGAACCAGCATGTCCGGACACGAGCGACACAAGTTTTTGACCCGGGCCACAATCGGATTGACGGTCCTCGGTCTGTCGCTGACAGCGACGGCTGCCTGGTGGTCGGCAAAACCAACCCGGGTGGTTCGAAGCGTCGCTGTATGGGGGTTCGATGCAGGAGGCCTTTCGCGTGACGACCTCCGACAGAAATTGGCATCCAAGGCGGCAGCTTTTCGGGCAAAACGTCTGACTGTCAAGGGTGTCGAAAAGACCTGGCATCCGACCAGGGCTCAGCTAGGCCTGGACGTAGACGTGGATACCATGGTCCGAGCAGCATTACGCGTCGGCCACAGCGCAGACCCGTGGCAGAACCTGGTGGACCGCCAACGCGCCCTCGACGGCAGATTCCATTTCGGTGCTGCAGTGAAGGTGGATCGAGGTCGTCTCCTCGCTTTTCTCCAAGGACTGCGATCTGAAATCGACCGTCCCGCGATTCCTCCTGCGATGGACCTGAGACGGCGCCAGGTCACCCCAGGGCAGCAGGCGACCAGGCTCGCCGTCTACGACTCGGCGGCGGCGATCGTCCTGGCGGGTATGGATCATTCCGACTCGGTTCGGCTCGTGATCCATTCAGGCGCCAGGAACAAGCCCATTGCGCACCTGAACATCACGACGGTGATGGGTTGGTACGAAACGCCCTACAAGTTCACGGGGAAGTATGCCAATCGCGCGCACAATCTCAAACTCGCGGCACGCAAAATCAACGGCTTCATCATGATGCCAGGCCAGGAGTTCTCGTTCAATGAAGTGGTGGGCCCAAGAAGCGAACGGGAAGGCTACCACGTGGCGCCGGTCATCTCGAAAGGAGAGATGGTGGACGGAATGGCGGGAGGCGCCTGCCAGATCTCATCGACCCTATTCGCTGCGGCCTTCTTTGCCGGCCTGGACATCGAGGAGGCGGACGTGCACAGTCAGCCATCCCACTACATCGACCTAGGGCTGGACGCCACGGTGGTCTGGCCGGACAAGGGACTCAAGTTGAGAAACCCGTACGACTTCCCTGTGATCATCCACGAAGAGGTCGCGTTCGGACGGGTACGAACTGAAATCCTTGGACCCAAACGCCCCTTCAAGATCGGCTTCGAGCGGAGCATCGTTCGACAACGCCCGTATCGCCAGGTGGTCCGGCCGGACCCCACCATGGAACGAGGCACAAGAAAAATCGAGCAACGCGGCGAATTCGGATACACGGTCCGACGACGCCGAATCTTCTTCGATAAACAGGGCGTAGAGGTCAAGTCCCAGTACTGGACGGTCGCCTATCCGCCCACCACGCTCATTATCCGCATGGGCACCAAACCGCCAGAGGACCCGAACAAGATCCTGCCGGAACTGAAGCCGATTCCGCCCAAACCCACACCAAAACGGTTCCACCGAATCATCCAATAGGGGGAACTGGACATAGAGGGTACAAACGTCATGCATCAAGCAATCAAAGACTTCTACATCAACGCGTTCCCAGAGCACGAACTGGACGAGGACGCATCCATCCTGTCGTCCCAATGTCCTTGGTGCGACGAGGGACGTATCCTGATCGACCTGGACCCAAAGGGGCCATTCTTCGGTCATTTCCACTGCCAGAACCACTGCTCCCACGGAGGGCATGCACTGGATTTCGCCAGACATATGGGCATCGATCCGATCAAAGTTCCCGGCTACGACCCGGATCGAGAGCCCACCTACCGGCCTCCAGCCTTTCCATTTTCGCACAAGAACGGCGAGATGCACCGACTGGCCCGAATGTGCACCGAACCCATCCAGGCGCCCTTTCGTCAGGCCGGCATCGACAGCAAAGTCATGGAACTGATGCATGTGGGCTACAACGGACGACTCTACGTGTATCCGTATCTCCAAGAAGACGGCAACTGCTACTCCCTACGTGCCGTCCCCTTCACCGGCAAGTTCGACCAGCCCCTGTGGCAGGGCGAGGAAACGTTCACGAACCCGCCCCATAATCTGTTCAACACGCCCGATATCGCCCGAGCCGACGGAGGGACGCTCATCGTCACCGTGTCGGAACGCAACGCCCTGGCGGCCAAGCAGGCAGGATTTAACGTAGTGGCCATCCCGACCTATCAAGACGAGACCTGTATCGACGACCAGCGCCTCGAATTCGTGCGCCAGGTGGTCCTGATCATGAACAATGACCAGGAAGGCCGTGACGTTGCGCATCAGATCGCCCTGAGGTTGGGGTTCAAAGCCCGGATCGTACGCTGGGAGTCCCACTTGAAAAAGGGATACGGGCTCTTTGACCTGCTGAACGAAACCTGTGGGCCGCAATCGGACGACAGCAGTCCTGGTGCCTTCCGATCCTTGCTGACGGCCATGGTGGCCGAATCCGAACCCCTGTCCCCCCTGCCTTCAGCCAAAAAGGAATTCGCCTTCTTCAACGAGCAGATCGAATCCCACCGGGGCCGGGAATTTCTCGGCCTCACGACCTGTTTCGACCGGCTCAACCACGCCCTCGACGGACTACGCGGACTCAATGTCCTGGGCGCGCAACCAAAGGCGGGCAAGTCCACCTTTTTCATGCAGGTGGCGAGCAGCCTCGCCGAAAAGCAGGTCCCGGTCATCTACTATGACTTCGAAAATGGCAGGCAGAAGGTCTACTCGCGTATCCTATCCCGCATGTCCCGCCTGTCGGAGCGTGAAGTCCTGTCTGAGGACCTCAAACACGAGGACCGAACGCGCCTCGACGAAACCATGCGCCGATTCAAGGACATGCTCGGGCAATTCAAGGTCGTATCGGACCGTAAGATCAGCCCTGACTTAATGCGCAAACAGATCGAATTCCTCAGAAGCCAAACCAATTCCGCCGACATGCTCCTGGTGATCGACAGTCTGCATAAGCTGCCCTTCGGGCGGCTCACCGAACGACGAAGCGGCATCGACGCCTGGCTGAGACAAATGGAGGCCATCCGCGACGAAGAGGCCATCACCTTTCTGGTGATCTCCGAGTTGTCCCGCAGCGGCGAAGGAGGCTACGACCGAGAGCCGGACCTGGCCTCCTTCAAGGAAACCGGCGACATCGAGTACACCGCAGACAATGCACTCGTCATGACCACGCGGGGCTCGGCATACCGGGAAGCGGAAACCAGCGCCACCGACCGAGTCGTGGACCTGTGGCTCGTTGCCACCAGAGAAATGAGCCCAGGCAGGATCGCGTCCTATCGCGTGGACTACCCTTACTGGTCGTTTCGAGAAGAAAATCCGGGGTACGTCCCGTGAGCCAAGACAAACCGGCAAAACGGACGATGAGTCTATGGTCCATCTCGGGCCTATCGGGCCAAACAATGGCCTGGCTCGCCGCGATTCTTCTCGCCGGTGGCATCCGCCCGTCCGGAGCCGCCTTCTGGACCATCGACCTGCTGGGCGCAGCCCTATGCGGCGTCGCCTTCGTGGCTCGTTTCCGACGAAGCGGCGCATCGGGTCAATGGGGGAACGCCGTGGGATTCGCCCTGGCGGTGACCGTCGCCGTGGCGGCGTGGCTCCTGTTGACATGAGTACCCGATCAAGATAGACGGGCACGAGGCCGAAAAACGACGAGGCCTGACCGAAACGATGGGCAGCGGCAGCGCCCTTTCGAAATGTAAGGAACGACGACAGGAGCAACCGCCATGTCGAAGCGACCCCTCCTTGGTGTGATTGGAGGCACTGGCCTCTATGACATGCCCCACCTCAAGGTGACAGAAGAACGTGTCATCGAGACACCCTTCGGCGAGCCATCGAGCCCCTACGTGATCGGCGAGATTCAGGACACGCAGGTCATCTTTTTGTCGAGACACGGCCGCGGTCACCGATTCCTGCCCCAAGAAATCAACTACCGAGCCAACATCTACGGATTCAAGCAACTCGGCGTGGAGCAGATCCTGGCCATCAGCGCCGTGGGATCCATGAAGAAAACGATCCGCCCAGGCGACTTCGTCGTCGTGGACCAATTCTTCGACCGCACGAGAACGAGGCCTGCCACTTTCTTCGGAGACGGCCTCGTGGCCCACGTCTCCCTGGCCGACCCAGTCTGTCCCAGGTTGAGCGAGTTGGTGGCACAGGCGGCGAGCCATTCGGGTGCCACGGTCCATCGTGGCGGCACCTACCTGTGCATCGAAGGCCCGCAGTTCTCCACGAGGGCCGAATCCAGCGTCTATCGAACCTGGGGTGTGGACGTGATCGGCATGACAAACCTGTCCGAGGCGCGACTGGCCCGTGAGGCCGAATTGTGCTTTTCCACCCTGGCCCTAGCCACGGACTACGACTGCTGGCATGAATCCGAGGCGGACGTGGACGTCGAAGCCGTCATGGCGGTCATCGCAGACAACGCGAATCGCGCACAGGACACGGTCATGCGGCTCTGCGGGCTCATTGCGACCAGCCCGAGAACCTGCGCCTGTGGGTCGGCCCTTGCCGCGGCGATCACATCCGATCACGAGGTGATCTCGAACGAAACGGCGACGAGGCTGGCCCTCCTCGTGGGCAAATACCTGGACCAATAAGAACCATGATCCATCGCCTCGCCACCAGCATCTCGGCCATGAGCCTCGTCGTTGTGGTCCTATCGGCCTGTCACGATGGGTCCGACCAAAAGGACCGAGCTGCGGCGACGAGGCAGTACGACAAAGCCAAGGCTGCCTTGGCAACGGGCGACCTGGACGAGGCGGTCTCCCACTGTCGAGCCGCCATTCGAAAGCGTCCCAAGTGGGCAAAAGCGCACAATCTGCTCGGCATGGCCCTGCGGGCCAAATTCTTTGAGACCGGCGACCAGGGCTACCAGACCGCCCAGTTGGCCGCTTTGGAAAAGGCGACCCTTCTCGCGCCTAAATGGTCGGTGGCCCACATGAACCTGGCCACGACCCTATGGCGCCTCGGCAAAACGAGGCAGGCCTGCATCGAATTTCGCAAAGCCCTGGCCCTGGACCCGTCTCATCCGGACAAAGCATCCATCGATGCGCAATGCAGCGCAGGACAGGAGGACCCTCATGGCACTGGTAGTGGTGGGCAGCGTCGCCCTCGATGACGTCTACACGGAAACGGAGCAGCGTACCGGAATCTTGGGAGGATCGGCCTCCTATTTTTCAATGGGAGCCAGCGTCCTGACCGACGTGAAGGTCGTCGCGGTCGTGGGAGACGACTTCCCGGACGAATACGTCGAACTCTACCGAACGAGAAACGTGGACACGGAAGGCCTCGTCAAAAAGACGGGAAAAACCTTTCACTGGGCCGGCCGCTACTCGGCTGACTTTTCCACCAGAACCACCCTGGCGACTGACCTGAACGTCTTTGCCGAATTCGATCCGAAACTCCCTAATTCCTATCGCACGGCGAGCCACGTATTCCTGGGCAACATCGAACCAGGTCTTCAACACAAGGTACTCGACCAACTCGAATCCCCCTTGTTCGTGGCAGCCGACACCATGAACTACTGGATCGACCATTCATTCGATCGTCTCATGGCCCTGCTGCCCCGGCTGGATATGCTCCTCATCAACGACGAAGAGGCCCGCCTGCTGGGCCGTAGTTCCTCCCTGACTGCGGCGGCGAAAAAAATCCTCGCACTGGGACCAAAGTCCATCGTGGTCAAGCGCGGAGAGCACGGCGCCAGCCTCTACCACGAAAAGGGCTCGTTCTTCCTGCCGGCCTTCCCCGTCAAGCAGGTCGCCGACCCGACCGGAGCCGGCGACAGTTTCGCGTCCGGGTTCATGGGATACCTCGCGGGCCGGGTACCCGGCACCCCTTCCTTCGAAGACCTCAAGCAGGCCCTCGCCGTGGGCACCGCCGTAGCTAGCTTCACCGTGGAACACTTCAGCCTGGACGGCCTGCTCCATCTCGATGCAAACAAGATCCTCGAACGCTACCAGACCCTCCTCGACCTGGTCCACATCGATCCCATCACAACACTGTAACCATCACGCGACGCCATCTTTCCCCCCTGAGGAAAAATCCATGAAGTTGACACGGCCATCGCGTCGATGGTACTGGCAGGTGTTCGATCAACACGGCAATGACCAACAATGGGGGGAACCGTCCCGCACCATGGAGGTACAGGAATGAACGTACTGTCTGATCATAGAAATACAATATATGGCCACTTTTTCACACTTCGCACCGCTGCGATCTTGGTCTCATTGGCCTGCACGGGCCTGATCGTGGCTGCATGCGGCGATTCCGGTGGTGGCCACGGCGGCAACAACCAGAACAACGACGGCGGGCTGTCGGGTACAGAACGCATCTATGGCAAGGTCCTGGACACGAGTACGGATCAGCCCATGGAAGGGGTCACGATCACCGCCTCCATCGACGGCGAAGGCCTGACGGACACGGTGACGAACGATCATGGGCGGTTCATGATCATCGCACCGAAGACCGGGACGTATGCAGTGACCGCACGCTTGGACGGATACACGTACGCCCAACGCAAGGTGGTGATCGCAACCGGTTCCATCGAGGCGGTCCGGCCCATGTATCTGACCCCAATCGACCCGAAGGCCGTGGTGATCGGCTCTGAAGGCGGGCAGGGCGAAAACTCGGATGGGTCCATCACCATCGACGTCCCCGCTGGTGCGCTCAAAGGCAGCACGGAAATGCACTTCACGCCATTTTCCCATGGGTGGACCCTGCCCAACGACCTGCCCAGTCTGTCGCATTTCACCTACGCCTGTGAGTTGTCCCCTGAAGGCCAAACCTTCAAACACCCCGTCACCCTCAAGATTCGAAACACACGCGGATTTGCTCCCGGCACGCCAATCCCAGTCGGGATCTACGATTCGCACAGCCTGGTCTGGACGCACGAGTCCATGGGAACGGTGAGCGATGACGGCCAGTGGGTCGTGTTCCAGGTGGAACACTTCTCGGCGCGGGACTGCAACCTGGGGCGCACGTCGCCTGATGGAGGAGGCTCCCCGGACGCGCTCTCCGACGAATCCTCACGCCGGCGCACCCACCGCAACAACCATCCCTGCAGCGCCATCCACGCCGGGTCGCTCGTGGGCGTGACGGATGGGCATCTCACGATCTCCCACGACCTACCCAAGCACCAGGTCCTGTCACAGAAAACGGGTCTGTCCCTGGTGTACAACTCCGGGCTGGTCCAGACCCATGCCCTGCTGTGGCTCACCTACGACATCACCAGCACCAGCACCCTGCCCCCGGACCGGATACGCTTCATCGCAGAGGTGGGCGGAAATCGAGTGGAACGCACCTACACACCACAGAACCGTGCCATGTCCTTTGGATATCTGTGGAATGGGAAGGACCCCATGGGGAACGACCTGCCCGAAGGCACCTACCACTACCGAATGACCCTGGCCAATCAATATCGAACCACTTTTGCCGAGGTGGATGAATTCGGCGGAGAGGCGGTCGATGACACGGGCATCGAGGCCGATGAACTCCTGCCCTTCGCAAGCACCAAAGAAGGAGATCTGGTCCTGGGCCGCTCGACGGACAAGGCGGATTGGCCCCTGGGGGTCGGCTGGGGCCTGGCCGCCCTGTATCGCCTGTCGCGCAACGATGATGGAACCGTTTGGATACGATCCGGCGAGGGATCGGCGTTTGGATACATGAAAAATGACCAGGGCAGCTATGAACCACATGCCGGTGATTTTTCGTCCCTCGTGGAAGAATCCGACGGCACATTCACGTGGACCCGTCTCGACGGTGCCCATGTGAAGTTCGATGAAAATGGTCTGGCGGTATCCACGACGGATGCGGACGGAAACGCCACCGGATACAAATACGATGCAGCCGGACGTCTGACCGGGGTCATCGATCCCACGGGCAAGACCACGACCCTCGCCTACGACGGTCAGGGCCGCCTGAGCAGCATCGCCGACCCCATGGGGCGCACAACCACAATCACGCAGGACGATGAGGGAAACCTGATCGGCATCACGAATCCAGATGGCTCTGCGAGAACCTTCACCTACGACGACAAGCACCAACTCACGGCCCAAACGGACGCTGGAGGCCACGTCACCCAATACCAATACGATAGCATCGGAGCGATTGCTCGGGTGGATCGCCCGGACGGAAGTCATACCGAACACGTCTCCCTGCTGAGCATGAGCACGGATGAAATCCAAAACGACACACTGAGCTACCGCGATGGCAACGGCGGCACGTACCTGTTTCTGGTCAACCAATTTGGGACCCGTACCAGGATCCAAGACCCATTGGGTCGGGTGGTCACCATGGAACGTACTCCGAACGACCTACTCCTGGCAGCCATCCACACCATGGAGGACGACTCGCATTCGATCACCGGATTCAAATATGACGACCGGGGCAACACGATCATGATCACAGGCCCCTTGAGCATCTCGGACGCGGACGAAAAGAACCTGTTCATGGATTATGATGACCAAGACCGCATGGTCTCCATACGACACGATATCGTGGGTGCCTACAGCATGGAATACCAGGGCTCTCACCGGGCGCCCACCACGGTCACCCTGCCCGACAACCGGGTCGTGCGATTCACATACGACGACCAGGGCCTGCGGACCTCCATGGACGTAGCGGGAAGAACCGTCACCTATGAGCACGATGCATCCGGCAACATAAGCCGCGTCACCGTTCCGGGCGGAGCAACCTGGACCTACGACTACGACGAGTACGGCAACCTGACGACTCTCACCGACCCTGACGGACGACAGGAGTCCACCACATCCAATCAAATGAATGAACCGACCCACAAGGCAACCGGAGACCTGAGCTTCGACTTCGAATACACACCTGGGTCTGGGACCTCTGCATCGGCCCGATATCCAGACGATCTCACCGCCGTCGCGGACAGCTCAGGGGCCAGGACCCAATTCGGATACGACGAACGGCATCGTCTGACGAGCATCACCGACCCACTCGGCAACGAAACGACGCTGTCCTACGACGGCCAGGGGCACCTGACACAACGAGCCCTGGCGAACGGAGAAACAGAATCGTTCTCGTACAACGAAGCTGGTCAACTCACCGGCCGCACCATGAGCAGCGGGCAGCAATATGACTACACCTATGGAGATCGGTCCGGGCTACTCCTTACCACCAGTTCTCCGGTGGGCAACACGACATGGTCCTACGACAACGCCATGCGCGCCTCTTCAATCGCGCTCGACTTTGCAGACCACTTTTTGGCCTCCTTGGACTACGATTATCGAAGTGTCAACTCCACGGACTTTACGGCCACCCTGTCAACGTCGAGCGACTCCTGGAGTTTCTCGTTCGGATACGATTCGGAAAACAGCCTCGACCCGTACTACATTTTCGGAGGCACCGCCTACATGGGGATCACCCTTTCATATGATGCATCGGGGTTGGTCTCTGGTTGGGACAGCTGGGGTGACTGGCTCCATGCTCACTTCAACGACGACGCCATGGGCCGCGTCATTGGCGCCCAGTATGTCGACAGCTCGGATCAGGTGGCGGTGGACCTATCGTTCGTTTTCTCCCTGGCGGGACTCGTAACGTCCGTGACGAGTCTCGAAGGACAGCACGTCTTCACGTACGACACGGCCGGACGAATCACCGCGATGACCCATCCATCGGCGGACAATCCCGACGAGGCATTCACGTACGACTCGGCGGGCAACCGACGCCGATCTGGACAAGAAACCGAATACCGATACGACGCCGCTCATCGACTCCTGCAGGATGCAGACTACACCTACAGCTACGACGAAGCCGGCAATCGCCTCTCCCGCATCTCACGCTCCGACGGTTCGACCACCCAATACGGGTACGACGGCCGGGGCCAACTCACCCACGTGACCCTTCCGTCGGACACGAGAGTAGAGTACCGCTACGATGCATTCGCACGTCGCGTGGAAAAGTGGGTCGACGACGCCCTGGTCACTCGCTTCATCTGGCACGGAGATGAACTGTTCGCCGAATTCGATGGTGCTGGGACCATCGTGCGACTCTACACTCCGACCCCGACCGTGGATCGGCCCGTCGGCGTGTCCGTACGGGACAACAACGCAGACCTGGTGGACTATTACTACGCACCAGGGCCGGACGGCACGATTCTGGTGCTGCTCGACGAAAACGGCGTCATCGTCGAATCCTATCGCTACCGAGCTTTCGGTGCACCGGTCGGCCTGCCTGCATCACCGAAGAACACGCGGCTGTTTGCAGGCATGGACTACGACACAACCACAGGCCTATATAACGTCCGAGCCCGCTGGTACGACCCGCAAAGCGGTCAATTCCTCCAACCGGATCCCCTGCCCATGGGTCGCGCCTTGTCGCCCTATGACTTTGCTGACAATCACCCATGGAGCGCCACAGACCCATCCGGGTACGAAACCGACCACAATAGCATGGACGGCTTCAGCACGCTCGTCACCGATCAGGCCGTCAAACCGACGCTCGAGAAGGCCATCGTCACCGGCGTTTCCAAAATCCCGGTGGTCGGTGGTGTTGGCAGCAAGGTGGTCAGTACAGGACTCATGGCCAAAGATCTGATCAAAATCGCTATCTCCGACGACCCACTCAAAGCCGGCAGGGACTGGTACAAATCTCAATGGTGGAATCCAGCAGCCAAGTATGTCGACAGTTTTACCAGTTTGGGCGGCGTGGGTTCTACGGATTCCAAAGATAAGGGCAAAGGCGGCTCACCTCGACCAGGTTGCATGTGGACGCCCATTTTCGGTCGCTAATTTCCTTCGAGAATTGAGGCGGATCGCTGCCATGTCCGCCCGCCGCTGGCACGAGGCGATGCTGGACGGCCAACGTCGAAACGGGTCGGTCAGGCAAATGGAGAGTGTCCTAAACTTAGTTGAAAAGTAGATGAAGTGGCCTCCCTATTCTGGCAGGTTGGTTTTGCCAAAAAACCTGCAAAAGGAGGCCACGGATGAAGCGTAGCATGAGTACGAAGACGAGGGGC
>JAGGXR010000065.1 GCA_021162935.1 Deltaproteobacteria bacterium
CCGACGCCCCGGCCTCCATGGCCTTCTGCACCGTGGTATCCAGCTTCCAGTTCGACACTCCAATTTCTTGAAGTCTTTTGTGCTGTCGCAGCATGAGTTCGCCGAGACGTTCGGTGTTCCCCTGAACCAACGCCCGCGCGGCGTCCTCAACGTCCAGCCGACTCTCGTCGTCGAGCACCTTGAAACGATCGGGATGCCCGGCCACGTAATCGGCGGCCAGGGACACCATCCGGGCTGTCGAAGCTCCCGGACCGCTTTCCATCACGATCATCCCGACGGCCCCCGTCGATTGAATGGACAGATTCCGCACCCCGGACTCTCGCGAAAAGAGCAACGGTTTACGCGTCAGACAGACTTCCGTATCCACTCCGCTGGGCCGACCATGCGCGAGGCGCTCCGCCTCCATGGAAACATCACGTACGATTCTGCGTAAAGATGGGTCTCCGCCTCGTCCCGCCAGCCTCCCCACTGCAAAGGCCACGGCCACCGACAGGGCGGCGCTGGATCCCAGGCCGGCACCAATCGGGATGTCCGAACGGACCTCTAGATGGACCATATCTGGATCCATACTGAATGCGTGACAGGCCAATTCCAGACAGGCAGCGAGGTGGTCCTTCTTGTTGCGTGTCCCCTCGGACGCAGCCTCTCCATCGGTCTGTCCCCCGTCCCCACTTCCTCCAGACGTCGGTGGCTTGGGAATCAGATTGGCCCTGGCTTCGAGTTCCAGAGACCCGACGGGCACGGCCAAGGCCGGTGCTCCGTACACGACGAAATGTTCGCCCATCAAAATGAGCTTCCCAGGCGCTCGCCCCACTGTCTCTTTACCGACTGCCATCGCCATGCGCCCTTTCAGACCTGCACCTTCCTCCGAGATGACACAGGTTCGTGCTTGGTACCCCAAAGGGCTCGCGTGGCCCGAAACCATCCATCGCGATCCCTATTTCGCTCGAAGCCTCTCCAAAATCGACGCGGCACCAGCCGCGGTCATGGATGCGGAGTTTACCATTTCTTGTATCACGAGGTCCACTTCTTCCGCAGAGGCTCCAGCCGCCACCGCCAAATTCCTGGCATGGAGGCGCATGTGGCCCGACTGGATACCTTCGGCCGCCAGAGCACGTAGAGCCGCCAGGTTCTGCGCCAAACCGGCCGAGGCGGCCAGTTCAGCCAGATCCGCAGCCTTGAGCACCTCCATGACGCGCAGGGCCGCTCGAACCGTCGGATGGACCTTGACCACGCCGCCCACGGTTCCCACGGCCATGGGCATTTCCAGCCGCCCAACGAGACGATCTCCCTCGATACGCCAACGGGACAACGCACGGTACCGTCCTGAGCGAGCCGCATAGGCATGCGCTCCCGCCTCCACGGCACGAAAATCCTGGCCGGTCGCCAGGAGCACGGCGTCCACCCCGTTCATGATACCCTTATTGTGAGTCGCGGCCCGATAGGGATCCCGTTCGGCGAACACCGACGCCTCGACGATGCCCTCGGCCACGTCCCGACCGGTCATACCATGCCCCTCCAGATCATCGACAGGCACCGAACCCGAGGCCCGAACAAGCCGTCGATCCGCCAAGTTCGACAGGATCCGCAGCCGCACCCTGCCACCCGTCAGCTTCTCGATCGAAGGAGCCAACCCTTCTGCCATCGTGTTCACCGCGTTCGCTCCCATGGCGTCCCGCACGTCCACGAGCAGATGCACCACAAGCATTGGGCCCAACGGATCCGCCAGCGCATCGTCCCCATCCGCTCCGGTTTCCAAGGGGACGAGATGACGCACTTCCATGTCCAGTGCTCCGCCTCCCACCCTGACGAGCAACGGATCCAGCCCATTCGCATGGGCCAACAACTCAGCCTTGGCGGCCTGGACGGCCGCGGCAGCCTTTTCGGCGTCGGGTACGTCCAACACCTGAATCTGAGCAATCATGATGGGTGGATCCAGATCCACCCGAATGCCTCCCTCACCGCGCATCAACTTTGCCGCATGGCTCATCCCAGCCACCACGGACGGCTCTTCGATGACCATCACCACCAGACGATCCCTGCCGTTCACCGTGAGGTTCACGCCCACACCCAAAGGGAGGCCCAAACGCCCCACCACGTTTTCGATCATCTGGTCCGCCAGGTCGAGGTCCATCCCTCCCAAAACCAATGATTGAGCCTCGTCCCGTCCCAAGTCCGCCAAAAGAGCCACCCGGTCGAGTCGCTCTTCCCGACTGAGCTTGTGAAATCCTTTGAGTCTCGATGTCTCCATCACACAGCCCACTTTCCGTTCTCTTGTCGCTCCTCGCCGCCTCCTCCGATCCCGACCATCAATGACGATCCGGAATTCGCCCGACTGGGTACAGAGACAAGAAGGCTCATTCCGCTCACCCCAGCGACCGCCTCGAAACGCGCACCTTTTTCAGGTCTTCGATGGTGCGGCAGCCACAACCGAACATCACCACCTTCAGAGACAAAATCAACTCCTGGATGGCCTCCACCACGCGCTCGGCCGACTCCACCGCAGGACTAAGCAATGGTCTGGCCAACGCCACGGCATCGGCACCAAGTGCCAGGGCAACAGCAATCTGGTATCCTGTCCTGATTCCGCCGCTTCCCACTACGATCCGGTCCGGCATGGCCTTACGACAGGCCACGATCGACTCGGCGGTGGTCACGCCGAAGGACGCAAGCTGGTGTCCCACCGCAGCCCTGGTCGTTCCAGGCGCCCGAAACGCCTCCACTTTGGTCCAGGACGTACCGCCGACCCCGGCGACCTCGACGCCAGCCAAGGGCAACTCGGCCAGCTTGCGCGCAGTTCTGGTCGAAATGCCAGCCCCGACCTCCTTGACCAGGACGGGCAGACCAAGCTGAGGAATCACCTCTGCCATTCGGTCGGTCAGGCCTTCGAACCTCGTGTCACCTTCTGGCTGAATCGCCTCTTGCAGCGGATTGAGATGAAAAATGAGCCCATCGACGTCCACCAGGTCGAGCCCTGTTCGGATCGTATCTGCAGACACTCCATAGTTCAACTGAACGGCGCCCAGATTACCGAGCACGAGGGGCATCTCCGGATACCGACGTCGCACATCATACGTGGCCGCTGCCGAAGCATCCTCCAGCATGGCCCGCTGCGAGCCGAGGCACATCCCAATGGAGAGCCGCTCAGCCGCCGCGGCCAGGTTCTCGTTCACCTGGCCTGCGGCGGACGTCCCCCCAGTGATGGCGCCAATGAGGATTGGGGCAGTCAGACCTTTCCCCAACACGCTGCAGCCGATATCCACGTCCTCTAGGTTGACCTCGGGCAGGGCATCGTACTCCAGGATGTACTCGTCCAACCCCGTGGGAACCCCACTGGAGACGTCCTCATCGAGACAAATCCGAATATGGTCGCCCTTGCGTCTCTGGGTCGTTCCCACGTCCCATCGGTGTGAACCGCGCATGTCACGCCTCCTTAGGAGACTGTTCAAAAGAGGGCTGCCAATTTGGGGCGCCGAGGCGCCCGTCTGGCACGAAGCGACGAGGGCGCGTATCGGGTGGTACGCATCCGAGGAGCGACAAAGCCAGACGGGATGGATCGGCGTTCCAGATAGCAGATTTATTCTGACCAGCCTCCTTATCATCCGTACGGAGGATCATCGTCCCATCGGCGGGAGGCCGCGAGGCATCGAGCAGAAAACCGCGTTGGCCGGTCACTCCCGCAACGAGCCAATGGGGCGAAGGCCCCTCTCGGAATCACTCATGAGACGTCCCAACCGTCCTTTTTGTGGCCGTCCGCCCCGGGCTCGAACGTCATGAGCGCACTTTTGACCTCTGAAGGATCCTTGTCGAGAGCCTCCTTGCGGCTCAGCCGAATCTTACCCATGGCATCCACGGCCAGGACCTTGACGAGCATCTCATCGCCCTCGTGGCATACGTCTTCGACGCGGCGGACACGCGCCTTGTCCAATTCGCTGATGTGGACGAGACCGTCCGTCCCGGGCAGGATCTCAACGAAGGCGCCAAATTCTACCACCTTCCGAACGATACCCAGGTAATACTTGCCGACCTCAGGCTCCTTGGTCAGGCCCTTGATGATGTCGATGGCCCGATTCGAGGCATCGCCGTCTGGCGACGCAATCGTCACCGTGCCGTCGTCCTCCACGTTAATGGCCACACCGGTCTGGTCGATGATCGCCTTGATCGTCTTGCCGCCCGAACCGATGATGTCCCGAATCCGGTCCGGCTTCACTTTGATAGTGATGATGCGAGGCGCATGGGGAGACAGATCCGTCCGTGGTGCGGCAAGGGCCTTGTGCATCACGTCCAAGATGTGGAACCGACCGTCACGCGCCTGATAGAGCGCCTTCTTCAGAATGTCGCGGGACAGGCCCTTGATCTTGATGTCCATCTGGACGGCCGTGATCCCTTCCCTGGTCCCGGTGACCTTGAAATCCATGTCGCCCAGATGATCCTCGTCGCCCAAAATGTCTGTCAGAATCGCAATCTGGTCACCTTCTTCGACGAGCCCCATGGCGATGCCCGCCACCGGAGCCACCGTGGGGACCCCTGCGTCCATCAGGGCCAGGCTGCCACCGCAGGTCGTGGCCATGGACGACGATCCATTGGATTCCAGAATCTCCGACACGACGCGAATCGTGTAGGGAAAGTCTTCGTGACTCGGCAGCATCGGGGTCAGCGCGCGTCGAGCCAGGGTCCCGTGGCCGATCTCCCGGCGGGATGCACCGCGCAGAAACTTCACCTCACCCACGCTGAAGGGCGGAAAGTTGTAATGAAGCATGAAACGACGGTGGATGTCCCCCGTCAGGGCGTCGATGTGCTGCACGTCCACTGAGGTGCCCAGCGTCGTGGTCACCAGGGCCTGCGTCTCTCCCCGGGTGAAGAGCGCCGATCCATGGACCCGCGGCAACACGCCGACCTCACAGGTCACCGGGCGCACCTCGTCGAGCCGACGGCCTCCGATCCGGCGGCCCTCTTTGAGGATGGCACTGCGAACGACTTTGGCCTTCAGTGCGTGAAAGGCCTCCTCAATATCTGCCGCCTTGTCGGGCAATTCCTCTGCCAAGGCCACCTGGATCTCATCCTCCAACGCAGACAGCGCCGCGTACCTGGGGAGCTTTTCCGGAATGAATGCGGCCTCTCGAATACGATCGAGATAAATTTCTTCCACGCGACGAGCCACATCGAGATCCGGCTCGGGCGAAATAAATTCGCGCTTCGGTCGGCCCACCGCCGCTCGAATCTTCTCCTGAAGATCCAACAACGGAATGCAGGCCTCGTGTCCGAACATCAAAGCATCGATGAGCGTGTCCTCGTCCACCCCGCGCGTCGTGCCTCCTTCGACCATGGTGATGGCATCCCGCGAAACCGCCATGACGATGTTCATATCTGACAGGCCTTGCTCTTCCAGGGTCGGATTGGCAATGAACTGGCCATCGACACGTCCCACCCTCACACCAGCGACGGGGCCTTCCCACGGAATCCTAGAAATGGTGAGAGCCGCCGACGCCCCGGTCAGGGCCAACACGTCCGTGGCGTTGGACTGGTCCGACGAAAGCACCGTCGCGATGAGCTGTGTTTCGTAGTTGTACCCCTTGGGGAACAAGGGTCTGCAGGGGCGATCGATGATGCGCGACGTCAGGATCTCCAACTCCGTGGGGCGGCCTTCACGTTTGAAGTAGCCACCGGGAATCTTGCCCGCGGCAAACGTCTTTTCCACGTAGTCCACAGTCAATGGCAGAAACGAAATCTCTTTTGGTTTGTTCGCCGTCACCGCTGTGACGAGCACCATGGAGTCTCCATAGCGCACCACGACCGCTCCATCAGCCTGCTTGGCCATTCGGCCCGTCTCGATGGAAAATTCTCTTCCGTTGAGTTCGACACTTTCTCGAATAAACATGGATACCTCCCTTTTGGTCCCAATGTGAACAAAGGCTTTGTCTTTCGACGAACCAGTCGGAGACTCTCTGACCGCCTCATGGCGAAACCACACCCGTCATGACGAGGTCGTCATACGAATTCCCGAGCCGCAACCCGTCAGGCGATGGGCACCCTAGGATTCGCCTCCTCCGCATCGCTTCGATTCAGCATCGAAGCCGTCCGGTTCGAAATCGATTTCGTTCCGGCAGGGACAGCCCGGCGATCCATATTTCAGGAGAAGGCCGTACCGTCCGCGGACTCAGCCACTGGACCAGGGAACTCAGCTGTTTGGGAGGCTCAAGCTTCACAGGGAGGACAGATTCGGTCTTTTGCCGATGACCGCGTACCCTCGGCACGTGCCCAGCGGGAAAAGACCGCTCGTTCGCGACTGGTCCACCCTGCACGTCCAGAGGCCCCTTCGCGGCCCGTCAGCGACGCAGTCCCAGTTCAGTGATCAGGTTGCGATACCGCTCAAAATTCTTCGATTTCAAGTAATCCAGCAGACGTCGTCGCTGTCCGACCAGCTTGAGCAGACCGCGCCGAGAGTGATGGTCTTGTTTGTGCACCTTGAAGTGCTCCGTCAGATACGTGATCCGCTCGGTCAACAAAGCCACCTGCACCTCGGGCGATCCTGTGTCCGTCTCATGCTGACGAAACTTGTCGATCACCGTCCTTTTTCTGGATGGAGCGAGCCCCATCGCATCCTCCTTCCTCTGTGCCATACCGGCGGAAGACCCTGGCCTTCCGCACCGTTCGAGTACCTCAAGAGGTACCATCGTTTCTCATTGCGCCGCAGAAGCAATCCGCCGCGCCGAATACCACCTAATCATAGGCCAACGCAGAGCAATTGCAACCGCGTATCCCGCCAAACACCGGCGGTTCGCCGCCTACCTCGGCCCTGTCCTCGACCACGAAACGAAAGTTCGTGGATACAGACACCATCGCGACTCGAAACCAGTCCGGCAGGGCGATGAAGCCGCCGTTTGGTGCCGGTCACGCGGGCATTGCTTCTACTCGCACCATGGGCCTCTGTCAAGCTTCAACCGTGCCATGCACCGAAGTTTGCCTTTTGCACCCGACTCGGGTTACCATATATGCCATATGAATCTCTTGAGTCATCCCGATTCCCTGCACGTCAAAATGGTCGGGCAACGAAAACCGGGACCGAGACGAGGGGGCACCAATGATTGCAAGGACCGCATCAGGAACCAGGCATCCCGCCATCGGGCTGCTCCCGGCATGCATCACCCTCTGGTCGCTCTGGTTCGCTTTCGGACCGCAGCAGACTTCTCTGTGGGCTGGTTCCAGTCCAGACGAAACCGGAACGCCCGGTGCTGCAACTGCCGCGCAATCGAGGCAAGCGCCACAGCCCACGAAGGCCACATCCTCTCCGCAAACACGCCCCATGCTGTCGGGCCAAGGAACGGATGTGGGCATCCATTTTGACCCGTCAGCCCGGGGCGGACGATCGAAGCGACATCGCAGACATGCAACCAGAAGAAGGACGCGGTCGCGACGGCGACGGCCCACCCCCCGAACGCGGAGACGCGCATGGAAACGACGAAGGGCAGCGGATGTCCCTTACGCAGGCATCGTTCCTGGAAAGATGGATCGGGCGCCGGGAATCAAACCTCCGGCCGGATGCTGGCTGACCTGGCCGGGATTTCAAATGACCAAGACGGGGTCGCGTATTTTCTTGCAGTTCACACGGAGGCCACAGTTTCACATGGACGTTTCGCACGGGAGCATCACCATGCGATTCGACAGATGCAGGATTTTCGCTCGCAACACGAGACGACGCCTCATCACCCGATACTTCGCAACGCCCGTCGATCAAATGAGCATCCGCCGAAAACACAGGGGCATCGAAGTGCGCATTCGACTCAAGGCCCCCATGGAAATAAGACCTACGTGGCGCAAAATCGACGGCGCATGGTATCTGTTTGCCGATTTTCCGTCATGGCGGCGCGGGCCGGACGCGTTCCACTCCCGCAAGGCCGCAAGGAGACGTCGACCCCGTCGGTCTGCACGTCGGGCCATGATACGCATTCACAGAAAACCGCCGCGTTCGGAAGGAACGGACCACGAAACACCTCCGGAACAATAAGGACGTACAAGCGAAGAAGGCCGCCTGACATCATGAGGCCACGATTGTGACAACGGAGGCGGCGTGATACCTTTGAAGAGATGGTGCTGCCATAAAATAGGGGCAGTGATCGCACTGCAGTTTTGTTGGACATGACGGTGGTTCTTCCGGGTTGCATCGTCTGGACCAAAGCGAGGAAATCATGACACGACACGAACAACACAGTCTACCGGACGAAAACGTCCCAAGAACCAGCCCCAGGGCTGCTCGATTTCGCACCTCGCAGACAGGGAGCGGCCTTGGTCTGCGAAGCTTGATCGCGATGAGCGTCCTGCTCTTCGCTACCGCGTTGTCCTGCTCCGACGACGACGGCTACAACAAGTTTCCCATGGGCGACGCCTCGATCAAGCACGGCGACGGCGGCCCGGACGCGCAGCAGGACGCCACGGTCCTACCCGACCGAATCACGAACCCGGACGGACCGAACATCGTCATCTTGAAACCGGCCACGAACGCGCTCGTGTCAGGCGACCAAATGGAGGTCGAGGCACGCATCTCGGACGACGATTCCGAAGTGGACCCGAGTTCCGTCAAAGTTTATGTCACTGCAACGGAAAGCTCTCCCCTGTCTCGGCAATCTGCCGGCTCGGACCTGTACACGGGCATCGTATCCATCTCAGCCCTCGGCGACGGGCAGCAGATCGTGGTGGTCGAAGCCGCCGATCTCTTTGGCAACGTCAATTCGGCTGAAACCGTCTTCTTGCGAGACACCGGGCCAACCATTACGTTCTATTCGCCTCAGGACCAGGAGCGATATGCCCATGGCGTCAATCTGAGTTTCGAGGTCCGTGACAAAGACGGTGTTCGAGGCGATTCGGTGACTGCATCCATCGGCTCAGTCCAACTCAACATTGCAAAGACGGGGCAGGACGATGCAGACCCGCCTACATGGATGACCTACAGCTACAACATCGTGTTTTCGGACCAAATTTTCAGCCCGCCTCTCGAAGGTCCTCAGATGATTCAGGTGCAGGCACAGAACCTGAACAACACCAAGTCCACGGCCAGTCTGAACTTCGTCGTGGACGAACAAGGGCCGACCATTACCGTACAGGCCCCCGAACCGGGCGATATCGTGGGGGGCATCTTGTCCCTGGTCGTCTCAGTTGATGATGAGGCGGGGGTCATGGAAACTTCCGTCGTGGCGGTTCTGGCTGGAGACCAACTCTCCTACACGATTCCGCTCACACGATCGGGAGGCTCCTTCGGGGCCCTGTTCGATACACGCGTGTTCCCGGACAACTTCATATTTCCATCCATCAGCATCAGGGCCGCAGACAGCCTCGGCAACGAAAGCTCCATCGGTTTCTTGGTGGCACTCGACAACCAACCACCCAAAATATCCCTCGACCCACCTGACGATTTTCGGCTCGCATCAAAAAACGAACAGGGACTCGAAGAATGTTCGAGAGAATTCGATCCCGTTGGGTCGGATGCTGCCAACTGGGGCGAAACGGTGCCCCAAGCGTTCTGGCTCAGGGCGCGTATCGAAGACCAGGGCAACAAGGCGGCCGGCCTGGTCCAAGAGCGCCTTGCACTCGTGAATTATGATTCCGTCAAGCTGTACGTCCTGGACGATACGAGCCAACCGCTCGTCGTGGATACTGATGGTGACGGATACTGCGACGATATCAACCCTCTGCTGAACCCCAGCACCACGCCGCAGTCCTCACAAGAAGTCCTCGTGCTGAATATGACTCCCATTCCGCCGACCGGCGACGCAAACTTCATTCCCGAACAGAACCCGGTCCTGCCCCTGGGCTGTGACCTGACCGGAACGAGCAGCGACACGCCCAGTGACCTGTGCGCCGTGACGCCCATGACCGTATCGCTGTTCTACACCCTCGACCCACAGGAACCGGCCATTTACAGCCTCGAACCGGTGACGCCGAACGACTCCTTGTTCTGTTCTGGCCAACAGTTCGACGCCCTGGCGAACCACATATCGGAGGGTTGGGCCTGCGCTGCGGTTCGGGCAAAGGATCGGCTGGGCAACATCGGCATCTCACAGCCCCTGCCCATTTGCATCGACTACACCATGGACGGCAATCCCTCTGAATGCCAGTCGTCCCCGTCGCTTGACATCTGCCTGGGGACTCAGGATCCGAACACCTTGGAAGTCACCAACACTCCATGTCAGTTCGACCTGGAAAAGCAGGTCTTCCGGGCACGAAAAGTTCGTGAAAAACAAGGAAGCTGATTCAACGCACCACGCGGCTGTTCAAATGACGGCACATCTTCCGTCGAACGTCCGTCTCACCATGACCATCTTCGGGTTGCTGCTGACCATCCAGGCACAGGCGAAGCCATCTATCTCAGGTCGCGCCTGGCTGGGTGTAATCATGCACGATGACGGACGAGGTGGCGTCCTCGCCCAAGAGGTTCTTCCGGGCTCTCCCGCAAGACACGCGGGGCTGCGCAATGCAGACCGCATCCTCCGATTGGGTCGAATCGCCATCACGGGTCCCGTGGACCTGCTTCGCGTCATCGCGGCCAAACCGGTCGGAGACCGCGTCACACTCCAGGTCGAACGACTGGGTCGCAGGATGACCCTACGGGTGCGTCTCGGACGGAAACCCCAGCATGCAGCCGCAAGGCCGAAACCAGACCTGCAAGGCCGCCCACGATAAGACCAATCCCCAGCCCGATGATGAACCGCTTCTTGAGCACCTGGCCTCCGTAAACTTCGTTGAGCCTTGGGAACCGAAGTCACTACGAATTTGCACTGTAGCCTGCTGTGCGATATGAAATAAGAGGAGTCTTGTCGAAGAGGGACCACGATGTGGCCACGAACGGCTGGACACCAGAAGCCGCATGTGAATGACCATGGACCAAGGAACGTCCCTTTTGCATGGCATGGAATGGGCCGTCCCATCGAGCGACGCGAACGTCGCCAGCCATGCGGCAGGGATGTCGCCCTGAACTTGGTGAGGAACGGAACGTATGCAGAAAACGATGATCGCATTTCCCTTGGCTTTCCTGCTTTCCATTCTGCTACAACCAGCCACAGTGGATGCATCTCCCACCAGAACCATGCGCCCCAGACCCACTCGGCGACATCGCAGGTATCGGCGCCGCTGTGTTCGGAAGGATCAACTCCTTCCCCTCAAGTACAGGGACGGAGGGCAGGTTTGGATCCCCAAAGAGGCGGCCTGCGGAGGCACCTATCCCGTCATCGTTCTCCTCCATGGAAACAACGCCGAAGGAGACCAACACAATTTCCTCGCCGGAGGGAAATGCATCGACAAACTCGCGCGAAATTATCTCAACCGACGATTCATCGAGCCGGTCATCTTGGCCGAGCCCATCCATCATGCTGTGTGTAAGAAGGACATGGACAGACATGGGCTGGACATTCTGTGGGGCGGATCCTTCAATTTTTTCACCTATCGAAGGCTCCTGATCCACCTCCTGCGTCACCATCACATCAGGGTCAAAAGTTGGAGTGTCATCGGCCACAGCGGAGCGGGCTGCTGCCCCACGGCCGGCGTCTTTGCAGCCGCCAAGGCATGGAGACGACTCAAGGTGTGGGCAACGGCCGACACGTGCTACGAAAATCCCAAACTCTACCAGATCCCGATGCGTCGCTTCACAGGGACGAGGACATTCGTATACAATGCTTGCCGCGGTGAGAAGGTTTACCCCGGCTACCGCCGCTACGAACAACACATGTATACGGCCCACGCCAAGAAGGCCCATTGTGACCCCCTGTACTACCGAGCGTGCGTCCGCAATCCGCATCGCCGCTGGTACAGCTTCGTCACCAAAGGCGAAACCGTTCCCCACCACGGTTCGGTTGCCGTTGAACTCATCAAGACCATTCTGTGGCGGCACTTTCCGAGTCGATGGCGGCGCATTGCCCGAAGGCGGCGCCTTCGGGCCCGTGCCCTCACCCGCCAACGATCGTCGAGATCCATCCGAGGGCGCCGATGGCACTCGGCTGTCGCCGGTCGTTGACAGGCCGTCGCCATTTTCATCCCCCCATGGCCATCCCCCATCGGGTGCCGCTACCCCCTCTGAACGGTTACCAAAAATCCAAAAATATGATCGGGAATATCATCCAAAATCATCTCGGCTCCACACCTTGGACAGTGGAAACGGCGGACAAGCAACGACTCGACTGTGGTCCGAGCCTCCACTTCCAGAAGTTGGAGTTCCTCGACGTTGCACGCCTCGCATAGATACCGCGCAAAAAAAGAACGAACCACGCCGCGTCCCAAGAGCCTAGGCACCATGGATGCCTGCCGCACGAACGAATGGGACGCATGGACGAACTCATACTCGTCCACGTCCTGCAGAGCCTCCAAAAAGTAGACCCACGACCGCACCCCGGTCGAGTTGATGTATCGAATTCCTGACAGGTCGAAACGCACCGTCCCCGAAAGCATCTCCGGAAGGCTTCCGAATTCGGTGGACTCGGTAACGTCCCCACGAAACAGAACCACCGTCGGTTCCGAATCCGGAAGGATCTCCCAAAAAGCCAGTTCAATGATCCCTCGACGGAGCTCACTGTCCAAACCAACGAACTCCAGGCCTAAAGAAGCGCCGCCTTCCTCGGGGTCGATCCCGTACCAGACCGCCTGCGCCTTAGCCTGGATCGGTCTACCCTGGTGCATGTGTCTGCTCATTGACACCGAAAATTCTCGATGCCGCCTCAAGGCCTCCACGTCGGCTCCGGGCAACACGATGCGTGCGCCATGCTCGCCGAGGTCCTTCACCTGCCCCACCCACTTGTCGGAACCGGCCGTCACCTTGGCGTCCACCGTGACGCGAATGCGGCGACCGATGCGTCTGGGCAACCCGAGAGCCTGGGAGAGCCCCTGAAAGAGTTCTTCGTCTGAACAGGGGTACCCGATGACGTTGTGCGCTCCTGAATGTTCCGCCTTGCGTATCACGGTCTGAGACAGGTGCTCCTTGCGCACTGCAACCACGATTCGCATGTGGAGAAGTTCGGGCCTCGTGCGCAGAATGCCGCAGAGGTCGAATCCATCCATATCGGGCAACTCCCAATTGACAATCATGAGTTGGGGGCGCAACGCGATCGCCTGCTTGAGGAGCTCGGCCCCCGTATCCACTTCCTTATGGAGGACCCCCAAGCGCCGAAAGTAGGATGAATCCAACCGCCAGACCAAATCTTGGTTCTTCGATGTCAACACGAGCAGCACGACTTGCATCTCCTGTGACTGCACGTGCACAGCCTGCCTGATCCGCACCATGCAAACCAAGCTGTCCTGCCTGCAGTCGCCACAAGCATCTTTCTTCGTCAGTCTTTCGATTATAGGCGCTGGTTCGCGACACGCCAGACAAAACGATCATGGCGCAAAGAGTCCCCTGCTGGGCCGAAACAGATGGTATCGGATTCTGCCGCATCCCGTGACGGGTTCCATGATTTCCGTGGAGAATCCGTCAGAAAACGAGTTCGCCGCCGAGTGGGAGGTCAATGTGACCTACAAAGGCGAGGTCGGCCCGGCAGAGTTTGAGATGAACGATCCGAGAAGGGGAGTCAGGGGGTGGTGACCAGCAGGGTCCAGTCCCCTGCGCCCGGTGCGGAGAAAGACTGGACCGACCCGCCCGTCACGGTGCCGCCGTTGGTCTGGCTTCCTGTCCTGGGGTCGAACCAGGTGACGTTCATGGCGCCCGAGGCGGCGCTCAAGTCCAGGGTGATCTGGCCGCCGTTGATGAGATAGACCACGTAGGCGGTCCCAGGGGCCGCTAGGCAATACCCGCTGCCGGATGTTACGAGTTCATCGTGGGGATCCATGAGTTCGAAGGGCGCAATCGTGGTGAAGGCCGCCAGGTGCTGGAGGAAGGCCCCTGTCCCCGAACCGCCGGCCCCGGCGGTGAATGCCGCCCAGGCGCGTCGGCGCAGGTCGTCATTTTCGTCTCCCAGGCCGAACTCTTCGTTGATGAGGGGCTTGTCGGCCAGACCGCGGTTGTGCAGACCCATGGCATGCACGGTGGAGGGCGAGGCGTCGTTGCCCGACTGGATGTCCATGTAGTTCGCCCATGCCTCGTTGGGATAGTCGAAGTCGCCGGTCTGCCCATGGACACTGACGAGCCTGGCCCAGGGATTGTGCTGCTGCAAAAAGCGCGCGTTCGTGTTCACCGCCTGCGGTGACCATCCCTCCTCCCATTCCAGGCAGAGGGTAAACATGGTGTTGGCATAGCCGGACATGCGAGCCATGCCGTAACGGATGAGGCGCTGCTTGTCTGCATCGGACATGGGGCCGAAGTCGGAGTCGTCCGCAAAGAACCAGAACTGGGCCACCAGGCCAGCGTCGCGGATCTTTCGCCCCCACTCGTCATACATGTGCCAGCGGCCCAGGTCGAAGTGCGACTTGTCGTTGTTGCCCGCATCCCCGACCCATGGGGTGGTCGAGACCCCGCCATAGTCCCCTCGGTTCGCCAGGTAAACGTTGATCTTGTTGAGCCCCATTCCAACGTGCCGGTCCAGCATGGCCTGGCGGTCTGCGTCGCTGAGGTGCTCGGAGAACATAGTGTGTGAGAACTTGATGGGATCGGGAGCGGCCACGTCGAGGAACTTGCCGATGAGATAGATCGGGTCCCCGTTGGCCAGCATGAACGTGTGGGGATGGGCGGGATTGACCAGGACCGGGCCGGCCCCGAATCGGCCAGCGAGGGTGCCCTGCACGCAAAACTGCCCGGTCTGGCCGTCCAGGCCGCTGTCCGCGGTGCTGTGGGTCACGTAGCTCCATTGACCCGGTTGGTCCGCAAAGATCCGGATCTTGAAGACCTGGCCGTTGTTGCCCCCTGCACCGTCTCCGTCGTAAAATCCTTCGACCTGGATGGTCCGGTTGTCCGGAGCGGTCACCGTTGCCGTCAGGTCCACCTCGGTGAACGGATTGGGGGACCCGGACGTGCCGTTGTAGCCTTGGCTCGCCTGGAGGGTCACCTCGTAGGTGTCGTAGCGCAGGACCTGGGGCCCGATGCATGGTGTGCTGGCGTCCTGGCCGCTGTCCGGGTCTATCGACCCATCATCGTTCGTATGGGCGTCGCCGGTCTGAGACCCGTCGTTGTGGACGGATGAGTCGAGTCCTCCATCCTGTTCCACCTGGGCATCGTCACGGGATCCACGGCTGTCTTCCTTGCAGCCGGTCGAGCCAAGCCATCCCCATGCAAGGATGGCCAAGGCACAGGCCATGGCCTTGGTGGTGCGGTTCACTGGACTTGCAGTGATCCTGACAACGTCATCTGGTCTTTTCGTCATGCTGAATCCTCGTTTGTCATCCTGGTTTTCCCCAATGGTTCGTTGGAACTTAGCCAGACCATGGAGCCCTGTCAAAACCCTGTTCACATGGGGCGAAGTATCAGCTCTTGTGTCACGGCTCCAAAGAGGATGGACGATGCATGAACGGGGCGACCAACCGACTTCGTTCAGATACACTCGGCTTTCCTGCTCATTGAGGTCCAGGCCAGGCGACCCAGCCCACGCCATCTTCTTGCGGGGTGCCGGTCTGGTGGGCAATGGCGTTGATGGTGCCTGCTCTGGCAATGGTCAATCCGATGTTGTCCCCGTATTCATGGGCTGCATTGCACCCCCGCAGTCGGACGTGATCGAAAGGCTGGCCGTTGGAGACATTGTCGTGGATGTTGTTTCCGATGAGGACCATTTCTTCGAAGGTGGGCGGGGCAAAGTCGTCTCCCCAATCCACCATTCCCGCTCCTGAGTTGGTCACCTCCGTATTTTCGATGTCGAAGTGCATCAGGCCCGTGCCTTCGGTCCCCAAGAGGTTAAATTTGATCCCGACACCAGAATTGTCCGCAATCGTGGAGTCATGGATGTAGATAAAATTCGATCCAGGAAACTTGGATCCGCCGGAGCCGTTGTCATGGAGGAAACAGCCCACGATTTCGGCATACTTGACCCGGGAGAAGTCGAGGCCGTAGCCGCCCATATGGTGGGATTCGCATTGGCACACCAGGGCGCTTTCCACGAATCTGAGCCCGATGCCATGATACAGGACCCCGTCGTAGGAGGACACGTTTTTGATCGTGATCCGGTTCGTCGCCTCGTTCCAACTGGTGTTGTAGACGAGCAGGTTCGACTTGTCCGCCCCGAACACCTCCACATCTTCTATGAGAATGTTGTCCGGCCCGTGGATGAACTCGATGCCATTGGCTGTGGCCGTCCCCCTGCAGTCCGCGGTAAAGCCCCGAAGAATCACATTCTGGCCTTCTCGCATTTGCATGAGCGGTTGGTCGGCACCACCGTTGAAAGCGATGGTGGTCACACCCACCCCTGCTCCCTGAATCACGAGGTTCGACTTGAGCTGGATGTGGCTCCCTTCGTAGGCCCCAGCTTTGAGCACCACGGTTCCACCGGCGGAAAGACTATCGATGGCCGCCTGGATATCTCCTCCAGGTGGGACCGTTACGCTGTCTGCCGGTATGTCGAAAGGCACGAATCCCCAGTCCGTGTCATGGACACAGCCTTGGGTATCCTCCTCACAACTGGTTGCATCGACGACGTGGTAGCCGTCTTCACAGGAGCATTGGGCTGCACCATCGACCACGTTGCAGGTGCCGTGCCCAGAACAGTCCACCCC